>JAIXSO010000046.1 GCA_027484685.1 Bacteroidota bacterium
ATTCCGTCAAGTGATATTAAAAACCAAGTCCCAAGCCACTTTAAGCACTTTACGTTTTAAATGCTTTGCATTAGGAGCTTGGGTAACAAAACATGCAAGAATTACCACTTTGAAAATTTATGCAACAGGAGAAAAACGAAGGTGGCTGGATGCTCTTTTTGATACGGTACCTAAAACAACTGCTCCTTATATCTTTTCTAATGCATAATTTGGGTTAAATAAGAATGTTAATGCTTGTGTCATATGTTTTTTTTTCCAAAAAACAAAAAATTCCCCACACTTTGTAAAAAGTATAGGGAGTTTTTTTATGTTCTATGTTGACTGGTTAACAATCTCCTCCAACAAGGAATATGCTTTCAGCATGACTTTTGAATGGTTTTGTTTTTTAGCTCCAACCCAAAAATCATACATCAAAAATCACCATTCAGTTATTATTTATTTTCGAACACAAACTGTTGGCGGTCATCTAGGCTTATTAGTATGTTCGAGTCTTTTTTTACTTTTCCTGCTAATATTTCTTTAGAAAGTTCGTTAAAAAAAATCTGCGTTGCATTACTCGTTTCAAAGGCCTTGCACCATATTGAGGGTCGTAACCTAATTGGGTTAACCAATCTAATGCTTTATAGGTTATATTTAGCTCTAACTGTTGGTGTAATAATGCTCCTTTTAAGCTTTCAGACTATAGGTTTACTATTTGTCTTACATTATCGCGGTTAAGCGGTATAAACATAATATTATAGTTTTTTTTATAGTAAGACACAAATAAAGAAATATAGACTGCCCCAATAAAATAGAGCCACAACACAAATGGCAAAAGATTATTTTTTATTTTAATAATATTATTATGAGCTGATGCGTTTAGATATATTCAGCTCGAAATCTATTTTATTGTATATAAATCATTAGAAAAAAATAACATACATCCATTTTTTTAAAATTATTTTCCAAAAAAAATAAACCACCTAGAACAAAGAAGCATAGTTTATAATCTATGTTTTTTTGTTCTATGTGGTTCACCTTTATTTAAGCATTTAAATTTTAATAAGCTTTTGCAAATAAAACTCTTTGCGTAGAAGGTTTTCCTGTTAATACACAAACTCCATCTTCTTGCAAATTATTTAATGGCACACAACGAATGGTAGCTTTGCTTAAGTCTTTAATTTTTTCTTCGGTTTCGCCAGTTCCATCCCAATGAGCGCTTACAAAACCAGTTTTATTTTCAATGGCATCCATAAATTCATCCCAATTATTTACGGTATGAATATGTGAATTTCTATACTCCAATGCTTTATTATAAATGCTGTTTTGAATTTCTTCTAATAAATTGCTGATAGTTTCAGGTAAATTTTCTGCACTTATAATTTCTTTGGTTTTGGTATCGCGTCTTGCTAATTCTACATTTCCAGCAGCCACATCTCTTGGGCCAATGGCTATGCGCAAAGGCACACCTTTTAACTCATAATCTGCAAATTTATAACCAGGCGACATATTATCTCTATCGTCTAATTTAACTAAAATGCCTTTGGCTTTTAATGCCGTAAAATATTCACGAGCTTTATCTAAAACCAATGCTTTTTCGTCTTCTTTTTTACCTGTAATTGGCACAATTACAACTTGTATTGGAGCTAATTTTGGAGGTAAAACCAATCCTTCATCATCGCTATGGCTCATAATTAAAGCACCCATTAAGCGGGTAGAAACGCCCCAACTGGTAGCCCAAACGTAATCTTTAACGTTTTCTTTGCTTACAAATTTTACATCAAATGCTTTAGCAAAATTTTGGCCTAAAAAGTGACTGGTTCCCATTTGTAATGCTTTTCCATCTTGCATCAATCCTTCAATACAAAAAGTTTCATCAGCACCAGCAAAACGTTCGTTTTCGGTTTTTACACCTTTTACCACAGGCACCGCCATGATGTTTTCAGCAAAATCAGCATACACTTCAAGCATTTGCTTGGTTTCAGCCAATGCTTCTTCTTTGGTAGCATGTGCGGTGTGTCCTTCTTGCCATAAAAACTCTGCTGTGCGTAAAAACAAACGTGTGCGCATTTCCCAACGCACCACATTAGCCCATTGATTAATTAAAATAGGTAAATCGCGGTAGCTTTGAATCCAATCGCGGTAAGTGTTCCAAATAATAGCTTCACTTGTTGGGCGAACTATCAATTCTTCTTCCAATTTTGCTTCTGGGTCAACCATTAATTTACCTGGTCTATCTGGATCAGTTTTTAAACGATAATGGGTAACAATGGCACATTCTTTAGCAAAACCTTCCGCATTTTTTTCTTCAGCTTCAAATAAACTTTTGGGCACAAATAATGGAAAATAAGCATTTTGATGACCAGTTTCTTTAAACCTTCTGTCTAATTCAGCTTGCATTTTTTCCCAAATGGCATAACCATAAGGTTTAATTACCATGCAGCCTTTTACTGCTGAGTGTTGCGCTAAATCTGCTTGTTCTACTAAATTATTATACCACGCTGAATAGTTTTCGCTGCGTTTTACTTTTTTAAATTCTGCCATAATTGTTAATCGAGGCGCGAATGTAATAATGATTTTTGATTTTTGATGGATGATTTGTGATATCAACAGCAACTGTAAGGGGCAGACCTGTTTGTCTGCCCAAATGTTTAAGGAATACACATTGGTTTACACCATACGTGTTTGACTGTGAATGGAGAAATAATAAAAAAATTATTGCTTTTTTGTTTGCTTGGTATTGTATAACCGTGTAAAGACGTTTAATTAAACATCTCTGCCATGCAAATGGAAAACCATTGGGATTTATAAAAATAATAGATATGTTTGAAAATAGAACTTTAATAAAACATCTTCATTTTAATCGATTGGAGAAGGTTGTATTGAAATAGTTAAATAAAATAGGTTGTAATAAGTATAATTACCTTTTATATATTAATATGAAATAAAACCAAAATGAAAAGATATTTGATATTTATTTGGGCTGTTTTTTTTGTCACTTTTGGGTGCGAAGAGGAAAGTCAACTTGAAAAAGTGGTTTTTAATAGGGAAGAATGGCTAAATGGAAACGAAAGAATACGCGGAAAAATGGTGGATAATATAATAAATGATAGCATTCTAATTGGCAAATCAAAAGTTGAAGTATTAAACCTATTAGGTGACCAAGGAGATACAGTTGGGAATTTAAGTTATCAAGTTGACTTAGGTTTAAAATCTGGAATAATGGGCTTTGGTGGAGCATTGTTGTTTAACTTGAACATTCATTTTGATACTATCCAAAATAAAGTATTTGAGGTAAGGTGCAATGACTAAAATAGGACTTAAATAACTAAACTTAATAAACATAATTAACTAATCAACCCAATCAACCCACCCACCATGCAAATACAAATCCTGAAACAACTTTATAGTTTTGAACTAGAAAATTTATTGAACGAAATAAACGCTTATTCAAATTCTGAAAACCTTTGGATTATTGATAAAAACATAAAAAACTCAGGTGGGAACTTATGTTTGCATTTAGTAGGAAATATTAACCATTTTATTGGCTCAGTTATGCTTAAAACCAATTATGTACGCAATAGAGATGATGAATTTGATTCAAAAAACATATCGAAACAAGAGTTGGCCGAAATGGTAAAAGCTACACAAGCCTTAATTGCAAATGAGTTTGATAAAATAACAGAAGCAGATTTACAAAAAACTTTCCCCTTTGATTTTATGGGTGTTAATACTACCGGTTTTTACCTTACTCGTTTTTTGTGTCATTTAAGTTATCATTTAGGTCAAATTAATTACCACAGAAGATTGTTAGACACAAATGCGTAAACACCTAATTTTCAATAAAAACTATTTGATAATTACTTTTATCCTGCTAATCATTGAATTGTTTATAGCTTTTTATGTGCACGATAAATTTATAAGACCTTATGTTGGTGATTTATTAGTAGTTATATTTATTTATACTTTCTGTAAATCGTTTTTAAAAATTTCTGTTAATCAAGCAATTGCATTTGTGCTGTCTTTTTCTTTTTTAATTGAAGCGTTGCAATACATTCACTTTATTAATTTATTGGGTTTACAAAATAACTTTTTGGCAAAAATAATTTTAGGAAATTCATTTGCCTGGGCCGATTTTTTAGCCTATTTGTCAGGAATGTTATTAGTTTTGCTGATTGAAAAATATTTTTTAAAAAATAAATAGAGTATACAGTTATTTATGAAAAAAACGATTTTGTATGTAGTAGCCTTGTTTGCTGTGATAATTAATGCTTGTAAAACTCAAAAAATTACTGCACCCAAACCGCCCAATGTGCCAGTAGTTATACCTCCTAAGCCTACATCCATAATTGGTTTACCAATTCATATTGATGTAGCAGGTTTAGCAGTATCGGTTAATAAAAAATTTCCGTTAGAGGTTTATAAAGACGATAAGTTTGAAGACAATGGAAACGATAATTTAAAGCTAACTGTTTTAAAACGAACACCATTTACCGTAAGTACTGCCAATAATGGTTTAAGTATTACTGCGCCCTTACATATTGATTTTGTGTATAATGTAAAAGTATTTGGTGGTTTTGAAAAACCAATTAGTCAATCGTTAAATTTAACAGTAGTGTTTAACACTTCGCCTGTAATTGACCGCGATTGGAATTTAAACTTAAACAGTAAAGGCAAAATTTTATGGGACGATTTGCCAGTTATTAACCTAGGGCTAACAACCTTAGATTTACCTAAGCTTTTTGGCGCTATTATTCAAGGGCAAGTTAATAAAATGGCTACCAAAATTGACCAAGAAGTGCCTAAAAATGTGGATATTAAAAAAATGGTTGGCGACTCATGGAAAACCCTAGCAGAACCATTTTTAATTGATTCGGCTTACAAAGCTTGGTTATTATTAAATCCAAAAAATATTTTTATTACCCCAATTACCTATACTCCTGACGAAATGCAAATAAAACTTGGCGTATCAAGTATTGTAGAAGTAATATCGGGTTACAAGCCTAAAAACGATTCGTTTAACGTAAATTTACCGCCCTTGCGCCAAGTAAGTAGTTTTAGCGATGATGTAAAAATAAACTTAAATGCGGCCATTGCTTTTGATCAAATAAACGAAACACTTACCAAACAATTTGCCGATAAGCCAATGGTGCTTGAAGGCAGCGAGTATAAAATAAATATAAACGAGGCCAAAGCTTTTCCTTATGGTAGTAAAATAATGATAGCCATTGATTTGGATGGTAAAGTACAAAAAGGAAAATTAGGTAAAAACATAAAAGGAATAGTTTATGCTACGGGTGTGCCGGTTTATAACCCCACCAATAAATCGATTGAAATTAGGCAATTTGACTTTGATTTAAAAACCCGCGATATTTTAGTTAAAAGTGCAGCTTGGTTAGTTAACTCTAAAAAGTTCAGAGAAAATATGGAAAAACAAATGGTATTTTCCATAGCCGATCAATTAAACCAAGCCATTAAAACATCTAACGAAGCAATTAATAAACAATGGTCTACATCTATTGATGTAAATGGTGTAATAAAAAATATTGAACCAGCTAATATTTATATCTTACCTAATTCATTAAACATAAATATAATAACACAAGGAAATTTAAAAGTAGTAATGAAAGGCTTTTAAAACCTTGAAAAATAAAAACAAATAGAAAAATTTTATGTTTTACTTTAAATTAGTTGCAAAGACTTGTTTTGGGTATTACAATAAATGGTAAAACATAATTAACTTGCAAAAAAAATAAATTTAATATATGATAAAACAATTACAACAATTTAAACAACTAGTCAGAGCGGTATGCATTGGGCTGGTTTTTATGGGAGTAAGTAATTTTAGTAAGGTAAATGCACAAGCACTTACTGGCAGTAAAACAATTCCTTCAACTAACTTTCCTACCATTAAATCTGCTGTGGATAGTTTAAACGCGCAGGGAGTAGGTACAGGTGGGGTTACATTTAATATAACTCCAGGTTATACTGAAACCACCTTGGCTACCATTGCACTTACTGCAACTGGAACAGTTACTAATCCAATTGTTTTCCAAAAGGATCCATTAACAAGTGGAGCAAATCCTTTGATTACCGCTTATGTTGGTACATTATTGGCATCGTCAACTACTTCTGTAGATGGAATTTGGAGTTTTACTGGGTCAGACTATGTAACTATAGATGGAATTGATTTATTAGATCCTATTTCTAATACAACACCAACCACCACCATGGAATTTGGGTATGGTTTTTTTAAGGCAAGTGCAACCGATGGGGCTAATAATAACACCATTAGAAATTGTACCATTACCTTAAATAGGGTAAATGGAACTGCGGCAACTGGACCCCGTTGGCAAGGTTCGGTTGGTATAGAACTTTCTGCTTGCACGCCTTTAGCCGTTGGAACTACAATAGTACAAACCACAGTGGCAGGGGCAAGTTCTAATAATAAATTTTACAGTAATACTATTCAAAATTGCAATGGGGGCATAGCTTTAGGAGGCGCAGCAGTTGCTGCACCATTTACATTGGCTGATTTGAATAATGATGTTGGGGGAAATTCACTAGCAACTGGCAACACAATAATTAATTTTGGTGGAGGCGTGGGAGTAACTCTTGCTTGCATGGCAGTATGGGCAAGTAATCAATGGAGTTTTAACATTTCATACAATACCATAAATAATAATACAGGAACAGGAGTAAATCATGGCGGGACCAATCGAGGAATTTTTGCTGCTGCCAATTCCCCTGGGGCTAGTGCTAATATCAATAACAATACAATAACTATTGCTGCTGGTCCTACAGTGGGCGCTAGTAACTGGAATATTGATATAGAAATGGCGCAGAGTGGTGCTAACGGAAATGTGATTAATGTAAATAATAACAGATTATTAAACTGCACCCATCTTGCAGCCGCTACAAGTACTGTTCCGTACACAGCAATTTGGTTAAATACTGCAGCCTCTACTGTAAATTGTAACAATAATTATATTTATGGATTTACCTATAACGGTACTCAAATATCTCATTGTATTTTAAGTCAACTTGCTGGTATTGGTACTCTAAATATCAATAACAATATCATTGACTCTACAGTATTGGGTGGAACAGGTGTTGGTACTCATAATGGTATTGGAATTACTGCTATTCCTACTTTAGTCCAAAATATTAATGGAAACACCATAACCAGAACTTTTTTAAATGCTACTGGAACAGGAACTAAAACCTTGAATGGTATTAATACGCTAGCAACATCGTTACCCACTACCAATATTAACGATAACCTAATTGACAGTATCAGCAGAAATGGAACCACAGGAGGAACCACGGTTGGTATTTTACAAACAGGCGGAACTACTGGAACTTCAACAGTAAATGTTAGGAGAAACACAGTAAGAAATATAAGTATAAGTGGAACAGGAACAGCAAGCACCCTTAATGGTATTCAATTAAGTACTGGTACTATTATTTGTGATAGCAATACTGTTTTTAATTTATCCTGTTTAAAGGCAACAGGTACAGGGACTTTGTCTGGAATAAGTGATGCTGCATCACCAACAAATGAAACTTTTTCAAACAATAGAATATATAATCTAACTCATTTTGGAACGGGTGTTGTTAATGGATTATTTACCAATACTGTGGCTGGAACACGGCTAGTAACCAATAATCAAGTTTATTCTCTAGTAGGAAATGGTGGAAATATAATTGGTTTAAGCATGATCACAAGCTCGCCTACCATTACCCGAAATAGAATTTATAGTTTGCGAAGCAATGGCACAACTACAGGGACTGTTTTTGGCATTTCGTTAACTACACTTGGTGCGGCAGGGTCGGCTACTATTGCCAATAATTTAATTGACAGTTTGGTGGCACCTAATTATACTGGAACAGCAGATGCTATACGAGGCATTAGTTCAACAATTACTACGGCTTTTACCAGCTTAAGAATATATTATAATACAGTAAGATTAAGCGCAACCACAGGAGGTGCAAATTTTTCTTCGGCAGCTTTATTCTTTACAGGAGGTACCACAGCATCCACAGCTACGCTTGATTTAAGGAACAATATTTTAATTAATAACTCGATTGCTAACGGAACTGGTAATGCTGTAGCTTTAAGAAACTCAACCACAGGAATTAGCAATTATGCAAGTACCTCTAATAATAATTTATTTTATGCTGGTGTACCAAGTGCGGCTAATTTAATTTATCATGATGGTACTAATAGTGACCAGACTATTGCTGCTTTTAAAGCAAGGTTAGCTACTTTTGAACAAGCATCCATTACAGAGAATCCAACTTTTATTAGTTTAAATGGCGCTTCTCCTGATTATTTGCATTTAGATTTATTAACACCTACACGTTGCGAAAGTGGTGCTGCTAATATTGCTGGCTTTACAACGGATGTTGATAATGTAATTCGTCAAGGTAATGCAGGTTACGCTGGCACAGGATCTGCACCTGATATTGGAGCAGATGAAGGTGAGTTTTTAGGTATTCCAATGGTTATTGATTCAGTAATGGTTGACCAAATTACTGCTGCTGCACCTTTGAATTCAGTTAATCAAAATATTGTGGCAATTAGAGTACATGCTTCCAATAGTTTTAATGCATTGAATTTAAGTTCTTTAAAATTAAATACCAATGGAACAACCAATGTAAATGATATACAAAATGCTAGGGTATATTTTACAGGTAACAGTGCTGTTTTTGCTCCAACTAATCAGTACGGTTCAGTTGTAACCGCTCCAAACGGAACGTTTTATGTTTCGGGTTCAAGAGTTTTAAATGCTGGTGTCAACTATTTTTGGGTTACTTATGACGTGAAAAGTACTGCAACAACCAATAACTTTATTGACGTTAGGGTTGATAGCTTGGTAATTGGAGGAAATAATACTGCACCTGTAAATGGTGACCCTACAGGTTCTAGAAAAATACTAGGACCATTAGCTGGAAATTATAATGTTGGGGTTGGCCAAACTTATCCAACAATCACCTCAGCTGCAGCAGATTTAACAGCTTTAGGAGTTTCAGGCCCTACAACTTTTATTTTAAAGGATGCATTGTATAACAGCACAACAGGCGAAGTATTCCCGATTGTATTTACTAACTATAACAACTCTTCAAGTATTAATACCGTAACTATTCGTCCTGATGTAGGCATTATTTCACGTGTGGAAAGTGCAAACAACATTGCTGCATTTGACTTGAATGGAATTTCTAATTTAATTATAGATGGCAGACAAGGTGGTGTAGGAGGTTTTACTTCTGGAAATAATTTAACCATTGCTAATACCAATGTAAGTGGACCTGCAATTCGTTTTATTAATGAGGCTTCTTCAAATCGTATTCTTTATACCGATTTGCGTTCAAATAATATTATTGCACCAGGTACTTTAGGTGCTGGAGTAGTAAATTTTGGAACTACTACAGGTTTGAATGGAAACGATAATAATATCATTCGCTACTGCGATATTCATGAAGATGGTTTAGGTAACCCAACAATTGGTATTTCATCTATTGGTTCTGCAACTACTGTTGCTACTAATAACGATGGTAATATAATTGATAGCTGTAATATTTATAATTTCTTTCATCCAACTATTGCAACTGCTGGTATTTATGTGGGTGCAAATAATGGTTCATGGGTAATTAATGCTAATAGATTGTATCAAACCGCTACCATAACTACAACTGGAACTCAAACACATAGAGCAATGTGGATTACCCCCAATACTGCTTCATTAACATCAGCAAGTGGTTTTATAATTACTAATAATTTTATTGGTGGTAACTCATCGGCAGGTACCGGTATTTATACCATGGCAGGTACTACTCTTTACCAGTTTATGGGTATGGACATTTCAGTAGGTATTGGAACAGCTACATCAATTCAAAATAATACTATTACCAATATGTCTATTACTGGAGGATTTACAGGAAATAACGTTTATGGTATAAATATAGCAAACGGAAATGTAAATGTTGGAACCATTACAGGAAACTTAATTGGATCAACTACTACTAATGGTGCCATTACATTTACTACTACTGCTACAAATGGATCTATGATTGCATTACGTTCAGGAGCAGGAGGAACTATCAATTTTTCAAACAATATTGTATCAGGTATTGATTTAATTGGTAATGCAACTACTGTATCAACGGGATTTAATGGAATAGCAGGTTCGGGTGGTTCAACTATAATCATTAATAACAATACTATTGGAAGTACAACACTTGCAAATAGTATTAATATGGTATCTACCTCTTCAACCTCTGTAAGTGCTTCTGCTTTTAGAGGTATCATTTGTAATAGCACTGCAATAGGTGTAGTAAACACCATTACCAATAATATTATAGCTAATTTAAATACTAATTATGCTGCTACTGGTTCTCAAGCTACTAGTTTAGTTGGTATAGCTGTAACAACAGGTACAAGTACTATTGCTGGTAATATAATAAGAAACTTAACTTCTGCTACGCAAACAACGGCTGGAGGAAGCACAAGTGCCATTGTTGGATTAGCTTATACATCTGCTACTGCGCCAGCTTTAATTAGCGGTAATAATATTAATAACTTAGTTTTAACTGGTACCTCAACAAGTGCTGCTGTTCAGTGCGAAGGTTTGTTCTATGGTGGACCAACATCAGGTACTAATATCATTAGAAAAAACAATATTCATAGTTTATCGTTAAATGCGGTTAATCCAGCAGTATTTTTAACTGCAATGGATATTGGATCTGGTTTAGTAACCATTTCAAATAATATGATTCGTTTGGGTTATGATTCATTAGGTAACTCTATTACAGCACCATGTATTTTTAGAGGTATTTCAAAAAATGTTGCTATTACTAATGTATACTTTAACAGCATTTATATTGGTGGAGCAGGAGTTGGTACAAGTGCTACAAATACATTTGCTTTTCAGCGCACAGCATCAGCTACTTCTGATGATGTAAGAAATAATATTTTCGTAAATGCTAGATCTAACGCATCTACTGGAGGAAAACATTACCAAGTATTTTTAATTAATAATACCACCATTACCTTAAATAATAATATTTATTTTGGTGGTGGAACGGGAGCAGTTTTTGGTACATTAAATAACGGTACTTCAGATGTACTTAATTACACATCAGGTTGGCTTTCATCTGACATAAATAGTGGGGTGGCTGATCCTCACTTTATCAATGCAGGTGGCTCGGCTCAAACAGGTGATTTGCATATAAGCTCATCGTTGGCAACTCCTATTGAAGCTAACGGTATACTTATTTCAAGTATTACCGATGATATTGATGGCGAGTTAAGAAGTGGTCTTTCTCCAACAGATATTGGTGCAGATGCAGGAAACTTTATTCCATTAGATATTTTTGCACCAGTAATTAGTGCACCTATAACTAGTAATACATCTTCTACAGGTGATAGAATTTTAAATATTAATATTTCTGATGCAACAGGAATTCCAAATACGCTAGGAAACGAGCCTAAAGTTTACTTTAAAAAGTCGTTTTTAGGAACTTATAACTCTACTAGTGCTGTTAGAACAAGTGGTAGTGCACAAAATGGTCAATGGAGTTTTACCATCGCGGCTTCAACAATGGGTGGTTTATCTATTGGGGATTCTGTATATTTTTACTTGGTAGCTCAAGATTCTTCATTAGGCAATAATTTATCATCATTGCCTGCTGGTGCTATTGGTAGCAGTGTAAATAGTATAACTACACCACCGGCAACTTTATTTTCATACAGAATTGTACCAGGATTAAGTGGTAATGTTAATGTTGGTAGCGGACAAACCTATACTTCGTTAACAGGAGTTGGTGGTCTATTTGAAGCAGTAAATAATGGCTCGTTAAACGGAAACTTAACTGCTAATATTACTAGTGATTTATTAGAAGATGGTACCAACGGATTGAATCAAATAAATGAAACTGGGACTGGTAACTATACTCTATCTATTGTTCCCGATGGAACCACAGAAAGATTAATTGTAGGAAATGTTCAAGGTGCTGGTGATTTAGGAGGATTAATAAGACTAAATGGTGCTGACAGGGTAAAAATAGATGGAAGTTTTGGAGGAAGCGGTAGATTTTTGAGATTTAGAAATAGGGCATTTAATACCACCTTTATCGCTAGCGCAACATTTAGATTTCAAAACGATGCTAAATTGGATACGGTTAGAAACTGTTTTATTGAAGGTTCAGATCAAGCTGTAGGTACTATCCTTTTTGGCACGACAAATGTAGTCGGAGGCTTTGGTAATGATTCTAACGCAGTTATCAATTGTGTTATTAGAGACACAGTTGGCACCTCTAATGTAAATCAGATTCCAAATACTGCACTACAGAGCCAAGGCACTTTAGGCTCATTAAACGATTTCAATACCTTTGCCAATAATGAAATATTTAACCATGGTTTCGCAGCAGTAAATTTGACTGGCACAACTGCTGGTGATTTTTGGAATATTAGTAATAATATTGTTTATCAGGTAATTGTAAGGCCTACTACTGTTACGCCAATTATATTTCAAATTGATGGAGGAGTAGGACATACTATTTCGAATAATAGTATTGGTGGATCAAATTCTAGTAGAGGCGGAGCTGCTTTCACCGCGCCAACTACCTTTACTGCAATTAGGGTAATTTCTTCAACGGTGTCTTCGTTTCCAACAACAATTTCTAACAATACAATTTCTAATATTTCAGCAACTGGTGCATTTAACGGTATTCAGGCTACCACAGCATTTGCTGCAGCTACACCGTTGAATATTACTGGCAATACCATCACAGGATTAAGTGGTAACCCAGCATTTGGAATGTTAATATCAGGTGGAACAGCAACCATTACAAATAATACATTAGACACTATTGTTACTGGAGGTATTACTGGATCAGGTGGCGGTATTCAGTTTGAAGGTGGTGCAGGAACATCTGCCTTAATTCAAAACAACAGTATTTCAAATTTTAGAACAACAACTAATGCTACTACCCGAGCTGCTGGTATTTCTGTGAATACTTCAACTGCTGGTTTGATAACTATTAACAATAATACCATTCGTAATGTGTCTGGAATAGTTACTGGTACGTCTACGGCTCTATCATCTTTCCGTCTTGGGGGCATTATTGTTCAATCTGCTCCACCAACAGGCTTGTCTATTACAAATAATACCATTGAAAATATAAGAAGCACTGTTACAGGAACAGCTGCTTATGCACCAGTTGGTATTCTTGTAACTTCTACTTCGGCTAATTTTAATATTTCGCGAAATAGAATCAGAAATATTGGAGCGGTTGGAACAGGAACAGGAACAAATGCCCCTGTCATTCATGGCATTCAATTGGCAGGTTCACCTAATAATGCCTTAGTGGCAAACAATCAAATTAGTTTAGGCGACTCTGCATTAAACCAAAGTATCATTATGGGAATTAGTGATTATTCTACAACAGCAAATACATTTGCTTATAACACCGTTTTTATCAATGGGATTACAACTGCTGGAGCAAATAACACCTATGGGTTCTTTAGAAATGATGTGGCATCTAATGTTAATTTAATTAACAATATTCTTTACAATAAAAGAACAACATTGGGAACGGGTAATAATTATGCTGTGGGTGCATTGTCTAACTTACTAGTATCAAGTGCCAATATTAATTATAATTTTATGGTTGTAAATGATACCAATAGGCTGATAGAATTGCCAGTAGGTATTGCTAATGGATGGTCAATATTAAATACATTATACACCACTACTTATAATACCAATTGGGCTGAAAGAACTAGCAACGTGTTGGCTAATAATTTATTTGTTGATACACTAATGGGTAATTTAGGAATTGTAACTTCAAATCCTGAGGCTTGGTTTGCTAATGGTAAGGGCGAAAGAATTATTACTGTTTCTGGCGATTATAATAACGCCAGTGGTGTGCGTTCAACTACTATTGCAGGTGGTGCTACCGATATTGGTTCGGTTGAATTTACTCCAACTTCTACGCCTCCAATTGCATTTGCCGATAAAACTCCAGCAGCTAACGATAGTACTCAATTCTTCTTTGGTAGCCGTATGGTAGCTAAAGCTGTTTGGGGAACCGTTGGTACTTTACCATCAAGTGTTGCTTTAAGATATTTCTCAGGTGTTAACCCACCTAATACTATCGCAGGTTCTACCTTTATGAATGCTTATTGGAACATGCAAGCTACAGGTGGAAGTGGTTATAGCTACAACTTAACTTTAGTTCAGGATTCAGCAGTATTAGGCACTGTAGGTAGTGTTACCGATTTACAAATGGTTAAATATTTAGGAACTGGTACTAATTGGAATAGAATTGCTGCAACTACAGTTAATAATGTAACTGGATTTATGAATGCAAATAGCAATAACACACTTGGTATATTTAGTGCTACCAATGGTGCTTCAAATCCTTTGCCTGTTAAGTTAATTGCATTAACTGCTTCAGCTAAAAATAACAATGTTTTAGTTTCATGGACTACTGCTAGCGAGGAAAACAACAAAGGTTTTGAAGTAGAAAGTTCAATAGATGGTAAAAACTTTAAATTCTTAGGTTTTGTTAAAGGTGCTGTTAACAGCAATACTTTATCAAACTATAATTTAGTTGATGCCAATGCTTTTGTGAACAATGCTAGCAACATAATTTACTACAGACTAAAACAATTGGACTTAGACGGTCAATTCACTTATTCAAAAGTGGTTTCAGTTAATAATAATGACAATAAAGCTGAAAACGTATTTGAGGTTTTCCCTAATCCATTTAATACTGAGTTTAACATAGTTGTTAACGCTACAGAGGAAGGTAATGCTACTGTTGAAACTATTGATTTACAAGGTAAAGTATTAGTAAGTAAAAACTTTAATACTGTTAATGGTTTAAATACTTTGAATATAAATGATTTACCTAATTTAAATGCAGGTATTTATGTAGTGAAAGTTACAGTTAATGGACAAACGTTTGTTCATAAATTAGTTAAAAACTAATTGTAGCTGTAAGCAAATAAAAAGGGGCTGTTTCAATTGAAATAGCCCCTTTTTTTATGAATAATGCAAAAAAAAATTATTGATAAAGATGGTGTTCATCAATAAACTCTTTAACAACTTTTGGCACCAAATACCTGATTGATTTACCTGCTTGCAAGGTTTCTCTGATATAAGTAGATGAAATATTGAGTAAAGGAACCTCATACAAACTTATTTTTTTGTGGTTGGCTAATAATGGGTTTTCATGAAATCCAGCCCTGCGATACACGAATAGCTGATAGTTTTCTAAAATACTTTCGTAGTTTTTCCATAAATGAAAACTCTGCAGATTATCGCCACCAATAATGGGAGTAAATTGGTGTTCGGGATATTTTTCAGCAAGCGTTGTTAGGGTTAAATAGGTGTAATTAGGTTTGGGCATTCCAAATTCAATATTGCATGCTTCAAATCGGTTATCATCGGCAATGGCCATTTCTAACATTTTTAAACGCAAATTTTCATCCAATAGTTCATCGTTTACTTTAAATGGATTTTGCGGACTTACCACAAACCAAATTTTATCCAACTCGGTATATTCTACCATATAATTGGCTATTAATAAATGCCCTGTATGAATGGGATTAAACGACCCAAATAACAAACCTATTTTCATTATCTATTTTGCTATAAAGTCATTTACTAATTGTTCTGCTTTTTGCAATGCTTCAGGTAAATTTTCATTTACCAAAACAGTTTCAAATTTGCTTTCATAAGCCAATTCTAAAACAGCTTTTCCAACCCTTACTTGCAAGGTTTCTTCAGTTTCAGTTGAACGTTCTTTTAACCTTTGCGCCAAAATTTCCACACTTGGTGGTTTAACAAAAATGGCCAAGGCTTTATTTTCAAAGTGCTTTTTAAGGTTCAATCCGCCTACTACATCTACATCAAAAATCACTACTTTACCTTCAGCCCAAATCCTGTCAATTTCCGACTTTAAAGTACCATAAAAATTACCTCCATACACCTCTTCATATTCTAAAAACTCACCATGAACCAGTTTGTTTTTAAAATCTTCGTGAGTTAAAAAATAATAATCTTTACCATGTACCTCATTGGCTCTTTGCGTGCGTGTACAAGCTGATACTGAAAAGGCCAATTGCTTATTTACACTTAATAAATGTTTTACAATAGTGGTTTTTCCGCTGCCACTTGGCGCACAAAATATAATTACTTTATTCATTTATTCTTTTTTTGTTTCCCGCAGATTTCGTTGATAACCGCAGAAATCTGTATAATTAATTTCTGTGAAATCTGTGCCATCTGTGGCTGATATAATTAGCAAATATTATTGATTTGTTCCTTAATTTTCTCTAATTCATCTTTCATTTCTACCACCAATCGCTGCATATTGCTATCGTTGCTTTTGCTACCAATTGTATTGATTTCTCTGCCCATTTCTTGAGCTATAAAACCTAATTTTTTACCATTAGTATCTTGTTTTAAAGTTTCTAAAAAGAAAGTACAATGCTCGGTTAACCTCGATTTTTCCTCGTTAATATCTAGTTTTTCAATATAATAAATCAACTCTTGTTCAAAACGGTTTTTATCAATCAAATCGGTTTGTAAACTACTTAATTCCTTAGCAATTTTGGCTCTTACATTTTCTATTCTTGCTGTTTCAAAAGGCGCTAACGCAATCAATTTACCTTGAATACTTTGGCATAAATTAATCAATTCAGTGGCTAAAATTTCACCTTCGCGTGTTCTAAATTTATTAAACTCAACCAAGGCATTATTAACAGTATTCACAATTATTTTCCAATCATCTTCATTGGTGCCTTCATCCTCCTTACTTTGAATAATTCCGGGAAAATCAAAAATTGATTTATAAAGTTGATTACTTGGTATATTAGTTTGTAAAGAAAGGTTGTTTATTTGAGTTAAATAAAATTGCGCCACATCTTGATTGATGGGCAAATATGAATCGTTGGTGTTTTTGCTTGTGATATTAATACTAATGCTAATGCTGCCTCTTTCTAGCTTTTTCGATAAATCATTGCGCAGCTCCAACTCCTTATTTTGCAAATTGCGGGGCATACGAATATTAATATCTAAAAACTTACCATTTAAAGCTTTAATATCTACTTTGCATAAAAATTGGTCTGTATCGGTTTCAGCTTGCCCAAAACCCGTCATTGATTTTATCATAATTTTCAAAAAAAAGAAAGCGAAAGTAGGTTAAATTTGTGAATTATGATTTATGATTTGTGAAGTTCACTATAAGTATTGAATTCATTAGCATCAAGACAAAAATCAAAACTCACTTAATCTTTTAATCATGCAATCATTCAATTTAGCTTATATTTGCCTTTCATGAAATCAATAATTTTTGTAGCCCTTGGAGGTGCTTTGGGAGCGGTTTTACGCTATTTGTTTTCTGTATTGTTAAAAGATTACACCCAAGTACAGTTTCCAATTAACACCTTTTTGGTAAATGCCATAGGTTGCTTTTGCATTGGTTTGTGTTATGCTTTATTTTTAAATGCTTCGACTCCGCTCAGCAACCCCAATCATTTCGATACCATCAAATTGCTGCTTATAGTTGGCATATTAGGTGGTTTTACTACGTATTCATCATTCGCTTTTGAAACCATTACCATGTTCAAACAACAACTTTTTAAACAGGCTTTTGCTTATATTTTATTAACCAATTTGGTATGCATTGCTTTTGCTTACTTAGGATTTTCAATTAAAAGCTAATGGAAGGAATTGTTGTAAAATCAACGGGAAGTTGGTACGAAGTAATGAAACCCGATTTGCAAATTGTAAATTGTAGGTTAAAAGGTAAGTTTAGATTGCAAGGTTTAAAACACACCAATCCTGTTACTGTTGGCGATAAAGTAAATTTTGAAATGGAACCCAATAGCGAAAATGGTGTGATTTTTTCAATTGAAAATCGAAAAAATTATATCATTCGTAAGGCTAGCAATCTTTCAAAACAAACACACATTATAGCCAGTAATATTGACCAAGCTATATTAATGGTAACTATTGCTTTTCCTACTACTTCGCTAGGTTTTATTGATCGTTTTTTAGCTACAGCCGAAGCTTACCATATTCCAACTACCATTATTTTTAATAAAGTAGATTTATGTACGGATATATTGGATGATGTATTGAACGATACCATTCATTTATACCATAATCAAGTTGGGTATAATTACATAAAAACTTCCGTAAATGACCAAATAGGGTTAGATGAAGTAAAGGCTTTATTGAAAGATAAAACCACTTTGGTTGCAGGTCATTCGGGTGTGGGGAAATCATCTCTTTTAAACGGAATTGAGCCTAACTTAAATTTAAAAACTGGTGAAATTTCAAAGTCGAGTTTTAATGGGCAACATACCACCACTTTTGCACAAATGCATCCATTGAGTTTTGGTGGATTTATTATTGATACACCTGGAATTAGAGAGTTTGGAGTAGTAGATTTAAACAATGCAGAACTATCGCATTATTTTAAAGAAATGAAACCCTATATTGGTAAATGTAAATTCAATAATTGCAAACACATGAACGAACCTCAATGCGCGGTTTTAGAAGCCATTGAACAAGGTATTATTCCTGCCGAACGTTATCAAAGTTACCTCAGCATCATGGCCAACGAAGATGTGTTTAATTAGGGTTGTATGAAATGACTTTTGAAGAATATTTTACCTATTTAAACCAACTTGTAAAAGTTGAAAATATTCAGAGTGAATCATTTTCTGAAAATTTAGCTATACTATTAAAAGCATTTATTGATTATAAAAATGGTTCTTCTAATATTGAATTCAAAAATTGCGGGCTGTCAAATTCCCCTCAAAAAGAGGGGTTGTCGCAGACCGGGGAGTTAAAAAAGCCATATAGAGTTATTGCTATTAATGATATTATTTTAACTCAAAATCCAATTACAGAACTGCCTTTTAACCCTAATTTGAAAGAAAAAGCAAAGCAGTTAAGGCAAGCTAGAAATTTATCGGAAGTATTGTTTTGGAAACAAGTAACTAAAGGTGGTTTTCATAATATTGACTTTGATAGGCAACGAGTTATTGGTAACTATATAGTCGATTTCTATGTTAAAAGGTTCGGTTTGGTTATTGAAATTGATGGTTCTAGCCACGATAGTAAAATGGAGTATGATATTGAAAGAGAAGCATTTTTAAAGCAGTTGGGCTTAAAGGTTTTTCGAATTAAAGTAGTTGATGTTTTTAAACGTTTAACTTATGTAATGCAAGAGTTAGAGGGTTTTTTTATTGAGAATTATGCTGATAATTTTGATGGAAATACATTGATTTTGCCACCCCGGTCTTCTACCGATAATTATCGGTACACCCCTCCTTCGGAAGGGAATTTTGTTCCCGAACAATTTTCACAAGAGCAGTTTCATAAAATCGTACCAAAGCACATATACAATTTTAAAATAGGTAATTTCGATCCAATAATTTATTGGTTTGAGTTAAATAAAAACAAGAGTTTTACTCATGATGATTTTTTACATTTTCAAAAAATTATTATTGCAATTGAACAAACGAAAAAGATATATAATTAACCCATGCGTATTATTATTCAACGAGTTACAAAAGTTAATATTAAATAAATTAAAGCATAAAATGTTTTATTCAAAACCACATATATTTATGTTATGACAAAACTATTGGAAAAAGCATTTGAGGAATTAAACAAATTGCCCGAAAATGAGCAAGATAATTTTGCACAACTCATTATTGAAGATTTGAAATGGGATAATTCTTTTGAAACTTCATCAGATACTTTATTATCTATGGCTAATGAAGCAATTGAAGAATATAAATCTGGAAATACAAAACCGTTTGAAGAACTATGAAATCTGTAACAACTTTACGTTTCAAAAAATGTTACAGTAAATTACTTGTAATGATGTTTGTTTTGTTCAAATTAGATTTATAAATTTGTTATTATGATTCATACAATTGAAATAGATGACAATACAGAATTGGGTAAAAAAGCCTTATCTATATTAGAAGATTTGGGAATTACTATTTATGATGAAAAAGTATTGAATCCACACATAAAAAAAGCATTGGATAAAAGTTTACAACAATCGTTAAATGGTAATTTAAGCAGCAATGCTGAGGTGATTAAACGAACCAAAGAATGGTTGAATTCGAAATAAAATGGAATAATAGTGCTGAGGAAAGCCTTAGGCAAATTTTAGAGTTCTACTTTATTCAAAATGGTTCAGTCGAATATAGTTTAAAACTTCACGATGAAATAATTGAAGGAATTGACGTTTTAAAAAAGTTTCCTAATGCAGGTAAACAAATTAATTACAAAGATATTTATGAATTAGTATTTGACAGGAATTCTGTTTTCTATACAGTTGAACAGAATACCATAATTATCCTTTTAGTTTGGGATAATAGGCAAAATCCTGAAAAGCTTTCAAAATATTTTAACTAATCCATGCGCATTATTATTCAACGAGTTACTGAAGCACAAGTACATATTGATAACAAACTATTTTCTGAAATTGGAAATGGATTATTAATTTTATTAGGAATTGAAGATGCCGACACCGAAGAGGATATCAATTGGTTGGCACAAAAAATAGTAAACCTTAGGGTGTTTAACGATGAAAATGGTGTGATGAATATATCTCTCCTAAATGCCAATGCCGATATTTTACTAGTAAGTCAGTTTACGCTTTTTGCCTCTACTAAAAAAGGAAATCGCCCATCTTATATCAAAGCTAGCAGGCCAGAATTTGCCATTCCTCTGTATGAAAAAATGATTGCAAAACTGCAAGAACTAATAGGCAAAAAAATAGCCACAGGAACATTTGGTGCCGATATGCAAATCAGCTTAACCAATAATGGCCCTGTGACAATTATGATTGATAGTAAGTTGAAAGAGTAGTTTTTGGAGTAGTTGATGGTTGGCGGTTGTCAGTTGATAGAAGTTCATGATTACTAAATTTCACATTACATACGAAATCTTGATTTTCCATAAGTTAACCTTACAATAAAAACGGTTGAATTTAAATTCATTATGTCATTAGAATTCATAACAATGTTTCTTCCTATGTTTATGTCGACTAGTCCTATATAAGTAAGCCCTATTTCAGGTCTAAACACAAAGGATGAATTATCAAAGTTTGAAAAATAAATAAATTGAGCAGCACCATTTAACAATACATAAGTATAAGCCAAACCTGCTTTTAATCCATATATATTCTTTCCTTTTTCATTAAGCAATATTTCAGAGCAAAGGTGCACATTTCTATAAAACATTGCCCCCAGTTCATCGCCTCTTGTGCCATATGCTAATCCAAGTTCAATAGTCTTATAATTTTGATATTGATATCCTACTATTCCATCAAAACCATCAATTCCTAAACCAAATTGAGCATTTGCTTTAGTTGCACAAAAAAGAATGGTAATAATAAGTAACTTTGATAATTGGCTCAAGATTCTATTATTAAATTGTATATTTAAGGTTATTGTTGATTAATTTTGTTGTTAATGTTCGTTTTCAAAAATTACCTATCAACTGACAACCAACAACTGTCAACTATTAGCTATTAACTAACTGCAACAAACTTTCGAACATCGTGCGTCCGTCAGTATTGTAAATGTCAGCATCTACCGCGCGTTCAGGGTGTGGCATCATGCCAAACACATTGCGGTTTTTGTTACAAATTCCAGCTATGTTATCTAAAGCGCCATTAGGATTGGTTTCATCAGAAACGTTTCCATTTTCATCGCAGTATCTAAATAATATTTGGTCGTTGGCTTTTAATTCTTGTAATAATTCATCGTTGCAATAAAATCTACCTTCGCCATGCGCAATAGGAATTTTCAAAGCTTTTCCTACTTCGTTTAAGCTAGTAATTTTACTGTTATTGGTTTCGGTTTTTATAAATACATTTTTGCAATTAAACTTTTGATGGTCGTTGTGCAACAATGCGCCTGGTAATAGACCGCTTTCGCATAAAATTTGAAAACCATTACAAACTCCCCAAACCAATCCGCCATTATTGGCAAATTCAATTACACTTTGCATAATAGGCGAAAAACGAGCAATTGCACCGCTGCGTAAATAATCGCCATAGCTAAAACCACCTGGTAAAAATACCAAATCTACATTTTGTAAATCAGTATCTTTATGCCAAAGTTCTACTACTTCTTGGCCAAACATGTTTTGAAATGCCCAAACTGCGTCTTTATCGCAATTACTTCCCGGAAATATTAATACACCTATTTTCATTCTTATAGCTTTCGGCAGCTGGCTTCTGGCAGCTAGCCATTTGTTTATTTGTTTTTTTGTGCGGGATCGTCATCCTGATTCCGCCAAAGCGGAAGAAGGAACTTTGTTACACCCTGTAAAGATGCTTTCTCGCTTTGGCGGGATATGCTGTTCCTCAGCATGACGTTCATGCCTTATTTATTGTCCAAGGTTGGTTGCCGATAGCTATCGGTACTCACCAACCTTTTAAAATGCTTTCCAACCTTGAGCTTTTAACTCGTGTTTTTGACCGCCTTTGCTAATCATGTTTACACCTTCATCGGGTTTGGTAACATGTCCAATTACGGTAAAATCAGGATGTTTTTCTATTTTTTTATAATCGCTTTGTTTAATGGTAAATAACAATTCGTAATCTTCGCCACCGCTTAAAGCAGTTAAAGTTGGATCTAAATCTAACTCGCGCGCCATATTATAAGTGGTGGCATCAATTGGAATTTTTTCTTCGTAAATGGTAATTCCCATTTTTGATTGATCGGCCAAATGAAAAATTTCAGAAGCCAAACCATCACTCACATCAATCATAGCTGTTGGCACAATTTCCAAAGCCTTAAACATATCAATAATATCTTTTCTAGCTTCAGGCTTCAACTGACGTTCCAAAATATAATCGTGTCCAGCTAAATCAGGCTGCAAATCTGGATTATTAATAAATACACGTTTTTCACGTTCTAATAACTGAAAACCAGCATAAGCACCGCCTAAATCGCCTGTTACACAAACCAAATCATATTCTTTTGCACCATTTCGGTAAACCACTTCGTTTTCAGCAGCTTCACCAATTACGGTTACACTAATTACCAAACCTTGCTTGCTCGATGTGGTGTCGCCACCAATAACATCAATTTTATATTTTTCGCAAGCTAAATTAATGCCTTCGTAAATTTCTTGAATAGCTTCTACACTAAATTTACTGCTAATTCCTAACGAAACTGTAATTTGTTTAGGCGTTCCATTCATGGCATAAATATCGCTTGCATTTACGCTTACCGCCTTGTAACCCAAATGTTTTAAAGGAAAATAACTTAAATCAAAATGAATTCCTTCTAGCAACATATCGGTTGAAACCAAAGTAACTTTTCCGTTAGTGGGATTAATCACTGCGGCATCATCGCCTACACCTTTAAGTGTATTATTCTTTAATTCAATGTGTTGCGTAAGTTGTTTAATTAAGCCAAATTCGCCAATTGTTTCTAATTTTGTTATTTCAGGTTCATTAAACATGGGCGCAAATTACTAAAAATATAATAAGTGAAAGAATAGAAAAAGCTATTTTTTATTTTTTTGTAACAATTAAAAACCCAATGTTACATTTGGGGTTATAAATCAAAGATGAAAATAGTAATAATTGGCTCTGGAATAGCTGGCTTAGCCAGTGCTGTTAGGCTTCAAGCAATGGGCTTTAAAGTAACAGCTTTGGAAGCCAATGCTTATTTTGGTGGAAAATTAACCGAGTTTACACAGCAAGGCTTTAGGTTTGATGCTGGTCCTTCGCTTTTTACATTGCCTCAGCTTGTGCTTGAACTGTATGATATTGCAAAGCAAAATAAAAACAATTTTGAATACTTGCAGTTGGAAAAAGCGTGCAATTATTTTTATGAAGATGGAACATGTTTTACAGCTTACCATCAGCCAGAAAAAATGGCCAATGAACTAAACCAGAAATTAGGAGTAAGCAATCCTAAACCATTTTTTCAATACCTTAAAAATGCGGAATTTAGGTATAAAACTACCACACCCATTTTTATAGAAAGCAGTTTACATAAGGTAAAAAACTTTTTAAACTTAGCTACGCTTAAAGGCATTTTAAGTATTCCAAAACTTAATTTGTTTAACAGCATGAACCATGAAAATGAGCAAATTTTTACCGATAAAAGGTTGGTTCAATACTTTAATAGATTTGCTACTTACAATGGCAGTAACCCATATCAGTCGCCAGCTTTGCTAAACATGATTCCGCATTTGGAAAGTAATATTGGAACTTTTTTTCCTAAAAATGGCATGCACCAAATTAGCCAAAGTATTTACCAATTGGCTTTGGGGTTGGGAGTAAAATTTGAGTTTAATAAAAAGGTTTCTGAAATAGTTTTAACTAAAAATAACAAGCAAGTAAAAGGCGTAAAAGTAGGCGAGGAATTTTATGAAGCAGATATAGTTTTATCTAACATGGATATTTATCCAACTTATAAAAAATTATTATCTCAAGTAAAACATCCTGAAAAAATTTTGGTGCAGGAAAAGTCTTCGTCAGCTTTAATTTTTTATTGGGGAATTAACAAACAATTTGCCAAGTTAGATTTGCATAACATACTTTTTACCGAAAATTACCAAGCTGAATTTGACCACATTTTTAGTAAAAAAACCATTTATAGCGACCCAACAATTTACATTAACATTACCTCGAAATACAAGCCAGATGATGCACCTGCGGGTTGTGAGAATTGGTTCTTAATGATAAATACACCTAATAACCAAGGGCAAAATTGGGATGAATTAATTGCTGAAGCACGAAAAAATATTGTATCAAAATTAAATCGTTTATTGAAAACCGATATTGAAAAACACATTGTAACAGAAAATATTATAGATCCACGAAGTATTGAAAGCAAAACCAGCAGCCACCTTGGTGCGCTTTATGGCAATGCAAGTAATAATAGGTATGCAGCATTTTTAAGGCATAAAAATTTTAGTTCTAATATAAAAGGATTGTACTTTTGTGGCGGTTCGGTGCATCCAGGAGGAGGAATTCCTTTGTGTTTAAATTCGGCTAAAATTGCGGCTGGTTTAATTAAGGATGATTATGGAAAGTAATTGCATAAAAGGTCATGTTGTAAACATCTTCCTTGAATAAGAGTTTGATTGCTAATGGAAAGGTGCTTTTAAACAAGGAGGATTCCTACGGAATGACCTAATAATTAAAAAGAAAAATGAAAAAAGAAAATATTGCCATTATAATTTTAGCCATTTTATATACTGTTGGGCTTTTTGGTTCGGCTGTTTTTAAGTTAGATTTATTATCACTTTCGCCCATTAATTTAATTATCAGTGCAGTGGTGTTGTTTTATTTTCATCAACCCAAAAATACTTTTTTCTGGATTTGGGCAGTTGGTGTTTTTCAAGCTGGTTATATTTTAGAACTTTTGGGAGTAACCACGGGTAGAATTTTTGGTCAGTATTTTTATGGAAATAACCTTGGCTTAAAAATGGCCGATGTGCCTGTAATTATTGGTTTAAATTGGGTAATGCTTTGTTATGTTTCTATGCATGTGGCCGAATTGTTTTTTAATAAAATAGGTAAACAAAATACAGTTAACCCAATCATAAAAATTGCTTTAAGTGCATTGCTTATGTTGTGTGTTGATTTTTTAATAGAACATGTGGCTCCGCAATTAGATTTTTGGTACTGGAAAAATGGAAGTATTCCTATTCAAAACTACACAGCTTGGTATATTTTTGCTTTTGCTTTTATGTTTGTTTACCAAAAATTGGAGTTGCCATTAACCAATAAAGTTGCACCTTGGCTGTATGTTTTTCAATTGGTGTTTTTTGCCGGAATGAATTGGTGGTATTAGATTTTTCTAAAAACAATTTTCAATTAAAGTGTTTAGTATTATAAAACGATTTTAAAAATATATGTGGTTTAATATTTTAGTAGTATTTGTTACTTTCTGGTTCATGGAGTTTATGGCTTGGTTTACGCATAAGTTTATAATGCATGGTTTACTTTGGTATTTGCATAAAGACCACCATCAAGTAGAACCAGGTTTTTTCGAAAAAAACGATAGTTTCTTTTTAATATTTGCAGTTCCAAGTGCTTATTGTTACATGACAGGATTAATGTACAACGATTTTAGATTATACATTGGAATTGGAATATCTTTATATGGTTTAGCTTATTTTATTATTCATGATATCATAATCCACCAAAGGTTCAAAATATTTACTCATTGGAATAACCGATATGTAAAAGCCATTCGCAGGGCGCATAAAATCCATCATAAATATTTAGGAAAAGAACATGGCGAAAACTTTGGAATGCTTATAGTTCCGCTTAAATATTGGAAAAATCCTAATTCAACCAATTAAACCATGAGTTTATACGCTTGGTTAATGTTGGCATCCTTTGTAGGGCCTTTTGCTTTAAGTTTCGATAAAAAAGTAGCGTTTTACAAATGGTTTAAACCACTTTTTATTGGTATTGGCTTAAATGCTTTGTTATTTATTTTGTGGGATGGTTGGTTTACCCGAGCAGGTGTTTGGGGCTTTAATAATCAGTATGTTTGGCATTATCGTATTAACGATTTACCTATTGAAGAATGGAGTTTTTTTATAGTAGTTCCTTTTGCAAGCGTTTTTATTTATGCCTGCCTTAAAGCCTATTTTTCTGATAATTTTTTTAAGCCCTTGGTGAATTACATCAACTATTTTTTTATAATAATTTTAGCACTGGCTTGTTTTGTATTTTATTACAAAACTTACACTTTAGTAAACTGTTCTTTAGCGTTAACATTATTGCTTTGGCATCAGTTTTATTTAAAGAAACCTTATATGGGTTATTTTTGGTTTGCCTACTTGGTGCACTTAATTCCGTTTTTGTTGGTGAATGGCGTATTAACTGGTGCTGTAACGCCTGAGCCTGTAGTGTTTTATAATGCTACCGAAATTATTGGTTTACGTATAGTTACTATTCCAATTGAAGATACCATTTATGCCTTAACCTGTTTGTTAATTCCAATAACGGTTATGGAATATTTATTGAATAAAAGTAAAGTTTAATTTTTTAATTTATTTATTGAGCAATCAATATAGATTCTAGTGTTTCTTGCTTTAAAGGTTTATGTAAAAATCCTTTCACCACATCATATTTACGGGCTTTTTCAAAATCGTTTTTGTCAATAGATGAAGTTAACATTTGAATAGGAATCTCAAGGTTTTGAATGCTTGCTTCTTCTAAAAACTCCCACCCATCCATCATGGGCATATTAATATCTAAAAATATAATATCAGGTTTTATTGCATTAGTTTTCAGGTCGTTTAGGGCGGCCTCTGCATTCGAATAATTATAAATTTCTATTGTGTTATCAATATTATGAATAATTTTTCCGTTTAACCAATGCTGCATTTTATCATCATCAATCAGGCAGATTTTTTTATAATTCAATATGTTATTACTGTTTTCCAATGCTAAAGGTTGTTAGTTTTTGTTTTGTGTTTGGCATAACAAATTCATTCTAAAATTAAAAAAAACTTTTGGTTTTTTATTGATTTTATATTTCTAAATAAATCAAATTTTCCCAAAGTTGTAAGTCATTTCCCAAAATGAAACTTATATATTCTGTTTATCTTCCACAAATCAGTGAGTTACTGATAATAATGGGTGTTTTTAAACAATTACCTAAATATATAGTGCTAATTTGAAGCCAATATTTTTACTAGGTGCGATACAATACTAAATAACAAAATTTACAAATCTGCTTAAATGAAAAATAGTTAAACATAAATACAAAAAGCCTCGCTTAAGTTAATAAGCAAGGCTTTTCTATAAGAAAATTAATTAAAATATTTTACAATTATTTGGTAGCTTTTTTAGCTGCTTTTGGAGCTTCTTCGGCAGTTTCAGCAGTTAATTTAGCATTTTCTTTTTCTAATGTGCTAATACGTTTTTTCAAATCTTGAATGGTTTTATATAATTCGTCCATTTCTGAGCGATTAATAATGGGCAATTTATCCATTGCTTTTTCCATTTGCTTTTCAATTTTACCTTTAAGGTTTAATTGTAATGAACTTACTTCGCTCATTAATTTTGAATACTCAGGAGTTTCAAATAATTGAACAAAGTGTTTATCGTTGGTATTTAACCAGTTTTTGTAAACATCAGCAAATTCTTTTACATCTTCACCATTTCTAATTTTAGCATACATGTTTTCAGCTACTTCGTCCATAGCTTTCATACCCGTAGTGTACATCATGTATTGCATTTGGTTATTTTTGGTATTGTAAGCAGTCATCATTTCTACTAATTCTTTCATAGTTTCCATGTTAGCCATGCTAGGGTTGCTACCAAAAAGTTTGGTTAATGGAGCCATTGAGGTTTGCATTTGAGCATACATTTGATTGTAATTGTTCATCATGCTATCCATAATTGGGTTTGAGTTAAACATATTACTCATGTTGTTTTTCATGTTGTCGTAATTTGTTTTACCATTATCCATCATTTTGTACATGTTCTCTTTCATTGATGTCATCATGGTATTATCCATTAAGTTTTTCATCATGTCAGGATTCATGTTAAACATTTTATCCATCATATCTTTGTAAGCAGTAGTATTAAACATGCTTTTAAACATTTCAGGAGTAAAAGTTTTATCGTTTAAGCTTTTCATCATAGGCATAAAAAACTGAAAAGTTTTCATATACATATCTGAATTGTTAAACATGTCGGCAAAATAGTTTTTGGTTTCACCATTATTAAAATTTTTCATCATTTCGTTATAACTATCAGTCATAGCGCTTTTCCATGAGTTGAAGGCATTCATCATACCATCCATATTCATGTTTTTCATGTCAAAGCCATTATTCATGTTTGGAACCATATTCATGCTCATTTCCATCCATTGCTTTGCCATTTCATTTTGTTTGTTAAAATAATTGGTAAAAAATTCCATACCATTTTGCATGTTATTGTTTTCGCCATTTAATTGGTTAAACCAACTCATTTGACTGTCGTACCATTTTTTAAAGTTTTCAGAATCCATGCTCATATTAGTGCCGTTAGTCATGGTTTGTTGCATAGTTTTAGCAGCATTTGTCATAGTTTCCATAGCTTGTTTTTGCATATCAGCCATGGTTTCAAACATGTTTTTTGTGGTGTTTTCCATTATTGTAAGTTTTATACTTTTGTGGTTGATTTTTAACAAATTAGTGTTTCAAATCGGGCGCAAAAGTAGGCTTTTGTAAAAATAAGTCAATCAAAAGGTTTATTATCAAAATATTAAACATTTGTAATCGCTTTACAGTGGCTTCAATTCATGGTACTTGATTTTTGTCATAATCATTTAAAGGAGGTTAAATTGTTTAAATACTTAATCAACCATTTTGCTTTGTAATTGGTCAAAATATTAATTGATAGTGTTTAAATATTGTATCATAAAATTCAAAAAAATAAATATCCTTGTAGTAATTTATTAAATGTTTAACAATAAAAACTAATTATTAAAAAAATGGCAGCACCCCAAGTAGGCGATGTGTTTACACACAACATTAAGTTCACGCAAGAACAAGTAAATTTATATGCACAAATAAGTGGCGATACCAATCCGTTGCATACCGACCCAGAGGCTGGTAAAGCAAGTATTTTTGGTAGAAATATTATTCATGGACATTTTAGTGCAAGTGTATTTACCAAAATTTTTGGTGCATTGTATTATGCCGAAGGACATATTTATATGAAACAAAACAATACTTTTTTAAAACCCATGTTTGTTGATACCGAATACCAAGCTGTAATTACTGTAAAAGAAATTTTTCCTGAAAAAAACCGTGTGTTATACGAAACAAAAGTAGTAGATATAGCTACAGGAGCAGATACTTTGGTAGGAGAGGCTTTATTAATGAATAAGTTACAATATGTTTGGTAATTAACCAATCAACAATTAAATAACCAAAACTAATTTTATAATAGTATTTACTATTAAATCATGAAATTAAATTTAAAATCAATTTGTGTATTAGCGGGTATTACAGCCAATTTATTTTTTGTAAACTATAACGTAAAAGCTCAGCCAGTGCAAACCTTAACCATTGAAAAACTTTGGCAACTAGGTCGTGTAAGCGAGCCTCAACTTTCGGCCGATGGAAAAACTGTGCTCTACAGCGTGAGGCATTACGATGTAAAAACCAATAAAAGTACAAATATTTATTATTTACTAACTTTAGCCACAGGCCAAAAGAAACAAATAACAACACCAGAGGTAAATGCCTTTAGTGCGCGCTTTACGCCAGATGGTAAAAAAATTAGTTATTTATGTACCAAAAGTGGTGATGCACAAATTTGGGAAATGAATATTGATGGAACTGAAATTACCCAATTAAGTTTTGTAAGAGGTGGTGTAAGTGGTTATAAATACTCGCCAGCCATGAATAAAATAGCCTATACGGCCGATGTTAAATTGGATAATGAGGTAAAAGATTTATATCCTGATTTAGATAAATGCAATGCCAGAATTATAGATGGATTATTTTACCGCCATTGGGATAGTTGGCACGATTATGCTTACAGCCATCTTTTTGTAGCTGATTTAACTTATGGTGTAATGGGCGATGGAAAAGATTTAATGCAAGATGAAAAATTTGATTGTCCACTTCAACCTCATGGCGATGATGATGAGTTTAACTGGAGTCCTGATGGAACTCGAATAGCCTATAACAGCCGTAAACAAACAGGAACAGCCGAGGCCATTTCTACCAATAGCGATATTTATTTATATAATTTTTCTACCAAACAAACCATTAATATTTCGGCAAGTAATAAAGGTTACGATAAAAATCCTCAGTTTACACCTGATGGAAAAAAAATATTTTGGCAAAGCATGGAAGGTGAAGGCAATGAAAGTGATTTGAATAGATTAGTTTATTTAAACATTGATTTTATTATTTCGGCTAAAGATAAACCTGTTACCCTTAAACCTTTTTCTGTGTTAACTAGTAGAAATAATTTTGATTACCCAATTGAAAATTTTTTAATTAGCAATGATGGAAAAGTAGTTTATTTCACTGCTCCTTATCAAGGCACCAAACAATTATTTGCATATAATTTTGATGTAAAAAAGGAAACTGAACGCATTAAAATAATAACTGTAGGCGATTGGGATTATGGTGCATTTAGCGTAAATGGAAGTTTAAAATCGGGTAGGGTAGTTATTAATAAAATGAGTATTTCAATGCCTGCCGAGTTGTTCGAAATTGATTTGCAAACAGGTAAAGAAAAACAAATTACTTTTACCAATAAAGATGTTTTAAACAATGTTGCAATGGGCGAGGTGCGCAAACGCATGGTAAAAACTACCGATAGTGCCGATATGTTGGCTTGGGTAATTTATCCTCCTAATTTTGACCCTAATAAAAAATACCCAACTTTATTGTATTGCCAAGGTGGTCCACAAAGTGCATTAACACAGTTTTTTAGTTATAGATGGAATTTTGAACTAATGGCCGCAAATGGTTATATAGTTATAGCACCAAACAGACGCGGAATGCCTGGCCATGGTAGCGATTGGAACAACCAAATTACAGGCGACTATGGCGGACAATGTATGCGCGATTATTTAAGTGCAATTGACGATTTATGTAAAGAAAGTTATGTGGATAAAGACAAGCTAGGCGCAGTAGGAGCAAGCTTTGGCGGATTTTCGGTTTATTGGTTAGCTGGTAATCATAACAAGCGTTTTAAAACTTTTATAGCGCATTGTGGTATGTTTAATATGGAAAGTTGGTATGGCACTACCGAAGAAATGTTTTTTGCCAACCACGATAACAAAGGTCCGTATTGGAGCCAAACCTCACATCCTAATAACTTTGATGCATCGCCACATAAATTTGTGCAAAATTGGGATGCACCTATGTTAGTTATTCATAACGAAAAAGATTTTAGAGTGCCACTAGGCCAAGGAATGGAAGCTTTTACTGCAGCTCAAATTAAAGGAATTCCAAGTAGGTTTTTATACTTTCCTGACGAAAACCATTGGGTAACCAAACCTCAAAACAGTGTACTTTGGCAACGAGTTTTCTTTGATTGGTTAGCTAGAAGTTTGAAGTAATTTTTAGTTGGTTTATGGTTAATAGACCATAGACGATGGATGAAATGTAGAGATTAGTTGTCATGCAAAGCGTGATAAAAGTTCACAATCAAAACTTCGAACTTCGCACTTGGTAAAGCTGTAAGCATCTTCCTTGAATTAACTTATTATTCTCCAGTAGTGTTAACTTTGTCAAAGTTCTAAACTTTGACAAAGTTTTTTTTGAATCAGCAACAAACGTCATCACGATCTTAGAGCAGCAATTAAGCGAGTTTGGTATTTGGTAGGGAAGTTTAATTAAACGTCTTTACAAAGCCAAGTTGCACTACAAAGCCAAGCTAGTAAACGTCTTCGCCTTGTTCTTTTTGTTTAAAGAAAATCCTTTATTTGAAGAAAGTGAAATCTGTAATTATTTAACAAAAAGACAGATACAAAAAAAGCAATAATATTTTAAGATAAACAAGCCATGATCAAATTTAAGTTGATTCTATTTTTATGTTTGTTGGTATTATTTATATCAAGTGTAGTGTTATACATACTCAGAATTGACGAGTATTTAGGCATAAATAAATCTACTTTTCATTGTAATAATATAAAACCATCATATAAGTTTTTTTTCAAATGTGAAAAGAAATTCAAAAAAGAAATTAAGACTAATTTTTTGAAGAATGAAGAATTGTATGAATTGACTAAAATATCGGATGGAGCTATTATTCCTGATGTTTATGGCGGTAACGGAGTTTGTGTCGAATACAATGATTCTATCTATCCTGTATTTAAAAGTGGCTTTTTTAAAACTAAACCTTGGAGAAAATACCAAATCATCGTGGAAATTGTTCACCATTCAGATTCTTTATTAGTATTTAAAAACGAAAGAAGAGAAAGATTTGAAGAGGATAAAGTTTATTATGATTCAATAATAATTAATCGGTAAACTGATAGATTGATTCATGCATGTGTATGCGTAAAGTACTTATAGTTAATATTAAATGCGTAATTGGTATTTGGTAGAGACGTTTAATTAAACGTCTTTACCAGATATACTGGTGCCAGAGGCTTCGCTATAGCCTCACTAGCGGGACGCTAGCGAATGCCTGAAATAAGTTAAACAAAAAAGCCCCCCATAAATTTTACTTTATGGAGGCTGTTAATTTTAATTGATTTGCTTATTTAGCTATAACAAGCTTTTGGTTGGCAATTTTGCCTTCGGTAATTACTTGTACAGTATAAATTCCGTCTTTCCAATTTTCAATATTAAGCTCAGTATTTGAGGTCAATATATTTTCAGAATAAATTATTCTACCCGTTATATCAAAAATATTGATTTGAGACTCTTTGCTTAAATTGTTAATAATCAAAATTTTATTTGCAGGATTTGGATACATGCTAAATGAATTGACATTGATATCATTTACACCAATTGTTGGCTCATTTATAGTAAAATTAATCGAATCTTTGCAACCATTATCATCAGTTGCCACCAATTTATAAGTTTCAGGGCATGCATTGTTAAAGGTGTAAGTTGAATCGGTTATGTTTATGATACTCCCAACTGAATTGGTGCTCCAAGTTAATTTTAAAGCAATTGGCAATGTGCCATTGGCTATATTTACCCTTACTTGTTTACAACGAATGGTGTCGGTTGGATTCAACACACTATGAGTCAACTGTAAATTACAATTAATAATGTTTACACTAATGCAAACAGAGGTATCAATACAACCATTTTGTGTAATTATTACTTTGTAGTTACCTGAAACAGTTGGCGTATAGCTTTGCATATTAGCATTGGCTATTGGCAAATTGGTACTACAATTTATCCATATATAGTTGGCATTAGCAGCAGCAGTTAAAGTATTTCCGGTTTTGGTTACTGTTTTGTTTACTGTTGTTATGTTTAAGTTGTAAACAATAATACTATCACAACCTGCTGTATTTGTTAAAGTATCTCGATAAGTACCACTTTGTGTAATTGTTACTCCTTTTATAACATAACTTTTGCAAGCAGAAATGTTTTGAGTAGAGCCATTTTTTTGAATGGTTAAATTAAGCACCAAAATACTATCGCAACCAGTGGCACTTGCACCAAATAAAGTATCGCGATAAATTCCTGTGTTGGTGTATGTTTTTCCATTTAAAATAAAGCTGTTACAAGTTGATTGAACAATATTATTAATTGCTGGTCCGCCACTGTTAATAGTTAGGTTTAAAGTTACAATACTGTCGCAACCAGCAGCATTTATTATGGTATCTTTATATTGTCCGCTTTGGGTGTAAGTATTGCCAAATATGGTTAAACTTCCACAACCAGTGCGTGAAATACTAGAAGTTGAAGCTTGTCCAACAATTACAGTTAACCTAACAGTACTATCGCAATTACCAGCTACTCCTGTAAATGTTTGTATATACATTCCAGGATTGGTTATGTTTAATGAGCCAAAAGTTATTATGCCGCCTGCGCATAGTGATGCACTTTTATTGAAGGTATCATTTGGCAGCACGTTGATGGTTGGAGAAATAGAAGGACAACTGCTGCCTGTATTCAAATATTCTGCATAATAATTACCACAGCGGAAAGGAGAATTATAATTTAAGTTTCCACTATTTGTATTATTCACAACCATCACACCATTGCGGAAAAGTTTAACGGTATTAAATGTACTGGTAACTGAAACATTTCGTGTTACAGGATTGTAGGTTAATGCTGGTCCTGGTGAACTTGTACCTTGCACAGTTGGATAAAAATTGTATCGCATTTGTGTACAACCAACACTTTGCACAGCCGATATGGCTTCACCTGCCAATGCTGTAGTTGTTGCACTGGTTCCATTGGCATTCAATTGTGTAACAAGGGACGATGGTGGCGCTGCAGTTTTTGTTACACGGTATCTGGCTGCATTACTAGTGGCAAAATTAAAAGCAAAATTACGACTTGCTCCGGCACATAAAACAGAAGTATCAGGAATATCGGTTAAGCTAGGTAAACGAAACAATGCGCTAACTTCGTCTCGCGCAATTGTCCTAGAGTATATAGCTATATCATCAAATACCCCTAAGGCTCCTCTATTTATTACGGAATTATCGTGAACATTACCAATGCGGCCAATATTATTTGTTGAAATTCCTGTGCCCGATAAACGAAGTGTATCATTAACATAAACTTCATAATTACTTCCTCCAGTGCGCACTAACACGATATGGTGAAATACTCCTTGGGTTAATACATAAAATGCATTGTCTAGAAAATTATCAGTGGCTGCAATCGGTCTTAATCTAATTTCGGAGCCAACAACTTGTGCAATTAATATAGCTGGTGAATTTGTTCCTGAAAGTAATACCCGATTTTCCTCAACGCCTATAACCACATTTGGTTTGTACCAAAACGATACAGATGTGTTTGTAAATGCACTCAAACTTATATTTGTGTTAATAAAGGTAGTTTTGGTATTTATTAATAATGCTGATTGAGATGCAGAGGTTCTGCCAAGGGTGTAGGGCATACTTGTAACTGAGCTTCGTTGAAATTGTTGTACCGGATTAAAAGGTTCGCGGGCCAATGATTGTTCTTTGTCTTTGGCATTCATTGTCCAAAAGCGAACCAATCCATTATTAAGGTTAGTGCTATTTTTATTGATTCGTGTATGAAGTTGAATGTTTGCACAACCATTTGAAATACTTATTCCCACCAAAGTATCAGTAGTAGCTGGGGCAAAAGTTAGGCCTGTGGAATCTACCCCGGCAACTTGTGCATTTTTTAAATAAGTATACTTAGCCGTTGTTGAAGGAGCAAAATCCCATGCTAATCGGGTTTGGTTTCCATTGCATGTAATCACACTCACTGGTGTATTTACAATTGCAGGCATTTTAAATAACTCGTTTGCTTCGGCATCTGAAATAACCCTATTATAAATGGCTATCTCATCATAACCTCCTCTTGCGCCTCTGTTGGTAAGTCCCGGACGACCGTTACCAATTCGCTCGGGTCTCCAAGTTGGTGCACCACTTCCTGATGCTACTAAATTGCCGTTAATAAAGAGTTTATAGTTTCCAACCCCATCATTGGCATAGGCAATATGTGTATAGGTACCATACACCAAACTTGTTGGTGCAGTGTATATGGCAGTTCCCGCAATGTTAAGCACTTGCACTTGGTTATTGATGTTCAATATAACTGGTGCTACACTGCTGACATTGCTATTAGAGATTAAATAACCATCAGTAGTTACTTGGTTATTGAATAAAGAAGAATGCCAGAACGAAACCGTGTAAGGTTGATTGTTTTGTAATTCGTTACCCAAATCTGTATTTATCCATTGGTTGTCTTTATTTGGTATATTAAGCGCTCCATTTACATCTAGGTTGTTTCTACCTGTTGTGTTAGAACCAAAATCTGTAGTCGATAAGCTAAATTGTGTTATTCCATTTGTTAAACTTTTTCGGTCGTCAGTATTTTTCATGCTCCAAAAGCGCAGCAAGCCGTTATTCAAGTTTAGGGACTGGCTGTTTACATTTAATCTTACCAAATATTCAACTGCATTGCAATTGCGTAATGCCATAACCCTAATGTTTGAGGTATCGGAAAGCATTACTGAATTAATAACTGCATTGCTGGTGTCGGCTATTTTGTTATTACCTCTCCAAGTTGTGTAGTTAGCACCTGTTGCATTAGAGAATTGAAAATTAACAGAAGCGTTGGAGCCAAGGCAATTGCTTACTGATTTTTGAACAGCTAGTAACGAAGTTGTATTATTTAATATTTGTACTTCTTGTAAAGAGAGTTCGCGGTTGTAAATAAATATGTCATCAAAGCCCCCCCCGGTAGCCCCTTGGTTTTCAAATCCCGGACGGTTGTTTCCAATACGGTCAAAATTAGCAGGCGACAAATCATTACCCTGTGAAACCAATAAACCATTTACATACAAATTGTAATTTGATCCATTTCTAGTTAATACAATATGATACCATGTATTGTTTACAAAGTTTTGAATTTCGCGCTCTACTCCGGCAAACGTAACAACCCTAAAACTATTGCTGTTTACAACTAATATTTGATGACCGATTGGTAAGGTGTTGGTGTTAGATCCAACTAAACACTTATATGTGGCAGATGCAGCGTGTCTGTACCATAGTGAAATTGATCCAGTTGTCATTACCGGTATATTGGTACGAATTACCGAAGTAGTATTGGTCATTACCAATGCATTGTTTGCCGCACCTGTTCTGCCATTGCCAAAGGCTATGCCTGTACCAATTAAACTCAATGTATCATTACGGGTAATATCTTTTGATAAATCTGATACACCGGCTGTCCAGAAACGAATCAGTCCGTTTGATGAAACACGTGGTGCAAAAGTATCGTTGATGTTTACATACAAGGAATAATAAGTAGTACAAGTGGCTGAATGTTGAATGGTATCATAGAATAAACCCGATGTGGTATATGTTTTATTGTTAAAACTATAGTTTCCACAAGCATTGGCAATAATCGTATCACGCTGTCTGTTTACATTCAGTTTTGTGATAAATGATTCAACCATGCAATTATTAAATACCCTAATAGTAATTGATGTATCGGCAATTGTAAGGTTATTAAGAGCACCAGTTAAATTAGTTGACACCAATGTATTGTTGCGATACACTTCAAAAAGTGTTTCATTGGTATCGTTTACAGAATATGTGTAGTTTAGATTTTCACCCACACAAAATTTACTAGCTTGCTTCCAATTTAGTAAACCTGGACGCCTTAAAACCTGTCTTATTTCAGCGGCACTTAAAATTCTGTTGTAAACACGAATATCATCGTAGTGTCCCACACCAGTGTTTTGATAGGTAATTCTGCCTCCAATAGCGCTAATATTGCTCGCATTTAATCCAGTAATGGTATATACTTGTTCTCCATTAAGATAAACTGTTGCATTATTTGATGCATCAAAAGCCATAGATAGATGATACCAAATAAGGTTTTGTAGTGGTGTTGTATGCTTTGTTATTGCAACCGCATTATTAGAAGAATATAATTCACCCAATGTATTGATTGCTAAAAAAATGGTATTACTATTATTAGTTCCTGACAGCAACACATTATCAATCATCGAACTATTATTATAGTAGTACCAGAAGCTTATGGTCGTATTTGATTTAGGAATAGAAGTCTTAAATATCATTGGGTATTGCTGCAATCGAATGGATGCATTTGCGTTTCCTTTTCTGTCGTTTTGATAATCGCGCCCACTTAAATTAAGAAGATTGTTTCCCCCAATCATATCCACCAACGTGTCTGCTCTATTTAGTGTGTCAGAAATGTTAAGCGTAAAATAGTGTATAAGGTTATCTGTTCCTTTTATTGCTGTTGAGTTATTTATCGTGAGTGCGAGGTTTATAATGCTATCGCAACCGTTTATTGTTTTCAACGTATCTTTATATGCTCCACTTCTATAATATCTTTTTGTACCAACTACAAATGAACCACAGGCTGTTTCTGTTAAGTTATTTGTAACCGGATTACTTACCTGATAGGCATATTGATAGTTTTCTGTAATGCACTGATTTTCTATACGCACGGCTATCAATGTATCACCTAAAACTGAAGTATTGGCGTATGTTGGTGAATTTGTTCCAACAGCGGAAGTATTCTTAAACCACTGGTAATTGGCTGCTGTAGCTGAAAAATTAACTGCATGTGATCTGGTGCTGCCAGCACATGTTGGCTGCGATATGTTGAGCCTGCGCACTTGCCCAAAGTTGTAAATATTTTGAACTTGTGAAGCGTTAAGCTGTATATTATAAATTCTAATCTCATCAAATTTTCCTGTAGCTCCTTGTGTTTCAAAACCAGGACGGTTGTTACCAATACGATCAAAATTAGAAGTTGCCAAGTTTGTACCGGTGGCTACTTGTGTACCATTTAAATACAAAGTAAAATTTGAGCCATTTCTGGCTAAAGCTATATGATGCCAAGTATTTGGTGTGAATACAATTCCCGAACCAATAGCCCCACCTGTGTTCGACCATGGGAAGAGTCTATCGCTATTATTATCTGTTAATAAAAGCGGATGACCTGCAGGTATAGTTCCTGTATTACTGCCTAAAATGATATTATTAGAACCACCATTTTTTTGATAATAATACCAAAAAGCAATAGATGTATTGCCTGTTGGCAAATTAGTACCCGAACCAATAAAACCGTTACTGCCAGAAATGCGATAGGCAGCATCAGGTGTAGCAAAACGATCGGTATCTTTTACTGTGTTGTTAAGTGTTAATAAAAAATTATTAATACGATCCCTATTATTATCTGCATTATCTGCAATCCAATGACGAACCAAGTTAACATCTATTGTATTTAGGCCGTAAACAATGGTTTTGGTTTGTGCAACACCAACCCCACATGAGGTAACTGGTGCAACACTAATTGTTCCGCCATTTGCGGCAGGAGTAACTGTAATAATGTTTGTATTAGATGTACCAACCCAACCAGAAGGTAAAGTCCAAACATACGAAGTAGCTCCTGTAACAGCCGCAATACTATATGTAATTGATGTTGTATTACAAACGTTGGTTAAACCAGTAATTGGTCCAGCTAAATTACACGCACCTAGTTGTGTAAAATAGGCGTTAGTACCTTGGTTACCTCCTACAATGACCGAATTTCCATTTTTAGATACTTCAATATCCCAACCCAAATCACCAGATGAAGTGCCAAAACGGGTACTCCAAACGTAATTGCCAAGAGTGTTTAGCTTACTTACAAAACCATCTGTAGTACCTGCGCTTGTTAGCAAGGATGCGCCAATTCCTATTGGAAACTCCGCTGTGTTTTCAAACTGACCAGTAGCGTATACATTTTCATTTGTATCTATGGTCATACCATACAACAAGTCGTTTCCTGTGCCACCCATAGGTTTAACCCAAGTTGCTGTTGCCAAATTGGTATCAACTTTAGCAACAAAAATATCTGTACTACCTAAACTAGTAAAGTTTTGTGCAGTACCATTGGGGTTTAAATTACATACATTTGAAAAATGTCCTGCTATATAGGCTGAACCTTTTCCGTTTAACCTAATATTATTAATTGCATCAGCTCCTGTGCTACCCACTTTTCGTGCCCATAAAAAAGTACCCGAGCCATTTAGTTTTGATATAAACGCATCTGTGTTTCCTGAATTTGCCAAGGTTATGGAAGTGCCACTAAACGTTGCTGCTCCTCTGTATGTACCTACAACGTAAGCATTACCTGAAGCATCAACATCTAAATCATTAATGGCATCATCAACTGTACCACCACCAACACGTTGCACCCATTGAATGCCGTATGAAAAATCATACTTGGCAATAAAACCATCTAAAGCACCACTTGAAGAAATTAATTGACTTCCACCATACAAATTAAAGTTTACGTTGGCACTTCCTATCGTTCCAACCAAATACACATTCGAGTTTAAGTCTGCTTTAATTGCTAATCCACTTTCATCACCCGTGCTTCCAATTCTAAAATTACGAATTAAAGTGCCGGCACCATCAAAATAAAGCATAAAAATATCAGCATTACCAGCTGATGTTAAATTAAAGGTACCATTTGAAGCAAAAATGGAAGTTGTTCCCTGAAAAAATCCTGTTACGTGAAGTCCTCCACTGTTATCTAAAAAAATGGCATTTACTTGGTCGCCTTGTGTACCCCCAATTCTTCTTACCCAAGTAAAATCACCAAAAGCATTGTATTTTGCAATAAAAGCATCGTATTGCCCTGATGAAGTAATGTTGGCTTGCCCTGCACCAAAATCCATATCAACACTACCAAAAAAGTACCCAGCTATATAAACATTACCGCTGGCATCTGTTGCAGTTGAAGTAACACGGGCGTTGCCCGAAGCGTTACCAAAGGTGTTTTGCCAATTGGTAATTGGCGTTTGTGCTTGTAATCCATAAATGGAACAAAAGCAATAAATTAGTAATAGTATTTTTTTCATTTTGTGATTTGTTTGTCGGATCAAAAATGAAGTAAGGAGGGGGTTAAAATTTTGTAAGTTTATAAAACCGATTGTTTTTTAAATGAAAAGTATATTTTAGTTGGTGAAGTTTTAATAATACGGTTGTTTTACAGTTATTGTAAATTGAACTTCTAATATTATTGTAATATACTTATTGTCAGTTATTTGAAAAAGAGTGCTTTTGTTTAGTTTTTCAGAATGGTGTTTTTTAAATTTTGCTTTATTAACTACATTAGCAATTTGATTGGTGTTTTTTAAGGTTTGGTAAAATACCAATCTATATTTTATAGCATTAAACTACATTTGTTAACTATTAAAACTACGATTTGAGAGCGTTTGTAATTATTTTATTATTAATAATGCCTATTTTAATTAAGGCACAGCAGCCTTATTATACAGTATTAAACGATACAAAGGGATTGCCATCAAATAATGTATATAATATTTTACAAGATAAAAAAGGGTATATTTGGATAGCAAGCCAAGAGGGCATAAGCCGCTATGATGGGTTTAATTTTAAAACATACAAAAATCCTAAACAAACCTCGGCCGCAGGCAGTAATTTAAAAGAAGATTGTTTGGGTAGGATTTGGTATCAAAATTTTGATGGTTACTGTTATTACATTGAAAATGATTCGCTCCATGCTTTAAAACAAAACAAACCAATTGGCTTTTTTGCTTTTGGAATAACCAATAGTTATTTATTCTTACTTCAAAGTAAAGGTATTGATGTTTATGAAATTAAAACCTTACATTTAATTAAAACAATACCATTTTTATATGATACTAAGGATTTTAACAACACCACCTGCTTTAATAATAGTTATTACTTTACAGCAAATAAAATCCTTTATAAAATCACCTCCAATTTAACATTAATAGCTACTAATGCCAAAATTTCAAGCAATGAAAAAAACAATCAAATATATACCACCAATAAAAATTTGGTGTTAACTGCTCGAGAAAATGAAAACGAACAATTATATTTTATTGAAAAAGATAAGTTGCAACCTGCTTTTAAAATAAGAGGACTACAACTTATTCAAAATTTACATTTGATTGATAATGACTATTGGGTGTTAGGCCCAAATGGTGCATATGTATTTGGCAAAAATGGAAACAAACACTATTTTAAAAATCAAAATATTTCATGTGTAATAAAAGATAGAGATAATAACTATTGGGTATCATCGGTTAATAAAGGTATATTCATTATTCCTTCGCTTCAAACCACATTTGTTTCTATTGAAAATTATGTACCTAGTTTGTTTGAAAAAACAAAAGAAGGCTATGTACTTTTTACTCAAAATAATGAAGTGGTAGCGTTAAACAACAACTTTGAACCACGTAAAAAACTATTTATCAATCCTAGTAATTCATCAATATATTATACCTACTACGATTCGAGTTTAGATGTATTATTTACGTCATCGTTGGGCACAGGTATTTTCAAGTCAAAGCCATTTGGTTTTATTAAACATGAAGATTTTGCTTTAAAATCAATTGCAAAAATTGATCATAAATATTATGTACAAGCCACAAGTGGCTATGCTAATTTGGTTGTTTCTCCAAATGCCAATAGAAATATTCCATCAAAATGGGATGGTTTTTACAATAAAAAACTAAAAGAAGGGAATGGAGAGGTGGCCAAGTTTATAAGTAGTATTAGGGCCAAAACAGTAGCATATAGTCCAATTGAAAATGCTATTTACTGCGGTTCTAATATTGGTCTTCATAAGCAAACCATTTATAGTCAAACTGAAATTAAGCAAAACAATCAAAGTGTTTTTGTTTCAAAGCTAATAGCTTTTAAATCGTTTATATTGGCGCTAACCACTAAAGGCGAGTTAATTACAATTACAAACGATACTTTATTTAATACACTTAATAACCTGCCAAATATTGATATTAAAGAAATAAAAAAAATAAAAGCTTTTGGCACTAACTTATGTATTTTAGGTAATGATAAATTTATAATTATTGATACAGAAAATTTATATAAAACCATTTATCAATTATCAATACAGCTAAAAACAAGCGAAATAAATGATTTTATTTTAGAGGAAAATAAACTTCATATTTTAACACATAATAATGTAATAAGTGTAGCCGTAAATGGAATTAATAAATTGGAAGTTAAGCCCAATTTTGTAATAGAAAATTACCAAATAAATGGAAAGCAATATGCCTTAATAAGCAGGTCGTTATCTTACCAAGAAAACAATATTATTATCAATTATGCATTGCTTAATTATGCTCAATTTCAGAACCAAAATATTGCTTACAAAATAAACAACGAAAACTGGGTTAATACCATGCCTAATGTGCGTTCTCTTCAGTTTGCCTCGCTTTCACCTGGTAATTATACCATTCAGTTTAAAATTAATAATACCGTACTTACTAATGCTGTTGTAAACTTTAAAATTAATAAACCTTTTTGGTTAGAATGGTGGTTTTTGCTATTAATAATTGCCGTTTTAACTATATCAGGACTAGGATATTATAAATGGCAAATTAGTTTGTTAATAAAAAAGAATAAACTAATAACCGAAAAAATGACTTTGGAAAACGAGTTAAATAAATCAAAGTTAACTTCTATCAAGTCGCAAATGAATCCTCATTTTTTTTACAATGCACTTAATACCATTCAATCGTATATTTTTATTAACGATAAAAAAAATGCAAGCAATTACTTGTCTAAGTTTTCGAAACTAACACGTATGATACTTGAAATGAGCGAAAAGGATACTATTACCATAGGCGAAGAAATAGAAGCACTAAGCCTCTATCTTGCCTTGGAACAAATGCGTTTTGAAGACGACTTTTACTTCGAAATAAAAATATGTGTTGATTTAGATAAAGAAATGGATAAAATACCTCCTATGTTGGTGCAGCCTTATGTAGAAAATGCTATTAAACATGGCTTGCTTCATAAAGAAGGAAAGAAAAATTTATCTATTTTATTTGATTGTATTGAAAATAATCTGATAGTAACTATTAACGATAATGGAGTGGGCCGTAAACGTTCTGAACAGTTGAATAAAATAAAAGATAGTAAGCATCAGTCTTTTTCCACCCAAGCTAATAAAAAGCGTTTAGAAATTTTAAACCAAAGTAAAAACAAGCCTGTAGCCGTAATTATTACCGATAATTATAACGAAATTGGAAATGCAACAGGAACTACCGTAACACTAACCATACCCTTAAGTTTAAACTAAAACATGTACAAAGCTATAATTATAGATGATGAAAAAATGGCTCGCACCTTATTGGAAGGCATGCTTAATGAATATTGTAAAGATATAACCATTGTAGAAAGCTGTAAAGATTTACCAACTGGTGTAAAAGCAATACGAAAACTCAATCCTGATTTGGTGTTTTTAGACATAGAAATGCCCGGACATAGTGGTTTGGAATTGTTAGAGTTTTTTAACGATGAGGAAATAAATTTTTCGGTAATTTTTACCACAGCTTATAACCAATATGCCGTTCAAGCATTTAAGTTTTCGGCTATTGATTATTTACTAAAGCCTATTGAAATTACTGATTTAGAGACTGCATTGGAACGTTTTAGAAAACAAAATCACAAACAAAATTTTGGTATTTTAAAGGATAATTTATCAAACACTATCCAACAAAGGAAATTGGCCATTTATACCACAGGGTCCATAAAATTTATTGATATAAACGAAATATTGTTTTTTAAAGCCGATGGTGCATATACACGCATTATTTTAAACGATGAAACCGAAATTTTGGCAAGTAAAAGCCTTAAAACGTATGAGGATATTTTAGCTGATACTGCTTTCTTCTTCAGAAGTCATAAATCTTACATAGTTAATATCAATTATATAACTGAATATGTAAGAAATGATGGGGGATATGCATTGGTAAATAAAGAACACCAAGTATCGGTATCAACCGACAAGTTGGATACACTACTAAACTTAATTAGCCGCAAAGGGAAATAGTTATAAGTAAAACGTCATTGCGAACACAGTGAAGCAATCTCAAGCGAGTTTGGGATTTGTAATAAAACTTCTATACCTGATACAATGTAGCCTGATACTACCCAATAGCCCCGCATTTAGTTATGCTATGTTTGTGCTATAAAAAGTTTGAATTACTTTATCTATATTAACTTCATCCCAACGCAATAAATTATATTGAATTAACAGAGGCTCATCCTGATTAAGTATTTTTAGAATGTAGTGCCCTTGTGCTTTGGTTTTCTCTCTTTCTTTTCTTATGAAAGCTGATTTTATTGGTATAGTTATCTTCTTACTTTCGTCTTTATCTTGATATTCTACATATAAATTTTCTGTGTCTGTATAAATTTTTTGAATGTAAATAACTGCTTTTTTTTGTAAACTAAAGAAAGCCACTAATAATGCTATCAATATTACAATACTTGGCATTGTTAAATTTATTCCACCTAAAATGAAGAATAGTAAAAGAAATATAATTATTGCAAACCTCGTGTTTACCCAAACTCTCTTACTATAATTTAAGGCTTGTTCAATAGAAAAAACTTGATTTGCTTTTAAAATACTATCATTCATCATTTTCTAGCTTCCTTGATTTGTTTTAACATTTTTAGTATATCATTTATGCCCGCACTAACCAATATTTTTTATTCGATTCAAATAAACTGTTTTTATTTTTTCAATATATAATTATCATAACATAATTAAGTTGTTAACACTATAACCGTCTGAAAGTAATTTCTAACAACTATCAACTGCCAATAATCAACTAATTATCATACCCCAAATTAGGAGCTAACCATTTTTCAACGTAGTCAATGCTTACGTTTTTGCGTTTGGCATATTCTTCTACTTGGTCTTTTTGAATTTTACCAACTGCAAAGTATTTACTTGCCTCGTTGGCAAAATAAAAACCACTTACTGCCGAAGCTGGATACATGGCAAAGTTTTCGGTTAAAACAATACCAGCATTTTTTTCTGCTTGCAAAATATCAAACAACTTACGTTTTTCGGTATGGTCTGGGCAGGCAGGATAACCTGGCGCAGGACGAATGCTGTTGTATTTTTCTCTGATTATTTCATCATCGGTTAATTGCTCATTTGGTGCAAAACCCCAATATTCTTTTCTAACCAATTCGTGCATTTTTTCTGCAAAAGCCTCAGCTAATCTATCGGCAATGGCTTTAATCATAATGCTATTGTAATCGTCATGGTCTTTTTCGTATGCTTCTACCAAAGGCTCAATTCCAATTCCGGCAGTTACCGCAAACATGCCTAAATAATCTTTTTTACCACTTTCTTTTGGAGCCACAAAATCAGCCAAACATAAGTAAGGTTGTCCATCGGCCTTTTCGCCTTGTTGGCGCAAATAGTTGAAAGTTGTTGGTTGTCCGTTGTTAGAAATAATTACATCATCACCATCAGCATTTGCTTCATAAAAACCAATTACTCCACGAGCAGTAAGTAGTTTTTCGTTAATTACTTTATCGAGCATTTTGTTGGCATCGTCAAATAATTTTTTGGCTTCTACACCAACTATTTCATCATTAAAAATGGCAGGATAACGCCCAACTAATTCCCAAGTTAAAAAGAAAGGAGTCCAATCAATGCGTTGGCGCAATTCTTCTAACGGAAAATTATCAAATACTTTTGTGCCTAAAAATTTAGGTGCAACAATATTGTCAAAACTAACAGGAATTTTATTGGTTCTTGCTTTTGCTAAATCAACCGAGTTTTTATCTTTTTTACGGTTTTTATAATCTATTCTAAATTGTTCGTACTCGTCTTTAAATTTCTTTTCCGAAGCTGCTCGTTGGTCTGGACTAATTAAACTTGCCGCCACAGGTACGCTTTTACTTGCATCTAACACATGCACAACTGGTCCGCTATAAACTGGGTCAATTTTTACGGCTGTATGCGCACGGCTGGTTGTAGCACCTCCAATTAACAAAGGAATTTTCATTCCTAAACGTTCCATTTCTTTGGCTACATGCACCATTTCATCCAAGCTTGGTGTAATCAATCCACTTAAACCAATTACATCTACATTTTCTTTAATGGCGGTTTCCAAAATTTTATCGGCAGGAACCATTACCCCAATATCAATTATTTCGTAATTGTTACAAGCCAACACCACACCTACAATGTTTTTACCAATATCATGTACATCACCCTTTACAGTTGCCATTAATATACGGCCTTGGTTGGTGGTCATGTTACCATTTTTACGTTTTTCTTCTTCCATATAAGGCATTAAAACAGCTACTGCTTTTTTCATTACACGAGCACTTTTTACCACCTGCGGTAAAAACATTTTTCCAGCACCAAACAAATCACCCACAATGTTCATTCCAGCCATTAAAGGGCCTTCAATCACTTCAAGTGGTTTGTCGTAAATTAACCTTGCCTCTTCGGTATCTGCTTCTACAAACTCAACAATTCCTTTTATTAATGCATGACTCAAACGCTCTTGAACCGTTCCTTTACGCCATTCATCATCTACAATACTTTCTTTTCCTTTTCCTTTAACACGTTCTGCTAGTTCCAATAAACGTTCGGTGGCATCGTCTCTTCTGTCCAATAAAACATCTTCAACATGTTCTAACAGTTCTTTGTCAATCTCGCTATAAACTTCCAATTGACTTGGGTTTACAATGCCCATATCCATTCCGTTATTGATGGCATGAAATAAAAACGCTGAGTGCATGGCTTCACGCACTTTATCATTTCCTCTGAACGAAAAAGAAACATTGGAAACACCACCGCTCACTTTTGCACCTGGCAAATTTTCTTTAATCCATTTTGTTCCGTTAAAGAAATCGAGTGCATTTTTTCTATGCTCTTCCATGCCAGTAGCTACTGGAAAAATATTTGGATCAAAAATGATATCACCCGCAGGGAAATGAACTTTTTCAGTTAAAACCCTGTAAGCTCTTTCAGCAATTTCAATTCTGCGTTCGTAGTTATCCGCTTGTCCTTGTTCGTCAAAAAGCATTACGATTACCGCTGCACCAAAACGTTTTACAATTTTTGCTTGGCGGATAAATTCTTCTTCGCCACCTTTTAATGAGATAGAGTTTACCACACATTTCCCTTGCACACATTTTAATCCAGTTTCAATTATCTCCCATTTAGAGGAATCAATCATGATAGGAACACGAGAAATATCTGGTTCAGAGGCAATCAAATTTAAAAAGCGCACCATTGATTCCACACCATCAATCATTCCTTCATCCATATTGATGTCGATAATTTGCGCACCGCCTTCTACCTGCTGACGAGCAACAGCTAAGGCTTCTTCAAAATTACCTTCACGAATAAGGCGTAAAAACATCTTAGAACCCGTTACATTGGTTCTTTCTCCCACATTTACAAAATTGGTATCTTTAGTAATTACCAATGGCTCCAAGCCCGAAAGGCGTAATGTATAATCTTTGTTCATTTATTTTTTTGCTTCTTTAACCACAGAGTTCACTGAGTTTTTAACACAGAGAACACGGAGTTCTTTTTTCTTTAAGCACAAAGTTCACTGTGGTATTTTTCACAGAGAGCACTGAGTTTAAATAATCTAATTCTTTTTTTAATTCGCTAGCCTAATTATTCCTTCTTTTAAATATTTAACATTAAAGTTTATCAAAAGTCCAATTTTATAGTTACCTAACTTTTGATAAGTTAATAATTGAGCCTTATGAACATCATTCAATGCTTCAACGGATTTTATTTCAATTACAACTTTATTTTCAACCAGTAAATCAATCCTATAACCAATGTCTAATTTTACTTCTTCGTAAATTAGTGGCATTGGTTTTTCTTTTTCTACAAATAATCCTTCATATTTTGTTAAACGATAATACAAACATTCTTTATAAGCTGATTCTAATAAACCAGGGCCTAAAGTTTTGTGAACTTCAATAGAAGCTCCAATTATTTTACTTGTAATTTCATTTATCTCCATATTCTCAGTTAACTCTTTCAAAAAAATTTAACGTCCTCTGTTTAAATCTCTCCGTGACCTCAGTGAAAATATCTTTGTGTTCTCTGTGGTTAAATTCCTGAAACAGAATGCAACTCCCTTGGGCTGTAATTCGCAGCCATTTCTGCAATAGCTTTAATATGATCAGGAGTAGTTCCGCAACAGCCGCCTAGAATATTTACCAATCCTTCTTTGCAAAATTCTTCTACTTGTTTTGCCATAGCTGCTGGACTTTCATCGTATTGACCAAATTCGTTTGGCAATCCAGCATTTGGATATGCGCTAACATAAAATGGAGAATGTGTTGCCATTACTTGTAAATACGGACGTAAAGCACTTGCGCCTAATGCACAATTTAAGCCTATACTCATTAAAGGTGCATGTTGCATACTTATTAAAAATGCCTCTGTTGTTTGACCTGATAATGTTCTTCCAGATGCATCGGTGATTGTTCCTGAAATCATAACGGGATAATGTTTTCCAAGTTCTTCAAAAACTTCATCAACGGCATATAATGCAGCCTTTGCATTTAAAGTATCAAAAATGGTTTCAATCAATAATATATCTACACCACCTTCAATTAATTTGATAGCTTGTTGTTTATATGCCTTTACTAATTCGTCAAAAGTGGTTGCTCTGTAACCTGGGTCGTTTACATCCGGACTAATAGATAAAGTTCTGTTAGTTGGTCCCATTGCACCAGCCACAAACCTAGGTTTATTAGGTTCTTTGGCAGTCATTTCATCAGCTACTTCTTTGGCAATTTTTGCTGAATAGTAATTGATATCATCTACCAAATGCTCTAAATGATAATCTGCTTGCGCAATGGTGGTACCACTAAAAGTATTGGTTTCAACAATATCAGCACCTGCCTCAAAATACAAACGGTGAATGCCTTTTATAATTTCAGGACGGGTAATTGAAAGTAAATCGTTGTTTCCCTTTAACGGATGTGCATGATTTGCCAAAGCCTCATTTCTAAAATCAGCTTCTTCCAATTTATGTCGTTGAATCATGGTACCCATTGCACCATCCAAAATCACAATTTTTTTCTTAAGTATATCGTATATGTTCATTTTCAATTTGCCTTTAGCTACTAGCTTCTGGCTACTAGCAATTTTAGTTTAAAAAATACAAAAGCTTTGCCAGTGGCTAAAAGCCAGCTGCCAGTTGCTAATAATTATCCAGTAAACTTTTTCCGATTAGGTGTTTGATAGCAGCTCGTAACCGAGGCATTCATTCACTTATCAGTTCTCTCTTTTGGAGATAGGTATTGGCACTCTGCTACTTGGGGTAGTTTTGCCAAGACATCATAGGGCCTATTCCCTCCGTCTTTCTGGATAAGTGGTGCAAATATAAAAAAATGTAAGATTTAAAAAATTAAAAGATTTAAAAATTACAAAGTTGAAAGGTTGCAAAGTTATTGAATCAATAAACTTATTATTTCATTTCGAATTTTTGTCAATTTGAACTTCGCACTTGCTTAAATCCAGCCTTTTTTCTTAAAGGTAAGTAGCACTGCACCCGATGAAACAATCATAGCAATAATACAAATAAAAAATCCTAATGGCTGATTGGCTCCTGGTATATTGCTAAAGTTCATACCAAACATACCCGATATAAGTGTAGGTGGTAAAAATGCTATTGAAAATACTGTGAAACGCTTTAACACTTTATTTTGCTCCAAGTTAATTAAACCGGTTAAGGTATTTTGTAAAAACTCAAGGCGCTCAAAGTTAAAGGCACTATATTCTATTAGGGATTGAATATCCTTTAAAATTATTCTTAACCTAACTTTTCTGTCTTCTGGGAAAAGGCTGCTTTTCAATAAATTAGAAAGTACGCGTTGTTTATCAATCATGCTTTCTCTGAGCATCATAGTACTTTCTTGTAAATCAGTAATATCTAATAGGAACTCACTATTGGTATTTCTATCGGTACTTAAAGTGCGGCTAAATACAGTTATTTCGTTTGATACTCTTTCAATTAAATCGGCTTCTAAATCAATGCGTGTTTCTTGCAAACTCATCAATACATCAAAACCGGAGTTAAACATTTCGCTATTAGCTTTCATTTTGCGCACTACATCGGCAAAGGTTGAAAGGTCAGCCTGCCGAAAGGTGTAAAGCACACTATCTTTTATAATAAACGAAACAGCATGTTTTTCGTATTGTCCATTTTCTAAACGCAAAAAATTGCTGTTAGCGGTAATTTCATTATTACGTTCAAAATACCTCGAACTACTTTCAATTTCAGCTATTTCTTGAGGCGTTTGTATGCTTATACTGGTTTTACTTTCTATCCATTCCTCTTCTTCACTAGTAGGCGCCTGCATATCAACCCACATAATATTTGTAAGTGAGTCTAAACGTTTAATATCGTTATCTTTTAATATTTTTTCATCTTGCTTATAAAAAATACGAATCATGGCGGGCAAGATAAAACTTTTAGTAAAATGTATTACATTATTTAATTATAAAATAATTTTAGAAATGTAACCCAACAAAATGCAGTGTAGTAAAATTTATTTACCTTATAATAGTAATATTTCCACGTTTGGTGTAGGCAGAATCGTCAAAGCCGGTATAGGTAACTATGTAAAAGTACACATCATTTTGAACTGAGTTATTATTTATGTCGCCTTTCCAACGGTCTTTTTTATTATTGGTTTCATAAACTTGTTGACCCCAACGGTTAAATATTTTTAAATTATAAGTTTTGACGAATGAGTTTGCTATGTATAAATCATCATTTAAGTTGTCTCCATTAGCTGTAATTGCATTTGGTGGATATGCATTTGGCTGTTGATAAAGAAAAACTTGATTTGATTTACTTTGTGCCAACGGCCTATTAGGAATACCATCAGGTGGAGCTTCGGTAGCTTTTACATAGTAATAATAAGCGCCTTCATCAGTATCAAAGTTTTTATCGTTATAATTATTTGATTTTTGATTGGTGATTGAACTATAACCTTTCGTTACATAGCGCCTTAAAATTTCATAATTATCAACTCCTTGAGCCCAACCATTATAATTATTCCAATCTAGTTCATGGTTTAAGTAAGTTGAAATTCCTTTTAAAAATATTGAACAAGCTATTTTGCCTTGTGGGCCAATATTATCGCAGGTATCGTACATAACCAAATGGTAGCAATACGATTGTTTGTTAATATCAACATCTTTATCGGAGAATTGCGTATCAGTAACATTTTCAAATGTTTCAATTTTACTGAAGTTTACTCCATTGTCAGTAGACTTATATAAGAAGTATTTAGCAAAATCTTTTTCAGTACTTCTAAACCACGATATACCTATGTAATCGTTGGTATCAACAGTTACAGTAAATAAACTTTGCTGTTGAGGTATATAATTAATTTGTTCAAAAGTAGTTATGGTATCGCTTGGTGGTCCCGAAACGCCGCATTTATTAACTCCAATCATGTAATAACAGTAGTTAATTTGTTTGTTACTAGGTGAATTTTTGTCTAAAAAATACCTTTGTGTCTTATCTCTTATAGTATCAATTACTACAAAATTTTTATTGTCAATACCTCTATAAACTAAGAAATAGTTAAATAAATTTGCAGGTGTAGTATCTCCATAATACACATAAGTTTGGTTATCGCTGCTCAGTGTCATACAAAGCATATCGGTTGAATTTATTGGATCTAACGGTAATACCTTTAACCAAATACGCTTGCTACTTAGGTTGCTAATTGGGCAGCTTAAATCTTGTACGTCAATATCTATTGGAATGTATTTCAAATTGTATGCTTCGCAAGATGGAGTCCAACACAATTCAGTTTTTACGCTATCATTTCCATAAACAATTTTGTTTACTATTGGAACAGGGCTAACAGCACCATTAGTAAAAATAGTTGAATTGACCTTCATAACCAACGAATCACCAATATCTTGGGCTTTGATAAAAAAGCATTTGTTTGAATTTACGGTGAATTCAATGGTATCTTGAGTAATATTGGCTAGTAAACTATCATTTTTTGAAATAGCAGGAACACTAGCAATAGTACTAACAAATTTTGATGAAATTCCTTCCGAATCGCATTCATTTACACTAGCAATTTTATAGGTATAATTAATGGTTCTATTATTGGGCGAATTGTTATCTGTAAATTGATTTACTATTTTCCCAAACTCACCTAACAATACATAATTGCTATCGTTTATGCCTCTGTAAATTCTATAACTTTTTAAATAAGGCGATGAATTGGTATCACTCCAGTTTAGTTGAGTTTTGTTATCTAATAAACCTAAACACTCAAAAATAGGAGGGGGCATGGTTTTCATTGGCAAAATTCTAACCACAATTTCTCTTTTTGAAGTGCGAGGAAAAGGGCAACCATTATCTTTTACCTCTGATGTAAATGTTACTGAACCTACTTTTGATAACTCGCAACTTGTTTGCCAACAAAATCTATTTACAATGTTTCTGTAGCCTTCTACATATTTATCTACCACTGGTTGAGTAGTAAAGGTAGAGGTAAAAAAAGGCGATGTAATATTCATAAACAACGAATCTCCTGGCGAACTTAAGTCGCTAGAATTAATATTGAAACAGATAGAATTAGGAATTTGTACTTCATAAAAAGTACGTTGAATGGTTGAGCCAGTATCGCTGTAATTAATAATAGGTGGTGGATTTGGGGTGCATGCCACTACGTTAAACTGCAGTTCTAAACGCACTTCACCTATTTTTACTCCATTCCTATATTCTTCTACTTTTATGGCTGCTACATAATTTCCAACACTATTTGGCGTAACTGATATTTCACCTGTTTGTCTATTTATTGAAAGTGAGGGATTACCCATAATGGCATTGGTAGCACTAAAACCTGTTATCCAATTTATTGGCGTATAGGGACCAGGTGAATTTAAATAAACATTTGGTGCTCCATTAGGATCATTTTTATTTAGAGTTCCATTTAATGGGTCAACTAACGAATAAACCAAAGAGTCTTTGTCTGCATCAGTAAAGTTAAAATTATAGTTAAATGGCACTCCAACACACATTAATGTTACTGGGTTGTTGGTATATTTTGGTGTTGAATTATTAAAATTTCTTGATGGAATTTCAGCATAAAATGCGGTACTAGCATCTCCTGGAGTTACAATATTATTGATAATACTGTTTCTACAGCATCTTTCCCAACTTATGTAATATCCACCTGCAAAAGTTAAACTTGCAAAACTAACTGTAGCTGTATAAAAACCTTCGTCAGTACATTCTATTGTGCTTCCACCACATTTAGGATTTATAAATTGTAATTTTTGAGAGCTAACAAATGGTAAAATAAAATAAGTAGCAAGGCTGTTATTATTCTTTTGGTAAACACCAATTCTAATATTGGGCTTGTTAAAATCAGCCTGTCCATTTCGGCAATCTCTTAATACACGTAATGAAATTTGGTAATTATTTCCACTTATCCACTGAACATCGAAAGCCCCGCCAACTATATGAGTAGCGAAGGTAATTAGGCTTGTAAGTATAAACGCAGATATGAATAGTACTTTTTTCAAAATTAAGTGCAATATAGTTTAAATTTTAACTATTTTACGGATCTATTAATCATTACAACTTTTTGACAAATATTGTTTTACAAGGTGTTAACAAAATAGTTGTTTTTTAGTGTAGGTAACACATTGGCAGTATTAAATTGTAAGCAATATTTAATATCATCAGTATTTAAATGCTTTAATTCAAAACGTTTGGCATGAGATGATTTCCTAACCAATGCCTCTAAATTATTTTTATTTTGTTCAAATAAAAGTTGTGCACTTAAAGCGCTATCGCAATCTATTTTAAAGTTAAACCCAATTTTATGTACCACTACTCCTGCAAATAATGTATCCTCTAAATTAAACTTATTTTTCCAACCTGCACATAATAAAACCACATCTTCGTTTATAGAATTTAACCAATTACATAAAGTATCAATATTTAAAAAAGCACCAATTGCTATTTGAGCAGCACCATTTTCTTCAGCATATTTAATGGCTTTAGTTCCATTGGTGGTTGCTAAGGCTATACTTTTTCCCGCTAATAAAGGGTTTTCAAATTCAAAAGGTGAGTTTCCTAAGTCAAAACCTTCAACTTTTACAGCATCTTTTTCGGCAGCAATAACAAAGTTAAACTCTTTAAATAGTTTACATTCTTCAGCGCTTGCAAGTGTTAAAATTTTTTCAACTCCAGTTTTAAATCCAACGCACATACTACTTGTGGCTCTTAAAATATCAATCACTACTACAGCTTTTCCTTTTACATTATAATAGGGTAACAATGCAGGACTCACTACCACTTCTAAATTTCTCATTACATTAATTGTTTACTCCAAATAAAAGAAAAATTTAGCATATAATGTTTTAATAAAATTGACACAAATCCATTTAAATTTATATTTTGTAATAAAGAAAAAAGACATAAAATTGCGCTTCTTAAAATAATAGAGAATATATTTGGATTTTTTACCAATAACTTATTATCTATAAAAATTTAAAAGCAAAATATTTAAATAAAAAATGGCATATCTATTTACATCAGAGTCTGTATCAGAAGGACATCCAGACAAAGTAGCCGATCAAATCTCTGACGCGCTAATTGACAATTTTTTAGCTTTCGATCCTGAATCGAAAGTGGCTTGTGAAACATTAGTTACTACTGGGCAAGTTATTCTTGCAGGTGAAGTAAAATCAAAAGCTTATTTAGATGTACAAGAAATAGCCCGTGGCGTTATCCGCAAAATTGGTTATACCAAATCTGAGTACATGTTCGAAGCAAATTCATGCGGTATTTTATCAGCTATTCATGAGCAATCGGCCGATATTAACCAAGGAGTTGATAAAAAGAAAAAAGAAGAACAAGGTGCTGGTGACCAAGGTATGATGTTTGGTTATGCAACCAACGAAACTGCTAATCATATGCCTTTAGCATTAGATTTAGCGCATGCTATTTTAATTGAATTAGCTGCTTTACGTAGAGAAAACAAAGCAATTAAATATTTACGCCCAGATGCAAAAAGCCAAGTTACTTTAGAATATAACGATAACAATGAGCCTGTGCGTATTGATGCAATTGTGGTTTCAACTCAACACGATGATTTTGATACAGAAGCTAAAATGTTAGCTAAAATCAAAAAAGACATTGTTGATATATTGATTCCTCGTGTTAAAAAGAACTATCCTAAATACGCTCATTTATTCAACAATAAAATCAATTACCATATTAACCCTACTGGTAAATTCGTAATTGGTGGTCCACATGGCGATACTGGTTTAACAGGTCGTAAAATCATTGTTGATACTTACGGTGGAAAAGGTGCGCATGGAGGAGGAGCTTTCTCTGGTAAAGATCCTAGTAAAGTTGATAGAAGTGCTGCTTACGCAACTCGTCATATTGCTAAAAACCTAGTTGCTGCTGGTGTTTGTAGCGAAGTTTTAGTTCAAGTTTCTTACGCAATTGGAGTAGCTAAACCTATGGGTATTTTTATTGATACCTATGGTACTTCAAATGTTAAAATGACTGATGGCGAAATTGCTAAAGTAGTTGAAAAAACATTTGATATGACTCCTTACGGAATTGAAACTCGTTTAAAATTACGTAATCCTATTTATAGTGAAACAGCTGCTTATGGTCACATGGGTAGAAAAAATGAAGTTGTAACTAAAGTATTTACTAGTCCTGATGGTAAAAAAGTAACCAAGAAAGTAGAATTATTTACTTGGGAAAAATTAGACTATGTAGAAAAAGTAAAAAAAGCTTTCAAAATCAAATAAGCTTAATTTTTCAATTAATTGAAAGGCTGTCCTATTTTAGGACAGCCTTTTTTATTTAACTAAATGTAACGTAATAAATAGTATGGGATAATAATATACTAAAATAATAAGATGCTCTTAGAATATAGTTTTTGTATAAACCTCTAGCTAGAGGCATAAAAAAGCCCCTACAAAATAAATTGTAGAGGCTTTTCGTATAGTATTTTGATTAGTATTCCCACATATCATGTTCTTTTTCAAACAATTCTTGTTTAATACGTTCTCCTTCTAAAATGGCAGCCACACCGTTATCTTTAAACTCTGCTCTGTCTTTTATATACAAATCTTGTTCGTTAGATTGTTTGATAATATAGCTTGAAAACATTCTTGCCTCAAACCAATCATCAAAGGTAATTCTAGCTGCATCATTCTGACGGTTGAATACTTCGTAATTGATAAATAAATGTCTTAAATCCATTTCAGTAACTGCCACATTCGGGTCAGCTTCTCTTGCATGGTATTTTAAAACACATAAATCTTGTTCGCCTAATTCTACTCCACCAATAATTGGTTTAAATTGGGGAGCAATAGAAATAATTCTTACAAAATAAGTACTTAACTTTTTGTCAAAAATCCAATCTTCCACTATTCTGTAACGCTTAATTCTTTCTACCGGTTTAAAAGTATTTATAACGGTATCCATAATAGTGTTATCAGGATTAGCTGGATCAGGATTTTCCACATAAGAAGTATCAACAGTGAATTTCAATAAATCCTCTAAAGTATAGGCACTACTCAATGAGTCATCTCTGTATGGCACCATTTTACCTTTGATAATTGCATCATATACAATTACACTCAAAGGATTTTTAGGCCATGCCATTACTTGGTTTTGTTTTTCTCTAACATCAACCATTCTGATAACTCTTTTCGAGCTCGTTACATCTGCTTCACGCAAATATGGCCAAGCTACAACTTTACGCTCTTTTACTGCTTGACGATTGTAAATAAAATCGTCATATACGCCTTGTGCTTTTACATTTAAAAACACAGCTAGTAATAAACAAATTGATACTATACTCTTTTTCATAATTTTATTATCTGCAAACTGCAATTACACCTGTAGGAATTGGAACTAAACCTTGTGGGCCTTGAGCCTTAATATCCAATACATAAACTTTTTCACCTTGTTTTACATTTTGTAACATAGTTCTCATTCTTTGAGGAACAATACTACCTGTTACTGCTTCAAACTGAGCTGGTCCTGTTCTTGGTTGGTAAATAATTTTAAAGCTTTTTACATCATATTTGATACCTTCAAAAGCAAAATCTTTTAATATAGTAAATACAGCATTAGCTCCTTTAATTTTAGCAGCTTCAACTTCACCACTAACATCAATACCACCTAACTGAGGGGTTGGTTTAGGAATATTTTTTAACCTAAACTCCATTTCACCCATTTTCTTAGTTGTTCCATCGGCATTAACAGAAACTGATATTGTAACTTTTTGACCAGGATCAGAAGCAGGAACTAAAATTTCATATTCACCATTTTTGCCGCCTTTTGTTAAACTTCCTGTAGACGCTTTTACTACTAGTTGACTAGCATCATAACCAGGTACAGAGATAGCAATCGGATTAGGAATAGCTCTGTATACAACATTCATTTTAGTGGCAGAAACTACCGCAATTGGCTGTGTAACAAAATATTCACCTTTGAAAGGATAAGATACTTTTTCACCAGTTAATTTAGTTTGTGTAATAACACCTTCGTATTTTTTCAAACCTTGACCACTAGCTGAAGCTTCATACATACCAAATCCATTCTCAACTTTTACTGGAGAACCATTAACGGTTAAGTCAAATGTAGAACGTGAGCTATTTGCAGCTAAGAAAATTTTAGCTTCATATTTGCTACCAGCACTTACATAAGTACCTTTTGTAGGAATAACCTCTGCTGTAAAATTATCAATAATGAAGTCGGTTGTTTTTAAGTTTTTATTTAACTCGTCTAAAACTTGAGCTTCTGTATTTTTGATATCATTTTCAATTTTAGTTAACAAAGTAGCCACTGCTGCCATTGGAGAATGTTCAAATAATTCAGATTCCCAAGTTTGTGTACTTCCTTTTGTAACTTCAGTAATTAAATCACTTTTAACATTGCCTCTAGAAGATTCTGGTAAAGCAGCTAACATATCAACTCTCCATTTGTTAATTTTTTCTCTTAACTCTTTACCTTTACCTTGAACAATTAAATAGTTTGCATGCTTTTCCATATTAGGCGCATCAACAATTTCTCCATCAGGTTTGCCATCTTTTCTTCCGCCAGCATTTTTTATAAGCAATTCTTTCAAATCACCTACATATTTTAAAGCTTCCGTGGCAATTTTATCGACATTTTTAGCTGCTGTTTGTGCATCTGTACCTTTTTTATCAGATTTGTTTTTTTCAACATAATTGTCTATTGAAGCTAAAATTGCTTTATTTTTACTTTCAATATTGTCACCGGCTTTTTCCATACTCACTTCCACTAAGTGAAAGGCTTTTAATATTTCGGCAGATACGTTTAATGCCAATAGTGCTGTTAACACTAAGTACATCATATTTATCATCTTCTGCCTTGGGGATACATTTCCTCCTGCCATTATCTTTTCTTTTTATATTTAAAACGTGAAACTAATAATTTTATTATGAAATAAGTAAAAGTTATTATGCTTTTACGTTCATTGCTGATAACATGTTACCATAAACATTATTTAATGAAGATAGATTTTTAGATAATTTGTCCATCTCTACTTTAAATGTTTCAGCTTGCTTGTTAGTTTCGTTTAATGTATTAACAGTTTTTGATAAACCACCTACAAACTCATTGATAGATTTTAAGTGATTGTTTGATTCTGTGATTTCTAATTCATAAACTGAATTTAATGAAGCCAAGTTTTTAGTCATTCTTTCAATTTGTGCACCATATTCTTTAGAACCTTCTGAAGCTGAAACTAAACCGTTCATTGCTTCTACAGCTTTAGAGTATGAAGTATTGATACCTGTTAATGAGTCAGCAGCTTGTTTTACGTTTTTACTGTATGCTTCTGTTGCAGCAGCAGCACTAGATAAATCTTTTAAGCCAGTTACATTATCGTTTAATGAACGGAAGCCGTTTCCTAAACTGTTAATTAAATCTGGACCTATTTTAGCATCCTCTAACATTTTATCTAATTGTTGAGTTACACCAGCACCACTTTTAGCAGTTGCTTTTTTAGGTTCTTTAGGATCTAAGCCCGATAATTCAGGATAAACTAAAGTCCAATCTGGTTCTTGGTGAGGTTTTTCAAAAGCAGAAACTAAAAATATTCCAGCTTCAGTTAATAATCCTACGATAAGCATTTCATCAGCACCTTTCCAGTGCGTAATTTTGAATAATGCTCCAACGATTACTACCGCTGCTCCAATACCATAAGCCTTGCCCATGAACGACTTAAATCCTTTGCTTTCTAAGAAACTGTTTGCCATCTTTTTTTAAATTTTAATTTGTTAAAGGTTTGTTTTTTTTAGATTTATTTGATTATTACTTTTTGTCTTTGTTTGAACGTCCGATATAGCTCATAACACAACGAAAACCTGTGTAAGAGTTGCAGCTATCTTGGTATTCATAAGTTCTTGTACCACATTGTAAGTAATATGCTACATCTTTCCATGAACCACCACGAATAACTTTTCTTTTCATAGTTTCTGCTACATCTGGATCATCTTCGTTTACTTCAAATTGGTAATCAGGGTTATTATCATGCGAAAATAAATTGGTATTAGTTTCGTATGCTGTGCTTGTCCACTCTGCAACATTTCCACTCATATCATATAAACCGAAATCGTTAGGGAAGTAAGAATTTACTCTAATTGGATAGTGACCACCATCAGATACATATTCACCTCTTCCTGGTTTGTAATTTGCTAAAGAACAACCTTTAGCATTTTTTACGTAATAGTTACCCCAAGGGTAGTGATTTTGATCTCTTCCACCACGAGCAGCATATTCCCACTCATACTCAGTTGGTAATCTAAATTCAGTTACAGTAGGCTCATCAAAGTTAGTGTAGAAACTATTTAAATGATTGGTTCTCCAATAGCAGAATGCGCGAGCTTGATGCCAGCTAATACCTACAGCAGGATAATCATCATATTTTGGATGCCAAAAATATACTTGAGATAATGGCTCGTTGTACGAATATGTAAAATCTCTGATGAAAACTAAAGTATCAGGATAAATTTTTACAATTTTCTCTTTCTTAAAGTCTGCTCTTGAACGTTTGTAGGCGTCCTGACGCTTAAGCGCAGCAGCAGCTTTTAAGTCGATATAATTATATTTATATTCTAACTTTCTTACATCTAATTGTTTTTGACGGTAATAGCTTTCTGCTTCATTGTAATACATATCTTGTAAAGCAGAGATATCAGCGTTTTTATCAATTTTTTTACCATAGTCTAATGCTTGATAAGTATTACCAAATCCATCATCTACTTCTTGAGTAAACTCCAATTTGGTTCTCATAAACGAATCTACTACAGCGTAAACAAACTGACGATATTCGTTGTTTGTTATTTCTGTTTCATCCATATAAAATGCCGAAACTGAAATTTGTTTGTTTGGCGCAAGCATTGCCATGGGCACATCCTGTTCTGTAGCTCCAATATGAATTGAACCTGTTGGTACATAAACTGTACCCATTGGTTGTGGATGGAACCACTGTCTACGTCCTGGAACACCAGTCAGTTCGCCATTATTAGAGTTGCACCCTACAAATGCAATTGCTACTAAGGCTAACAATATCAAGTTTATTCTTTTCATTTTTTTATCAAAAATTATTAAATCTAAAAGGCAAAAATATATTTTCTATTGAAAAATACAAGTTTATTAACAATAAAATGTAAATTGTATATTTTTTAAACGTTATTTATTTTTATTTATTATAAAATCCTTGGAGTTTTTATTGGGAAAATTACTGGTGGTGTTCCTTTTGGAATCTTTAATCCAAAACAATACCTAATTGTTAACTCATGCGAACCGGAGCTATATTTTAAAATATCACTGGTAATTAAATCGTAGCTATACATTATTTGCAATGGACTATTAAATCTATATCCTGCTAATATTGATAATTCTTGTGGTGTTCTATATGATAAACCACCAACTAATCTTTGTTGATAAACTCCTAAAGCATTAAAATCAAAACTGTGCTTTACGGCATCTGTTTTATATAATATATTAGCCTCAATGTCTATATTACCTATATTGTAGGTGCCACCGGTCATAGCATAGTAATGTCTATCTTGTCTTGCTTTTCCTTCCCAAGTGCCCGATACATAATCAACTACCGGATTATTTAAGTGAAGTGAAGAAACTCCAAAATAAAAATCGTTGAAAATGCTTAATTGAGGCATGGTATAATACAAACCAAAATCTAAATTTAATTTATTTCCTTTTACATCCGCAGGTGGAATCAATTGGTCACCTGGATCAATGGCTACTAATTTTGAACCATCTAAACCTTTTTGAACTATACCAACACCAATACCTCCGGCTAATTTAGCTCCATTTGGCAATGGTTGAATGTATGATAAACTAAATGTTGGTGCCAAAGTACTAGAAAAACCTAATTGGTCATTCCAAATATTTAAACCTAAGCCAAATCTTCCAAGATTACCATGTATTCCAAAGTTTTGAGTAGATGGAGAGTTTCCAGCTTCTACAGCTTTGGCACCTGCAACTTCAGGTGTAAAGGCCACACCTCCACCATATCCAACCCATTGAGTTCTAAATGTTCCATTCACACAAATTTTATCTTGTGTAGAACCTGCAAAACCTGGGTTGTAGAACAATTTATTGTTCATGAACTGAGTGAATTGTGGATCTTGCTGGGCTTTAGCCTGAAAACCAGCTAGTCCAACAATTAAAAATAGTATAGTAAATTTTATTTTCATCAATGGTGATTTTTTTATTTTACAATTTTCAATAATAACTAATTAATTCAAATATACAAGCGTTGTTGACTGATTTTATAACGGGAATTTTCTATTTTATGTATAATTTATGTTACATAAAAAATACAAATGCCTTAAAACTTTTTAGTAATAAGGCATTTATATCAAATATTAAGGCGTGTAAAAGTTTTATTTTTCTTTATTAATTTCAATAATAAATTTATCGATAGCAGCAACCATTGAGGGGGTTTCAGGAGTTGGGGCTTGAATATTAGCTGTTAATTTCTCATCTTTAATAGCTTTGATGGTTGTAGCTCCCCAAGCTGCTATTACGGTTTTATTTTGAGCAAAGTCTGGAAAATTTTCGAATAATGAACGAATATCGGCTGGACTAAAAAAAGCAATGATATCGTAATTTACATCGCTTAAATCTTGTAGGTTAGCAGAAACTATGCGGTAAAAATACGCTTCTTTAAAAGCAATTTTACTTTTTTTCATAAACTTTTCAATATCCTGTTTACGCCAATCGCTGCAAGCAAAAAGGTATTTATCTTTTGAATGGCTTTTAAATAGGGGAAAAAGTTCGGTTTCGGTACCTTTACCAACAAAAACTTTGCGCTTGCGCACTTGAATGTATTTTGATAAGTAGTTTGCAATACTTTCGTTCACACAAAAGTACTTCATTTCAATTGGCATTTCAACTTTTAACTCGGCACAAACTCTGAAGAAATTATCGACAGAGTTTCTAGAGTTTAAAATAATTGCTGTGTAATCTAGAATGTTTATTTTTTGGGCTCTAAACTCTTTTGGAGTTAGTGGCTGTACTTCAATAAATGGTCTAAAATCAATTTTTAAGCCATATTTTTTTGCTAATTCAAAATACGGAGATTTCTCTGTTTCTGGCTTAGGCTGGCATACAAGTACACTTTTTACTTTGGTGTTTTTCAACTTAAATAGCTATTTAAAATTTTTATAAAAATTAACCAAGGACTAATTTCTAGGGCGCAAAGATAAATAAATAAGTAAAAAAATGGCAATGCACCGTTACTTATTTGATTTAATAAATACCTCACTATGCGATAAACGATAGCAGTAAAAAATATTGCAACCATTGAAAAAAAGATAGTTTGTGTTAATTGTAAACTAATTATGTAAATATAAAATATTGAAAACACTAACAAAACAAAACTCAAAAAGTTTGCTATTTGTATGGTATTTATAATCATCTTGGTTGATGAAATCATATCGTTAAGCAAATAACCAACTATAAAATAGATAATGAACTTTATTAAGTAGATGATTAAAATGGCTCCAGCAATAATCCAAACCAATATTTCGTAGGCTGTTTGATTAAAAATTTGATTGTATTCGAAAAATTGAGTTAGAATTAGTGAGAAACTTAGGATGTAAATTACAAATAAATGTAAAGAAGTCCATGTAAATTTTGAATCTTTTAACCTATTAATAGTTGATAAAAAAAGCATGTCAAATACCACAGAGGTAGCTTGTTCAAAATTGCGATGATTGCTTAATCTAACCAAGGCTAAGTATAAAATGAGAGCTAAAATAAACCATATTTTCCAAGCATTATTATGGGTGTGAACGTTTTTTATTTGTTTTAAAAATGGTAAATCTCTTGGTACATTTGATTCTGTTAAGCTCAATGTATTGGTTATACCTTTAAGTTTAAGAGTGGGGTTAAAGATGCTTTTTAACGTAGCTTGGTTTTGTAGTGAATCTAACAAAGAGTAAGACTCTATTTTAGTAGGAAATGAATCATTGTAATTTGCTAACAAAGAGTCATTTGTGCTGTTATTTATTAGGCTTGATTGAGCAATTACTATATTAATTGCACTTAATAAAAATATACATAAAAAATACTTTTTAAAGTTCATTATCTAAAAATAATTAATATATCCAAAATGAATTTTAGCACTGTTAAATTCAATCGGATTTTGAAATTGCTTACCAACAGCATAAACTAAAGTAAATAAACCTGCTCCACTTTCAAAAACCAAACCAGCTCCAAATCCAAAAGGGTTATCGCTTATTGGGTTTTTAGGAACTTCGTTTATGTACCAAGCTTGATTGTAAAAAGCAAATACATTGGAGTTTTTGCCTAATAAATACCTTAATTCTGCGTTGGTTATAGCAAACTTATTTGCAAATATACTTTGTTCATCGAACCCACGAAGTGTTTTTAATCCACCAATGCGAAAAAGTTCATTTAAAAATAGACTTTCGGTTTGGAACCAAGCGGCATTTAGTTCCGTTTTAAATATCCAATTTTGTTTAATTTTTAAATAGTTTTCAAATTTTATGGTTGCTTTATATTGTGTGTAATTAAGTTTAATGGAATCGTAAAGTTTATAATTTTCGCCATTTTGCCCTTGTAAAATAATTGCATTTATGGTAGCATTTTTAATAATCGATTTTGTGCCAATGGCCAAATCCATTTCTAAAATATAACCTTTATTAGGGTTCGGTAAATAATCAATTTTGGTAAATTTTAACCCCACTCCATAAAAATCTTTTTTTACATCATTAATAGTAGGAAGTGTTTTATTGATTTTAATAAAATTGGTATCAACAGTTATGAGCGATGTGTTTTGCGTGGAGTAAAAAACTTTTAAATAATTGGTTCCAATTAAGCGGTATTGAAAGGCAAAATCGTTTTGTAAGTCAAAAAAAGAAGTGTCGTATAACAATAGATTGAGTGCATAGTCAAGGGCTATTTTACTATTAAATATATATGGATAATTGAATTTAAATTTTAGTTCTTGTGAATTATTTAAAAAACTGCGATAGTTTAATTCAAGAGCTTTTCCGCTCCCTAAAATGTTTTGCAATTTTAGGTTTAAATCACCAGTAATTATTAATTTATTACCCTTGCTACTGTTAGGTGCAAACCCTATTATACCATCAAAACTGCTGGCTTTTTTATTGCTTAAATAGGTAATTAGCTTGGCTTTGTTACCATAAAAATAAATTACCGAAGATTGATTTAAGGCTAAGTATGGAAGTTCTGAAAGTCTGCTATCAGTGCGTTTTAAAATATTTTCATTATAGTATTTTCCAAATTTTATGTTGGTATAATTGGCTAAAAAAGTGGGGCTAATTTTAGCATTGCCAATAATTTTTATAGAATCAAAAATAATTTGTGGACCTTTATTAAACTTAATATTTGCAGTAATGGTGCTAGAGTCAATGACTACGGAATCAAGTGTAAATGAAGCGAATGGAAATGAATTATTTTGCAGCCAATTCAATGCGTTTTTTACTTTTTGACTATAAACATCTGGGCTAAAAATTTGGTTGTTAAAATCAGCATAGTTAAAGCCCGCAGCGCTTAATAAATTATTATCATAAGGCGGATTTTTTAGTTTTAACCACTTAAACGATTGATTTAAATTTACTATAAAATGAACAGAATCTTTTGTTACATAATTAAAATTAACATCAGCCAAAACATACGATTTTTGCATACAAAATAGCAATATTGGGTTGGCCATTTGTTGCACCTGAATGCTGTCGTTAAATTGAGTTGGGAGTTTTAATTGTGTTTCTATTTTAGAAGTATTATTACTATTAAAATAATAGCTTGCTTTAATTTTTGTTTGGCTAAAAACACAATAATTGGATACCAATAGGCACCAAAAAAAAATATTGCGAACTTGCATTGTATTTTTAAACACAATTACGAAGAACGCAATATTTTATATTTTTACAAAAAGCTAAGTATTAATTATCGCTATCAGCGTCTTTAATTGCTCTATCAATCATTTCAGCAATGGCTTTTCTATCGTCAGGAGTTAAGTTTTTACGGTTTAACGATATTTCTTTTAGTTTTTCGTAAACCACTTTTTTTCTTGCTTCCAAAGCTATGTAGCTAATATAATTTCCTTTATCATTCTTGTAAGTTTTATCGCCAATAATCGCTATATCAACTATGGTTTGGCTTAAAACTTCGCGTGTTAATTGTTGGAAACGGGTATTGAAATCACCCAAATTATCGGCTATTTGGCGCTCGGCACTGTAATTTTCAGCTACTTGGTTTACTTGGGTTTGTACAAATGAGGCTAACCTTTGCTTGGCCAATAACAATGCTTTACTTTTTGCAGTTTCAGCATCGCGGCTTTCGCCACTTCCGGTAGCTCTAAAAAAACGTCTGTTGCCTTCGTAACTGCTTCCGCTAAATGGCTCTTTTACCTTGGTTAAACCCTTCATGGAGCTACAACTGCTAACTATTAATAATGCAACGGCAACTATAAAACCTAATTTTTTCATGGTATTTATTTTTTTATTGTTGTATGAAATTATTGTGCCAAACTTAATCTTCCAAATCGTATTGTTTAATTTTTCTATACAAAGTACGCTCAGAAATGCCTAATTCGTTGGCAGCTTTTTTTCTGCGTCCGCGATATTTATCAAGGGCTTTTTTTATCAATTCAATTTCTTTTTGTTCAATTGATAAACTTTCGGGCTCAGGATTTTGAACAACAGGAATTTCAATAATATTATTTGGTTTGGTAAATCCTGATTGGTTTGCAGCAATTAAATTGTTATTAGATTGGCTGCTCATGTTTTGGTAAACTCCTTGATTAAAAATATTGTTCATATTATCATTTGGTTTCATACCAAAGTCATCAGTATTCATGCTGGTTTTACCATTTTGCATTAATTCAAAAACCACACCTTTTAAATCGCTCAAATCTTTTCTAAGTTCAAATAATACTTTATAAAAAATATCGCGTTCACTCATTTGGTTTGCATCAGCTGGATTAACCATTAAAGCCGGTAAGCCTGGTCTTTCGGGAGGTAAAACTTGCGCTAATTCGTAGGCATTTACATTTTTATCTTCATCTAAAACCGATAACTGTTCAGCCACGTTTTTTAGTTGGCGAATATTACCTGGCCAACGAAAAGCTGCTAACATATTTTGAGCTTCAGCATCCAACATTACGGGTTTCGATTTGTATTTTTCAGCAAAATCGGCACTGAATTTACGGAACAATAAATTGATATCTTCTTTACGCTCGCGCAATGGTGGAACTTTAATTGGCACTGTTGATAAACGATAATATAAATCTTCTCTAAATTTGCCTTGAGCCGAATAATCTAATAAATCGCGGTTAGTTGCTGCAATTACACGTACATCAGTTTTTTGTGTTTTTGATGAACCAACTTTTAAAAATTCACCACTTTCTAAAATACGCAATAATCTAGATTGTGTTTCTAATGGTAATTCGCCCACTTCATCTAAAAATATGGTTCCACCACTTACTGTTTCAAAATAACCTTTACGTGTATCAACTGCGCCAGTAAACGAACCTTTTTCATGGCCAAATAATTCTGAATCAATGGTTCCCTCAGGAATTGCACCACAGTTAACTGCTATAAATGGCCCATGTTTACGAGCACTCAAAGCATGAATAACCTTTGAAAATGCTTCTTTTCCTACACCACTTTCGCCATTAATTAAAACTGTAATATCAGTTGGTGCTACCTTAGTAGCGGTTTGCAAAGCATAATTGAGTAGGGGTGAGTTACCAATTATTTCAAATCTTTGTTTAATATCTTGTATGTTCATTTTTGAAATGGCTCTTAAAACTTAACTTCCTCTACTATTTTACCAATTAAACTAGTAATGGTAGCGCGTTCAATTAAAACCTTTACATATTGACCTTTTTTGTAGTTTTCTATTGGGAAAATTACAATTTTATTTTGGTCGTTACGCCCCTTAGCATCTAACTCAGATTTTTTTGAAGTGCCTTCAATCAGTACAATATGGGTTGTTCCAATTTCGCTATTGTTTTTAATGATACTGTTTTTGTGCTGTAAATCAATTATTTCGCTTAACCTGCGTCCTTTAACTTCTTCAGGTACATCATCTTTGTATCTGCGAGCGGCTAAAGTTCCTGAGCGTTCGCTATATTTATACATAAAAGCAAAATCAAATTTACCATAATCAAATAAACTCAAAGTATCTTGATGTTCTTCTTCTGTTTCGGTGCAAAAACCAGTAATTACGTCTGTAGAAATACCACAATCAGGAATTACTTCTCTAATTTTATCCAAACGCATTTTAAACCATTCTCTATCGTAGGTACGGTTCATCATTTTTAACACGCGCGAGTTGCCCGATTGCATTGGAAAATGAATATAATTACAAACGTTATCGTATTTTTTAATGGTATAAAGTACCTCGTCAGAAATATCTTTAGGGTGCGAAGAGGTAAAACGAACACGTAAATCAGGGCCAATTAATGCTACTTTTTCTAATAATTGAGCGAAAGTGCAAATAATGTTTCCATTTTCGTCTTCCATTTTATACGAATCTACGTTTTGTCCTAAAAGCGTAACTTCCTTATAACCTTGATTGTATAATTCTTTGGCCTCGTTTACAATAGACTCTGGATCGCGGCTACGTTCTCTACCTCTAGTAAAAGGAACCACGCAGAAAGAGCACATATTATCGCAACCACGCATTATACTTATAAATGCAGAAACACCATTGCTGCTTAAACGCACTGGCACAATTTCGGCATATGTTTCTTCGCGGCTCAAAAGCACGTTCATAGCTTTTTGCCCATCTTCTACTTGTTCAATTAAGCGTGGAATATCTCGGTAGGCATCTGGGCCAACTACAATATCAATAATTTGTTCTTTTTCTAACAAATCATTTTTTAACCTTTCGGCCATGCAGCCTAAAACACCCACAATCATGCCTGGATTGGTTTTCTTTTGGTGTTTAATTTCGCGTAAACGTCCCCAAACATGAGCCTCCGCATTATCTCTAATGGAGCAAGTGTTTACAAAAACCACATCTGCTTGTTGAATATCGGTGGTTGTTTTAAAGCCTTTATCGGCCATAATAGATGCAACTACTTCGCTATCAGCTAAGTTCATGGCACATCCATAAGTTTCAATGTATAAATTTCTTGTTGCACTTTCAGGTGCTATATCTGCTGCTACGCCTCTCATTTTATAAATTTTATTACTAAAAAGGCTGCGAATATAAAACATTTTATGTCAGTATGGCAGCAATTTTTTTGTTGGTTTGTTGGGTGGTTGATGGGTTAAATTGTTGTATGGTTATATTGTTGAATTGTTAAATTGCCAGTTGCTAGAGGCCAGAAGCCAGTTGCCCATGTAAAATAATTCAACATCCAACATTCAAAAATTTTTTCTAAATTCGCCATGATGATTATTAACGATATCATATCCATTTTTGAAGATTATGCACCTAGTGCTTTACAAGAAAGTTACGATAACAGCGGATTAATTACAGGTAATAAAAACTGGCCTATTACCAATGTTTTAATTACTTTAGATTGTACTGAAGATGTTGTTATTGAAGCAATTGAGAATAATTGTAATTTAATTATTGCGCATCATCCCATTGTATTTAGTGGGTTGAAAAAACTGAATGGGAAAAATTATGTAGAGCGAGTAATAATAAACGCTATTAAAAATGACATAGCTATTTATGCTTGTCATACCAATTTAGATAATGTAAGTGATGGAGTAAATGGAAAAATTGCTCAAAAAATTAATTTAATAAATACCAAAGTTTTACAACCTAAAAGCCAAGTTTTTAAAAAGTTGGTAACCTTTATTCCTTCAAGTCATTTTGAAACTGTACAAAATACTTTGTTTGAAGCAGGGGCAGGGCATATTGGAAATTACAGTGAGTGTAGTTTTAGCCAAGCTGGAAATGGAACTTTTAAACCAAATGAAATAGCCAATCCATTTGTAGGTGAAGTGAATAAGCGCCATCTGGAAAACGAAGTGAGGTTAGAAGTATTGATGCCATTTTATTTGCAATCAAAAATTATAAATGCCTTATTAAATGCGCATCCATACGAGGAAGTGGCTTACGATGTTATGGCAACCGAAAATACTTTTTGGGGAATTGGCAGTGGATTAATTGGAGAATTGGAAATTGCTTTGGAACCAACTGAGTTTTTAAAAATGCTAAAAGAAAAAATGGAGTTACATGTAATTAAGTTTACTCCTTTTGATAAAAAAATAAAGAAAATTGCGCTTTGCGGAGGTGCGGGGCAATTTTTACTAAAAAATGCCATAAGTCAAGGTGCAGATGCATTTATCAGCTCAGATTTTAAATATCATGAATTTTTTGATGCTGAAAAAAGCCTGATGATAGCGGATATTGGACATTATGAAAGCGAAAAATTCACAAAAGAGCTTATGTTTGATTTAATTATGAAAAAAAATCCTACATTTGCCCTCTTTTTAAGTAAAATCAATACCAACCCAGTAAATTATTATTATTAAACTATATGGCATTAGCTACAGAAGTAAGCATTGAACAAAAATTAAAAGCTTTATACAGGCTTCAAATTATCGATTCACAAATAAGCAAATTGCAAATTGTTAGAGGCGAGTTACCTAATGAAGTTGCAGATTTAGAAGATGATATAGCAGGTATGGAAACACGTTTAGCTAATATGGCTAACGATGTTAAAGCTATTGAAGAAACTATTAGCCAAAACAAAACTCGTATTATGGATGCAAAAGCATTGGCTAAAAAATACGAAAAACAACTAGAAGGCGTAAAAAATAACCGCGAATACGATGCTTTGAATAAAGAAATTGAAATTCAAGGATTAGAACAACAAGCGGCAGATAAGCGCATTAAAAACGCTAATTTTGAATTAGAGCAAAAGAAAAATGCTATTACAGCTTTAGATGCTGAGTTAGTAGGCCGTAAGCAAGATTTAAAAAACAAAAAAGGCGAATTAGAAAGCATTATAGCTGAAACTGAAAAAGAAGAAGCTAATTTAAATGTTGACCGTGAAAAAGCTGTTTCAGTTGCTGATGAGCGTTTGGTTGCATCGTACAATAGAATTAGAACTAGCATGAAAAATGGAATTGGTGTAGCAGTAATTATGCGCGAAAGCTGCGGTGGTTGCTTTGCTGGTATTCCTCCTCAACGCCAAGCTGATATTAAATTACGTAAAAAAATTATAGTTTGCGAAAACTGCGGTCGCGTATTAGTTGACCCTGAGTTAGCTGAAGAAGTTGCTCAATAATTTTTTGAATAAAAATTAAAAAAAGCCATTCGGAATGTTTTCTGAATGGCTTTTTTGTTGAATGATGTTTTAAACTAATATATCATAATAAAATGTGTTTGGTTACTAATTTTATTTAAAGGTTTTAAAATAGGTTTTTGATAATAAACCAAATATGGAATAACAATGGCATTTCCTCCAACAAAAATAAATGCAGCTGCAATTTGGGCTTCGGTATAACCTGTAATCATAGCACCAATTAAGTTTAGTTCAGCTAAGCCAATAAGTGAATAACCAACTAAATTTAAATATTTATAGTAATGACTAATACTTTGTAGCGAATCGAAGCGCACAAAACCAAATTTTTGTCCTGAAAAACCTGAATCGGTAACACTTATAATTTTATCTTTTATATAAACCGAATTATTTATAGAATTATACTTAATATTTTGATTTGCTTTAAATTGTATAAAACGGGCTTTTTCAGCATGATATATTTTAAACCCCTTTTGTGCATTTGCGTTGAGACTTCCTATTATTAAAATTAACAGTAAAAATGATTTCATTTGTTTAAAATAGTTAAGTTAATTCCTCTTCGTAATTCTCTTTTTGGTGTAATTATCCAAAATCCTGTTCCTGCGGCTTCAGTTAATACAAAGGTTGGTAATAATCCTTCCCCAAAAATTTTCCATCTTAGTTTATTTGTTATATCAATATCAGTGGCTTCAAAAGTTACTGCTATTAAAGCACTAAGAGATATACCCAACCCATAAATGATAGGTTTACCAATTCTAGTAAACAAATTTCTTGGTGTAAATCTTATTGTGTTAATATCAGCTAACGCAATTTTTTTACCACCAATAAAATACAAAGTATCGTTTTTAGTTTTACTAATATAAGCCCCAAAGGTTTGGGTTGAATCAAGTATAGAACTTATTCTTACATGGCGCAAAAAGCCCAATTTGTAATTGGTTTGTGAAACATTATTTTCTAATAAAAGCTTTTGCGCTTTTGTATGGACGCTTCCTATTATTAAAACTAGTACTAAGAATGATTTCATTTGTTTAAAATAGTTAAGTTAATTCCTTTTCGTAATTCTCTTTTTGGTGTAATTATCCAAAATCCTGTTCCAGCTACTTCAATTAAAAACGATGAATAAATTGTGCCAATAAACAAAATTGCAAGTTTATCATTTATTGAAAGCTTGTAATTTTCTACTCCAACATAAATAAATGCGAAAGCAGTTAAACTAGCTGCAGTTGTATAAAGAATAGGTTTACCAACTCTAGTAAACAAGTTTCGTGGAGTAAATCTTATAGTATTAATATCAGCTAACGCTATTGTTTTACCACCAATAAAATACAAAGTATCGTTTTTAGTTTTATTAATATAAGCACCAAAAGTGTGTGTTGAGTCATGAACTGAACTTATTCTTACATGGCGCAAATAACCCAGTTTATAGTTGGTTTGTGAAACATTGTTTTCTAATAAAAGCTTTTGCGCAAATACATTTGTGTTTATAAAAAACAAAGTTATTACAATTAAGAATTTTAAAGTATTAAAAGTTTGAAAGGCAGCATGGCGCGGTACTATCTTTTGAGTTTCTTGTTTTAGTTGATGATTAGTTAATGGTAAGTAATAAGCTATAGCTAAGAAGATGCTTACTGTATGACTAATTATGAATTTAAAAAACCACTTTAAATATTCCATTTAATACTTTTTCTATCAACTAACAACTACCATGCTTCGACTCCGCTCAGCAACCCTAATTTGCTTTTTCAAAATCGTAAGTTAAGTAATCAATAAAATCGGCTACTTTAATAGTTATGCCTTTCACTTGGTTATTTTCTATTTTAACTGGTAATACTTGAACTCCACAAGTTACATCGCTGTAAGTGCATAAAAACTGGTTATTACCTAAATACTCTAGTTTACCAATATTATTTGGATGATGGCTAAAATGTAAAGTCATTTTACCTTTTATTAACCGAATTTCTACATCGCCATAAAAGCTATTTTTATAAGTTCCAACAAAGTTTTGTAAATCAATATTTGGTTTATTTTTTAGTAAAACCACTTTGTTTAAACTATCTAACTCTGCTTGTTCTGCTGCGCGACCAACTTTTCCTCCTTCAAAATATTTTTCGCTTAAATTGCGATAAGGTACATTTAAGTAAGCTTCTAAAATTTGTTTAACCAACGCATCGTAAAGCGAGTTGGCATCGGTATTGGTATAAACCAATACACCCAAATTTTCTTCAGGAATAAACTCTGTTTTGGTAACAAATCCATTAGCTCCACCGCTGTGTTCCCAAACCCTGCGGCCTTCGTAATCGTAACTTTGCCAGCCTAAACCATAAGTGCTAAAGTGTTTGGTTTTAAATATTTTAGAGTTCACATCATTGCTAATCATATTCGATTTGCGGGTTTCGGCCAATACCGAAAAAGGTACAATTCTTTTTCCATCAAATCGTCCGCTATCTAATTGAAATAATAACCAATTAGCCATATCGCGTGCGCATGAGTTAATGCTAGCCGAAGGTCCCATATTGTCAATATTAGTGTAAGGTAATTTAACAATTTTTCCGTTTACCAAAGTGTGAGGCGTGCAAGCATTTTCATCAGTCATTATATCGTTATAGGTGCTGCTGGTATGTTTCATTGCCAAAGGTTCAAAAAAGTGGTATTTTATATAATCGTCCCAGCTGGTATCGGTTACATTTTTAATTAACTCACCTGCAGTTATAAAAGCTGCGTTGCAATAACCATATTTGTATCTAAATGGATGAACAGGTTTGGTTAAAGCCAAATGTTCTATAATTTCTTTTCTTGTTAAGTTACTTCCCCAATTTAAAAAATCGCCTTGAAAAGTTTGTAAACCAATGCGATGGCACAATAAATCGCGAACGGTACAAAGCGAAGTAGATGTTTCGTCAAAAAGTTTAAAATCGGGCATGTACTTGGTAACTTTTTCATCTAGTAAAAGACGTTTTTGGTAATTTAATAATGCAATGGAAGTTCCAGTAAAAGCTTTGCTGTTTGATGCAATTTGAAATGAGGAATACTCATCCACTTTGGCCGATTTACCTGCTTGTTTTACACCATAACCTTTGCTCAAAATTATTTTTCCATCTTTAACAATGGCAATGGCTAAGCCTGGCACTTGCCAACGAGCCATTTCGCGATTGATATAAGTATCTAACGAATCTTTTATAAAAGTAGGCTGAGCAATTAATGAACAAGAGATAAGGAATAGGAGAGTAGTGAGTTTTAGTTTATGCATGTTTTTTTTGAGTGTTTAAGTTCTAAGTGTTTAAGTTTAATTGGTTATAGATTAACTGTTTAATTATATGTATTTTGTTGTTGCTTAATCTAATTTTCAATCAAAAAATCACCAAATCAAAAATCTCTCAATCAAAAATTAGCTACCAAAAATAATAATATTGGGCAATTATAAAAACAAAACCCTTGAAAAGCTTGCGCTAATCAAGGGTTAGTTGAGTGATTTTGTAAAAATTTTATCTTATACCGCTTTGTATGGAATTAACTTATTTGTGGCGGCATAATACCATCTAAATTTACGCCAAACGCATAAATCCGATAAGTAAATCAAAATGGTATTACATCCATTTGGCTAAAAAGCCAAATAAATCTTTGCGTAACGAAGCAAATAGTTCTTCAAAACGTTCCATTCTTTCGCGTTCAGGAGCATGGTCTTCCATTGTTCTATGGTCGCTAGCTACTGGGTTATTACTTATTGATGACTCAATTTTTTCGCTGTGTTGGTTAATATCGTGTTTTAAAATATCAATTTGTTCGTTTTGAATTTTAAATTGATTTTGAAAATGTTCAATCATTACCAAAGCATCTTTCGAACTATTTTTTGATGCTACCTCATCTAGACGAGATTGCATTACTGTTAAGTCATCTTTATAGAAAGAAAGTTTGTTCAACCATTCTTTGTGTTCTGCGTGTAATTCTGTTAAATGTTTTTGTGTGCTCATAATTGCAAATATTTTATGAATACAAATGAACACTACAATTAACACTTAAATACTGAACTAGGTCAGTATTTATAATGATTTGAAAATGATATTACTTCATGTCAATTTCGCGTCTGGTAATCATTTTACCGTCAATATAAACTTTTAGATAATACTTTCCATTTTCTAAATCATCGTTGGTAATAACAACACGTTTGCTATTTGGGCCTACTGCCAAGGTATCACCAGCTATGCATTGTTTTACTACAGCATTGTTTTTATCGCAAAGTTCTACTTTTAAAACCTGTGGTGTGCTTACTGTAAAGTTTAAAGTGGAGGTAAATGTAAACTTGGTTTTAGCTGGTGGAGTGTAACTATTACTTGAGTTAACAGATGTGAATTTTTTTAACAACTTTTCGTAATTCAAGTTTTTAACAGTAGCCACATAAGCTAACATTTCTTTATCGTGTTCGCTGTAAATACTAAATTGTGGAGATATGTTATCGGTAAAAGTCCACATGGCATTTTGGGTATTGCTATTATTATAATATGCTTTGGTATCGAGCCATTCAGCAAATTTTTTGGCATCAGTATTTCCAAAATTTCCGGTAGTAAATACCAAATCTTGTCTTGGGCCTGCATCTTCTTTTTGGGCACAAACAGCAGTTATTTTATTGGTTTTAACTTGATTTGGAGCTAGCTCAATATTTTCACGCTTTACTACTATTAGGTTTTGAACATTTGAATCGGCAGGAATAAACATACGACCGGCTTCAATTATAATGTTAAGTTTACTGTTTTTTAGGTTTACCATGCGTACACTCAAACACTCGCCCGTGTGGCCAGAAGTTGATTTTACTTTAATGGCAATAATTTTGTTTTTAAGCGCCTCTGAAATAGATATTTCTTTGCAATATGTTGTTTTTGAGAATATTGTAAAAATATACATAATGGCAGTTAGCATGATTAAGTTTTTCATATTTCATTTTATTTATTGGTTATAAAACGAAACGTCATAAAAATTATTACAAATTTTAAAAGTATATTCGCTCAAAATATCCATTATGAAAAAAATACTGTTGTTAATTGTAGCTTTTACAGCCCTTCAAACCTCGGCTCAAAATTACAAACCACTTGAAAGAGTTGATCCTCCATTTTGGTGGAATAATTTAAATAATAAAGAGTTGCAGTTAATGCTGAATGGTAAAAATATTGCGGCTAGCACTGTAAAAATTAATACAGTTGGTGTAAAATTAATCAGAGTAGAAAAGGTAGAAAATGCTGATTATTTATTTGCTTATATCAATCTTCAAAATTTTAAGGGAAATACCATCCAAATAGAGTTTAGCAATGGAAAAGAGAAGTTTAATTATGCTTATAAATTAGAAACTTTAACCAAAGATATTGACAATATAACCCAAGCCGATTTTATATACATGGCCATGCCCGATAGGTTTGCCAATGGCGATACAACTAACGATGTAGTAACTGGCATGCGCGAAGCAATATGTGATAGAAATGATTTGAATGGTCGACACGGAGGCGACTTAAAAGGAGTTATGCAGCACTTGGATTACATGAAAGATTTAGGTATAACTACCCTTTGGTTAAATCCAGCTTTGATAAACGATCAACCCAAATACAGTTATCATGGTTATGCTTTAACCGATCATTATTTAATTGACCCAAGATTTGGAACCAATGCCGATTACAAAAAATTAGGTGCTGAACTAAAAAAACGTAATATGAAATTGGTTATGGATTTAGTTCCTAATCATATTGGCGATAAACATTGGATGTTTTTAAATATGCCTGAAAAAAGTTTTGTAAACCAATGGCCTGAGTTTACTAGAACCAATTATCGCGCGCCTGTTCATTTTGACCCTTATGCCAGCAAAGCCGAAAAAAAAATAATGACCGATGGATGGTTTGATACGCAAATGCCTGATGTAAATGAGCGCAACCCAAGAGTGGCAACCTACTTAATGCAAAGCTATTTGTGGTGGATTAATTATGCTGGAATTGATGGTTTTAGAATTGATACTTACAGTTATAACGATGTAGAGTTTATGGAAAAATGCATGGGATACATTAAAAAAGAATATCCTAATTTTTGGAGCAGTGGCGAAATTTGGGAACGTGGCGTATTGAGCAATGCTTATTTTGTTAATAAAAGTAATTATGCCAAAGCACCGCAAAGTAATTTAACTAGTGCCATTGATTTTAACATGCATTGGGCTTTAAACGAAGCTTTATTAGACACGCCAGAATGGGATAAAGGTTTGGCTAAAATATACCAAACCTTAGCACAAGATGGACTTTATAGCAACCCCAATTTAAACTTAACATTTTTAGATAACCACGATTTGAACCGTTTTTACTCTATTATGAAAAACGATTTGAAAAAGTATAAAATGGGAATTGGTTTGCTATTAACCATGCGTGGAGTTCCAAGCATTTATTATGGAACCGAAATTTTGGTTAAAAATCCGCAACTACCACGTAAAAGCGATGGTGAAGTACGCATGGATTTTGTAGGTGCTTGGCCTCAAGATAAAACCAGTAAATTTACTCCTGAAGGCCGAACTGAAGAAGAAAATGAAGCATTTAATTATTTGAGAAAAATAGCCAATTGGCGCCAAACCAACGAAGCCATAACCAAGGGCAAAACCACTCATTTTGCAGTAGATAATGGAGTGTATGTATATTTTAGATACACCGATAAAAAAACAGTTATGGTTATCATCAATCGCCATGCAAAAGCACAAACTGTTACTTTTAAAAAGTATGATGAAATACTGAATAAATTTACCAAAGCCAAAGATATTATGACCGATAATACTGTAAACTTAAGCGATAAAACTTTGCAAATAGAACCTGATACGATTAGGATTTTTGAATTAGCGGAGTAGTTCGAAGTTCACAGTTCGAAGAAATTCGAATAACTAAATTCGAAATTCGAAATATATACAGTCAGACGATTGTGAAAAGGTTTGCGATGGCAAGGCATCAGACTGTTAAACTAATATCGAACATCGAATAACAAATAACGAACAACGACAAACGAACAAAACCACCAATTGAAAAGAAAACGTAACATAATTTCATTGATATTTAGCCTCCTTTTAGGGCTTTTTATGTGTTATTTCAATATAAGAGAAATATGGTTAAATCAATCTATTGAATGGTTTGAAACGGCTCCTTTTCTTTGGTTAGGTTTAAGCATTTTAATTATCGTACTTAGCTTGGTTTTGTATTTTAAAACAGAATGGTATTTCATTATTTCTATATCTTTTTGGTTTTGTTTATTTGTTAATTTCTTTTTCGAAATGGCAAATAAACCACTGTGCTTTGAGCGAGAACTTAAATATGGTTATAAAGCCAATATGAGTTTACCTAATGATGGAAACACGTATAAGGTTTACTTTAAAACATTACAAACGGTAATGCAAAAATACAAACCTGAAGAAATGGAAGAATTTGCAAGTGAAGAAGCAATGGCTAAAAAATTTCAAACTTATGAAGATTTGTTTCCTTGCATTACTGATAGTGATTATGTAGAAAGTGTTAATAAAAGTGCGCTAAGCGAATTTGTAACTGATACTATTATAAACCATCATTTTTATACCCTTAATCATGGAGCTATTTACAATATAGATAATGTGCTCAAAGATGCAAAATTCGCAAATAAAATTCCTTCAATACTCTACAAAAATGGCAAATTTTTTAGATACAAATTATTACCTGTTACTCCTCAAATGATAACAGATAGTGCTGGAATTGTAATGGTAAATTTAGGTGAAGTAAGTTTTGAGTAGTTTATTGTTATGAACAACTAACAACGAATAGATGGTTCGGGAAAAGAGACTGTTTCAAAAGGACAGCCTCTTTGTATTTTGTTCCTCGCCCTAAAGGGCGAGGCAATGGATAATCAAAATAAATCTGTTAAAAAATAACTGGCCTTTATGAATTGCCACGACCTTTAGGTGGAGAATTTTTTCAAATAATCATTTTCTAAACTATTAAGCGCAACAAAAAATAGTTTTTTCAATCGCCTCAGCTAAACATTGGAACAAATTGCTCCATCAATTGCCACGACCTTTAGGTCGTGGATAAGAGGATAATAAACAAATGGCTTTAGCCAAACGCTTCTTTATTTTACACACAAGTTTTGGCTAAAGCCGAGTTGCATTTTTTTATTCCGTGCCCTAAAGGGCACGGCAATTGATACTAGCAAATAATAATTTTCAAAACTGATTGGCTTTATACTTATTAATCTTTGTAATATCTAAAACAAATTATCCTATTCAATAGACATGGCTGTATGGATGGATCAATTGCCACGACCTTTAGGTCGTGGATAAGA
>JAIXSO010000049.1 GCA_027484685.1 Bacteroidota bacterium
GTATCTACGTAAATAAATTTACTTATCGAATCACGTAATGAATCACGTTTTAAATCGTTTACTGCTAATAATTTTACCAATTTTAAACCTGGTGAAGTAAAAGTATAAGTAAAGTTGTTAAAAAATCTTGCTGTATCAATATATCCTGCTTGGCGGTTATAACCTGCTATCAAAGGGTTTTCGTTTGGTAAGTTCCAAAATACTCGGCTTTGGAAGCTTGATGTATTAATTAAGGTAGCCGGACTGTTTATCCAAACAGTATCTGGTGCGTAGAAATTGGCAATAGGTGGTTGAGGCGGACCTGCATTGGCACTAACAACAGTTAATTGCATATTTGGTCTAATATTACTTGTAGTAGTTGCAGCTCCTGTACAATTTCCAGCAGCATCAGCAAATCTGTAAGCACATGAATTAAATGAAGTAGTAGTATTAAAAACTACTCCATTAGAGATCCAAGAAGAGTTATTAAAACAAACATCTACTAATAAATTAGATGTTCCATCCCAAGTAAATGGGGTTGAAAACACGTGTGTATTCCATCCTGCAACATCAGTGTAAGCAGTCGGACCAAAAACATTGGTAAGACCAACATCATCGAATGATGCCGTACTAAACGCTGTTAGCGATGTGTTTTTCAATTTAATAGAAAAATCTATTAAAGAAATAGATGCAGGAGCACTTACATTAAAGGCAAGTCTTGTGATGTTGCTTACACCAATTACACCAAGCGCGTTTAACTCAGCTTGAGTAATTATAAACTGATGACGAGCTCCCCAGAAGTAATTTCCATAAGGAGTTGGATAACCAGTAGTAGTATTGGTCCCTGTACCAGTACCAACAGTAACTACAGTTTGAGCATTCATACTTGAAGCCCATAATGTTATTGCAAAAACGAGCAGTAACATCCTCTTGAGTTGTAAAATTGATTTCATATATATATATTTATTGTTTGTTTTAATTCTAATTTTCAAATTTAATTTTTACAACGATATTACAAAACACATTTTCAATCTGGCTTTGTGAAGTTTGAATTTTTTACAAAACTACTATCTGTCATGGTTAGTAAAAATGCAATCAAATCATCTTTTTGTTCTTCAGTTAGTTGTAATCCTAATGGTTGATGTTTTCCGATATTTGCATCTACCCAAGGCGATGCATAACCCCCTGAATCATAAAAATTTATAACATCTCTAATTGTTTTTCTACTGCCATCATGCATGTACGGAGCAGTAAATACTAAATTACGCAAACTCGGTGTTTTAAACTTACCAATATCATTGTATTGATTAGTAATACGATATAATCCTGAATCGGTTGGGTATTTTTGCAAACCATTGTTATGAAACTGAAAATCAGTAAGATAAAAACTTTTTTCTTGTCCATGACAATGAAAACAATCTCCACCTTTGATTTGCAACAGAGGATTACTTTCCGAATAAAAAATAGCATAGCCCCTTTTCTCTTGGTCAGAAAAAACATTAAAATTCTTTGTTTTTAAAAAGTCATCATATTTTGAATTAAACGATAATAAAGTTCTTTCAAATTGAGCTAAAGCTTTTTGAACTAAATACAAGTAAATAGAATCAGTACCAAATGCCTTTTTAAATAAAGGAGGGTAAATTGGATTTGCTTGTAATTTAGGGACAATTGTTCTTAAATCAGACGCCATCTCTAGTTTATTTTCTATTGGCCCTAAAGTTTGTCGCTCTAAGTTTACTGAGCTTCCATCCCAAAAAAAACGGTGTATTGTATCAACTGCTTTACTTTCTTGAAATGCTAAGTTAAATAAAGGCATGGCATTACGTAAACCAAGGTTTCCAAAAGCTCCTTTGCTAAATTGCACATTATCAGAAAAAGAATTAGCAGGATTATGACAACTTGCACATGATTGGGTATTATTTGCGGATAGCATTGGCTCGTAAAATAATTTACGCCCAAGTTCAACACCTGCAAGAGTTAGCGGATTATCGTCAGGAGATTTTACTTGATTACTAATATCAGATAAAAAATTAGGATACTGAATAATGTAAGGCGTTTTATCCCAAACAACATCTTCACTATTTTTTTCAATTTTCGAATCTTTTGTACAAGATTGAATAATAATGATTGCAAAAATTAAGTACTTTAAGGATTTCATTCTAATAAATTAATTGGTTGATACATTGGTTAACATTATCATATTAAGCATATTAGGCAAAATTTTTGATTTAATAACGGGTACAGTTTCAGAATGAATATCTTTAGGGTCGGTTTGTAAATTATATAAATTAGGGCTGCTTAAAAAAGAATTGATATCCATTTTATAATTAACTGAAATTCCATTGGTTAAACTTTTTATTTTATAACCTGTCAAATCAATTTCTTTATTAACTACATTGGTACTGCCACCAATATCTAAACTAAAAGTTTGTAAACTTGATATTATTCTACCTTCTAGCCTAAAATGAATGTAACCATTGGTCCAATTCCAGTACATACCTAACGAAGGATCTAAATCGCCAGTTTGCTCTCCACTCCTATTTCTAGCACTATCAACCCCTAAATTGAATCTAATTTTACTGTATAGTCCAGCAGGTACTTTACTTATGGTAAAACCATATTTAAAGGCATCATAACCAGAGTTTAGTTTATAAGTACCAATATCAACCCATTTTTGATTCAAGCTATTATATAACTGCATATTAGAAACCCTATAAGATAAGTTATTTACCTGTATAGTATCTTTATTATCTGTTATGTAGTTTTGTGTAGCATATACAATTGGGCTACTTTTAAAATAATGCTCAAAGTTAACAACCAACTTATTTTCTGTAGGAATTAAAATTCCTGAAAAATTGGTTATTGTATCAAGTGCATTAATTGAATCAGGCTTAGAAGAAACAGGATCTTTTGAACAAGAATTCAATAATAATATGCCAACAAAAAGCGGTATGAATATTTTTTTCATATTAGTTTTATTTATTTTCTCAAATGTAGCATCTTGCGAAACGAAATAAAAATGAGTTAATATAAAATTTACTTAAAAACGATAAAAATTATAAATTATGGCGAGCTTTGATATAGTTTCAAAAATTGACTTACAAAAAATTGACAATGCAATTAATACTGCTTCAAAAGAACTGGTTAATAGATACGATTTAAAAGATGCTGAATGTAGCATTGAAATTGATAAAAAAAGTAAATTAGTAAAAATTGCTGCTAACCAAGATATGGCCTTAACGAGCATTATTGATATTATTTTATCAAAATTTAGCAAGCAAGGTTTAGATGTAAGAAGTTTAGATTTAAGCAAAGAATTTAGATCGAGCGGAAAATTGGTACTACAAGACTTACCCATTAGAGAAGGATTGGATAAAGAAACTGCTAAAAAAATTGTTGCGTTTATTAAAGATACTAAACTGAAAGTTCAAGCTAGTATAATGGATGATCAAGTTAGGGTTACCGCAAAACAAATTGACGACCTTCAAAGCACCATGGCGGCAGTTAGAGGACATGATTTTGAAGTTCCATTACAATTTGATAATATGAGAAGTTAACACAAAAAAGCCCATTTATTTTTAAATAAACGGGCTTTTTTATTGGTATTGAAAGTTTAATTATTCAATTATAATCTTTTTGGTAACTGAACCATTATTGCTATTAATTGATACGAAATAAACACCTGAACTGATATTGTTTAATTCAATTTCAGTTTGATTATCGTTTAAACGTTTGGTATTAAAAGGAATTTGTTTACCGCTTATATTTACTAAATTAAAAACCGAATTATTTAAATCAAAACTAGCGTTGATAATAAAATTACCTTTTGATGGGTTAGGATAAATTTCAATGGCATTATTATTTAATATTTCATTGTTAGAAACTGTTAATTCGGCTGGTAATTTAAAGCCTGCAGTGCCATCGCTACGAGAAGTTGAAGCACCTTGTTTGGCATCGGCACCCATACCTCTTCGTGCAAATGCTTTCCATAATAACAATTTATTAGCACCACCATTTAATAATGAATCAGCCAATATAACAGCATCGCGAGCATCTAAAAAACCTGGTTGACAAGGTTGAAGTTTTAAACCCATCACTACCAATTCCAATGCTTTATTGTTACCACCTTTACCTGTGTACATATTTTCATCAAAGCCATATTTATCAATCATATCTAAATATATATCGTATAAAGCACTACACCACACAAAACCTACACCATGCGGAATAGAAAGTGTTTTAATACTATTGTAATTAACAGGATTAGTTATCATACTTCTGCTATATCTATAAGGACGAATTCCAACACCATTGGTATCCTGACCAATCAAATGTGTTCCAATTCCTCTGCCAAGTAATGAAGTTTCATAAGGTTTAGAAGTTAAAACTAAACCAAAAAAATCACTCCAGCCTTCCCCTGCTTGTTCTTCATTGTTTAAACAACTTGAATTTGCTGGACCACCAGTTAATCTAGTAGAAATTCCATGTCCATACTCATGTGCAATAACACCATTATCAAAATCACTATCATAAGTTCTTGTGGCTGCCGAAGGTACTGTAGAATCAAACATGCTCAAATTAATACTTGAATTGGCAAGCGCTGCTTTAAAAGTATTTCCATTGGTTGAAGAAATCATAACAGAAGGAATATTAACTCCAGCACCACTACCCGTAATAGCACTAGCATTATTTGAGGTATTAACAATAACAACCGCTATTGCACCAGCATTTTGAGCATTTAATATTTTAGTTTGAAAAGAACATGTTCCTCTAGTTACTAAAGCAATTTTCCCTCTAACTGAGTCAGCATTAATTAAGGTATTACAGCCTAAATTACCTCCACTTGATGCGCCCCCATCATTAACCATTACTAAGTTAGCAGTTATAGGCTCTAAACTTAAACGCGGACCAAAAGCAGCAATTACAGCCCCATATTTTTTTGCTAAACTTGAAGGTTCATTTACTTGTAAAATATTTGCAAATGCTGGTGTGGCAGAACCTCCCCATAAATACATTTGCATTCTTGGATTTAAACCATCAACTGGTGTGGCAAAATTAGCATTATCCGTTCCGCTACCATCCTGAGCTTCGGCATACACAAAATCTTTACCTAAACCTAAATTGGTATAATTTTTTGCTTGAAAATTTCCACTTTCTTCATCAAAACCATAGTGATAAAAAACATCGTGAATAGTATTATTCCAAAAGAATAAGTTAGTAATAGCTGCATTTAAGTTGGGTCTTGGACCAGCATCTAAACCATAAGGGTAATCAAATAATAAATCGGTTCCACCATTTGGAGAGTAAGCAGTAGTAGTTGAATTATTTCCAAGTGTATCTTCTTTAGCCCAAACATTATTACCACGTGTAATGGTAAATTCTGGACCCTCTACTGCATTGGTATCGTGCCAACCATAAGGCGAAGCGCTCATATCGTTTGCGTTAGAAACCAATTGTCTATCGCCTCTTGCTGGGCTTTCCATTGGTATTGGGAATACTCTGTAAGTTCCAGTATTAGCCGATTTACCTAAATTATCATCAGCATCAAATTCAAAGAAATATGGTTTATTGATATTAGATGAAGTAATATGTTCTGCGCTACATTTGGTAGTATAATTATTTTTTTCAATAACTAAACCTGTGTTGGCATCAATAATTACATTTAACCAATCTGCTGTTTCATCGTTTAACACATCAACTTGCCAAGCAGCTATAATTGAACCATTTTTTTCGAAATAAATTGGTTTACCAACTATAGCTTCGCTAGAAAGACCTTTATCTTCAATTTTAAAAGCATTATTTTCAGGTAAAGTAACTTTATTTAACGCTTTTTTTACAATACTTGCTGTATTTAATGCAATGTCTAAAGCCGAATTAGCATCAATTTTTTTATTATTTATAATAGAATTGGTAGCCTTAATAGCAATATTTTGTTTAAATAAATTTCCGTCCTTATCAATATGAACGCTACTTTGCGAGTTAAAAACCTCTACCCCATTTAACATTTGTTTGAAGTACACATGAGTAATTCCTGTTTTTTTATCGGTGTAGGAACTGTTAATAACTATTTCTTCTGTTTTTAGATTACTTAAACCAGCCTTAGTTAGTAATTGAATTAACTGTAAATTGTTGACTTGAGCGTTTGAAACAGCCCAATAACTTAACATAAAAATTGTAAAAATTCTCTTCATTTGATATAATTTATAAAACCAAATATATAATAAGTTTTTAAAAAACAATAGCTTAACTATATTCAATTGTAGATTGCATATTTAAAAGTTAATTTGCGACTCTATTTTAAAACAAAAATGACAAAGGAAATTGTAGTAAGCGGAATTAGGCCAACAGGGAATTTACATCTTGGTAATTATATGGGTGCTGTAAAAAATTTTATAAAAATGCAGTACGATTATAATTGCTATTTTTTTATTGCAGATTACCATTCATTAACCACGCATCCTAATCCTGCTGATTTACACAAAAATGTAAAACAAGTTTTGTCCGAATACATTGCCTGTGGAATAGACCCTGAAGCAAGTACCATTTATATTCAAAGCGACTTACCTGAAATAGCTGAATTGTATTTATTGCTCAACATGCACGCCTATAAAGGTGAATTAGAGCGCGTTACCTCATTTAAAGAAAAAGCAAAATCGCACCCCGATAATATAAATGCTGGCTTATTAACGTACCCTGTTTTAATGGCGGCCGATATACTAATACACAGAGCAGTTAAAGTTCCGGTTGGTAAAGACCAAGAGCAACATTTAGAAATGGCAAGAACTTTTGGAAACCGTTTCAACAGAATTTATAACAACGAACTTTTTCCTGAACCACAAGCATTTAATTATGGCAACCAGTTGGTGAAAGTACCCGGTTTACAAGGTGGTGGAAAAATGAGTAAAAGCGATGGAGATAACACTGTAATTAATTTAAACGATGAAGATGCAGTAGTTAGGAAAAAAATAATGAAAGCCGTAAGCGATGTGGCTCCAACCGAACCCAACTCCACTCCTAGTCAGGCTGTTCAAAATTTGTTTGATTTAATGCAATTGGTTTCAACGCCTGATGTGATTACACATTATAAAAACACCTTTGCTGATTGCAGCATTCGCTATGGCGATATGAAAAAACAACTAGCTGAAGACATGGCCAATTTTATTGCCCCAATAAAACAAAAAATAGATGATATAAAAGGCAATGATGAAATGCTTGGAAAAATAGCAAAACTTGGTGCCGAAAAAGCAAGAGAAAGTGCTTCAGCAACGGTTAGCGAAGCTAGAAAAATGATTGGTTTTAAACGCTTTTATTAATCAAAATATGCAAGTACATTTTGATATAAATACACTTCCAGCCATTAAAAATGCCATTGTTAGTCAAGGTACTTTTGATGGGGTACATTTGGCTCACAAAAAAATAATTGAACGATTGAAGCAAATTGCTTCTATAAAAGATGGCGAAACAGTATTGATTACCTTTGAGCCACATCCGCGCATGGTGCTTTTCCCTGACGACCACGGCTTACAACTATTGAGTACCTTGAATGAAAAAATTCATTTATTGGAAAAAGCTGGAATTGACCACTTGATTATTTTGCCATTTACCAAAGAATTTTCGCGCCAAACTTCTGAACAGTTTATCAGAACCATTTTAGTTAATAAAATAAAAACCAACACCTTGGTAATTGGTTACGACCATCGTTTTGGAAAAAACCGTGAAGGTTCGTTTGAACATTTAAAAGAATCGTCATCGTTATATGGTTTTGAAGTGGAAGAAATTCCAGAACAAGATATTGATGAAATTGCTGTTAGTTCCACCAAAATACGTAATGCCTTATTGAATAATGATATTCAAACTGCACAAAAATATTTAGGAAACAGTTATAGCTTGGAAGGAAAAGTAGTAAAAGGTAAACAATTAGGCCGTACCATTGGCTACCCAACTGCTAATATTGAAGTAGAAAATAGTTTTAAACTCATACCTCAAGATGGAGTTTATGCTGTGTGGGTTTGGTATAATAAAGCAAGGTTTGGAGGCATGTTAAATATTGGCAATAACCCAACCGTAGCAGACAAAGGCCGCAGTATTGAAGTTAATATTTTTGATTTTGAAAAAGAAATTTATACCGAAGTGCTGAAAATTGAATTTGTGAGCAAGCTGCGCAATGAAGAAAAGTTCAATGGATTAGATGCTTTAAAAGCCCAATTGCATTTAGATAAACAAAATGCTTTGGCAATTTTGAATAAAGCGTAATATAAATAAATTTGTACAGTTTAATCGGTAAACAACATTACCAAAAATAAAAGTCACTAATAATGGTTTAAAGCCAATGAATAGTAAAACCATACTCGAAAAAAAACAATTTAGTATTGTAATTGATAGGCTTTGTTATGAGCTTATTGAAAAACATGGCTCGTTTGAAAATACGGCTATTATTGGTCTTCAGCCTAGAGGAACTTATTTGGCACGCAGAATTTTAAAGCGATTGATTGAGATTACACAAAATCAAAATTTGCTTTATGGCGAGTTAGATATTTCATTTTACAGAGATGATTTTAGGCGTGGAAAGGAACAAATAGTTCCCAATGCCATGAAAATAAACTTTACGGTTGAAAACAAAAAGGTGGTTTTAATTGACGATGTGCTTTACACAGGGCGAAGTATTCGTTCGGCTTTAGATGCATTGGTTGACTTTGGCAGACCAGAAAAAGTAGAACTCATGGTATTAATTGACAGGCGTTTTAGTCGCCACTTACCTATTCAGCCTGATTACACTGGTATAACAGTAGATACACGAGCCAACGATAAAGTAAAAGTGGAATGGAAAGAAAATAGTAAAGCCGATATAGCATTGATAGTAAGTAGTTAAAAAAACAGTTTTTAAACACTGCATTTCAATCCAATTTTAGCAATTAATTAAATGAAAAAATTTACACAAAAACACTTACTAGGTATAAAAGACATTACCCAAGAAGATATAGAACTTATTTTTGAAACAGCCGATGGTTTTAAAACCGTTATCAATAGGCCCATTAAAAAAGTTCCTTCCTTGCGCGATGTTACCATTGCCAATATTTTCTTTGAAAATTCTACCCGTACACGTATTTCGTTCGAATTAGCACAAAAACGTTTGAGTGCAGATACAGTTAACTTTTCAGCTTCTTCATCATCGGTTTCAAAAGGTGAAACTTTAATTGATACAGTTAACAATATTTTGGCCATGAAAGTAGATATGGTGGTAATGCGTCATCCTGCGCCAGGAGCAGCCATGTTTTTATCAAAACACATCAGTGCCAATATTATCAATGCAGGTGATGGAACACATGAACACCCAACTCAAGCCCTGTTAGATGCCTTTTCAATTAGAGAAAAACTAGGAAGCGTAGCTGGTAAAAAAGTAGTAATAGTTGGTGATATTTTACATTCACGTGTAGCTATTTCAAATATATTTTGCTTAAAAAAATTAGGAGCTGAAGTAATGGTTTGCGGACCAAGTACTTTAATTCCAAAACACATAGAAAGCCTTGGCGTAAAAGTTGAAACCAATTTAATGAAAGCCTTAAATTGGTGCGATGTGGCCAATATGCTGCGCATTCAGTTAGAACGTCAGGACATAAAATATTTCCCGTCATTGCGCGAGTACAGCATGTTGTATGGTTTAGATAAACAACGCCTTGATTCGTTGAACAAAGAAATTGTAATTATGCATCCAGGCCCAATAAACCGCGGGGTAGAAATAACAAGCGATGTAGCCGATAGCAAACATGCCATTATTTTAGATCAAGTAGAAAATGGTGTAGCGGTTAGAATGGCGGTAATGTATTTATTGGCAAGTCAACAATAGTATTTGAAACAATTAAGCATAAAAAAGGCCGTTAAATCAAGTGTTTAACGGCCTTTTTATAATTTATATTCAATTACTTTTTCTCTTTAGCATGATGAGGAGTTGCTATAAACGAACGGTTAGCACCTTTTAATTTAGTTAAGCTTTTTAGTAAAGTAACAAATACAATAGGTAATTTTTGAATAGCTGAAAAATATTCGGCTTTATAAAAACGTTTTGGTAAGCCTAACGAAGCAGCCATAATAACAGCTACAAAATTGGCTAAGCAAAGCCCTAAAAGTGACTTATAAAAGAAAAATGCTAAAATGGGTAATAGAAATGAAAAACCTAATACCAATACTTTAGGCATTAGCAATAATTGTAAAGTTTTGTTAAAGTAGTTTAAGTTACTGTTAGTAAATAAACTTAAAAACGATTTCAATAGGTTTTTGCGTAAGTAAAAGAACTGTGCAGAAAACCAACGTGTACGTTGTTTATTTAAATCGTCAATGTAACGAGTTTTTTCATCATAAACATCAATATTTGGCGTGTATTTGGTTTTGGTTTTCTTTAGCGCCATTATCAATTCCATTTCTTTATCGTAACCACCAACAGCTCTAATTTTTAATACTTCATCCACAAAAAAATCTTTACGTAAAGCAATTCCTGAACCAATTAAAGCAGTTTGTAAACCAATATTTACATGGCCTTTTCTAAAAATAGAATTATTAATTTCTTCACTAAATGCATCTAAAATGGCAATAGGTGTATCTAAATTTTTAGCAGTTCTATGTGTTTGTATTACCTGCACTTCGTTGTCTATCTCATTATTTAGTTTACGCAAATAATCTGCTTCCATTACGTTATCAATATCTAGTAACACAATGAAATCGTAATCACCATTCACTATCAAATCTTCTGTTTTGCGTACACTGTTCCCTTTGGTAGAATATGGTAAATCAAAAGCCAATACTTTTAAAGGTAATTTTTCAAGTTGAGCCACCGTTTCGGGCTGCAAATGGTCGCCCACTACTATAATATCATGTTTATCTTTAGGATAAGTTTGGTTTAAATTATCGGCTGCGCTTTCTAAAATTACATGATCGTTTTTATAGGCTACTAGTAGTACAGCAAACTTGTTTAAATATGGATTTTCTTTAACCTGCTCGCTTTTACTTAAAACTGAACATATAGCAAAAAATAAAAGATAAAATACATTAAAGGCCATAAAGTAAACCAATAATGTAAATAAAATTTCTAGGGTATAACTCATAATTTTAGAATTTATTGAACACAAATAAAGGATAATTTTTTACAAATAATAAAAACATTATTCACATTATTTATTGTGTAAAAACAACCGTTAGTGCTAAAAATACACCAACTAAAACAGCATATGTCTTATAAGTAGAAAAACGATGATGCTCAGATGATTCGAATAAAATAGTGGTTGAAATATGTAAAAAAGTGCCTATTACAAATGCCATAAACTGACTAAAAACCTGTTCTGACAAAGTATAATTTAAACTGTAACTTAATATAGCACCCGTTGGCGAAGCCAAACAATACACACTCATCAATACCAAAATGACCTTATTGTTCAACTTTAAACCTTTTAAAATTATTGCCAAAGCAAAAGCTGCCGGAAACTCATGAATAGCAATACCAAATAACATGCTATAACTGATGCTGGCATTGCTTTGAAAAAAAGCACCCAATGGCACACCCTCTATAAATGTATGCAAACACATACTGGCTATGATACCAAAAGGAATAACATGTTTTTTTACCACATCGTGTAAATGAAAATGACCATGTTCAATGCCTTTTGAATATTTTTCTAACAAAATTTGAAACCAAAAACCTGCTAAAATAAATACACCCGTATATTTATTAGCATTTGAATATACCTCGGGCATAAGGCTTACAATGGTTATAGAAAACAAATAAGCGCCTGCAAATGATAATAATAGCTTTAGTTTTTTCTCATCGTATTTATTGGAGAATAAGGCTGCTAACGAACCTAAAAACGGAGATAAAAATAAAAGACCTAAAAATAAATAACCCATTTTGAAAATAATACTTAATTGGCAAGTTTAATAAATTTAAGGCTATACCTAGCAAATGCAGCTCCAAATAAACTACCAACCAATGCACCAAAAAATACATCGAGCGGATAATGAACGCCTACATAAACCTGCGAAAAGGCAATGCTAAAAGCCCAAAATAATGCAACTGGAATAACCCATTTGCCAATATGTTTAAAATAAAAAATAAAGAATAAAGCCAACGCAAAATGATTGGTGGCGTGGGCCGAAATAAAGCTAAAACCATTACAACTTTTTACCAAATGCCTTACTAAACCTGTTAATGAGGGTTCGTTACATGGCCTAATACGCATAAAAGTATTTTTAACCAAATTGGCGCTAAATTGATCTGAAACTAAAATCATAGCAGCTATAACCAATAAAATTTTCCAAGTATCAGTTTTATAGTTTTTATAGAAAAAATAAATAATGGCGGCATAAAAAATATACCAAGTACTTTGGTTGCGCAAAATGGGGCAAAGCCAATCTAAAAAAGGATTTGCAAGCGTATTGTTTACAAACAAAAACCACATTTTATCGTACTGAATAATTGTTTCCATTAACTATTTTTTTGCGCTACAAAAATCAATCTATCGCTGGTATCAGCTTGGTATGGCTCTAAATTATAATTACCAAAAACGTTTAAAATACTAAAGCCTGTTTGAGCAAATAAAGTTTCAAAATCGGGTAAAGTAAGCAATTGTACTTCTTCTTGGTAATAATACTCCTTGCCTTCGGCATTAAACTCAATGCGTTTGGTAACTTTTTTACTATCAATTATTTTATGAAGATGAAATGTAATGCCATCAATGGTTTTGGTTTCAGAATAACTTTGTATTTTTTTTATTTTTTCTGCATTGAAAAAATCGAGTAACAAAACGCCATCTGCCTTTAAACAAGCGTTAAAGCTATTCAATACCTGTTGGTTTTCTTGGTCTGATTTAAAATAAGCAAAACTGGTAAACAAATTAAAACCATAATCAAACAATTGGTTGGTTTTAAAAGTACGCAAATCAGCTACATCAAAGTGTAAGTTTTGGTTTTCAAACTGCTTGGCAAACTGAATACTATTGGCCGATAAATCGACACCAACTACCTCAAAACCAGCTTTATTTAAAAACACCGAATGTCGGCCTTTGCCACAAGCCAAATCAATTACCGATGAGCCATTGGGCATGTTTAAAAACGAAATGACATTGTTTAAAAACAATTCCGCTTCGGTATAATCGCGGTTTTTGTATAAAATATGATAGTATGGCGAATCGAACCAATCGGCAAACCACTCTTTATTTGTATCCATAAATTTGAAGGTGCAAATAAAGGTAATTTATTTAAAATATGGCGAAAAAGGTGCGGTGGGGACAACGACCTTGAACAAAAGCTGAAGGCGTCATGCTGGAAGCATCTTCCTTGACAAAAAACAATTACTTGCATTAGCTAATTTAGTTGCCAAACAAAGTAGATGCGCTGCATGACTTGAATTTGCCCTCGGTTGGTTTCCTAACCAACCGAATAAGGTGCAGTCATGACCCTGACTGCATACAAATTCACCCATCATAAACCAAAAATCAACTAAAATACGTTTATTTGCCTTAATGCGTACTATTGGGGTAATTGTATTTGTTTGTTTAGCTGTATTGGCCCAAAGCCAAAACAGACAAAAAACCTTTATTTTACTTACCGATAGCATCACTTTAGATAGTTCAGTTATTGTTCAAAAATCGGTTCAAGTAAGTAATGGCAATACCCTTTTTATTGAAAATATTGATTTTAGAATAAACTATTTTGCCCATGCTTTTATCAATTTAAAAATACCTAAAAGCACTCCACTTACTGTAAAATACAGTGCATCTAACTTTTATTTTAGTAAAATTTACCAAAATAAAAATCCCAACATCATTGACAAAGAAGGCATAGAAACCAAAAATCCGTTTTTGTACAGCATTAACGAAACCGATTTTTTAAGTTCTGAAAGTTTTAGCAATGGCTTAAAAATGAATGGAAGTATTTCTCGCGGATTAGGGCTTGGTAATGCACAAAATGTGGTGGTTAACTCTAACTTAAACCTTCAGCTTAGCGGAAAACTGAATAACGATATTGATGTATTGGCAGCCATTAGCGATGATAATAATCCTATTCAACCTGAAGGAAATACACAGCAGTTGCAAGATTTTGACAAAGTTTTTATTCAGTTAAGTAAAAACAAAACCAAGGTAATTATTGGCGATTTTGAAATGCGTAAACCAACCGATAGTTATTTTTTAAACTACAATAAAAAATCGAGAGGAGCACAAGTGCAAACCGCCTTTAACTTAAAACCTATATTGGGTAATAAAAAAGATTCGGCTTTATTACAAATTGGTGCTGATGCTGCCATAAGCCGAGGTAGGTTTGCCAGAAACACATTAACTGCCATAGAAGGAAACCAAGGCCCGTACCGACTTACAGGAGCCAATGGAGAACTGTTTATCATACTTATTTCGGGCACGGAAGCCATTTATTTAGATGGTGAAAAACTAAACCGAGGCGAGCAAAACGATTATGTGATTGATTATAACAGTGGCGAAATTACTTTTACACCAAAACGTATTATAACGCAATACAGCAGGATTGTAGCGGAATTTCAATACAGTGATAGAAATTTTGCAAGGACCGTTTTTACTACCAATGGCAGTTATAAAACCAAAAATTTTACCATTAGAGGCAGCTATTTTACAGAACAAGATGACAAGGACCAACCTTTTCAGCAAACTTTAAGCGATAACGATAAATTGGTTTTGGCCAATGCAGGCAATAAACTAAACCAAGCAGTGGTAAGTGGCGCTACTAAAGTAAGTACGTTTAGCAATACCCAAATTTTATACCGTAAAATTGATACTTTAGGTGGGAATGATGTATATGTTTTTACCAATATTGCTGGAGCAGATACTGTTTTTTATGAAGTAAAATTTAGCAATGTAGGAGTTAATAGAGGTAGCTATGTACAATCGGCTTCATCGGCTAACGGCAGGGTTTTTCAATATGTGGGACCTAATAATGGCAGTTTTGAACCTGTAATTTTATTAACCGCTCCTAATAAAATGGAAATGCTAAATGCAGCCATTGATTTTACAGCACTTAAAAACACGCAAATTACAGTTGAAATAGCACAGAGTAATTTTAACCGAAACTTGTTTAGTAATTTGGATAAGCAAAACGACAAAGGTTTAGGAGCTAAAGTATTTATCAATAATAAAAATAATTTAAGTAAAACATGGCTTTGGCAAAATCAACTTAACTACGAATGGGTTGATGCAAACTTTAGGTATGTAGAACGTTACAGAAATGTGGAGTTTGATAGGATTTGGAACAGACAATTAAACAACTCGAGCAGCAGCGATACTGGTTATAACGAACATATTTTATCGGCTAAAACAAGCATTGAAAAACAACAACTATTTAATGCCTATTATCAAATTCAATTGTATAACCGTAATCAAAATTATGCTGGTTTAATCAATCAAATTGGAAGTGTTTTTACATATAAAAATAACCAATTGAATGCCAATGCCGAATACTTAACCATTAGCATAAACAATGCTACTTTGCAGCAAAACCTTAATCAAAACCAAACTTATAAATACAATGCAGGTTATGCCCGCACGCAATTCAAACATCAAGTTGGGGTAAATTATTTAACCGAAAAAAGTAAGTTTTTTAAAACCAACGATACTTTACTAACAGGTAGTTTTAGTTATAACCAAAGCAATTATTTTTTCCAAAATACTGATACCTTAAAACTAAAATACCGAGTTGATTATACCAACAGAAACGATTTCCAGGCTAGGAATACTGATTTTTATTTAGCCAGCATAGCACAAAACATCAATGCTTTAACTGTTTTAAAACAAGAAAATGGCAATAGGTTAAACTTAAATTTTACTTACCGAAATTTTGAAATAAATGACACTTCTATCAAAAACCTAAAGCCCGAAAGAACCATTTTAGCCAGGGTTGAATACGATTATGCTTTTTTAAGGCGTATGTTTACCGCCAATACTTATTACCAAATTGGAAGCGGGAATGAACTACGGAGAGATTTTAGTTACTTGGAAGTTCCCAAAGGGCAAGGTGTATATGTTTGGAAAGATTTTAACTTAGATAATATTCAGCAATTAAATGAGTTTGTAATAGCCAGTTTTGTGGATAGAAATATAGCCAATTATATCAGGGTTTATTTGCCTACCAACTCTACTATCAGAACCAATTCGGTGCAGTTTAACCAAACCTTAAATATTAATCCAGCAAGTGTATGGCTTAATAAAAAAGGTTTGCTTAAGTTTTTGAGTAAATTTAATAATCAATCGGGTTTGCGCATTGAACGCAAAATTATAGCCGATAATACTTTTAATTATGTAAACCCGTTTGCCAATTTATTTAACGATACTGCCCTCATCAATGTAAATAGTTTGGCACGAAACACTTTATTCTTTAACCGAAGCAATGCCACATTTGGCGCAGACTGGAGCATACAAGATAACCAAACCAAAGTTATTTTAACCAATGGCATTGATAGCAGACGAAAACTAGAAAACGGACTGAATATGCGCTGGAATGCCAACGAATTTTGGACCATTAACTTACTGTATAATTTTGGTGAACGCAGTTATATTTCACAATTTTTTGTGCAACAGAATTACAGTTATAACTTTATAGAATGGAAACCTAAATTGATATATCAAGCGAATAAAAACTTTAGAACCACTTTAAATGCAGGATATTTTGAAGCCAATAATGCCAAAGAATATGGCAATCAAAAAGGAAAAACTACCGAAATAGGATTAGAAATGCGTTATAACTTTACCCAAATTGGTGCATTGAGTGCCAAGTATAGTTTGTATGAAGTGGAGTTTAATGGCGAAACAGGAAGCAATTTAGGTTATGATATGTTGCAAGGCTTAACCACTGGTAAAAACCAAGTTTGGAACTTAAACTTGCAACAACGAATTGGCCAAAACATACAAATTAACTTAAACTACGATGGCCGCACCTCGGGCATTAGCGATGCTATTTTACACACAGGCAGAATGGAAGCACGCTATATATTTTAGATTTTTGAACTGTGATTTTTGATTTTATTGAAGTAATATTTATTAAAAGACCGTTGGGGCAAACCGCTGACGCAGACCGTTGGGGCAGACCTACGTGTCTGCCCAAGCTCAATAAAAACAGAAAAAATTACCACGCTAAAATTTAAATTTATTCTCTACTTTTGTTTAAAATCTATCAAAAAATGAAGACGCTAGCACTTCGCAAAAAACTTCATAATTACATTGATTCCATTGAGCAAGAAAAACTAGAAGCAATTTATACCGTTTTAAAAAATGATATGGAAGTCGATTCATTACTAACTTCAGAACAAAAAAAAGAACTTGATTTAAGGCTTGATGAATATATGAATGAAAAAGGTAAAAGCTATTCTTGGAATGAAGCTTTAAATATAATAAAACCTAATTTAGTTTAGGATGAAGTATGCTTTGTTATTTAGGGATAAAGCCGTTGCAGAAATAAAATTAGCTTACGATTGGTATGAAGAACAAATGATAGGTCTAGGTGAACGTTTTTTAAACACTATAAAGCACAATACTGATTTAATTTTAAGCAATCCTAATACATTTAAAACCACCTACAAAAACTTCAAAGAAGTTTATTTAAAAGAATTCCCATTTATTATTGTGTATTTTATTGATAAATCAGATCATAAAATTATCATTATTTCTGTGTTTCATTGTAGTAGAAATCCTAAGAAAAATTTAAGAAATAACTATTTAATTACAGTAATTGTTGGGAGCAAACCGTTAGGGCAGACCAAAGTGTCTGCCCTATAAAAATTGTTTATGATATATTTATTCACTAATCTCGTTCACTAAAAATTATTAATAATGAAACAAATTTATATACTGATATTAGGAGTGCTGTTTTTAACAAATTGCAGCAATTCTCAAACAAATAAAAAAGAAACAACGCTTTCGGGCAACATGGCAATTGTTTTAAACGATTTATTACCAAAAGGAAAAACAAGTGTAGATGTTTTAGATAGTATTAAGCAAAACGCAAGGCAATTAGCACTTACTCAAAAACTTCAATTAAGTGTTCAACAAAATCAACAATGGTATTTTGAATACATAAAAACAATTCAAAAAGGTATGCCTTTGCCTTATCATAAAAATCTTGGATTAACAAAAGAAGAGTATGATGAGTTGTTTAGTTATGCAGACCAAATGGAGCTTATTTCTTCTGGGAAAAATGATATTACCATTATTAAAAATGAAAATACAATTCAGTTTAAAGCTGAAGGTAAATTAGAATTACTCAATGCCATTAGAATTGACTTAAACAAAAATATTGTTATGATTGGAGAAAATGAGCTAACTTTTTCTGATAGTATAAATATAGATAATAACAATAATGCATTTAAAAGTAAATGGAAAGGGTATAATTGGAGCTTAGAAGATCCTAAAGAGGAAGATTTAAAAAACACTACCGATTTTAAATCACTAAAACTGAAATTGTACAAATTCACCATTGGTCGGCTAGAAAATAATGGTAAAACCGTTATGAGAATAAAAGGTCAAGAAATAGAAGGAGGAGTTAAAAAAATTAGTTTTGAAATCCCTATTATTTTTTAAATAGCCGTATTTTACTAAGATTGTTTTTGAAACTAGGATGAATGCCTTTTTAAAGTTGTAGTTACGTTATATCTACAATAAATTATAAATACAATTCGTTATAATTGTTTTATAATAATCAATGAAAAACTTCGCCATATTTTTAACCTTAATAATTTTTACAGCTTGTGGTAACACTTACACCTCAAAAAGTGAAGTATTGACTGATAGCGTAACACTAAATACTGACACAACTTTACTAGATTCAGTTATCACAAAAAAACCTGAGGTAGAAACCTTAAATTTTACTGATGCCAACGGACTGAAACAAGGAAAATGGGTAAAGAAATGGAAAGGTAAAATTGTGAAAGTGGAACACTATAAAGACAATTTGCTACATGGCTATTCTGCTTATTATCTTGATGGAAATGAGATAACTAGCGATGGCAATTACGTTAATGGTAAAAGAGAAGGAATGTTCTATTATTATTACGATTATAAAAGTAAATCATTAATGGGGGAAAGTTTTTATAAAAATGACACCAGTATTTGGGGTGGATTTCCTGCTTGCGATAAAGGCAGATTGGTTCCTGTAAAAGGTTTTGGAATAAGTAGAGATACAGTTTTTATTAAAGCTCCTGACTATGACGGTATTATTTGGTATGAAGGGAATTTTTGTTTAAAATTTGATAAACATTTGAATAGAAAAGAAACCGTAGCTTATGGAATCCATAAAGTATATTTTAAAAATGGAAAATTAAAAGGAATAGTAGATTATGATAAACAAACCATTCAAGAGTTTGACACCAATGGCACTAGGCTTTACAAAGCTAAATTCAATGAGTTTGATGTTCATAAACAAACCATGAGAGTTTATTGAGATAATACCAAAATATGAAATCAATTTATGCTATACTTATATTTTTCGGTTTATTTTTTATCAATTCATGCATTGAACCAAATAAACCTATTGGAGGCAATTCAGTAAAAACAAACAACACACCTAAAGTAAATATTGATATTAACTTAGAAATTGTAAAGGGTGGAAAAGTACATATCGAAAACAACGCTAAACTTGATTCATTCAATGGTTTTTTACTCAAAACATCTATTAAAAATTTATCAACTGATACATTTAAATTTTTTATGGTTGTAAGTATTTATCCTATCATTCAAAAATTTGAACCAAGATTAAAAGGTCTTGACTTTTTCTGTTGTGATAACACTTATTGGGAATTATTTTATTTGCTTAAAAACCAAAAAATGGAAATTTATAATTGCATGCTAGACCCAACATTATTATGGTATTTTCAAAACAATGGTAAACTAAGAGTTGGTTTTATTTACATTACCGAAGAAGATGAAAGACTAGCTTATAAAAATGATTTATGGAAAATATTACAAAATAAAACAGCAAACAGAAGCGATATTTTTTGGAGTAATTATGTTGATTTTAAGGAATATATCCCAAGCTTAAAAACAAACATTTTTAAAGGAAATATAATAATAAAAGATTCGCTAGAAAAGGTGCTTTCTATTCATAGTGGCTATATACACTAAACAAAACAAACATGAAGATTTATTGAAATAATAATCAATTACAAAATATTACCTAATGAAAAAAATTCTTTTTATAATAATCTTATTATTAAACTTTAAGGCATTTAGTTGTACATGTGTAAATGTGAGTGTAAAAAAGGGCTACGATTATTCTAGTTGCATATTTTATGGAAAATTCTTAGGAACAGATACCAGTTCAAACTTTTACAACCTTACAGGAAAACCTTTAATTATTGATAATTTTGAAGTAAACTATTTTATTAAAGGAATTGATTCTTCAACTTTCAATTTTTCAAAAAAACTCTTAAAAAACAAGCAATATATTATTTCTATTTTAAGTAGTAGTAATGAATCTTGTGGAATAACTTTTGAAAAAAACAAAATGTACTTAGTTTATACATATAATGACTTTCTTACTTTTTGGCCAACCACTAACGGATGCACACGCACAAGAATTATTAAAGACAATAACTTTCAAATTACATCTGATTATGACAAAGAAAAAGGAAAGAATGAAATTGTTGAACTAATTAAATATAGAAATTTAGATTCAAATTATAGTTCTTATAATGACAGAATATTTAATATAACAACAGAAAATAAAATTCTAAAAAATCAAATAAATGAATCAATTAATGAACTTAAACTGGTAAAATATTGCGTATTTTTCTTATCCATTGTGGTTCTTATATTAGTAATAGTTTTATTATATAAAATTAGAAAAAAAACAATCGTCACGATACTTCTTTTTTCATTTTTTACTGTAAGCTACGCCCAAAATAAAATGTATGAAAACTTGGTTTTTGAAGGTGGTGGCGTTAGAGGAATAGCCTATGCTGGAGTTATTAAACAATTGGAGGATGTCAGCATTTTACAAAATATAAAAAATGTAGGAGGCACATCAGCTGGAGCTATTACTGCTTTAATGGTTTCTTTGGGTTATAGCTCGCAAGAAATTTATAAAATAATACCTGAAACAAAGTTCGAAAAGTTTAATGATGGCGAATACATTTTTGTAGGAGGCATTGCTCGCCTTAACAAAAACTATGGTTGGTATAAAGGCGGTGAGTTTAATAAATGGCTCGAAAAAATTATAAAAAACAAAACCAATAATGCCGATATTACTTTTGAAGAAATGGCTACAAAAAGCTTTAAAAATTTATACGTAACCGCTACTTGTATGAACAAACAAAAGCTCATTGTATTTTCAGCTCAAACCTATCCAAAAATGAAAATTAAAGATGCTGTTCGTATTTCTATGTCAATCCCTCTTTATTTTGAGGCTGTTTTTATTGATAGCCTCGGGCAAGTTTATAACAAACCACAAAACCATAAAAACCTCGATATTGTTGTAGATGGAGGCATTATTGGCAATTTCCCAATATTTATGTTTGATAGCACTTATACCGATTTACAAAATAATAAAAAACGTATTCCAAACTATAAAACAATAGGTGTAAGAATTGATACCGACCAACAAATTATAAACGACTCATTGAACAAAGAATTAGTGCCTGTTGAAATAAAAAAGTTGGAGCATTTTATGGAAGCATTTTATAATTTAGTAATAGAAAACTTAAATAGAAATACGCTTATTCGCGAAGATTGGGAAAGAACCATATCTATTTCATCGGCTGGAATTAGTCCTAAAATAAAACGTTTAAGCGTAGCTCAAAAAGAAAAATTAGTAGCAAGTGGTGCTAATTTTACTAAAAAGTTTTTGATGAAAAATGGTTATTGATTAAGCTTTAATTAGTGGCTTTCCGTTTAATGCTTGTATCAAAATAGCGGTCGTAAGTAAGAAATATAATACACCCATGGAAATGGTTATTTTAGCATTATTGGTTAAATAATATCCAATTAATGGTAAAATTTGCAAGGCATGCATTCCTAAAAAATGTGCTATTCGCAAATCGCCATTTTGTTTGCTCCAATTGGTTACAGGCAAACCCGCTCCACCATCGGGTGCTCCAACGGTATGACTTAACTTTGCTCCCATTACAAATCCTTCGAAGGCAAAAACTACAAATAATACCAAGCCTAACCTAATGCCCCACACATAACTGTTTGATAAAGCAGGAAAATCTTTAGTAAAAAACACCACCGCAATATAGGCCGTGAACAAAGTAATTATGGTAATAGCAACAGCCATTAAACTAAACATTGCCGAATTGAATGAAGTAGCAATATTGAAATGCGATTGTTGACCAATAAAAGCTTTATACGAAATATAAATATTTTCGAAAGTGAGTGTTACAACCAATGTCCAACTAAAGGCAGTTACCAATTTTGAATCGTTTAAATAATGTAAAATCCAAGCCATGGTAAAAGTGTAAATAACACTTGATATATAAAATTTCATTGGTTTAATAAATGCGCTTATACCCAAAACTTGAATATTGGTTACATAAACCAAAATGAAGCAAACAACCGCCATTACAGCATAAACAGCACCTGTATAAAACAAAAGTTCGTTACGTATTTTTAAGACATTCAATATTTCAATCATAAGTATAAAATTCAATTGTTAAGACTTGCAATGTATAATTAAACAAAAAACAAATACTAGAAAAAAGATTGAAGCAACGATTATAGCTTCTGAAACGAAGTATTTTCAAAGTGAAGGAAAAGCTATTTTAATTTTAAAAGCAATACTTCAACTAAAACAAATAAAATCGCAGCTAGTAAAAACCAGCGCCACAAAGGAGTTCCGTTAAAACTCAATTCAATTTCTTTTTGGTGTTTAGCCAAATCGTTGGTTTGTAAAATTTGTCCGTTTACGGTTTGTAAACTATCGTTAGTTATAATACTTAAGTTGCTTTCATTTCTATTTAAATTGAACGAAACATCAGCCAAAACTTCGGTTTTATTATTGGCCATAATTTGATAACTGCCGGCTTGTTTAATATTGCTTAAGTTAATCGCACTTTTGTTATTGCTGTTGGTTACATCAAAAGCTATTTCATCCTTTTTATCTTTTAAATAAACTACTTTACTATTGGTGTTTTTTTCAAAAACATAATTAATTGTTTTATCAATATTATAATAAAGTGCATTGCTGTGTTTATTTACCAAAGGTAAACGGAGCATAAAAGGCACAAATAATGCATGTTCAGTAAAATTACTCCAATCGTTTTGTAGTGGTGTACTGCTCAAATAAACTATTCCATTACCATACTTCGATTTAAAAATAAAAGGAGCATCGCTATTTAAAGCGGCTACCATATTACCTTTAATGGCACTATTAATTTGCATATTGTAATTCTTAGTTAAAGCAGGCCAATTGGCTAAATCAGGTATTTTACTAAATACATTTTTAAATACTTCATCAAAAGTATTGATACGACTCACCTTTAAATTTTGAGTAACCATTGGTGCTAATTGAGGCGCATTTAGTTGTTTTAAAAACTCGTTTGTTTTGGCTAAAGTTTCACTATTTGCATTTGGAATAATATACACCACTCCCCCATTGCTTATGTACTTTTGAATTTCAGTTTGCAGGCCACTTGAAAACTCAGGAAGTTCATTTAAAACAATACACGATGCTTTGCTAAAAGCACTGTAATCAATGGCATTGATACCAAAGTTTTCAAGTTGGTAATTTTCATCTATACCATACACTTGCTTAATGCTTTCATTGGCATTTATGGCTATTACCGTTTGGTTTCCAAAAGCTTTTAAGGTTAAATACAACTTATCGTCAAACACCACAGGATTATCCAATAAACTTAATTCCGCTTGGTGAAAATTAGCATCGTTTAGGGTAAATTGTAATTGTACAATTTGGTTTGAATTGGCTTTACAAGTAACATTTGCTATTCCTTTTTGAAGACCATCAACTTTAAAAGTTAAAGGCACATCTGTCATATCTAAACTACCAAAATTACTTACTTTAACATATAAAATAGTATTGGTATTTGGCAAAATTAAAGGTTGTTCTATCCATGCAGAATCTATGCTTAAGTTATTGCCTAAATTAGGTTTTATTTGAACCAAATTAACCTGTAAATTGGAATCAATTGGGTTTAAACTATTGAATTGATTTTGCTGTAAATCTGTAATTAAATAAGCAATTTTAGTGGCATTTGAAGCTTCGTCAAAAGCTTGCTTCTGACGGCTTAAAATCTTTTCAAACGATTTACTTTGATTAGATAATTTAACTTCATCTAAGTACAATAAAAAATCTTTTTTATCTAATAAACGTTGATGTTTTCCTTCAAAATCGTTGGTTAAAATTTGGAATAAATCATTATCACCATAAAATGAAGCAATGTCTTTGGCTTTATTTTTAGCTACTTCAAGCAATTGCCCTTCTTTGCCAAGCTGACTCATGCTTAAACTATTGTCAATAAAAATACTGATGGCTTTATTATTTCTAACAATTTCTTTTTGATTAAATGGAATAAATGGTTTGGCAAAAGCAAACACCAAACAAGCCAAAGCCAAACAACGAGCAGCCAAAATTATCCATTCTTTGATATTCCGTTGTTTTTGGTTTTGTTCTGTAATTTGTTTTAAAAATCGAATATCGCTAAATACAACTTTTTTGTACCTGCGCAATTGGAACAAATGAATAATTATTGGAATAACCAATGCCAATAGAGCAAACAAAAACGATGGATAAATAAATTGCATGCTTATTTGATTTGGGTTAATTGATTAATAATTGCATCTATTTTTTTTGCATTTTCCATATTGTTAAAATGCTTTGATAACACCTTATTTCGATGTTCAGTTTCATTTAAGTCAAAGGTTTTATTGGCTAAACTATTTATTGCATTTACCATTTCATCTGCACTATTTGCTTCGGTTACCAACTCAGTTAAACCAGTATTTTCAATCATCTGTTTATTGGCTATAATAAACTTACCATTATACAAAACATGCAATAATTTTAGTTTTATCCCAGTAGCCTGAAAAGTAGGTAAAACGTGCATATGCGCATCTTTTATTATATCTTCCATTTGTTTCATATTAGGGTTTTTAATTAACCTAATATGCTTATATGGTTTTATCAATTCAAACAATTCTTCAGTAGGATTATTACCTGCTATTACCAAAGGATAATCAATTTTACTAAAGACCTCTTTTACTAAAAATTGTGCCGCTACATCATTTTCGTTAACATTTAACTTACCATGATACAAAGCATAATATTTGCTTTCAATATCAATATTTAATTCAAAACCATGAAAAGCCGGAACCAAATGAACGTTGGTTAATTTTCGTTGTTCTAGCTGCTTTAAATCGTTGCTCGAAATAGCTAGTACCGCATTGGTTTTATGCAGTATTTTCTCATATTTTTTCAGTAAAAACGCTTCTGTGTGGTAATATATTTTATTAAATAGATTATCTTCATTTTTACCTAAAGCTGCATAATAATCATGCTCAATATTATGCATCCGCACCAACTTAACTCGCTTTCGTAATTTGGGATGATTTAAAAAATATGTAGTGTGCAATCCTTCAAATAATATAGGCGCATCATCGTGTAAAAGTTGATGCAACAGCATGCGGTGGTTGCGCGTAAATACTATAAAAGGCATGTAAAACTTTAATGGATTTACCAAAACAAAATTACGAGTGTAAGTATATATTCTAAAACAATACTTGTTCAGTTCTTCGCTAATTTCTCTATCGTTGTATTCATAACAATGTAAAGTTATTTGATAACCCAATTCATACAAGCTTTTTACTTTGTAAAAAACATCAATTACACCACCATAATTAGGTGGCGAAGGAATATCGAATGAAACTATATGTATTTTTGGCGATTTGATAATATTAAAGATTTATTAGCCAAAAATATATATTTTAACCTAAAGTTTGTGCAAATAATATAAGCGGCAAAAAAATATTTTCAACAACAATGCTAAGTAATTAGCCACTAGCCATTAACTTAAAGTATTTGTTTATAATAATTTAACAATTTAGCCTCTTCTTTATCCCAATTAAAGTTTTGAGAAGCTAAAATGCAGTTTTTACTCAACTTTTGATAGGTATTTCTATTATTCAGCAATTCATTGATTGCTTTGGCAATCTCGTTAACCTCACAATCAATTAAAACACTACAATTATACTTTTTGTGAACAGCCTGGTATTCAGGAAAATTAGCACAAATACAAGGTACACCGGCCTGCATATAATCAAAAAATTTATTGGCTAACGAGTAATAATAACTCAAACCATTAGGTTCTAATAAATTCAAACCCACTTTTGCATTTACTGTTAATTGTTTTAAATCCGCAGGTTGAACAAAACCTAAAAACTGTACTTTATTTTCTAACTTTTCTTTTACAACTAAATCGCGTAATTCTCTACTCAAATCGCCTTCTCCAGCTATGAGTAACTTTATATTTTCAACCTGATGCATGGCCAAAATACTTTGCTCCAAACCCCGACTTTTATTTAAAGCACCTTGGTATAATATGTATCCATTATTTTCCCCATCAACTTCATTAACCTTATCAACCCTATTAACTTCATCAACTCCATCAACTTTATCAACCGCATCAACCATAACAGGAACATTCATAATTACCTCAAAATGATTAACATACATATTGCTCAATAAATCAGCCAATTGTGGGCCAACAGTATAACACAACTTTGCTTTTGGTATAAATATTTTCCCAATCACATGCCAAATGGTTTTGGTAATTTTTCTATTAGTAACCTCTGGAACTTCGGTAAAATGCTCGTGTGCATCAAAAATTAAAGTATTGTTATTTAAAGTAGCGGTAATACCACAAGCTAAAATTGTATCTAAATCTATGGCACAAATGGCATTGGTTTTTTGCCTTAACAAATACCACAATAACCTCAAATTAAACTCTAAATAAAACAGCTTGCCTTTATTTATTTTACAAGTTAAACGTGTTTGATTAAAGTTAAAGTCTGTTTTTAATGGTTTGGAATGAGGCAATTTACGACCAACCAATTCCACCTCATAACCTGCATTGGCAAGGCTTGAGCAAATGCGCTGCATGCGTTGGTCGTAACTTAAGTCGTTGGTTACGGTAAATATTATTTTTTTATTTTTTAGCTGCAATGTAATTGGTAAGCACTATCGTAGCGCAATTTATTATTATCTAACAAAAGCCTTAGTACAATGGTAAAAACTTGCATATCTTGGGTAGATACTTTTTCGAATAAATCTACTGAATTAATAGGCCCTTGTTGTACTATGGTTAAAATTTCTTGTTCTATAATTTGTGTTAATTCCTTTTTCTCATTTAATTTTTTTCTATCAATACACACATCGCAATAGCCGCAATCATTGGCACTGTAATCGTTAAAGTATTCTAATAGCTGCCTACTTCTACATAAATCGCTTGGATTGGCATAAGCCATCATGGCTTGTATTTTTTCAATATAAGTTTGCTTACGTTCTGCTAAATATTTTTTGTTTAAAGTTAAGTATTTTATGTCTTGCCTTTCGGTTACAAAAGTAAGTTGCGATACTTCTTTGGTTTTGATATAATCTAAAATTTCTAACTGATGTAATCTTTCTAAATACTTATAAATACTGGCCACAGGCAGCTTTACCCTATTGGCAATTTCGAGTTCATTTATTCTTATATAATTATCAAATAAACCTCCATAACTACGCAATAATAATTTGGTAAAAGCATCAAAAGTGGCATTCTCTACCTGAAACTTATACAAAGCTTCATGGCTACAAATTATTTTAATTTTTGATGGTTCGTAAAATGCTTCTGATAATAAAATTAAGTTGGTTTGTTCTAATATTTTTAAACAACTATACGTTTTAAATGCTTCAAAATTATAGCGTTTTACAAACGATATAATATCAAAATCAAAACTACGCTCAGGCTTCGCGTTTACTGGCACTTGCAGGTAATCGCAAATGGCTTGATAGGTTAAACTTATTTCGTTTACATCAGGATAATTTACACCAATTTTTTTCTTAGCGTTTATATCATCGCTTGTATCGTGTAACAAAACACAAAATGCTGGTCGCTCGTCTCTCCCTGCCCTACCTGCTTCTTGGTAATAAGCCTCCAAACAATCAGGCATTTCAAAATGAACTACCAACCTACAATCTGGCTTATCTATTCCCATACCAAAAGCATTGGTACAAGCCATAATTCGTGTACGGTTATTAATCCACAAGTTTTGTTTATAGCTGCGCATTTCGCCACTTAAACCAGCATGGTAAAAATCGGCAGCAATGCCATTTTGATTTAAAAATTTAGCAATATCTTCCGTTTGTTTTCTGTTTCTAACATATACCAATCCGCTTCCGTGGCTATTTTTTATAATAGCTAATAACTTTTCAGCTTTATTTTCGGTTTGCCTTACTATGTATTGTAAATTTTTTCGTTCAAAACTTTTAGCAAAAACTGCTGGAGTATTTAAAGCCAATTGAGTTTGAATATCTTCAACAACTTGTTTGGTAGCTGTAGCTGTAAGCGCAATGATATTGATGTTTGGTAAATGCTGGCGCAATTCAGCTATTTGTCGGTATTCAGGTCTAAAATCGTGCCCCCACTGACTGATACAATGTGCCTCATCAATGGCAATTAAATTAATGGGTAAATAAGGTAATTTTTCAATGAATAAACTGGTATTTAAACGCTCTGGCGAAACGTATAAAAACTTCAAATCTTCATCAACGCAAGCATTGTTAAGTATTAAATTTATTTCTCTGTAATTTAAACCGCTGTATATGGATTTGGCTTTGATGTTTCGTTTTTCCAAGTTTTCTACTTGGTCTTTCATTAAAGCTATTAAAGGCGAAATTACCAAACACAAACCTGGCTTAACCATAGCTGGAACCTGAAAACACAAGGATTTACCACCACCCGTTGGCAAAAGCGCAAGCGTATCTTTTCCATCTAAAACCGATTGAATGATATCGGCTTGCAATGGTCTAAATTGATTATAGCCCCAATAATTTTTAAGTATTTGCTGAGGTGTAACTTGGCTTTGCTCCATTTTACAATAACAAAAATTACAGAATTAAACCATCTTTCATGGTTAATTTTCTATCGCAACGATTGGCTAACTCTTCGTTATGCGTAACAATAACTATGGTTTGATTGAATTTATCTCTTAAATCAAAAAACAAATCATGAAGCGATTGGGCACTTGCCGAATCTAAATTTCCACTTGGTTCATCGGCCAATAAAACCGCTGGATTATTAATAATGGCTCGCGCCACAGCCACACGTTGCTGCTCGCCTCCACTTAACTCACTTGGTTTATGAGTTGTTCTGTCTTTTATTCCTAAATAGTCAAATAATTCCAAAGCACGTTGTTTGGCTTGAGTTTTATTGGTTTTAGCTATCCAAGCTGGAATCATTACATTTTCAAAAGCGGTAAACTCAGGCAGCAACTGATGAAACTGAAAAATAAAACCAATGTTTTTATTTCTAAAATCCGACAGTTTACTATCATTCAAACTATTCACCAATTGCTCGTTTAGTAGCAAAGTTCCAGTATCGGCTTTATCTAAAGTACCTAAAATTTGTAATAAAGTAGTTTTACCAGCTCCACTTGCGCCCACTATAGCTACAATTTCGCCCTTGCCAATGTTTAAGTTAATTCCTTTTAACACCTGCAATTGGTTATAACTCTTACAAATATTTTCTGCTTTTATCATGAGAGGCAAATTTATATTAAATTTTGGATTTTGAATGTTGAATTTTGGATGAGTTGGGACAATTGCGTAGAGACGTTGCACTGCAACATCTTTTATATAAAGACGTAACATGTTACGTTTCTACTTTTTCCCTCGCGGCTATATTGATATGATTAGCGAAGCGTTATTGGGATTTGTTATGAAATATCGTGTCAGATAGTTACGAACAGCAACGCAATTGCTTAGCGAAAAAACTATAAATTGTTTGAAATTTTTACAATTTTACATTAACTAAATTCAATGTATCATTACTTGTTGGAATAACAATTTGTAGCAATCCTTCTTTTAGTGTAAATAAATATCCTAGTGTAGTAGTAGAATTTTCAGGATTAATTTTTTTAACATTATTATAGTAGTTTCCTTCTATTAACAAAGAATCAGAAGATGGTTGTTTTAAATAACCCGCATTTAATGATCTACTCTTGTTCTTGTAACTTATAATCATTGTTCTACTACCTGGTTTTAAAAAAGTATGTTGTATCGTAATTTTATCACTATTTTTAGTACAAATAAAAACTATGTACCTTCGTTGAAGATTATATGTTTGGGGGCAATATTCTTGGCTTGTATATTTACCCCAATCATATACATAACCTTGTCCAACAAATAAATTGGTATCTAGAGTAGTTTTATTAATAAAGGTTAGCTCAGAAAAGTCATTATAGGGTACCACTTTTAACTCTTCTATTGGCTGGTATTCATCACTACTTTGATGACCACAATCACTATCTTTTTTGCAAGAATTATTCAATAGCAAGCTAATAATAAATATGAGTTTTAATTTCATTATACTTGCTGATTTTAAAATTTCCATTCAATTTGTTTTAAATAAATTACTCAAACTTAAAGTGTTTTATCGGTAAAATAAAATTTTTGCCATTATAGCATTAAAACAAAACACCCACCAACTTATCAACCCATACTCAAAAAACAAAAAAATAGTTTTTCTTTGTACGTTCAAATCATGAGTAAAGATAAAGCTTACAAGCGCATTAATATTGTAAATAAAAAAGCAAGTTTTGAGTTTCAACTATTAACCAAATACACGGCCGGAATGGTATTAGGTGGTACTGAAGTAAAATCTATCAAAGCTGGAAATGCCTCTATTACAGAAGCTTTTTGTTATTTTAGAGATAATGAGCTTTATGTTAGGAATATGAATATTGGTACTTTTAAACAAGGAACCATTTATAACCACGACCCACTTGCGGTACGTAAACTTCTTTTGAAAAAGGTAGAACTAAAAAAGCTGCAAAAACGTGGCGAAGAAAAAGGTTTTTCCATTGTTCCCCTTAAATTATTTGAAGCCGAAAATGGTTTTATAAAAATAGAAATTGCGCTTGCACAAGGTAAAAAAGCCTTCGATAAACGCGAAACCATCAAAGAACGAGACATTGAACGAAATTTGAGACGAAAGGACGAGTAATTGTGAGATGGGAAATGTGAGATGTGAAATGAGTTCGATAAACTTATCTGCTAGAGACTAGAATCAATAGCCGTTCGGCTTTAGCCAACGGAAAAAAAGAAAAAAATGAATATAGATTTAACAAATAAAAATGCATTGGTTTGCGGTAGTACCAAAGGTATTGGTTATGCCATTGCTATGCAATTAGCAAAATGTGGAGCAAACGTTACTTTAATGGCCCGAAACGGTAATTTATTACAAAGTATTGTGCGCGATTTAGATACCAGTTTAGGACAAAAACATGATTTTTTAGTTGCCGATTTTAGTCAACCAAAACAAGTAAAAGAAGCCATAGAAGTACAAGCACAAAAACACCATATTTACCATATTTTGGTGAATAATAGCGGTGGCCCTGTGGCTGGTTTAGCCATTGATGCCAAAGAAGAAGATTTTTTAAATGCATTTAATGCACATGTTTTAAGTAGCCATCATTTGGTGCAAAGCGTTTTCCCAGGTATGAAACAAGCAGGCTACGGACGCATTATAAATATTATTTCTACCAGTGTAAAAATTCCTTTAAAAGGTTTAGGAGTAAGCAATACAATTAGAGGTGCAATGGCTAATTACAGCAAAACATTGGCTAACGAATTAGCTCCTTTTAAAATTACAGTAAACAATATTTTACCTGGAGCAACAGCAACAGATAGGTTGAAACAAATTATAGACAACAAAGCTCAAAAACAACAACACAGCACTGACGAAGTGAGTCAAGAAATGTTAAGCGAAATTCCTATGGGTCGTTTTGGCGAACCAAACGAAATAGCTTATGCAGCTACCTTTTTAGCTTCGGAATATGCATCGTACATTACTGGAATTAATGTTCCGGTAGATGGAGGAAGAACTGGAAATCTTTAGTTGATGGTTGATAGTTGTCAGTTGATAGAGTAAGTTTCTTTCTGCTGGATTTTGGCATCAAGTTTCTAGTAAAAAACCACATAGAACATAAACACATAGCTAATAAACTATGCTTCTATATTCTATGTGGTTAAATATTTATTTTAAAAAATCACTCAAAAAGTTATTCAAAATCCCACCAAATACTATCAGGATAGTTTTGGTTTATAATTACTGGTTGACCAATTAACGGTGTGGTAGTTTTTACATTATTTTGTTTTGCAATGGTGGTTACTTGTTTAATCGGCTCGTTCCAAGGATGCAAAGCAAGGGTAAATTTACTCCAATGAACCGGCATTAATACTTTGGTTTTTAAATCAATTGCAGCCTGAACTACTTGCTCTGGCATCATGTGTATATAACCCCACATTTTATTGTATTGCCCACATTCCAATAAAGCTAAATCGAATGGGCCATATTTATTACCAATTTCTTTAAAGTGCGTATCAAAACCGCTATCGCCACCTAAAAATATATTTTCGGTTGGTGTTTTTAAAATATACGATGCCCAAAGTGTTTGGTTACGCTTAAATTTCCTACCTGAAAAATGCCTTGCAGGAGCAGCTGTTAACTGAATATCATTGCTTATTTTCAACGAATCCCACCAGTCAAATTCCGATATTTTATCATCGGTTATTCCCCAAGAATTTAAATGAGCACCAACTCCCAACGAGGTATAAAAATGTTTGGTTTTATGCTTTAATTTATCAATGGTTTTATAATCCAAATGATCATAATGATCGTGTGTGATTATTACCATATCTAATTCAGGAAAATCATCTACATTATATTCATTAGCTCCATCATAGTTTTTAGCAAAAAAACTTACAGGAGAAGCATTTCCACTAAAAACTGGGTCAATCAATATATTCAAGCCATTGGTTTTAATAAAATAAGAAGAATGACCAAACCAAATTATTTGAGTTTTAGAACTATCCAATGCTAATAAATTAGTTTTTACAGAAGGAATTTTTTGTTTTGGTTCACTTAATTTAGTTTTATTTATATAGGCTTTTAAAATATCAAAATAGCTTGTTCCTTCGGCTAAATCAGGGGTAAAATGCTGGTTTTGGAAAGCTCCATCTCGGTAATTAGGCGATTTTTTTACTCGCTCTAGTCTATTTCCAGTTGGTACTTGACCAAATTGTTTTTGTTCTAAAAAAATATATCCACTGGTAGATAAACCCAATAAGATTGCAATAAATATAATCATTCGTTTTTTAAATTTTGATTGAAGTTTCATTTTTTGAAGGAGCAAATGAAACTAATAATTGCTTTCATTTCATATAGATTTTTACTGGAAATGATAAAAGGTAAAAAAATAAAAAAGCCTCAACAAAATTAGTGTTGAGGCTTTAAGTATAATAAGCTTAAGCGCGTTTTGCTCTTTCCCACGATACCGATTGTTTGCCTTTTAAAAATCGGAACAAACCAAGGTAAACACATAAATTCATGATAAAGAAATAATAAGGCACAAATAATACTTTTACTTTTATTCGTTTGTTTTCGAAATACCAACCTAATAATGCCAAAGCATAAAAGGCAATTTGCATTACCAAAATAGTAGTGTAAAGTGTGTTGCCATCCAATGCCAAAAATACGTTAGCTATTAGTAAAATTAATAATGAAAATGGTGCTAAAGTCCAACGTAAAACACGGTGAGAAATAAAGGCAAAAAATAAATTGAAATTATGAAAAGGATTAAATGCTTTACCTAAACGCAACATGGATTGCCAAGCACCAGCACTAATTCTTATTTTACGTTTCAATTCTTCTTTTACATTGGCACTTGCAGTTTCAGCAGCCCATGCATTTTTTTCGTAAATAACACGGTATCCATCAATAGCAATTTGCATAGATTGCATCAAATCATCTAATAATGAATCAGAAGGTAATTCCTTATACAAGCTCGTTCTGTAACTCATTAATTCGCCTGCTGCCCCTACTACACTGTAAAAATCAGAATCTAATTTTTTCAATAACGACTCATACTTCCAATAAATGCCTTCACCTGCTGTACTTGCGCCTTCTTTATTGGTTGAAATAATGCGTTTTTCTCCCGTCACTGCTCCTACTTTTTCGTCTTGATAATGTTTTACCAATTCCTTAATTGCTTCTTTATTTAAGGTAGTATTGGCATCGCAAAAAACCACAATTGGAGTGGTAACAAATTTCATAGCACGGTTCATAGCTGCTGCTTTTCCACTTCTTTTATCTTCGTGCAAAGCTATAACCGAATCGTATTTCTTTATTCGTTGAGGCGTATTATCAGAACTACCATCACTAATAAAAATAAGCTTTAATTTATCTTTGGGATAATCTAACTCTAAACTATTCTGAATTTTTTCTTCAATGTATTCGGCTTCATTAAAACATGGAACTATTAAAGTTACCTCAGGTTCGAATGAAGCATCAAATTTCACTTTTGAAGTAATAGCATTTTTAATTTTTACAATTATATAAATTACAATACCATAGCCTATATAACTATAGAATACAATAAAAATACAAATCCAAAATAATAGTTCTAACATATTTTATATAATTAATTAATTTTCAAATTATTGCCCAGCAATATTTTTATACCACTCTAAAGTTTGTTTGGCATTATTTTCCCAAGTAAAATTTTCTACTCTTTTAAAACCATTGGCTGCCAACTCTTTTTTCAAGTCATCGTTGCTTTGCAATTTCATTATTGCATCGGCAATTTCGTTAGCGTTAAATGGATCAACAAATAAAGCTGCATCGTCAGCAATTTCGGGCATTGAAGATGTATTAGAAGTAATTAATGGAGCACCACAAGCCATGGCTTCTAACAATGGTATTCCAAAACTTTCGCGCAATGATGGATATAAAAATAAACTAGCTTGATTATAAATAGCAGGTAAATCTTTATTAGGTACATAACCACTAAAAACTATATCATCCATTAATGATTCATCATTAATTTGCTTCATTAGGTTTGATAAGTAATTTCTGTTAATATCTAACATCAATAACTTACTTTTTAATTGCCCTTTTCGCTTTAAAATGGATAATGCTTTAAGAACACCTATCACATTTTTTTTAGGATCGGTATTACCTAAAAAGAAAATATAATCGTCAGGTAAATGGTATAATTCTTTAATTCTAAGTAATTCTGCTTGATCAGTTATTGGCGCAAAATGTTTACCAACACCATTATAAGCAGTAGATACTTGGTTTTGATTGAACTTAAAATGCGATGTTATTCTATCACGCTCAAAATTAGAAACCGTTAAAATATGTTTAGCATTTTTAACTACAATTGGCACATTCCACCTACGGTATAAATTACCAACTATTTGGTAGGAAGTTCCCTGTGTAAAATTCCATTTTTCTAGATAAATTATATCGTGAAGCGTTAAAATTAGAGGAACATTTAAGCTAATAGGTGCTGTATTACTGGTGCAATGTAAAATATCAACTTGATGCTCTTTTACAGCTTTTGGTAAATGGTACTGCTCCCAAACTGGGTATGGTGATGGTTTAACTTGAACTATATTGAAATTACTTGTTTTGGGCAATACATCAATATCTTCAACATTATTTACAAAAATAAAATACTCGTTTACTTTATCTAAAATTTGTAATTGTTTAATAAGCTCCAAAGCAACCATGTCCATGCCATGTTTCTTTTTTCTAAATATCCTTTGGGCTTCAATACCAATTCTCATAAAAGTTATTCTCCTTCTTCTAAATTTTGATCAACACCATCTACAAATTCGTGTTTGGTATGTAAAAACTTTTTGCTTGCTGCTCCTTTACTGCGTAATAATGCAACCACCATTAATAAAATAGCTTTAGGCACAGATAGTGAAGCTTTAACAGTTTTAGCATTATAGTATTTAGGTGGTACACCTAAAAAGTACGATAAACAGCAAAAGAAAAATAAAATGACAAATAAATACTTAAAAACAAAAAAATTGAAGAATATAGTTAAAGTGCTTAACCCTGAAATACCTAATAATAAAACCCTTGGCAAGAGTATTTTTTGCATTGCTTTATCAAAAAAATCGAAGTTTTTATTGACCACTAATTCTATAATGCCATCAAATAAAATTTTATTGAAATCAAAAAACTGAGAAGCAATCCAACGTCTGCGTTGGTTTACAAAAACGTCTGAAGAAGCTACTTTCTCGTCATAAACTAAAGCATCACTTTCGTATAAAATTTTATATTTATCACGCAACAATAAAATTTCGAGTTCTTTATCTTCAACAGGGCTTTCAATGCCAAGCATAATATCTTTACAATACTTATACTTAATAAAAAAACCACTACCAATTAAAGCCGATGAAACACCCAAGCCAATATGACCTTTTCTAAAAATATTGTTATTTATCTCCTCGCTTATCCCATCTAAAACGGCAAAAGAAGTATTGGCATTTTTAGCTGTTCTGTGGGCTTGTAATACCATTTCATCGTTTTGAAGTCTAAAGTTAATTTTCTCTAAAAAATTATACTCCATGATATTATCTACATCTAAAATACAGCAGTAATCATAAGCCTCTGGTAGTAATGCTAATGCAGTATTTAGTGATTTAGCTTTAGTACTAATTTCAAATTGAACAGGTATTAAGTTAATATCTAAATTAGCTAATTTTTCAAGAGTGGCTTCATGTAAACTATCTGCTATTACTACAATATCAAAGTACTTTTTATCATAACTTTGTTTTAGAGATTCAATAGCTGTATTTAAAATAATTTCATCACTTTTATAGGCAGGAATTAAAACAGCAAACTTGTTGTACTTTTTTACATTTTTGCTAAATTTAGTTCTTTTATATAAAAAAGCACCAAATGAATAAATCGTAACATAAAATATGTTAAACGATAAATACACCAGTGCAATTATTTCGAGTATAAATAGTAAATATCTTATCATTATTATCTGTTTACAATATTAAATATTATGAGGTTTTTTCATAATAATTTTTCATTATTTATTTATTGAAGTTTAAAAACTACAAAAACCAACCCATGATGCTGATTATTAGTACTTTAAAAATCCTTATATATTGTTCCTTCGTTTTTATAAATATCAAATCCTTTAAAATTCCAAAATACACCGCGAACAAAAGCGTTTAATAGTTTAAATTCTTTTTTCAGTATAAACTGTAAAATACCCTTAGGAAATGAAACTAACATAAAGAAAACAATACAAGCATAGTGTTGAAATCCTGTTGTATTTCGCTTGGTATAAATCAATCTATTTCGAGTTAAATAATATGTTTTTAAAGGACTAGACTTACCTGTAGTAATTGACTCTTTATGATACACAACTGATTGGCCACAATACCAAATTTGATAGCCTGCTTGCCTTATCCTTTCACAAAAATCAATCTCTTCGTAATACAAAAAGAATAATTCTGCCATTAATCCAATTTTTTCAATGGCTTTTTTACTAATAAGCATTGCTGCTCCATGCCCCAATTGTGTTTGATACGATTTGTTGTATTGGCCATTATCTTTTTCCATGTAACCAATTCCAAATCCTCTACCAGTATAAAAATTAATACCCGTATGTCCTGCATATTGAATGGTATCAGGCTCGCTAAAGTACAAAAGTTTTGAAGAGGCAATACCAATATTTTTATTACCCTCCATTAATTCAACTATTGGCTCTAAAAAATTAGGTGTAACCTCGGTATCATTATTTAATAAAAAACAATACTCACCTTTCGATGCTCTAATTGCTAAATTATTTCCTGCTGCAAACCCAACATTATCAGGGCTTTTAATCAAAATGATTTGAGGAAATTTTTCTTTTAAAATATCAGGTGAAGTTGTAGAAGCATTATCAACTACAAAAACTTCAATGTTTTTATAAGTGATTTCAAATATTGATTTTAAAAATAATTCCGTTATTTCATTTCCATTATAATTAACAGTAATTATTGACACAAGAGGCATGTTTCCCATAATCAAGTTCTTAAGTTAATTGTTTTAATGGTTCGGCTTCTTTTTCAAATTCAATATCTAATTTATCGGCAATAGCCAAATAAACCATCGATATATACATAATTGGCCCCATAGGTGATTGACCAAAAATTGGATTTGCCAAACTTGCTATAATAATTCCCACAAAACCTCCATACAATGCAATCATTTTATAACGCAAATCTGCATTCTTGAGTCGGTAAATATTTTCGAAACCAACCACCAACACATAAGCCAAACTAAATAAATGGAGAATTAAACCCACTATACCGCTTTGAGCCCAAATAGATACGAACCAACTATCAGTAGGTAAACTTGCCAAAATGGAACCTGGATAAAACCTTATACCAAAAACATCAGTACTACCAACCCCCGCTCCAAAGGGTTTATTTTGTAAATAATTACCAATTAATTCCTGATTTTTTAAACGAACCATCAACGATGCTTCTTTTGGATCCAGAGCCGTACGAATCCTAAACAACTGATAATTACTACTACCAATATTAGTAAACTTTAAAAATGAAAAAAGTATAATACCTATAATCAATCCATAAATTAACGTTGCAAATCGTTTAATCAAAATCAAATAGAATAAGAATCCGAAAATTAAGATAAATACAGGACCACGTGAGCCAGAAATTGAAAAACCTAAGAAGGTAAAAAATGCGATGGCTAAAAAGGTAAATCTTCTTCTTTTACTGTATGGTCCAAATCCTAAAATGAATGTGATGAAAGAAACGAAAGCCATTGTTGCACCAAACTGTCCGGCATCAGAGTAAAATGAGAATGCACGTAACTGCCCATTTAAGATGTGAGTTACATTTCCACCATCAGCTAGCCATTTTGTTTCAAAAGCATCAGTTCCCAAAATAATCTGTTTAAAGCCCCAAAGTGTACTTATAATAGACCATATTATGAGTATTTTCAAGAAGTTATTAAAATCTTTCTTACTGTCTAAATAAAGTAAAACCAACGGTATAACCTGAATAGAATACAACGAAATACCACGAATACCATAAATTAATGATTGAATTTTACCTAACTCTGGATTTACTACTAAGAATACAGTATAAATAAACCATATTAATGTTACAAAAAACACCCCTTGTTTTAACTTGGCTAAGCTTTCCCACTTAATATTGATAAGCATAGAAAGTGTTGTTAAAAATAATATAAAGTCAATACCCAAACCTAACTGAATATTGGGAATATACCTAGCCAAACCATTAGAAAAGAAACTATAATTTAAATATGCTAAAATACCATAGTATGGGTTAATGAAAACAATAATTATAAATCCAAAAATAAATGGAATTGCAATTGCAATTGCACCAATAGTTGAATCGCCTGTTGATAACAACATGGCCAATAAAGCACCAACTACTAAAAGTATTATACCAATGCTGTAGTTGGCCACATTTGCATTTAAAGTATTAGTTTGAGGCCTCATTTTTGTAAATTTTTATGTGTTAACGTTTGGTATTTAAATACAAATTCTTGCATACCAAGTTTAAATATATTTAAAAAGCTTACGTCAATATGTTTATTAAGAAGGTAAATACCATAAATAACACCTGTAGCAAAAGTAAAAGTACTAACTATAGCTACCGATTGTAATGTTCCGAAAACGTATAAGCAAAATACATCTCCTATTACATTTACCGATAACATAAGAATTACTTTTATAAAGTTTAAATCTGGTTTATTTATAATATCTAGCATTACTCCACTTAATTTATCTATTGGAGTAAGGGCTGTATAAATTGAAAATAATTTTAGTAAAATAGCTGCATCTCTATATTGCTCTCCTGCCAAAATAATTACTAACTCCTCGGCAAAAACAAAACTTATAATTGAAGCAGGAAATAATAATATGAATAAAAAACCTGTTTTACGTTCAAATTCTTTTTTCAAAAGTTTGTTATTTCCACTTGCATAAATAGCCGAAAGTGTAGGCATATTGGTTATTGCAAAACTTCTAATAACTAAGTCAAAAACATCAACCACGCGCGAAGGGACATTATAGGTTGCAACTCCGCCAGTTCCTAAAAATTTACCTATTAAAAATGAATCGGAACCTTTTAAAAGATTAGAACCTACTAAAGTTCCCATACTAAATTTGCCAAAATGAAATAACTTTTTTAAACCATCTTTGGTTTTAAGAGAATAGTATTCTAAACCTGTCCAACCTTTAAAATAACATATAACAGTAGTAACTAATTGAGCTAAAGTATAAGCCAATAAAATTAATGTAATTTTGCTTTGGGGTAAATAGTTTAAAAATAGAACAACTAATATTACAAAAATAAGCTGATTATATATTCTACTCAAACTCATTTCTAAAATTTTCATTTGAGCATTTAAATACCAAGTGGCAAAATTAAATGGTAAAGAAAATAATGATATTAATACAAACCAAATAAAGTAAAACTGGTATTCAGGTAAGATATTAAATACATAGAATACGCCAAGTAAAAATAACATAGCAAGAATGTAAATAACATTTACATATATTGATAAATTCCATGAAGAACCAATTACTTCTTGCCTTTCTAAATCGGTTTTTGATTGAGTATAATTACGAATAAGAGCGTTTAAAACCATTCCTGTTCTTAAGGTATCAAAAATACCATAAGCAGTTAAGAACAATATCCAAATTCCAAACTCTTGTTTGTTGGTAAAACGGGCTAAAATAGCAAATGAAAGCAACCCAAGCAAAGCACTTATACCATTGCCAAGCAACGATATAAAACTTTTACTTTTAAGTAAACTTACTAAACCTTTCATCTGCTATTTTATTAATATACATTATGCCTTAACTAAAGCACTTTTAACGTTACCAACATTTTTACGAGGGGCCTCACCAACAATACTTACTAAGTTTTCAGGTGCTACATAGTTTAACCAAAGCATAATTTTATTAGTATTATTGGTTGCCTTTTGGAATAAATTTAACATGTAATTATCTGAACTTGCCCAAGCTCTTCTACTATCAAGCATTAATAATGATAGTTTAGAATTTTTGATTAATTGGTTAGGAATAGCATTAACACTAATTGCTGGAACCTCTAAAATAATAAAGTTGTAAGCTTCTTTGTTTACTCTTGAAAACTCAGGTAATAAACTTTGCTCTGATTTAGCACTGAATAATTTACTAGTTACATCATATCTAATGGCTCTAAATCTTCTGTCCTCAGTTTCTACATCATCCACTCTTTCGTCATTAGTTATAAACAATACAGAGTAATCTAAACTATATAATTTTTCGGCTAATTTATTAGCAGCATAAGTTTTACCTTCTTGCTCTCTATTACTAATTATGGTAATTAAATAGTTATTCAATGATTCTGGACTGTTTTCTAGCTCAATTTTTAAGTTAGAAACAGCGTAATCTAATAAGGTATTTTCTAATCTAGCGCTGCTCAAATCTCCATCATTGGTTATAGGTAAAGCACTAAATAATTTTAAGCCAGTTAACTCCTCAGCTTTAGCTGTATCTTTTATTGATGAATCTAACAACTCACGAGCCACAAAGTAGGTTAGTAATAAGAAGAAACCTGCTAAGAAAGAAACTATAATTAACAATAATCTTCTGCTTGGTAACGGCTTAGTAGGGAATGAAGGTGAATCCATTACTTGTAAACTATTACTCATTTCAATATTTTGTTGACGTAATTTAGCTAAGTGCAAACCATGTAAAATTTCTAGATATTGTTTTTCAGCTACATCAATCTCGCGCTCTAAGCGGCTCATTTGCATACCTAAAGGAGAAAATTCAGTATATTGACGGTCAAATTCTTTTCTTCTATCAACGTGAACTTTTAAACGAGCTTCTGATTCATCAGCAGCTAAAGTTTCATTTAACCATTTGTTCAACATATTATCCTGTGGAACTGACTCAATAGTGGTATTTAAACTGTAAGAAGCTAAAACATACAATTGGATTTCCTTTTTCAATGAGTTTACTTTATTAAGCAAAGCAGCAACAGCATTAGTAGGATTACCGTAAATTTTGGCACGCTCTAATTGTTCATTAGCTTCTCCTAATTGCTTACGTAATTTATTTAACTGTGCATTGTTTTTCAATAAAATTTCTCTGCTTTCTAATTTATCTTCTAAACGAGCAATGGCTTTTTTACTAGCTTCATAGTTTGATAACTCTTTATAGTAATCAGTTTCATTGGTTTCTTTTTCTTCCGCTAAAAATTTGGTTTGCTCATTGTAATTAATAATCTTATTTCTTACACCAAAGTCTTTTAATTTGTTTTCAGAGTTATTCAAATCAGCAGCTGCTTCTTTTAAACGAGCTTCAAACCATTTAACAACATTGATAGTTTCAGAACCTTTTAAGTATTTAAACTTAGAAATAAAGGTTTCAGATAAAAATTTAACAGTCCATACTGCTACACCAGGATCGTTTGATTTGAATGATAAATCAACGAAATCGGAAGCTTGTTTTCTTTCTACAGTTAAGTTAGCGTTTATAACTTCAATGCTATAAAAACCTTTATTATTATTGATTAACTGGGCAATGATATTATCTCCACTTGAATGAAGTTCTTTCATTATTTTTTCAGCTGTTTCAGCTTCGTTTTTACCAATTAATGCATTTCTTTCGTCATGAGGAATTTGTTTAGCTAAAACATCAAAACCTTCAGCTCCCATTGTTGAAAGTTCAGGCTCTTGCAACATTAAATGCTTAGCCAATAATTTCACTGCCACTTCTTCTAAAGTTTGGCGTGAACGTATGGTAACCATTAAGTTATCAAACGCATTATTAATAGCAAAATAATCGAAAGTTGACCCTGCACCTTCGCCTGTATTTGCTAAGTTAAAACCTGATGCAATACCAGTATAAACACTAGCGCCCGAAACATATTCTTTAGGCAATTTAGCAGTAAAGAAGTAAACTAATACTGCTATTAGTGAAGGAAACAAAATTAACCATTTTAATTTTTTTCCTATTATTCGTGTAAACTGTGAAAAATTCATATTTTAAATTTTGTTATTAGCTCTTAATCTAGTACTTATTTACGTTTTAAAGTATTTAACTTTACTCCTAAAATTACTTGAAGTCTTTCATAATAATTGGTGTATAATCTTCGCGCATCCTCTTGTGCAGCAACAGCAATAGCCAAAACGTTCTTTTGACGCGCATACTCTGCAATTTTAATTACACCTTCTTTGTATTCTTTTTCAGCCACAGCACAAGCCACCTGCTGAACAAATAAATCCTCGTTACGAGCAGTAAAAATACGCTGAGCACCCACCAAGTTGGTATAATAATCGGCTACGTCTTTCTTGAAGTTAAATGCTTCTACATCTTTTTTATGCTTAGCTACTTCCCAAGCTTCGCGAGCCTGACCTACTCTACCTTTGTATCCTAAATAATCAAATAAATTCAACCTGATATCCACACCTACCCTGTAACCTTCTAACAAGGTAACATTTTGACCTTGGCTAGTTAATGGACCCGAGAAGAATGGTAAATTACCCCAAGAGTAGTTATAAAACACACCAATACCTTGAGTCCAAATTCTTTTTACATAATGCATATTCCAGTAATAAGAATTTGCCTGAGCTTGCTCTAATCTCTGTAAAGGATTGTTTTTTAATCCAATAATAAACAATGAATCCAAAGGCGGTAAATACTCTTCAATATTCATTTTAGGATCAATAATGCTATCGTTTCCTTGCTGTGCAGCAACATCGTGTTGCAACGCAAAGAACAGAATTACACCCAAAAACTTAATTAACTTTCCCATCAGTTTGCTGATTTAATATTTTATAAAAATTACTTGGTTCAAATTAAACTTATTAATACCTATAAATATTTTACAGTTATTTACACAAAATGTCGCTATGTCTATTTTTTTAAAACGTTGATTAAATTATATTTTATTTTCCAATTTGATTTTTAAACTTGTACCAAATAAAATACCCTTATGACAATAGTTAAAGATAGAGACATAATAGTTGTTGGTTTACAACCTTGGGATGGAGAAATTGGTAGTAATTGTAAAAATATTGCTATTGAATTTGCTAAACACAATAGGGTTTTATACGTTAATTATCCACTAGATAGGATTAGTATAAAACGAGAAGCCAACAACCCGTTAATTGCAAAAAGGATTGATATTTTAACCAATAAAAAAGATAATTTATTGCAAATAAATAATACAACTTGGCAGCTATATCCTAGCTGTGTTTTAGAAAGTATAAACTGGCTTCCAAGTACTTTTTTATTTAAAATCATCAATAAAATTAACAATTGGAAGTTTGCTTCTGAAATAAAAAAAGCGGCAGATGCACTTAATTTTAAAAACTATATTTTATTTAATGATAGTGATATGTTCAGGAGCTATCACTTACAAGAAATGCTTAAACCAGCTTTAAGTATGTACTACACTCGCGATAATATGATGAGTGTTCCTTATTGGTATAAACATGGACATATTTTAGAACCTGAATTAGTAGCCAAAAGTGATGTTATTACAGCTAACTCAACCTATTTGGCCGACATTGCAAAGCAACACAATCCTAAAAGTTATTACGTAGGCCAAGGATGCGAAACTGAAGCATTTGATTTAGAAAAAATAACATACACACCTAAAGATATTGAACACATTAAGGGGCCAATTATTGGCTATATTGGAGCTTTATATAAACTGCGCTTAGACCTTGATTTAATTGAACATATAGCTAATACAAAACCAGAATGGAGTGTAGTTTTAATTGGCCCGGAAGATGATGCTTTTAAACAATCGAATTTGCATCAATTAGCAAATGTTCATTTTCTTGGGTTAAAAGATACAACCGAACTACCTGCTTATTTAGCTAAGTTTGATGTAGCTATCAATCCACAAATTTTAAATGAGGTTACTATTGGTAACTATCCAAGAAAAATTGACGAATACTTAGCTATGGGAAAACCCACGGTAGCTACAGAAACTAAAGCTATGAGTATATTTAAAGATTACACCTATTTAGGGAAAACCAAAGAAGATTACATTATATTAATTGAAAAAGCTTTAGCTGAAAATACACTAGAAAAACAACAAGAACGAATTAAATATGCGCGTTCGCATACCTGGGAAAATAGCGTTGCTGAAATTTACAAAGCCATGTTATCTACCAACAAACTTTAATTATACATATTAACCTTTAATACCCTATAAAAATGTCAATAGTTGATACCATAAAAAGTAATCCAAATTTAAAAAAATTTGTACATTGGACTTTAATTCCTAAAGGTCAAGCAAGGCCGCGTACTTGGGTAAAATGGTTTGTAAATCCTTTTATTCATAAAAAAGGAAAGGGCGCTACCATTAGGCGAAGAACTCGTGTTGATGTACTGCCGTTTAATCCATTTGAACTTGGCGATAATTCTACCATTGAAGATTTTAGTACCATTAATAATGGTGTGGGAGCTGTAAAAATTGGTAATGGAGTGCGCATTGGAATGAGCAACGTGGTAATAGGCCCTGTAACCATTGGCAATAATGTAATATTTGCACAAAACATAGTTACTAGTGGCTTAAACCATGGATATGAAGATATTAATATTCCTATTTGTAAACAACCAACTACCACTGCTTTAATAACCGTAGAAGACGATTGTTGGATTGGTGCAAATGCAGTATTAACAGCAGGTGTAACCATAGGTAAACATACGGTAATAGCTGCTGGAGCAGTAGTAACTAAAAGCATTCCTCCTTTTTCTATTGCAGTTGGAAACCCTGCAAAGGTTATTAAACAATATAACTTTGAAACTAAGCAATGGGCTAAGGTTTAGGCTGTGAATTATATTGTACATTTACTTGCCAAATATCATATTTCAGTCATATTATATAAAATATATTTGTGGGGTAATTAAAATTAATACAAATGAAAAAAATAACGATAATACTAGCATTTGCTGCCATTTTTGTTGGAGCATGTTCATCAGGAAGTAATGAAAACAGTTCTTCGTCAAGCAATACACAAAGTACTACTAAAGAGCATCCAAGCACTGCACCTACCACTAGCGAAGCCACCGTTAGCTCTGATATGATTCAAGTTCCGGCAGACATTAATGAATTACTTAATAAAAATACTTGTTTAAGTTGTCACGATGCTAATGATAAAGTGGTAGGGCCTCCATACAAAGAAATAGCAAAACGTAACTACACTGCCAAAGAAATTGTGGAACTAATTTACAAACCAAAACCTAGCAACTGGCCTGATTACCCATCGCCAATGATTGGTTTACCTAATGTACCTAAAGACGAAGCTTTAAAAATAGCGGAGTGGATAGTTTCATTAAACAAAAAATAATTATTATTTTGAAAAGCAGCTGATAAATTCAACTGCTTTTTTTATTTGGAAAAGCAATTACATTAAATTTTATTTTTCATAAAATAATTGCATCATTGTTTTATGGAACAAAATAAAAGCATCTTATTTTTAATCAATCCTTTTTCGGGTAATGGAAACGGTTTAAAAACTGCCCAAATTGCTGTAAAAGAGGCTAAAAATAAAGGTTATAAAACCATTGAGTTTGTTAGCAAATATGCTGGTCACTTAAGTGAATTTACCCAACTTTTTTCTGTAAACGAAATTGCTAAAATAGCAGTAATTGGTGGTGATGGAAGCATGCACGAAGTAGTGAATGCCGCTGCCAATAATCCTATATGGTTGCAAGTGCCTTATGTATTATTTCCAAGCGGAACTGGCAATGCATTTACTTACGATTTAAATTGTTTAACCACAACTCAAGCCATCAATTTACTGCTAAATGGAACCGAAACTTTAATTGATTTAGCCGAAGTAAAAAACCACCAAGGCAGCATTTGGTCGTTTAATATTATTGGCTGTGGTTTAGTGGCTGATATTAACCTTTCGGCCGAAAAAATGCGCTTATTCAAATCGGCTAGGTACAATATTGCTTCGCTACTTAATATTGTAAAAAACCCAACTATTAAAGCTAAAGTTACGGTTAATGATCAAGTTATTGATAGCGATTTTTGTTTTTTATTGGCTTGTAACACACGTTATACAGGCAAGGCCATGAAAATGGCGCCATTAGCAAAACTAAACGATGGTTTAGTTGATTTTTTAATCGTAGAAAAAACATCTAGATTTAAGTTACTTAATTTGTTTCCAAAAGTATTTAGTGGTAAACATTTGGAAGCACCCATTTTAAAATATATTCAAACCAACTATATTAAAATAGAAACGCAACATGCTGGTTTGGTTAATATTGATGGGGAAATAAAAGGCAATACCCCAATGGAAATAATTATCCATAAGCAAAAGTTAAAGATTTTAAGTTAACTAAATCCTTAATAACAGCTATTTTAAGTTAAAAACTATCATTTTATTCACTTAAAGCAAAGTTTGCAAACATGCACTTTGTGGTATTACTTTGCAGCCTTAAATTATGGCAAAAGAAAAACCAAGCATTCCTAAAGGTACCCGCGATTTTGGGCCACAAGAAGTAGCTAAACGAAAATATATTTTAAATACCATTGAAAAAGTTTTTATAAAATATGGCTTTATGCCTATAGAAACGCCCACCATGGAAAACCTAAGCACACTTACCGGCAAGTATGGCGATGAAGGTGATAAGTTGTTGTTTAAAATATTGAATAGCGGTGAATATTTGAAGGAATTAACGCCTGAAATCCTATCAACTAACAACCATCAACTTTCAACTAAACTCATTTCAGAAAAAGGCCTTCGCTACGATTTAACAGTTCCTTTTGCGCGCTATGTGGTAATGAATAGAAATGAAATTACTTTTCCGTTTAAGCGTTATCAAATGCAGCCTGTATGGCGCGCTGATAAACCTCAAAAAGGGCGTTACCGTGAGTTTTGGCAATGCGATGCGGATGTGGTTGGAAGTGATAGTTTATTGCATGAATTAGATTTGATAAACATTTATAGTGAAGTTTTTAAGGGTTTAGGTATTGATGTTGAAATTAAAATAAATAACCGTAAAGTTTTAGCTGGAATAGCCGAAGTTGTTAAAGGAATTGAGCACTTAAACACCATTGCGGTAGCAATTGATAAACTAGATAAAATTGGCAAAGATGGGGTAAGCAAAGAATTATCAGAACTTGGTTTTTCTGATTTAGAAATTGAAAAACTTTTTGATATTATAACCATAAAAGGCAATGAATCAGAAATGCTTGAAACTTTGAAAATAAAATTACAAAGTTCACAAGAAGGTTTGAAAGGTATTGAAGAATTAGAATTTATTTTTAACCTAATCAACCAATCAATCAATGAACCTACTAACTTAAAAACCGACTTCTCACTAGCACGTGGCCTCTCCTACTACACAGGTTGTATATTTGAAGTAGCTGCGGTGAAAGGTTCATTAAGAAGCAGCATTGGCGGAGGAGGCAGATATGATAACCTTACTGGAATTTTTGGATTAGATGGTGTTTCGGGTGTTGGAATATCTTTTGGTTTGGATAGGATTTATGATGTATTAGAAGAATTGAAATTGTTCCCAGAAACATTATCTCAAGGTAGTAGCAAAGTATTAATTTGTGCAAGTAATTCTATTGAAAATATTGAGCTTGCACCTGTTTTGCAAATATTAGGCACTTTAAGAAATAACGGCATTGCATCGGAATTATACACCGAAAAAATTAATGTTAAAAAACCTTTGGAAAAGCCTATTAAATATGCTAGCAGCAAAAAAATTCCTTACGCACTTATTTATACTGAAAACGAACCTTTAAAACTAAAAAATTTAGAAACTGGTTTCCAGGAGGAGTTGAGTATGGAGGAAATTGTAGAGAAGTTGAAAGGTTGATAAGTTGACTAGTTAGTAAATTAATTATTATAAATTTTAAAACAAACTGCTAGTTGCTAGAAGCCAGCTGCTAGTGGCCAAAAGAAAAAAATGTACGAAATAAGCACCCAAATAAGCATTGAAGAAATTCAAGATATCATTGCAAATAACAAGCAAATCAAATTAAGCGATGATGCTAAAGCTCGCATTGTAAAATGCAGAACTTATTTAGATGAAAAATTAGCCAATAACGAAAAACCCATTTATGGGATAAACACTGGTTTTGGATCATTGCATAGCACCAAAATTAGCAACGAAAACTTAGTTCAATTACAAGAAAATTTGTTGCTTAGTCATGCTTGCGGAACTGGCGATTTAGTGCCACACGAAATCATCAAAATTATGTTGTTGCTAAAAGTGCAATCATTGGCTTACGGCCATTCAGCAGTACAATTAGAAACTGTTGAAAGATTGATTTATTTCTTTAACAATAATATTTTACCAGTAGTTTTTGAATTAGGTTCTTTAGGCGCCAGTGGCGATTTAGCTCCATTGGCACATTTAAGTTTACCATTGATTGGTGAAGGAAATGTTTACGTTTTAGAAAGTTCGAAGTTTGAAGTTCGAAGTTCGAAGTCAATTTTGGAATCACATAAACTTAATCCAATAAAACTTAAATCGAAAGAAGGTTTAGCTTTAATCAATGGTACACAATTTATGAGTGCTTATGGTGTTTATTGCTTGATAAAAGCTAACCAACTTTTAACTAAAACCGATTTTATAGCAAGTATTTCTATTGATGCTTTTGATTGCAGATTGGAGCCTTTCCATCATTTATTGCATGATGTTCGTCCGCATAAAGGACAAATAAATACAGCCAAAAACATATTAGCCAATTTAGCAGATTCAGAAATTGCAAAACAACCAAAAGTACAAGTGCAAGATCAATATGCATTTAGATGTATTCCACAAGTACATGGTGCAAGCAAAGACGCCATTGAACACATCAATAAAATTTTTACAACCGAAATAAACTCAGTTACCGATAATCCAAATGTATTTGCCGATGAAGATTTAATCCTTTCTGGAGGTAACTTTCACGGACAAACTTTGGCCATTCATTTAGATTTTTTGGCCATTGCTTTGGCTGAATTAGGCAGTATTTCAGAAAGAAGAACTTATCAGTTAATATCTGGACAACGTAAATTGCCAGCGTTTTTGGTTAGCAATCCTGGTTTAAACTCAGGCTTTATGATTCCGCAATACACAGCAGCAAGTATTGTTAGTCAAAACAAACAATTGTGTACACCAGCCTCTGTTGATTCTATTGTAAGTAGTAATGGACAAGAAGACCATGTAAGTATGGGTGCAAATGCAGCTACCAAATGCTTGCGTGTAGTTAAAAATTTGGAAAGAATTGTGGCAATAGAATTGCTGAATGCAAGCCAAGCTTTGGAATTCAGACGTCCGCTAAAAAGTGCTTCAAAAATTGAAAGGTATATAGCTGCATACCGCCAAAAAGTTCCATTTGTAACCAAGGATAGATTTTTACATGATGATATTGAAAACAGTGTGTTGTTTTTGAATGAAACGGATGTATAAATAATTGCAGGCAAGGATGCCTGCAATGGCTTATAATAAGAGCGATTATTACGAATAGAAAAGATCGTTTTTTTTATATTAATTTAGTTTTACGTAACTTTTCAAATACTTTACATAATTTAAATTCTGTTCGGTAAAGTCTGTTAAAAAATATTTGTATTCATCACAATTTGTATTATTAAACTCTTTATCATTTGGAATTATTGACTGATAAGTTAAATATGGATCAGTATAACTTCTGAATTCAACATGTATAGAGCTTGCTTTAATATTTGGTATTAAAACCATACTACCGAAGACTTTATCTCCAAAATACTTACAAGCGTTTGGAATCAAAATAGTATCAGAACAAAACTCAAAACTAATAGCAGTTAAAGTGTCAAGGTCAAAACTAAAATGATGTAATGTATCAGCTCTATTATTCTTCAAAATGCACTTTTTGTTTTTTAAAAGTTTGAACGAAAAAGGTTTATTGGAATCAATTGGATTTTCTGAATAATTTACTTTCAAACTTTTGACGAATATTAAAATAGTTTTCTGTCCAAATACATTATTAGAAAGAACAACTAGAATCATGATTAGACAAAATTTATTATTCATAGTCTTTATGTATTTTTTTAAAATTACAAGTTAAACGAAAAGGTTTAATTAACAGTGTATTCTAATCAAAGAAGATTCCTACGGAATGACGACAGTTGTTTCGGAAATTTCTGCGAAAATCAGCGAAATCTGCGGGAAATATGGTTCGACAAGCTCACCATGACATAAAAAAACCTTAAAATTGATAAATAAATCCAGCTTGGTTGCTGCCAATAATTGGTAAAAAACCGCCTTTATTCATTTTCCATTTGTATTGGTGTGTGGCATAAACTAATTTAGTTGCAGCCATTCCAATTCCTGCGCCAACCATTACATCGGTAAACCAATGGCGGTTATTTAATATACGCATGGCACCAGCAGCGGTAGCAATGGTATAACCCGAAATATAAACAAAAGGTTTGTCCTTAAATTCCTGATGCAAAACCTCTGCTAAGGTAAATGCAAAAGCGGTATGTCCACTTGGAAACGAGTTTTCTGTGGTATTATCCGGACGCATTACTTGGGTGCTGTACTTTAAAATATTTACAACACCTAAACTGAGTATAACACTTTTAGCAGTAATGGCCGATTGATTGGCAAAATTACTACTGCTTTTTACTTTAAATGCATCTAAACCAAGCACAATTAAACCAGGAGCAAATACTAAATAATCGTCTACCGAAGTATTGAAACTGGCAAAATTTTCGTTTCTAAAATCACTAACTGCTTTACTACTTGGGAAACCATTATTATCAAAACTTGATAAACCATAAGCAATAAATACAACTGGAATAATATAACTTTTTACACCATATTTCTTGTTATAAAAAGCACTAGTATCGGCTTGCTGTGCTTGGGTTTTAAATAATAACAAACTAAATAAAACTGCTATTAAATATTTCATTTTTGCAAGGTATTATTAACTACAGCTGTGGCGTAAATGGCAGCAGTTTCGGTACGTAAAATATTATTTCCTAACGATATGGTTTTAAAGTTTTTTGCTAAAGCCAATTGAGCTTCATGCTCAGTAAAATCGCCTTCAGGACCAATCAAAACTAAAGTTGGTTTTTGTTTGTCAATGGCCTCATTTAGCAATATGGTGTGTTCATTACACCAAGCCATCAAACAGTTGTAATTTTTTAAATAATCGTTACTCAAAAACTGTTTAAATGTAACTATATTATTGAGTTTAGGAAGCCAATATTGTTTGCTTTGCTTAATGGCTTGAATTAAAATTTTTTCGCAACGTTCCATATTCACTTTGTTTCGTTCTGAATTTTCGGTTTCAATAAAAGTAATTTCAGTAACTCCAATTTCAGTACATTTTTCAAGCATCCAATCTATTCTATCAAAATTTTTGGTAGGCGCTATGGCTATGTGCAAACCAACCGACTTGTTTTCAAAAACCTGTATATCAACAATTTGAAGCTTGCATTTTTTTGGATTATCATCAATAATTTTACTAGTGGCTTGATGGCCTTTGCCATCAATTAAATAAATTTCGTCACCTATTTTTTTGCGAAGCACTCTTATACAATGTTTTGATTCATCTTCGGGAAGGTCAATAATTGCATCGTTTAATAAATTAGGAAAGTAAAAAAGTTGCATAAATAGTTTCAAAAAAAAAGACGTACCAAAATACGTCTTTTAGTTAAGTTTAAAATAAAAAATTATTCACCTTTACTTGCACTTGGGGTTGATGGCTTTTGAGCACCATTTGATGATTTGCTGATGCCCATTTGGCTTTTGCCATTAAACTCAGCACCACTTTCAATAACCAATTTTTGTGAAGTAATATCGCCAACAACCTTGGCAGTAGCTTTAACCGATAGCAAATCGTCAATAAAAATATTGCCATTAACAGTTCCTTGCACATCGCAATTGGCTGCTTTTACATTTCCATCTACTTTGCTACTTGCACCTAAAACCAACTTAGTTTTTACCGTAATATTTCCTTTTACAGAACCATCTATTCTTAAATCGCCTTCCGATGAAATATCACCAACAATGCTGGTTCCAGCATTGATAATATTAATTTCTTGGGGGTTAAATGTTTGTTTTTTATCGCTATTAAATATTGCCATATTTTTAAAGTTAAATAATGTTTATAACATCTGAATAAACAAAAGTAAGCGAATTATTTTGGTAAACAAAAGTTTATGACATTATAATCCATTAATAAAAAAATAATATTTACCCTAATTAGCCCAAAAAGCTAAATAAATACTTAACAATAAACTTATCGAAAAAATATTTTTTAGTACTTGAAAAAAATACAAATATTATTTTGTACCCTTGTAATAATTAAAAGCCAAAAGGCTTAAAAAACTAACAATAAAATTTTATAATTAAATGAACATTTACGTTGCAAATTTAAATTACAGTGTTTCAAGTGAACAACTGCAACAATTATTCGAAGGCTTTGGTGAAGTATCGTCAGCTAAAGTTATTTTAGACCGTGAAACAGGCCGCTCACGTGGTTTTGGTTTTGTTGAAATGCCTAATGATGCTGAAGCTAATCAAGCTATTGAAAAACTTCATCAATCAGAACATGTAAACAAAGTATTAAATGTAACTGAAGCTCGTCCTAAAGCTGAAGGTGCTGGAAACCGTGGTTTCGGTGGAAGAAGTAACGACAGAGGACCTCGTAGATATTAATATTTACAGATATTTAAAGCTAAAAGCCAACCTTTAAAAGTTGGCTTTTTTTATGTGGTAAATTCACTGTTTTAAGTTTTAGTATATAACTTTAAACAACTCTATTTTTTACCTCAATAATTAATTGCACTTTTGCAGCCAAATGGAAATAAAATCTGCTGAATTTAAAATGGCTGCCTCAAACCTTGCAGGCTGCCCAAAAGGCAACTTACCTGAGTTTGCCTTTATTGGCCGAAGTAATGTTGGAAAATCATCGTTAATAAATATGCTTGTGGAGCGCAAAGATTTAGCGCGTACATCGGCTACTCCTGGTAAAACTGTTAGTATTAATTTTTTTCTTATAAATGGCAAATGGCACTTGGTAGATTTACCTGGCTATGGTTATGCCAAACGTAGTAAAACCTTACGCTCTCAATGGGAAACAGTATTGGTTGATTACTTAAAAAGTCGCGAAAATTTGCAATGCGTATTTGTATTGATTGATTGCCGCGTACCACCTCAAACCAGCGATATTTCATTTATAAATATGCTTGGTCAAATGGAGGTTCCTTTTGTAATTGTATTTACCAAATTAGATAAAATAAAAGCCATTGAATCGGCTGCTAATATTGAAAAATTTAAAGAAACACTTTTGCTTGATTGGTCGCATTTACCTGAATGTTTTGAAACTTCATCGGTTAAAGAAATTGGCCGTAAAGAAATTTTAAAGTTTATTAGCAATGTAATTAATCCGCCTACAAACTAACATGTTAGCTCCTGAAAAAATATTTGGATTAATTGGTGGAAGTCTAAAAAATACTTTTTCGAAGGATTATTTCACAAAAAAATTTGAGGAACAAAACTTACCTTGTGTTTACCAAAATTTTGAGCTAAAAAATATTGATGAATTACTTTCTTTAATTAAAAATAATGAGCTTTTAAGCGGATTAAATGTAACCATTCCATTTAAAGAATCTGTAATTCCATTGCTAACCCAATTGCACGAAAGTGCCGCCAAAATTGGGGCTGTTAATTGTATAAAAATTAATAGAAGTGATGATAAAATAGAACTGATTGGCTACAATACTGATGCCTTTGGTTTTAAAACTTCGTTACAAAAATTTATTCCAAAACATTTTAGCAGCAAAGCCCTCATTTTAGGCACAGGAGGAGCAAGTAAAGCCGTTCAATTTGTATGCAACCAATTGGCTATTGAATTTACCTTAGTTACCTCACAAGAAAATAAAAACAATATTCAAGCAATCAATTATAAAAATATTGATAACAATTTAATGTTATCGCATCAATTAATCATAAATACCACTCCGTTGGGCATGTTTCCTCATATTGATAGTATGCCTCCCATTAACTACCAAGCTATTTCGAGCAATCATTTCTGTTTTGATTTACTTTATTTACCAGCCGAAACTCAGTTTTTAAAACTAGCCCAAAATAATGGTGCTAAGGTAAAAAATGGCCTAGAAATGCTGCACGAACAGGCCAATAGCGCTTTTGATATTTTTACAAATTGGAATTTATCATAAATTTTAATGCTTGCTATTACAATTATTTATAAATAGTTTATTACATTGCATCTTGATTATAAGTAAGTTTTGAATTTGATGTATAAACTAAATTTTTGATTTTTAAATATATAGTAACTGCAAAACCTAATTAAAATAAAGGCTTAATAAACAAATAATTACATACAAATTAACTGTAGTTTGTATTTAACTTAAGTAAAATGAAAACAAAAAATCTACTAATAGTAATGCTTGGATTGGCTACTTTCTCTTGCCAAAAAGTAACCAAAGATCCGGTAGAAACAGTAAATCCTACCGATATTAAAGACATAAACGAGTTGGTGGTTCCAAGTAATTTTGAATATAAAACATCAAATGAAATTGGTTTTAGCATTCAATTACTAACCAATGATGATAAGCCTATAAAAAATGTTAGGGTTGATATTATGGATGCCGCATCTGACTTAAAAGGCAATGTTTTGTTTTCTGGTTCAACCGATAATTTTGGTGTATTTTCGGTTAAAGCTGAAATACCAAGCCACATGAAACAAGTGGTGGTAAACACTGATTATATTGGCATTCCAAACGATGTAATTTTAGATTTAGTTATACCATCAACTAGTATAACTTTAGGAGGAAGTAATCCTTTAAAAATAACAACGGCACAAGGTAAATACATAACTGGAAATAACGTTGCATTAGGTAAAGCAACAGATTTTTCATACAGGTTAGGTACTTGGGAATTAATTAATGGTAAACCAAATTATTTAGTAACTCCACGTGATGTAATTTCATCATCTTTTTTATCGGATGTAAATACTTCATTGCCAGAAAGAAGACCTGTTCCAATTTATAACCCAGCATATTTGTCAAATACAGCCGAACGAAATATAAAAATCAGTGCAATTTCTGATGTTTGGATAACATTTGTGCATGAAGGTGCAGGTTTTAGAAATACATTATTTTATTATGTGTACAATGTAAATAATCCACCTACTACCAGAAACGATATTGATTCATTGATTGTAGTGTTTCCAAATGCTTCATATGCTGGTAGTGGAGGTAACTTAATAAGTGGCGATAAAGTATTAATTGGTCGTTTTGGAGCTGATACGGTTATTGGATTTGCAATTTCGGCAGATGGTTACAGAAGTTCAGGTATTCAAAATGGAACCCTTTATTTCTCCGACAAAACTTTAAATACCAACGAAAGCAATGCTGCTAAAAAAGAGCATTCAGTATTATTTTTCGATAATTCAACTGATAGATTTTTACTTGCTTTTGAAGATTTGAACCGCACCAGTGGCAGTAGTGATGAAGACTTTAATGATGTGGTATTTTTTGCTAAAGCAAATCCTGTTACAGCCATTGACAAAACCAATGTGTTGCCAATAACTTCATACAAAGACAGCGATAATGATGGAATAGCAGACAATTTAGAAGATTATCCTAACGATGCTACTAAGGCATTTAATAATTACTACCCATCGTTTAGTGCAATGGCTACAGTGGCATTTGAAGACCAATGGCCAAGTAAAGGCGATTACGATTTGAATGATTTGGTAATAAATTACAGATACAATGTAATTACCAATGCAAGCAATAATGTAGTAAAAGTAGAGGGTAAGTTTAAACCACGAGCAGCTGGTGGGGTTTATAAAAACGCATTTGGGGTAGAGTTTCCAACTACTAGAGGCAATGTTAAAAACATGACTGGAGCTAACTTAGAAACTGGACAAAGTAAAGCTGTGGCAATACTTTTTGAAAACTCAAGATTATTATTTAATAACCAATTTAATACCAATAGCACCGACCAATATCAAAATGTAGATACGATAAGTATTAGTTTTGAACTTAACACACCAATTTCTTTGAATACATTTTCAGTAGGTTCATACAATCCATTTATTTATGTAAATGAAACAGGAAAAGGCAGAGGTTATGAAGTACATTTAGCAGGAAAAATGCCAACTAATTTAGCCAATACAAGCATTTTTGGAACATCGAGCGATGCAACAAACATTGGCAATGGAGAATATTACAAAACAAAAAACAATTTACCATTTGCCATAAATACGCCCCAATCGTTTAGTTACCCTAAAGAAAAAGTTCAAATTATTAATGCCTACAATTTCTTTTCAACATGGGCTGCATCAGGAGGAAGCACAAAAGCCGATTGGTATTTTAACAGTTCAGGATATAGAAACAACTCAAATATCTATTAAACAATATATTATATATTTTAGAAAGAAAGTTGCACATTTTTGCAACTTTTTTTTTAGAAAATAAGTAAAAAATGTTATATTAAAATTATCAAAAAAACTATTTAAAAGAATTAATTTTCAATACAAAGTAACGTATTATCTATTTTAGTGGCGGTTTTTTAAACTATTTTACATAACTTTGACAACTAGTTAAAATAAAATACAAACATTATCCGCTTAAATCAACCCAAAAAAATAAGCCATGACAAAACTAAATAGTATTTGTATAATTGATGACGATGACATTTATACGTTTTTGCTAAAAAAAACGCTTAAGAAAATAGATATCTGTAATGATATAAAAACATATATTAATGGCTCAGATGGCATACAAAAAATTAAGGCCTTAATTGAAAATAATGAACCTCTCCCCGATTTGATTTTACTTGATATAAATATGCCTATTTTGGATGGATGGGAGTTTTTAGATGAATTTGAAAAAATAAAAGATAAATGTAAAAATAAAATATCTATTTATGTAGTAAGTTCATCCATTTCGATAGCCGATATAAACAAAGCCAAACAACACAAAGAAGTAACAGATTTTTTGACCAAACCAATTGAAGCGGACACATTAATAAAAATTTGTGAACATCATAATCAAATACAGTAAATAAATTCCCCATTTTAATGAATCATTTAGGTAATGAGTTTCAAAAACTAATATCGAATAATAGAGAACTAAGTAGTTTTATTGAAAACTCTTGTATTTGTGGATATTGGTTAATTGATGAAACAACTCAAAACAATGTTTTTATAAGCAAAAGCTTTAGTGCTTTTTTAGGTTATGCACCAAACCAAGAAATAAATAATAGTGATAGAGATAAATTTTTGCAAATTCTTAAACAAAATAGTAATAATAATAGATATTCATTCCAACATAAATTAGGATATAATATAATTTTCGAAATTCAGAAATTTGCACATACCTCAATTGTAAATCATACTTTGGTTGGATTTAATTTCATTGAATCTGAAACTCCATTATTTAACAATCCAAATATTGATTTAATGCAAAGTAAAGAAATGCTGGTTCAAGCAGCTGAGGTTTCAAAGGTTGGTGGCTGGGAAATTGATTTAAATACAAACCAATTGATTTGGACAGATATTACTAAAGTAATACATGAAGTATCGATAGATTACCAACCCAATGTTGATAAAGCTATTGAATTTTATAAATCAGGATTTTATAGAGATAAAATTAAATTACTTGTAAATAATCTTATAGAAAATGGGATTCCATACGATGAGGAATTTATAATCTGTACCTCTTCAGGTGCAGAAAAATGGGTTAGAGCAATTGGCAAAGCAAAATTTATTGATAATAAATGTGAAAAAATATATGGTACTTTTCAAGACATAGACCATTTAAAAAAAATAGAAATTGAAAATAAACAAGTACTAAAACTTATTCAAAACTTAACAGAGGAATTGCCGGCAGGTTTGTATCAATTCCAAATGATGGATGATGGAACCATTTCATTTCCATATTTATCAAAGGGCTTTTTAAATTTATTTGAAGTAGCAGAGTTTGAGTTTAAGGAAAATCCTCATTTAGCATTTTCAATGATTTATGAAGAAGATTTAGAAATGGTTCATAAATCAATAGAACAATCTGCACAAAACTTAGAGAAATGGTCGTTAAACTTTAGGGTAAGAACAAAAACAAAAGAATTGGTTTGGATAAAAGGCGAATCAAATCCTGAAAGAATTGAGCATGGGACCATTTGGCATGGTTATATGCTTGATACCACTATGCAAAAAAACACTGAAATTGCACTTCAAAATGCTATTGAAACTGCTAATTTAGCTAGTAAATCAAAGTCGGAATTTTTAGCCAATATGAGCCACGAAATTAGGACTCCTTTAAATGGGGTAATTGGCTTTATTGACTTATTAATGCAAACCAAGTTAGATACCATGCAACATCAATACATGGATACGGTTTTTAAATCGGCTAATACTTTACTTGAAATTATAAATGATATACTTGATTTTTCGAAAATAGAAGCCGGAAAATTAGAACTATCGGTTGAGGAAATTGATTTATTTGAACTAAGTAGCCAAGTTACAGATATTGTTAAATTTCAGGCACATGCAAAAAACTTAGAAATTCTTTTAAAAGTATCGCCTCGCGTTCCGCAATTTATTTTAGCTGATTCGATACGCCTAAGACAGATTTTAGTAAACCTAATGGGCAATGCCATTAAATTTACCGAAAAAGGCGAAATAGAACTTAAAATAGAAGCATTAGGGACAACCGTTAATAGCGAAACACATTTTAGATTTTCTGTAAGAGATACTGGTGTAGGTATTGATAGTAAAAATTTATATAAAATTTTTGAAGCCTTTTCGCAAGAAGATGCTTCTACATCGCGCAAGTTTGGCGGCACTGGCTTGGGATTGACCATTTCGAACAAATTACTTTCGTTAATGGGAAGTAAGCTAGAGCTTAAATCGGAAATTGGCATTGGTAGTGTTTTTTATTTTGATATTTTACTAAAATCAAAACAAGGCAATAATAACTTAGATTGGAAAAAACTAACCGACATAAACAAAGTATTGATTGTAGATGATAATGCCAATAACAGAATTATTTTGCAACAAATGTTTTCGTTAAGATATGTGCAAATTGATACCGTAAAGAATGGTATTGAAGCCCTTGAAAAACTTAATGAAAATAACCGCTATGATGTAATTTTAATGGATTATAATATGCCTTATTTGGATGGTATTGAAACCGTAAAAAATATTAGGTACAAGCTAAAATTATCTGACAATGAATTGCCCATTATTTTATTAAATAACTCAACCGAAGATGAGCAGTTAAACGCCATTTGTGAAGAATTATCTATTCAACATAAACTAGTAAAGCCGGTAAAACTAAACCTACTTTACCACTGCTTATTACAAGTTCAAAACAAGGAACAAAAAGTTAAACTTCCTCCTGCTAAAGCTAAAAAACAAGAAATTAATAGGGATGAAATCAATATACTTATAGCCGATGACAATCAAATAAATATGATGCTTACTAAAAGCATATTTAAAAATATTTTACCTAATGCCATTATCCAAGAGGCACAAAACGGAATTGAGGCTGTATCAATATTTGTAAAACATAAACCTGATATCATTTTTATGGATATACAAATGCCTGAAATGAATGGCTACAAAGCGGCTATTGAAATAAGAAAATTTGAAACTGAAGGACATGTGCCAATAGTGGCTTTAACAGCAGGAACCGTAATTGGCGAAAAAGAAAGATGCCTAAGAGCAGGAATGGACGACTATATAAGCAAACCCGTAGTTACCGAAACAATAATAAATACAATAAATAAGTGGCTCGATTATAGCAATGGAGTTTATAAAAAACGAGAAAATATGGAAACCAATGATTTAAATAAACATTTTGATTTTGAAAAACTGAAAGAACGTTTAGATCAAGATGAAGAATTAATAGACCAATTAATGGTAATGACCAAAGAATATTTAATTGATTTTATTCCAACTTTAGATAATTTAATTAACAAAAACGATAAACCTGCAATAAAATCTCATGCACACAAAATGAAAGGAACTGCCCTTTCGGTATGCTTTAGCGAATTGGCATTACTAGCGCTTGAACTTGAAAAAACGGATAGTTTTGACGATTATAACTTTGTAAGTTTTAAGGCAAATATTGTTAGAGAAATTAACTATTTAATTAACATGATAAACGAACGCACTAACTAGTATTTTTAAGCTTACTAGCTTTTTAAAAACGTCCATATTTTTATTTTTTTGCTTTATCAAATTTTGGTAAAAGAACTTTTACTGATAATTCTTCGTATTTACTTTTAAAACCAATACAATAAAATTGTGTTTAAAATTTTATGACAAATTCGTATTTAACCAACCTAAAGGCCGAAATAGAACCATTAAGACAGGAACTAATAAATCATAGTTTATATAAAAACATAAAAACTATGGAGCATTTAAAGGTGTTTATGGAACACCATATTTATGCAGTTTGGGATTTCATGTCGTTATTAAAATCGTTACAAAAACATTTAACCTGCGTACAAACTCCTTGGTACCCTGTAGGCACTGCCGATACTAGGTATTTAATTAATGAAATAGTATTAGGCGAAGAAAGTGATGTAGATGAAAAAGGTAAAAGAATAAGTCATTTTGAACTTTATTTACAAGCCATGCAGCAAGCTGATTGTAAAACAAATACCATCACCCATTTTATTAATAATATTAGCAAAGGTACTCATGTAAACGATGCATTGGTACTAGCCAATGTAAGTAATGGTGCAAGCTATTTTGTACAAAATACTTTTAAAACAATTGCTACGCAAAATCCTGCTGTGCTATCGGCAGTGTTTACTTTTGGAAGAGAAGATTTAATACCAGATATGTTTTTAAGTTTGATAAATGAGCTGAAAAAACAGTTTCCAAACAAACTTGATATTTTACAATATTATATTGAACGCCACATTGAGGTAGATGGTGGACACCATTCGCATTTGGCTTATCAAATGACCGAAAACTTATGTGGAACTGACGCCACCAAATGGGCTGAGGCTACCTTGTATGTTAAAGAATCGTTGCAAGCGCGCATTAACCTCTGGAATGCCATTGAAGAAAGCATAAAAAGCACTTCGGCAACTACAGTTAACCAAAACCAAGCAAGTAATTAATTATAACAAACATGCTAATTGAATTTACCAATAAAGGCATGTTTGTTCCTATTGCCAATGTATATATTGACCCATGGACCGCTGTGCCCAAAGCATTGATAACACATGCACACAGCGACCATGCAAGGTTTGGTAGCCAACAATATTTATCACACCACCAAAGCATTCCTATTTTACAAAAACGTTTAGGACCTCAAAGTTTTACAGGCATAAATTATAATGAAACCATTAATATAAATGGTGTTAACTTTACATTTTATCCTGCTGGGCATGTATTGGGTTCTGCTCAAATTAAAGTAGAATACAAAGGTGAAATTTGGGTAGCCAGTGGAGATTATAAATTAGAAAACGATGGTGTTTCAGCTCCTTTTGAATCGGTAAAATGTCATACATTTATAACAGAATCTACCTTTGGATTACCTGTTTATAAATGGCAATCGCAACAAGCAATTTTTGATGAAATAAATAGTTGGTGGCAGCAAAATATAAACGAAGGAAAATGCTCTGTAATTTTAGCTTACTCACTTGGAAAAGCGCAACGCATTATGCAAAACATCAATACCAACTTAGGCCCTATTTTAGTGCATGGAGCAGTTGATGAAATGAATAAAGCACACGAGGAAGCAAATGTGCAATTAAACTACTCAAAAAAAATTACGCCAGAATTAAGCAAAGCTGATTATAAAAATGCTTTGGTAATTGCTCCACCAGCGGTGGAAGGAAGTGCTTGGTTAAAAAAAATGGAGCCTTATAGTTTAGCAGTAGCCAGCGGTTGGATGGGTTTAAGAGGAGTTAGGCGCAGAATGAGCGCTGATAGAGGTTTTGTGTTAAGCGATCATGCAGATTGGCCTAGTTTGAACACAGCAGTTCAAAATACCGGTGCCGAGAATATTTTGGTTACACATGGTTTTACTTCCATTTTTGCCAAATGGCTTACTGATAAAGGCTATAATGCAAGCGAAGTGAATACCAAATTTAATGGTGAAAGTTTAACCGAAACAGAAAATACAGATAGTAAATTAGAAACAGAATAAAATTAATTAGCCTTTACAGCTTCAGCTTTTTTAAAACTAGCTAAATAAACTCCGGCAAATACGATTAACATAAAAATTAGTTTTTCAAAACTCAATTCATCGGTAGCAAATACAATAGCAATAATGGTAGCGCAAACTGGTTGCAAATAAATATAAGTGCCTACCAAACTGCTGCTAGCATGGCGCAAAGCATACGCATTTAATACATAGGTTAAAAAAGTAGAACCAACGGTAATAAAGCCTACAAATAGCCAAATTTTACTAGAAAAGGTACTCCATTCTATTTGTGTAAACTCGTTAAAACCAAAAGGAAGAACCAATAAAGTGCCAAACAAAAAGCTGTACAAAGTAACTGTAAGTGGATGGTATTTATGAATTAACTGTTTGGCATATACCAAATAAAATGCATAAATAATGGCATTGGCAGCCACCATAATATCGCCTAAAACCCTATCAGAATCAAACTGAAACTTACGTCCGCCAACTAGCATAATGGCTCCTAAACTGGCCAATAAAACGCCTATCAGTTTACGAATTGTAATTTTTTCTTTGTTCCACCAAACAGAAATTACAATAACAAAAATGGGCGTATTCATCATCAATACAGAACCATTTATGGGAGTGGTAATTGATAAACCTTTAAAAAACAAAAGCATATTAGCAGCCACACCAAATATGGCACAAACCACTAATTTTAATAAATCGGTTTTATCCTTAATTTTTTCTTTTATAAACGATTTATGGAACAAAAAAATTAATACACTTGCCACCGAAACCCTTAATAAAATAAAGGCAAAAGGCTTTATGTATACAGGCATTACTTGTTTAGCAATACTAAAAGTAGCACCATAAATAATGGTAACTATCCAAAGTGCTAAATGTACTTTTACTTTTGTACTCATGGTTAATTTAAATTCATGGTTTTAGCTTCTTTAACAAAACGAATGCATAACAAAACAGCCGAAAAAGTTAAACCAATACTAAGGCCATACCAAATGCCATACAAACCTAAATTTAACGAAAATGCCATGTAATAGCCCACAGGAATACCAATAACCCAATAAGCTATAATGGTAATAACTGTTGGTATTTTAGTATCAGATAAACCCCGCAAAGCACCTAAACTTACCGCTTGCACTCCATCACTTAATTGGAACATGGCAGCTATAAAAAGTAATCCAGCAGTAATTTGTTGTACTTCCACATCATTCACACTGGTTTCTACAATAAATTGGTTAAAAACAGTAAATAAAATAGCACAAAAACCCATAAATATACCTCCTAGCATAATTCCCGATTTTCCTGCAAATACCATATCTATTCTATTTTTACGCCCAAAAGCATCGCCAACAGCTATGCCTGTTCCGGCCGAAATGCCCGTGGCTACCATATAAGTTAACGAAGCTAAGTTAATGGCCAAAGTATGCGCTGCTTGTTCGCTTTTACCAATCCAACCAATTATAATGGCCGCTGTAGCAAATGCACCTACTTCAAAAAAGTATTGAAAACCGCTTGGTAAACCTACCTTTAAAATAGCCACATATTGCGCTTTTATTTTAGCTTGGGTTTTAATTAAATAAGGTTTGTATTGCTTATGGGTAAGCACATAAATAAGCATGGTAACAAACATAAATACACGTGCAATGATAGTGGCCCAACCAGCACCAACTAATCCTAAAGCAGGCATTCCCCAGTTTCCATAAATAAATGCGTAATTAATTAAAATATTAATTGCCAAAGCTATAACGGTTATTACCGCTGCTGGTCTGGTTATGGAAAGTCCATCGCTGAACTGTTTAACGGCTAAGAACAATAACAAAGGTAAAGTACTAAAATTGAGCAAAGTTAAAAACTCTTTGGCCAATGGTTTTACATTGTCATCTTGCTTAAACCAATCTAGGTTATTGCTCAAAACATCGTTTACACCATAAATAAATACAAACAAAGTTAAAGCTACTAGAACTGCTGCTTTAAAATAGTTAATACATTCTTCTAAATTATTTTCAGCCTTAGCCTTTGCTATTAAAGGCGATACAGCCATTAAAGTACCTAAACCCAAAATGGTAATTAAGTAATAAATAGCATTAGCCAAACCAGCCGCAGCTAAATTAGTGGCATCTATTTTACCAATCATTAAAGTATCGGCCACGCCCATTAAAACTATGCCTAATTGACCAATGATAATTGGCCAACTTAGCTCTAAAATACTCAGAAAATATGGTTTATACTTATAATAAAATACCTGCACTGCTTAAAAAATTAGGGTGCGAAAGTATGTAAAATTTATGAAGTATGGTTACTGAGCTTAAAGAAGTATGGTTATTGAGCTTGTCGAAGTACGGTTGTTGAGATTATTGAAGTAGTAAAACTATAAAGGTAAGCTACGTGTATTTATGACTCTTAAATTTAAAAATTCTTACAGAAAAATATTGCGAAACCAAAAAGTTGCATATTTTCACAACCGATTAGTTTAGTAATAAAATAAATTAACACATAAGAAGGGATATTTTCAGGCAATTGCAGATCCAACACGCAGGGCAATTATTGCTTTAATTGCTTTGCAAGCCATGACACCAGACTCGATAGCCGACAACTTCAATACCACCAAGCAAGCAGTATCAAAACACTTGCGCATTTTAACTGAATGCCATTGGACTTTGTGTATTGCCTTTCTCAAATTTATCCATTTTGGAACCAAAGCGAAGCCAATACAAAACCACCTAAAATTCTTTTTCAGCTTGCGGTTTTTGGTAACAAGTTCGACTCATATCCAACAACTGCCGCTCCTCCGAAACCAGTTTTAAAACCTTAAAATTTTTATTTGCACCAACTGCAAGACTTTTTGGTTACAAAAACTATAATGAAGAATATCGACCCAAATAAAAGTAATCCTACCCTTAACAAATATGGATTAAACACCTTTAAAGAATTGAAGCAATTAATTTATTCTATTTTGCCAGCATCATAGGCAGCTTAATATCTATTTTAGCTATAGTTTAAAACAATTTCGAGGCTTGATTGTAACAATTTTATAAAAAATTAGAACCCCGTTTAATAATATAAGGTTGCTAATTGAATTAAGCTAGATAAAATATACTAAACAAGCAACTAAGGTAATGAACATAAAGTAAAGGATAATTTAGTTTTAGTGCTTGTTGAAGAGAGTGCGCACACTATTATTAGCATGCAGCTCAATAGGCTTGGTGAGTCGCTTAAATGAAAATTAATAAACTTAATGAATAAGTTGTAGACAACGATGCTATGGAAAAGTATTTTTTTACCCAAATTGGCATTTGACAACTAAACATTTAAGCCTATTTTATTGGAAGTTCCATTGATTATCCTAGTGATAAAGGTTTTGTAATTACACCTTTAATAAAGGCCTGTTATATTAATTCAGTAGAAAAATACAAGGTATTTAAATTTATATTACATTTCCATTACTTTATGTAATGGATAAGTAACTTACAAGAACGGAAAAGAAATAATACTATACAAAACCTGAGTTTTTAAAAAAGGTAAAGATGGTAAATTGAGAGTGATTGTTCACAAATAGTTACTTTCTTTATGTATAAATAAAATTATGGTACGGCTTTAAGTGTATTTTTGCCTTTCCTTATTTAAATTTTTAAATATTATAAATAAAAAAATGATGATAAATAAATCAAGTATTTTCTTTGTGTTCTTAATGCTTATATTTCATAATATAAAAGGTCAAATACAAACAGATTCGACAACTATAAATAAAGAGTTTCTTAGTTTAGATGAAGCCCTAAAAAATCCTGAAAGTGTTTTTAGATTAAATTTGAGCAATCAGAATATTCAATTTTCTGATTCAATTTGGTCAAAGTTTCCTAATTTACAATATTTAAGTTTAAAAAACGACCATTTAAAAAAAATACCTGAGGGTATTGGCAATTTAAAGAATCTTAAAGTTCTTGATTTAAGCGGTAATGATTTTAAGTTATTACCGAATACTTTTAGCAGACTATCTAATTTACAAGAATTATATTTAAATGACGATAAATATTTTCAATTAGATAAAAACATTTCAATTTTATCAAAGTTACCTAATTTAAAATCACTTCATCTAGAAAATGATGGTTTAAAAAAGTTACCCAAAAACATATTTGAACTCAATAGAATAGAGGCATTATACCTCAATAATAATCAATTCAAATATTTACCGTTAGAAATAAAAGGGTTAAAAAATTTAAAATATTTAGATATTCACGACAATAAATTTAGACTTCCAAATAATATTAATGAACAACAAGGTTTTGGAATAGAAATTAGATTTTAAAAAATAATGGATAAAAAAGTTAAAATTTATATGAAATAAACAAATGGCATGAAACTAGTATTTGATAAATAATTTAAATGTACTAATTTTTTTCAACTTATGATTTGTATTTATAAAAGTGGGAACCAAAATACTATTCTAACACTTTAAAATTATTTTTTTCTTTGTTTTAAACATTAAACAATTGTCATTAAAAAGTCATAAATTTAAAATCACAAACTTTTAAGTTTTTTAAAGGTTTATTGGATAAGTTGAAAAATTTAATTATCATATGGTTATTGATTTATGGAACAAGCTTAGTTTGTATTAATATTGTTTTGAACTTTAAGAAAGTTTATTTAACTACTATTTCAATAAAAACACCAACAGAAAATAATGAAAAAGACGATATAGATGAGGCTATTATTCATTATTTTAAATTAATGCTTGACTCCTCACATAACAAAACCATTGATACATTTAAATTCAAATTGACTTACAACTTTATTTTACCAGAATTAAAACCTCCACGTAGAATTCTTTGCATTTAATAAACTTAAGGAGTAGTTTAATTTTAAACTACTCCTAAACTATTTTATTTTATTCGAAATTTATTCTATGAAAAAAATTACGCTCACAATTATATTTTTGGTAATCCTGTATAATTCACAAGCTCAAATTCAATCAAAAGTTTCTGCTTTTTTACAATACCATAATATTGATAGCCAAACTTTTAAACACCGATCACGAGAAGCTATTATTAAAATGAATATGACTACTGGTGAAGTTAAGTTTAGTGCACCACTTCACTCATTTGCCCAAAACGATACTTCTTTAAACAAAGCCCTTGAGGAAACTCAATCTAACATGGAGTTATACTTTAGTGTTGATGGGGATCCTTTTATTCTTCATAATAGTCGAAAACAAGATGCACTATATGATGTTCCTGGAATGCTTCATATCAATAATCATTTTCATCATGTTAAAGTACGTTTTTCAGTTTTTAAAAAAACGGTACAACCAAGTGCAGAAGATTTATCTTATCTTATTTCTATTTCATTTACTTTTTTACCCAAGCATTATGAACTCAATAAACTGAAGGAACTGACAATACAACCTATTAAAATTTCACTCTACAAACAACCCTATTCTTTTGAACACAATACATTTTAGTATAATTTTTTTTTCAAGAAGGTATTCACTTAGGACAAAAGATTTATAAAGTGAATTTCATTTTACTGATTTTTTGAATTTTAATTAACTTGTATGTTGGCTCTGTATTTTCAATACAAGTAACTTATTTGCATTGACAATTAAAATGAATGTGGCTGTAACTTTAACACTTCAGAATTAGAAAACATATTATTAAAAATTAAAAAAAAAATCTAGCGTTTTCATTTTTTGTACGTTTAAAAATCGAAATCTGAACTGTTAATTTATGATTATAAAGAGAGAAAAAAGTTTCTTTGAAAGTATATTTTATTCCACTAAAGAACCTGTTTTAATTTTTTCAAGATAGAGTATATAATTTTAATGAAATCAATAAACAATGAATCAAGCAATTTTAAACAAAGAAACCATGAAGCCTAATAACAAGATTATTATTTTCACAATGTTAGCAATGTTTTTATTTGCCTCTTGCGGCAACTTAAGCAGCGAAGTTGAAAACAAACTTAACGAATTAAAAAACAAGACAGAGTCTTTAGATTCTATTATTAACAAAGAAGTTGAAAAGGTTTTAACGCTTGATTCTCTTATTAACAAAGAAAGTGACAAGGTTAAAAAACTTGACACATTAATTAACAAATCGTCTTCTCAACTTGACTCTATCTCGAAAAGAGGAAGTAAGTTATTAGAAAAAATAACCAATTAAATTTAATTTTTATGAAATGCCCAAATTGTAATGTAAGCCTCGTAATGACAGACCGAAGCGGAATAGAAATAGACTACTGTCCAAATTGTCGCGGAGTATGGCTTGACCGAGGAGAGCTAGACAAAATCATCGAACGTTCATCACAAAATTTCAATAATGTTCCACAAGAAAAGTATGCTGATAAACATAGATATTTAACAGACAAAGAACATCAATACAAGAAGAAGAAAGGATTATTGGGGGAATTGTTCGATTTCTAAAATACTAAAAGCTAATATTAATGCAAGCTGTCCGTTGAGCTACGACAAAACCACCGACTATAACATATTAGTATTAAACGCGTGTAAAGCTGAGGAGCAGTGGTTTTAAATTTTAATTGTAAGTCGGTTTTTATAGTTTAATTCTATAACCCACAACTAGATTAACCACTATCCATAGAGTTAGCAAAAGTTATATAGATTTAAATTAAAAGGTAGTGTAACTGGGAGTCAAATTCAGAAACTATTAGCTAATAAACCATAATGGTTAATGATTTTTTTGTATGTAAATGAGTTTACTTTCCAATAGGAATATGACTCTTTTTCATTGGCTAATTCGTAGTCAGATAGCTATCGGACATCCCTTCATATTCCATGCACACAAGACTACGAATAGTTGCCTCTAAAGAAGTAAGCGATACAAAAGAACTAATTCAATAAATAGCGTTGGCATAAGTATTTTAATTTTTAAAATATTTAAAAAAAATATTGCGAAACCAAAAAGTTGCATATATTCGCAACCGATTAGTTTCATAATAAAATAAATTAACACATGAGAAGGGATATTTTTCAAGCAATTGCCGACCCAACACGCAGGGCTATTATTGCTTTAATTGCTTTGCAAGCCATGACACCAAACACTATAGCCGATAATTTTAACACCACCAGGCAAGCAGTATCGAAACACTTGCGCATTTTAACCGAATGCGAATTGGTAAAGCAAGAGCAAAAAGGCAGAGAAATTTATTACTCCCTACAAATTGAAAAAATGAAAGAAATAGATAAATGGCTTGAACAGTTCCGAAAAATATGGGAAACGCGTTTTAACCAATTGGACGATTTATTAGCAACAATTAAAAAACAACAAAATGAACAGTAATTTATTATTTGATTTTACAATCAACAAAGAAACACAAACCGTGCATGTAAAACGTGAGTTTAGTGCCGATTTACCTCTAGTTTGGGATGCTTGGACAAAAGCAGAATTATTAGACCAATGGTGGGCTCCAAAACCGTATCAAAACAAAACAAAATTGATGGAATTTAGAGAAGGTGGAACTTGGTTATACTGCATGGTTAGCCCACAAAATGAAATCCATTGGTGCAAAAACGATTATCTAAAAATTGAACCCCACGTAAGTTATACCGGTTTAGATGCCTTTTGCGATGAAAATGGCGTAAATAATTTGGAAATGCCAAGAACAGAATGGACCAATACTTTTAGTGAGGAAAATGGAATAACTTTAGTTAGTATGGCAGCAAAGTATAATACCTTAGCCGATTTAGAAAAAGTAATTGAAATGGGCTTTAAAGAAGGATTTACGATGGGCTTAAATCAATTAGAAATATTATTATCAACCCTTAAAAAATAAAAAATGGCAAAACAAATATTTATAAATTTAGCAGTTAAAGATGTTCAAAAATCGATGGATTTTTATACTGCATTAGGATTTACAAACAATCCTCAGTTTTCTGACGAATCAGGCAAATGCATGGTTTGGAGCGAAAATATTTTTTTAATGATTATGACCCATGAAAAATTTGCAGGCTTCGCTACCAAACCTATTGCCGATACCAAAACAACTTTAGCTGGACTTTTCTCTTTATCGTTAGATAGTGTAGGTGAAGTTAACCAAATGATGGCTAATGGCTTAAATGCAGGAGGAATTGAACCAAGCGAAATGAAAGATTATGGCTTTATGCAACAACGCACCATAGAAGATTTTGATGGACACACTTGGGAAATTTTTTACATGGACATCACCAAATTTCCAACGGAACAACCAAACGCATAAAACGTATTGATTTAAATATTTAAAGTAAAAGCGGCTTTTGTTAAATACAAGAGCTGCTTTTTTTATGTAAATTTATTCGTACTAAAGAGTTTAGGCAGACCTTAAAAATGAAAGAGCCATTCATTAAAAAATTAATTATTATTTCAAAACCAAATGAATATAATTGTATGAAAAAAAGCTTTAACTAGTTGCACATATCTGCCCAAAATGAGTATATTGAACAGATAAAATTAGTGGTAAATAAAAGTTGACCGTAAGTTAGAATAACATGACAAACAGTTTGAATTGGGAATATAAAAAACATGATTTTAGCGCTATCGAAGAGACGCTAATTAAATATTTCCCTGTTGCCAATCCCCACGACTTTAATGAAGAAAATATAAAGGATTTTAAAGGATTCTAAGATATTGGAGAAATTTTGAATATAAATTTTGGTACGAACAAAAATTACAGAGCAAAATGGGGAAAATTTAAGAAGCATTTAAAAGAAGAGTTAAGAAGTCCAGTTCAGGAATCAATGGTTGCTTTTTATCCTTGTTATTCAGGCATTGTTACCCTCAAAAAAGAAAAGAATAATAACCTAACATATAGTAAGGAATTACATTTTTTCATAAGTTTATTAGGACCTTACTATAGTATTTTCGGAGTTGATAAATGTGAAATTATTCTAGAAGAATCAATGCCATGGATGAATATTAGTGAGGAAATTCTAACTCGTACTTATAGTGCAAATCTTGCTATTACTGTTTCTCCATATCTTGAATTTCAAGAATCATTTCAGGATCTTCAGAATAAGATTTTAGATTATTTTCCTTCTTTAAAATTTGTTCCATATAGCATCAATATGAGAAAAGAAGAAGGCATTTCTCTTCTCCGTCCTTGTAGAGATGAGAAAATCAATAATACCGTTTTTAGTGCTTTATTTAATCCAGATTTTTTTTTCAATTCAGAACCAAGGGGTGATACCTATTTTGGATTCAATGAATGGTTAAAAATAAAAAAGTTGAACAAAAGTAGGATTGATAAAATTAAAGAGGATTTCTTATGCAGGTCATTAAAGATTGAACTATCTACAATTACAGTAAATAAAATATGGAAATTTAAAAAGGTGATTCGGCTAGAAAATTCTAAAGTGGGAAATTTCACATTTGGAATGGAGGCTATTCTAGCATTGGATTTATCGAATGAGAAATATGCAACAATTATGTCAGCTGAAGACGAAGAACCTATTATTTCAAAGTATTCAATAATAAAAAATAAAATAAAGATTGATCATTTCCAAAACAAGATGGAATTTCGGATAAAAGAACTCCATGCTAATGAGCTAAAATTGATAATTGATATAGATTTTAAGCTTGATGACAAGATAGAAATTAAAGGAGATATTGTAGAAATGATTTTTGAAGTATATAGATAACAGAAACTACTGCCAAACCCACCATCCGTATAGTTAGCAAAGCGCTCTAAGGGTTTATAATTAATGCATTTTCCCAAGGCATGAGCTAGTTAAGTAAAGTAACTTGTTGTTTGTTTAGCTGAGCATCATCAACAAGAACAGTTGTAGTTTTTTTTAAACAAATGAATATAATTGTAAGAGGAAAAACGCTAACTAGTTGCTCATTTCTATAAGTTGTACGCAAGTGGTGGAAGAATGATTCAGACAATTTTAATTATTAAACATGGAATACTATCTCTCAAAATTAAATCCTAGGGAATTCGAATCTTTATCAAGCGATATTATATCGAAAACCTTAAATATATATGTTGAAAAATTTAAATCTGGAAAAGATGGTGGAGTTGATGGTCGGTTTTGGATAGGTAAAGGAGAAGGGATATTGCAATGTAAGCATTATTGGAAAACTGGATATAAAGGATTAATAAGTCAGTTAAAGAATGAAGAAGTTGGTAAAGTTAAAAAATTGAAGCCCAGTAGATACATTTTTATCACCTCTGTTTCCTTATCCAGAGAGAATAAAAAAGAGATTCTCAACATTTTTTCTCCATATATAAAAACAGAAACAGACATTTGGGGCGAAGAAGATTTGAATTCTTTTTTATCAGATAAAGAAAACCAAGAAATAGTTGAAAAGAATTACAAGCTTTGGATTACGAGCACCAAAGTGCTGGATATCCTATTTAATAATGCAATTAAAGGTAGAAGTGAAAGTACAATTAAGTTTATAGAAACTCAGGCAAAAAAATACATTACAACTGAAAATCACGAAAAAGGGTTGGAAATATTAAAGGAAAACAATGTATTAATAATTTCTGGAGAACCTGGAATAGGAAAAACAACACTTGCTAATAATATTGCATTGCTTTATACAGCAAATGGATTTGAGTTTTGCGATATTGAAGAGTCTATAAGTGAAGCAGAGAATATATTTAGAGAAAAAGAAAAGAAGAAAATACTCTTCTACTGTGATGATTTTTTAGGTAGTAATATGTACGATGCTATTAGTAATAAGAGAGATTCTCACATCGTAAAATTCATTAATCGCGTAAAATCAGATAAAACGAAGAAATTTATCTTAACATCTCGCACAAATATATTAACTAAGGCAATTAGACTCAGTCATCAATTTCAGAATAATGACATTAAAGAAAATGAGTTATTATTAAAAATTGAGAATTTATCCGAATTAGATAAAGCAAAAATTCTTTATAACCATATTTATCATTCAAATATAGATGATACCTATATAGACCAAATATACACTGACAAAAAATATAAAGAAATAATAAAGCACAAAAATTTTAATCCTCGGATTATTGAGTTTATAACTGATAACAAAAAAGTAGAAAATGTTAACCCTCAAGACTATTGGCAATTTATTAATAATAAACTTGAAAATCCTGAGGATATTTGGAGTGACTTTTTCCAAAATCAATTAGACGATTCTGTTAGAGTTCTTTCATTTCTTACCGTTTTTAACGGACAAGATATTAAAGAAAATGAATTAAATATTTCATATTCTAATTTTAAGAATAATTATGGAATATCGTATACAGATAACACAGATCATAGTTTTTCAGCGGTTATAAAGCTTGCAATTAGTTCATTACTCAACAGAAATCAACGTTCTGGTAATTCATTTGAATATTCACTTTTTAATCCTTCTATTGGTGACTTTATATTAAATACATATCTTAAAGACATAGATTTAATCATATCAATTTTAAAATCGCTGGCAAATTGTTCATCATTGGAGTATTTGATTGGATTAAGTTTAAATAAAAAGATTCCTAAAAATGATATCAAACGAATACAATTTGAATTATTTACACAATTATATGACAGTAAAGTTATTGAGCAAGAATGGGATTATTTGATTCTTTTATCCTATTTAGACCCTTTAAATTCAAAAGTAAGACATTTTATAAATAAATTCTTCTCTCATCTAATCGAACAAGATGATAGCTCTGGCAAAAAATTATATGAGCTCTTAGTCATATTAGATTGTTTTCAAACTGATATCGAACTAAAAAAATCTTCTTTCTTAAAAGGGTTTATAGAAGAAAAATACTTGGATAATGATGATATTGAAAAACTATTTAAATTCCTTAAAGTCTATAATATAAAAGATGAGTCAATAATCCTTCAAATTGAAGAAAAAGTTCATGAATATCTTGTTGACACCCTTAAAGACGAATCGGGTTCGGTTGAGATTAGCAAGCATTTTGTGAGAGGATACGAGGAGTTTGATTATGACGTAGATCATTCTGGTATAGAGTCAGATTTAAGTTCATTATTGGATTCAATTATTTCAAATTTTAAGGCACCAAATTTCAATTTAATAAAAATTGATGACTCAGAGATACTCTCAAATATTGATATTGATAGGATGGTTGAGAATTTTTACAATTCTTATGGAGGAGTCGAAGATAATTTTAGAGTTTCTAAGTATTCTGATTCAAGTTTAGATAATGATATAGATGCTATTTTTGAGCGAAATTAGCGCATAAGAGCACCTACTATCCGTAGAGTTAGCGAAGCGCTTTACGGATTTATAATGAATGTAGTGTCTCTGACATGGGCTAATTATAACGAGTTACAGTCCGAATGCTTTCGTACACCAACGCAATTGTACAGCTCTCAAGACTACGAACAGTAGTTTTATAATTTTTAAAAAGCGGCCTTTGTATTTTACAAAGGCTGCTTTTTTTATGCTATATCCAAATTTAGCGCCTGCCTAAAATTTCTGTTTTACTTATAGTTAACCAATGAGTATCCCCTACTCTATTACTATTATTGGTTCCTAACTTTTCAACTTGGTAAAAATTTATTTAATACCGCTTTGAAGTATGATTTAGTCCAATTTATTTTTAGCTCCCGAAAGCTTTCGGGAATAATACCATCTAAGATTTACCCCAAACCCATTGGCCTAATTTGTAAATCAAAATGGTATAACCTAAAAAATACCAACAAGGCTTCTAAATAGCTCTTCATTTCAATGGCTGCCTTACATGTGATAAATACAATTCTATTCTTGTTTGATGTAAAATTTTAAAACGCCATTTCAAACACCTTTGTAGTGAATAATATTCAACCATTTTATTACCTCATTATGAAAAACAAACTACTTCTTTTTACGGCCATTGTCCTGTTTTTTTTACCAAAAACAAATTACGGACAAGCACCTTCATTAGGCTCATCGGCTAACTTTGTATTGTTTACTTCGGTTGGCGCAGTTACCAATACTGGCATTTCGCAAATAACCGGAAATATTGGCTCTAATGTAGGAACCTGCACCAATTTTGGAAATATTAATGGAACAATGCAATCGCAGAATTTAATTACTGCCGCTTGCTCCACTGATGTGCTTTCGGCTTATAATCAATTAAACGGAATGACTCCAACTAATTTCCCTGCCTCAACACTTGGTGGAGATACATTATTAGCAGGTGTTTACTCTATTACTGGAGCTTCTTCATTAAGTAATACACTTACTTTAAATGCACAAGGAAACCCCAATGCTGTTTTTATATTTAAATTACAAGGCGCTTTTTCAGTTGCAGCAAATGCCAAAGTAGTTTTAATGAATGGTGCTTTAGCAAGCAATGTGTTTTGGAAAATTGAAGGTTTAACTAGCTTGTCAACTGGAGTTACCATGCGCGGAACCATTATAACCAACAATGGTGCTATTTCTATAAGTGCTGGCGATACACTAGAAGGAAGAGCTTTAACTACTGCTGGTGCCATATCAGTAGATGGTATATTGGCGTATATACCTTTGGGAAATGGCATCCCTTTATTAACAGGTCCAATAGCACCAACTTTAGGTGCTACCGCCAATTATGTTTTATTTTCTGGCATTGGCGCAGTTTCCAATTCAGGAGTTACACAAGCTAATGGCGATATTGGAACCAATAGCGGTTTAACTACAGGTTTTAATCCATTGCTTATTAATGGAGAAGTACATGCTGTTCCTGATGGTTCAACCAACCAATGCGCAACTGATTTGGCCACTGTTTACGCTTATTTAAATAGCTTATCAGCCGATATAGAATTACTTTATCCTGCTCAATTTGGAAATAACTTAACGTTAACTCCCCATACCTATTTATTAAATGCAGCCACTTCATTTACCGATACACTTTATTTAAACGCACAAGGAAATCCCAATGCAGTTTTTGTAATTAAAATTTATGGTGCACTAACCACCAGCACTTATTCAAAAGTTTTATTAATAAATGGAACCCAAGCTCGGAATGTATATTGGCTAGTAAGCGGTGCTGTTAGTATTAATAACAATTCGGTTTTTGAAGGAACAATTATTTGTAATAATGGAGCCATTAACTTTGCTGCCAATTCCACTTTACATGGAAGGGCTTTAACCACAGTTGGAGCTGTAAGTGTTTCTACATTTACTGCGTTTGCGCCAAATGCACCTTATATTTCTTCTGTTGAACCTATCAATGCTTTGGTTGGTTCCACAGTAACAATTACTGGATTTAATTTTAGCCCAACAACAACCAATAATATGGTATTTTTTGGTGCAACTATGGCTACAGTTGTTACAGCTACTGCTAACAGCTTAACAGTAATAGTGCCAATAGGTGCTAACAATGCTTATGTTACTGAATTAAATTTAACCACAAATCTTTCTGCTTCAAGCTTACAAAGATTCAATCCTATTTATTCGCCAGTCAAAGAAGGAATTACCATCAATGATTTTATGGCTAAACAAGATTTTGCAAATGGTTCAGGTTCAAATCCACTTTCTATTGCTATTGGCGATTTAAATGCAGATGGTAAACCCGATTTAGCTGTTGCTAATTATGGCACAAGCGATATTTCTGTTTTTATTAATACAGCAACAAGTGGCCAAATTAATTCGGGTAGTTTTGCAGCAAAACAAAATTATTCAGTTGGAGGACCAGCACAAGGAATTGCCATTGGCGATTTAGATGCAGATGGTAAACCCGATTTAGCCATTGCTTGTAATGGTTATGTGGTTTCTGTTCTCCGAAACACTTCTAGCAGTGGAACACTAAGCTTTGCATCCAAAGTTGATTTTACAACCAATCAAAATGCCACATCGGTTGTTATTGGCGATTTAGATGAAGACGGTAGGCCAGAAATGGTTGTAACCAATGCTACATCTAATAATATTTCTATATACCAAAATTTATCAACTATTGGAAATATTGCTTTTGCAAATAAAATAGATTTTGCCGTTGGCAATAATCCAAAATCGGTATGTATTGGCGATATTGATGGCGATGGAAAGGTTGATATTACCGTTGCAAATACGGGTAGCAATAATGTTTCTGTGTTTTTAAATACTTCTAATACTGGCGGTATTTCTTTAGTTTCAAAAGTTGATTTTACAACTGGTACAGCACCTAACTTTGTAACGCTTGGCGATTTTAATGGTGATACTAAACTTGATTTAGCCATCACCAATCAAAATGATAACTCGGTATCAATACTGAAAAATACTTCATCAGTAAGTTCAATTAGTTTTGCAACTAAAGTTGATTTTACAACTGGTACTACTCCTACTTCTATTGCCTTAGGCGATTTAGATGGTGATTCAAAAGTTGATTTAGTTGTTTCAAATCAAGCTACAAATACAGTATCGGTTTTAAGAAACAACTCCAATATAGACACCATTTCATTTAATACAAAAGTTGATTTTACCACAGGAAATGGCACAGCATCGGTTGCTGTTGGCGATTTAGATGGTGATGAAAAACCTGATATAGCAATAGCTAATTCCATTGCTAATAGCATTTCTATTTTAAGAAATGATGATATCAAAATTTATTACTCACAAAATTCGGGCAACCCTGCTATATTGAGTAATTGGAATAGCGAACCTAATGGCAGTGGTTATGCTCCTTCAAGCTTAACTATTTGCACAAGATATATTATACAAAGTTCTCATACTTTAACCACCACTGGAAACTTATTATTTGGAACTTTAGGTTCAAAACTTGAAATACAAAATGGTGGAATATTAACCGCTAGTTTAGGCAATGCCATCACGTTTGCCAACGGCAGCACTTTACAAATAGAAGTTGGAGGATTGTTTAATTCAAATACCAATCAAACTGTAGGTAATTTAAACTTAGTAGGTGGTAAATTTAATATTGGAACCGAAACTACCCTTATTTTAAATAATATTGTAACAACAGCAGGTGTTTTAAGTGGTTCAGCCACTTCAAACCTAACCATAGGAGCCAGCGCAGGTACTTTACTTTTTAACCAAACCACACCAGGTGTTACCAATGTTATTCATCATTTAATAATTGGAACTGGCACTACAAGTAATATTGTTATTGGCAACGCTTTAAATATTGACCCAATAGGTAGTATTTCGTTCAATTCTTCAGGAACTAAATCATTAACCACTACCGGGCAAACCTTAACTTTATTATCTTCTGCTGCTGGTTCAGCCATGATTGATAATACCAACAATGCAACCATTGTTGGAAACATTACAGTTCAAAACTATTTACCAGCAAATGGACGTCAATACCGCTTTTTATCTTCGCAAGTAATAGGTGGAACCACCTTACAATGGAGAGATAATGCAGCTAATACAAGTGGAGTTGGCATTGCCATTACTGGCCATATTGGTACTGTAGATGCTTCTATCACCAATCAACCTTCGGCATTTTATTATGATGAAAACAATACCAACGAAGGAACCAATATTAATGGTGCAGGCAAATGGCCAAATATAGATGGCAATACAACCTTAACCAACGGAAAAGGTTATCGTGTATTTGTAAGAGGAGATAGAACCATAAGTTTAACAACTGCTAATTCCATTAACAATGCTACCACCATTTGGATACAAGGAACTTATCCTAGCAATCCTGTTTCGCCAAACATTACTTATACACCCGCAGCAGCCAATGGTTGGAACTTAATTGGTAATCCATACCCATGTACCATTGATTGGGGTGCTATTGCTGCAAGCGATAGAACTAATTTAGACAATGCCATTTATGTTTGGAACCCATCAAACACCAACAATTCAACGGGAGGATATGCCAGTTTTGTTAACGGAGTAGGAACTGGTACACCCAATGCTGGTAGTCAATATATTAGCAGCGGACAGGCATTTTTTGTAAAAGCCAATGCAAGTTCACCTGTTTTAAATTTTCGCGAAGTGCATAAACAAAGCAATCAGGCTGGAGGAAGAATGTTTAAATCAACAAGTGTTAAACCAAATAGTATTCGTTTAAAATTATTTAAAAACAATACACCAATAGATGATGCTGTGCTCTATTTTCAAGAAGAAGCCACTCGCCATTTTGATAGTGAATTTGATGCTTATGATTTAACAAATAATATTGGTTTTTTAACTGCTAATGGAAAAGATACATTAGCCATAAGCGGCAATCCAATATTTAAGGATAACGAAACTTATAAGATAAATGCCAACCTTAGCACAAGCAATTACCAATTTCAATTTACCGACCTAACCTCATTTACTAACTTACCTGAGGCTTATTTAATTGATAATTATTTAAACAAAAAAATCCTTTTAGCAGATTCGTTAATTTATGCTTTTTCGGTTATTGATAACAATCCATATACGTTTGGGAATAATCGTTTTGAATTGCAATTTGGAAAATCAACCACCTCAATAACAAGTGATTTTATACCACCCACTAAATTATTGGTTTATCCTAATCCAGCTACTCATTTTTTAAACCTATCTACTTCTAATAACAAAACAATTGAAACCATTAATATTTATAATGTTTCAGGAAAATTGATTTTACACTTCAATACCAACCTCAATCAAATAGACATAAGTCAACTCAATAGTGGTGTTTATTTTATTGAGGTATTTACCATAAATGAAAAACTAAGCAGCAAATTCATTAAATAAATTAACGTTTAAAATTTACTGTAATCAACTAACATAAAAAATAATATCATGAACAACATAAAAAAAATACTTTCAACCATTATACTTTCATTCACTTTGACTTTGGCAATACATGCCCAACCAGGAAGCGATGGATTTGAAGATGAACCCGAAGATGTACCTTTAGATGGTGGCATACTTTTACTTGCCGCGGCTGGTACAGCTTATGGCTATAAAAAAATAGTAAAAAACAGTCCAAGTAAATAAATCAAAATAATTGTTTCGTAACGCAGAATGGCTTTGTAGTTATAATTAGTTAATAACTGCATTATTACCAATTAGTTATATTAATTAATCAGGTGAAAATAAAATACACTAAAGACTTAGTTACTAAATACAAATCTACTTAAAATGAAAAAGCAAATTTTATTAATTACCATCCTATTATTAACCAGCAGTTATTTTGTATTTGCACAAGCTCCACCTCAAGCTTTCAAATACCAATCTATAGTTAGAAATGCCACTGGAAACCCAATGGTCAATGCCAGTATTCGTATAAAAGCAATCATTCATGCAAACGCAATTACTGGTGCAATTTTATACCAAGAATCACATAACATAATTACCAATCAATATGGATTAATAAACCTTGAAATTGGAAATGGAACTGTGGAATTGGGCGCATTTTCGGCCATTTCATGGATAACAGGAACAAATTGGATAGAAATACAAGCCGACTTTGGAAACGGTTATGTTGTTATGGGAACTTCGCAACTGCTAAGCGTACCTTATGCACTTAATTGTGGAAACGGAACTATAGGTCCAAAAGGAGATATTGGTTTAACAGGTCCACAAGGTTTAACCGGAACTACTGGAGCTAAAGGCGATTCTGGTGCAGTTGGTTCACAAGGGATCATTGGTCTTACTGGTTTAACTGGAGCCAATGGTGCAAAAGGTGATTCAGGGGCGATTGGTTCACAAGGTATCATTGGTCTAACTGGTTCACAAGGTAGCATTGGTTTGACTGGATTAACTGGAGCAAAAGGCGATTCAGGTGCAATTGGTCCTCAAGGTAATATTGGCTTAACAGGAACTCAAGGAAACATTGGTTTAACCGGAGCAATTGGAGCTAAAGGCGACTCAGGAGCGATTGGTCCGCGAGGAAATATCGGTTTAACTGGAGCCAATGGTGCAAAAGGTGATTCTGGTGCAACTGGGCCACAAGGTAACATTGGTCTTACAGGTTTAACTGGAGCACTTGGAGCAAAAGGTGATTCTGGTGCAATTGGTCCACAAGGAAACATTGGATTGACTGGTTTAACTGGAGCTACTGGAGCAAAAGGAGATTCTGGTGCGATTGGTCCACAAGGTAATATTGGCTTAACAGGAGCTCAAGGAAACATTGGTTTTACTGGTTCACAAGGTAGCATTGGCTTGACTGGTTTAACAGGAGCAATTGGAGCAAAAGGTGATTCAGGTGCAATTGGTCCTCAAGGAAATATTGGTTTAACTGGTTTAACCGGAGCAATTGGTGTAAAAGGCGATTCAGGAGCGATTGGTCCACAAGGTAATATCGGATTAACTGGCTCCCAAGGAATCATTGGTCTTACAGGTTTAACTGGATTAACTGGATCTAATGGCGCGAAAGGCGATTCAGGTGCAATTGGTCCTCAAGGTACTATTGGCTTAACAGGAACTCAAGGAAACATTGGTTTAACCGGATTAACCGGAGCAATTGGAGCTAAAGGCGATTCAGGTGCAATTGGTCCACAAGGAAATATTGGATTAACGGGTTTAACTGGATTAACTGGAGCAAAAGGTGATTCAGGTGCAATTGGTCCGCAAGGTAATATCGGATTAACTGGTTCACAAGGAAGCATTGGTCTTACTGGTGTTCAAGGTAACATTGGTCTTACAGGTTTAACTGGAGCAATTGGAGCAAAAGGTGATTCTGGTTTAGTTGGTCCACAAGGTAATATTGGATTAACTGGTTCTCAAGGAATCATTGGTTTGACTGGTTTAACTGGAGCCATTGGCTCAAAAGGTGATTCAGGTTCAGTTGGACCACAAGGAATAATTGGTCTTACAGGTTTAACAGGAACTACTGGCGCAAAAGGCGATTCAGGTGCAGTTGGTTCACAAGGAATAATCGGTTTAACTGGTTTAACAGGAGCTAATGGCGCAAAAGGTGATTCAGGTTTAACTGGTCTTCAAGGCAATATTGGTTTAACTGGTTCACAAGGTAGCATTGGCTTGACTGGTTTAACCGGAGCTAAAGGCGATTCTGGTGCAATTGGTCCACAAGGAATCATCGGCTTAACTGGTTCTCAAGGAAACATCGGATTAACTGGTTCACAAGGAATCATTGGTCTTACTGGAGCTAAAGGAGATTCTGGTTCAATCGGTCCACAAGGTAATATTGGATTAACTGGACTACAAGGAATAATTGGCTTGACAGGATTAGCTGGAGCAAAAGGCGATTCTGGTTCAATTGGTCCACAAGGTAATATTGGTTTAACTGGTTCACAAGGTAGCATTGGCTTGACTGGTTTAACAGGAGCAATTGGAGCTAAAGGCGACTCAGGAGCGATTGGTCCGCGAGGAAATATCGGTTTAACAGGAGCCAATGGTGCAAAAGGTGATTCTGGTGCAACTGGTCCACAAGGAAACATTGGATTAACTGGTTTAACTGGAGCAAAAGGAGATTCTGGTGCAATTGGACCGCAAGGAAATATTGGTTTAATTGGTTCGCAAGGTATCATTGGTTTGACAGGATTAACTGGAGCTAAAGGTGATTCAGGTGCAATTGGTCTTCAAGGTAATATTGGTTTAACGGGTTTAACAGGTTCTCAAGGTAATATTGGTTTGACTGGATTAACTGGAGCAAAAGGTGATTCGGGTGCAGTTGGTTCGCAAGGAAACATTGGTTTAACTGGTCTTCAAGGTAGCATTGGTTTGACTGGATTAACCGGAGCTAAAGGTGATTCAGGTGCAATTGGTCCTCAAGGTAATATTGGATTAACTGGTTCGCAAGGAAATATTGGTTTAACTGGATTAACTGGAGCTAATGGTGCAAAAGGTGATTCGGGTTTAATTGGTTCTCAAGGAATCATTGGTTTAACTGGAGCTAAAGGCGATTCAGGTGTAATTGGGCCACAAGGTAATATTGGTTTAACTGGTCTTCAAGGTAGCATCGGTTTAACTGGCTTAACTGGTTCTCAAGGAAGCATTGGTTTAACTGGATTAACAGGAGCTAAAGGCGATTCAGGTGCAATTGGTCAGCAAGGAAATATTGGATTAACGGGTTTAACTGGTTCTCAAGGTAATATTGGTTTAACTGGTTTAACTGGAGCCATTGGAGCTAAAGGTGATTCTGGTTCAATTGGTTCACAAGGTAGTATTGGTTTAACTGGAGCCAATGGCGCGAAAGGCGATTCAGGTGCAATTGGTGCTCAAGGACCAACAGGTGCCACTGGTACTATTTTACAATTCGCTATGTTTTATGGCTTAACTGCCGGAACAGGAAATACCATTGCAACCGATTATGCAGCAACAATTGCTGTAAAAACCATTAATGGCAGCGGACGAGTTCCTTTTCCGCGTAATGGTCCTTCAGCAGGTATTTCTAGAGTTGATAATACTAGTTTTACATTAGCAAGCATAGGCACTTATGAAATAACTTTTAACGTTCATACTACCGAACCTGGACAATTACAACTTGAATTAAATAATATAGATTTACCAGAAACAATAGCTACCAATATGAATCCCACAGCTGGTGGACATCCAATAATAGGTAATTTCTTTATTACCACAATTTCGGTAAATTCCATATTAGCATTGGTAAATCCTACAGGCAATACTCCAGCACTTACCATTACACCAGCAAATGGAGCTAGCACGCATGCTAACTCGCAAACCATATCAATTAAAAAAATTTATTAGTCATTTCCTTATTTCAAACCAATTGAAGTAATTAATTAAGTACAAAATATGAAAAAGTTTATTCTTTTATTCATGAGTATATTGTTTGCTTTTACCTTTCAAACTATAAAAGCCCAATCACTGGCTCGACAAGTAATTGGTTCAGCAGGAACTTTTGCATCCTCTCCTTTTGGCTCTATGGAATGGACAATTGGAGAAGTAATTACCGAAACCTATGCAAATACTGGTTTTGTCTTTACCCAAGGATTTCATCAACCAAACCTATTAGAAGTTATTCCCAAACCTACTGATTTATTTATACCAGAAGGATTTTCACCCAATACGGATGGTATTAATGATGTATTTGTTATAAGAGGACTAGAAAATTTTCCTGCCAATAAAATAGAAATTTATAACAGATGGGGACAGAAAGTTTTTGAGGCCAGTCCCTACCTAAATAATTGGGATGGCCAATCGCAAACTGCAATAAGCATTGGAGGCAATCAATTACCAAATGGAACTTATTTTTATCTATTAAACTTAGGCAATGGTTCACCCATCATTAAAGGAACCATTTACTTGCTAAAATAAAAATATACTGCTTTTGGTTTTATATAAGCTAACTACTTAATCCAATAAAAAACTTTTATCTATAACATTAGCAAAAATTAACTAAACTAGAAGTAAAAAAACTTCCTATTATATAATTTAAATAAAAGCGGCCTTTGAGCCGCTTTTATTGTTTATGGCAAGCTACAAAAACTAAAATACAAAGGCCTTTTGATGATTTGGATATACTAACTAAAATAATAAATTTGTTAAAATAAGTATTATATTATCATCCTTAAATACAAGTTTTAGCCAATCTTAAAAGATACGATAATGTGGACAAACCTGCGAAAGGAAATTGAAAAAATATGTAAGGAATTGAGTATATCAAATTCCCAGTTTCAACCTTTAAGAATGAAAGAATGGGAAGAAATAGAAAATAAAATTTATCAGACTTTTTGCAAACTCACATATTATAAATCTCAGCCTGTTTGGCTTTGGAATCATTTTAAACTCAACACATTTTCAATTTCAACAGAAAAAAAATCTTACCATTATTTAAATCAACTCATTGACAACAATGAGTTTGTTTGGTTTTTCGTTAACGAAACAATAAATGAAACGTGCAAGTTTTGGTTTTATCAAGGACAAGTTAACACTATTCAAACAATTATTGCCGAATCCATTTACATAGATGAAGTGTATCTTGTTTCTAAAAAGTATGACTGGTTAATTTGTATCAATCATCATGATATATTAATTGCAACCGGAGATACAATGGCAGAAAAACTAAAACAGCTTAAAACTCCAAATAATACAAGCCTCGGTAACGTTATGCTAAATTATAATACCCACAATGATAATTGAAAATAAGGGACTAAATACAAACACTTTTTACATACCACCATTCGACTTGAATGTTGGAGAAATCGTTGTTTTAAATTTATTCAATGGAATACATTTCTACGAAACAGAAATGTTTCTTAAAGACATTTTTTGTGGTAAGACAAAAGACGAGAATGTTGTGGTGCATAAAAACTCTACATTTGTAGCGCATTTTATTGAACCGAATCTAAGACGGCTTTTTTATCCAATAACAGTTGGAGAATACTTAAAAAAGAATGCCAATTTAAACAGCCCATACGCGACAAAAATTCATGAAATTGATTGGATAAACAAAAAGACAAAAGTCAACACTCTAGCCGGAAATTCAAGACGTTTATTGTGTTTATATACCACACTTTCTAAGACAAACCATATTATTTTTGACTTAATAGGGCAGGACCCAAAAGGAGCAGAAGAAACTTATGAAATAGTTAAAAACATGGTAAAAAAAGGTGGGTCAGCAATTTTTCTTGACTATCTAGAAGAAATGAAATACGACCGCACAAAATATATAGAACTACAATGGAAAAACCAGCCTTAAAGTTAGTGAAGCGCTCTAAACGTATAATTTAGAATATTTAAAAATCAGTTAGGATTTTAACCGCTCCAAACCATTCACATTATCCAATTTTTTACTTTGTTCTTTTATCTTTTATGAGCATGTTTACCAAAAGTTTATGATTAACCAATAAATCATTAGAATCCATATATCAACTTTATACGCTAGTTTTATAAACCATATTGAAATGAACTTTATAAACCCATATATTGAATTCTATTTTGCTGATGATGAAATAAAGTCAGATAACAATATAAAATTCCATAAAGAAGTCAGCTGGACTTTTCTCAAAAATATAAACAATAGGTTAAAATTAAATAGACATAGGTTAAATATTGAATTTGTTAACGAAGAACCTTTACGTGAAACCACAAAATTTGGAAGCATCTTCATATATCAACTAAAATTAGACAAGCCATTTAATGAAATTATTGAATCAGAAAAAAGAAGAAAACTTTTAGATATAATTTACACTGCATTTTTAAAACTAGGTGTAGTAAATAATTGGGATTTAGATATTATTGAAGATGCTTATTTAAAGTCGTTAGGACAAATTGAACATTTTGAATATTCAACAGAGAGTAAAATACAAAAGAGCAAGCAATATAATGCACAACTAAAATTAACTTTAGTGCATAATAAATTGACCTTTAACGCAGAAATTATTGACTTAACTAACTATTCAAATAAAATTTACAAACTGATTGAGACAAATGAAGACAACTTATCTTGGAATAAAATGTTTAAAGATTTTGGTTGGTTAGACAATGACAGATTTGGTTTGAAATTTTTAAATGGTGATTTATGGATTGTGATTAATATAATAAATGGACAAGTAGAAGAGTTAAAAAGACCAAAGAAATTTGACTTAAAAAAAATTGAAGAATTGTTGTTAGCAATAAAAAAGCCACCTTATAAACTTAACTAAATCTTTTGTCCGCGGTTGAATTCTATAACAAAATCACTTCAACATTTACTTTGTTATTTTATCTATTTTTTTGCATGTTTACCAAAAGTTTAAATTTCTATCAAAACAAAGCAACTATTATGGACAAAGAGAAATTTTTAAATGCCTATATTGAAATAGAAACAAAAACCTTTGTTAAGGCAGATAAGCATAAAAAGCTGGAAGCATTTTTTAAAGAAAATGAAACAGATTTAACCAAACTTACTTGCACTGATATAATAGCTATAATTGATGAACTACAAAACAAGAAAATAACCATTCGCCAACCACTTTATAAACATTTAATTTACCCAATACTTTTGGCACAAGTAGCCCAAAATAATATAGATGCCATCAAAACACTTTTAAAACTTGACGATCACCTTTTAAGCTACCAAGCCTATAGCCATAATACCAAATTTTCTTGGGCAATGCTTTTAGAACAAGGACTAAACATAGCCCCTAACGACATTGAATTACTTAAACTATCAGAACAAACCACCAGAAACTATTTAAATTACACACTTCACGAAATACCAATAGGCGTTATATATGGCGAAGATGGAGCAACCATAGCCGAGTGTGATGAACTGTTGGAAAAAGTTATTGAATACGAAAAGTTATGTAACCAATTGCAGCTTGATGAAAAGGAACTGATTGAAAACTGTAAATTCTATTATACTGCCTACAAAGCTTATTTAGCAGTTTACCCAAACTACCAAAACTTTGAAGATTATTTAAACAAAACCTACCAATAAATGGGGTAGTTGGGGTTGGTTTAGAAAAATTCAGCTAGTGGGTTTTCCTAAATCAAACAAAAATCCCGTAGGGATTTACTTATGGTAGCAAATAATGAATTATCTACACCATTGCCTTGGAAGGCCCACTGTTCGTAGTCTTGTGAGCAAGACAGTGGGGTTGATGACTACGAATTAATAAATGAAAAATAGTTTGCAACTCGTTTTTAACTAACCCGTGTCGGAGACACTACATTTCATTACAAATCCTTAGAGCGCTTCGCTAACTCTAAGGATATTAATGTGTTTCGTTAACTTATAAAAAACAGTTGTGAGGTTTTTAAACGCCACTAATCCTAATATCAAATATTGATTTATTGCTCACCTTTATTTTCAATTCCCAAAAAACACCGCACCCATCATTTCCACAAATAATGTCTTTACGCCAATTAAATGGTTTATATTCCAATTTTCCTTTTCGGATTAGTTTTTTTTCATATTTAGATGGCTCTAAATTACTCAATTTCATGATTATTGGAGCAAATGCATTAATCCAAATTACCTTTTCATCATTGCTATCTTTTAATGAAATTTTTTGATAGTAATATTGATAATCGTGAATTTGCAATCCACATAAAAATAGTCCAGTTTTATGTGTATGCTCAATAACAAAAACATTCAAAATACTATCAATGATTAGTAAGTCGTTATTTATAAAAACACCTTGGGTATATCCATCTAGTTTCTTCGAACAGTAACTAGAGGTATCAACTTCTAATACTGCAAACAAAGTATCGCTTTTGAGAATTTTATAATTACCAGTTTGCCCTTTAGCTAATAAAGTGCAAAATAATAATATTAACCTTAGTTCGGGATAAGAATATGTTGATATTTTTGTTTATAAAAATCTGTAAATCAATTAAATAGTAGCATTGAAATTGTTAAATTTGTAGTGCAAACAATAAACAAAACA
>JAIXSO010000065.1 GCA_027484685.1 Bacteroidota bacterium
CTTTACCTAATTGGAAAACACGCGATCAAGGAACTTTAATTGCTACAGCTTGGGAGTTTGGTTTAAACAAACATCCTACACTTTCAAAACAATGGAATTTTATTGCTGATTATTACAATCAAGGTTTGATACTTGATGATGATAAAAATTTAATTACTGACGATGGATTTAAAACAAGCTATAAGCCTGTTTTTATGCATGTTTATCATAATTGGGGTAAGCAAGATTGGAATATTTGGCAATGGATAGAAAGAAAATATGAAAATAGATAAAATTATTTTTTCAATAACAATTTTTATTATTCTGTTAGAATGCTTTTTGCGATGGAATGGCAAGTATCAAACTACCAATGAGCGTTCGTACGGTAAATACATGCAAAGATATAGAGTAACTACCAACAGTTGGTTCCATACTTGGAAGCCTAATTTGGTGTTAGATTACAAGCAATCTGAGTTTCATTATACCAATATTTACAACGATTTAGGACATAGAGAGCATCATTTTTCGGAATATTTAAAAGATACCTCTACTCATAAAATTATTGCGCTTGGCGATTCATTTACCGAAGGCGATGGTTCGTGTTACGATAGTACTTGGGTTAAAAGTTTAGCGTGTGCTTTAGATAAAAAATTTCCATCTAAATTTTCATTTTATAATGCAGGAGTTTGTGGAAGCGATGTATTTTATAATAATAAAATATTGGTTTCAAAACTTGTGCAGTTAAAACCTAAAGTGGTAATTGAATGCCTAAACACAAGCGATATTGATGATGTAATTTGTAATGGAGGAAAAGAAAGATTTAATGAGGATGGTACAACTAGCGGAAAAGTTGGTCCTAAATGGGAGTTGCCGTATAAATACAGTCATTTATTCAGGGCCATTATTCATAATGTTTTTAAAAATAATGAGAACTTAATTCCTAAAGATTTATTAACACAAAAAGAGGCTGAAGCTATTCAATTAATTAAACAACAAGTAGAAGAAACAGCTAACTTTTGTAAACAGAATAACATAAAATATGTATTACTTTTAACTCCAACTCCTGCTGAAATAATTGAACCAAATACAAGTAAACAAACTAATTTTTTAAAAGGTTTAGGCAATCAAAACTTTGTAATAAATATGTTTGAACCATTAAATAAATATTATTTGAACCAACCTATTAATCAATATTCCTGGAAGCTCAACGGACATTTTAATTCAAAAGGTTATTGGGTATTAGGTCAAGCAATTTACAATGAAGTAAATTTAAATGACAGTTCTATTTTAAGTAATAACTAGAATAACTGCTTAAAATTCTCTTCTTTATGAATTATTGTTTTCCAATTGGTGTTATTATGATGTGGAGGTTTAGACGACAATAATTTTTTTATTAAAGCCAAGGGTGTTAATACCAAATAGAAAAATAACATCATTATTATTTTGCCATTTATTGCTCCTAATATTTTACCTACAAACATCCAGATAGACGCAATTTTTGATGCCAAATAAAAGCTTATTACAGTAGTAATTAATACTGCTAAACCTGCCCAAAATAGGGTTTCTATATTATATCTTTTTCCTATTATAAATGCTCCTGCGGCTATAACTATGTTGGTTAAATAAACTTTTTCTTTGTTCATAATTTTAAAATAGTGGATATATAAAAGTGGCTACCGCACTATTTTCAGCAAAGGTTATTAATAAACCAAAAACAATGAGTGCTAATATAATTGGAACCAACCACCACTTTTTTTGATTGGTAACAAATGCCCAAAAATCTTTTAAAAAATCCATTTTTATTTTGTTATTAAATAATTATCCAAAACTAAACAATCTATTTCAGTTTTTAAAAAACAGTTGATGGCATCTTGTGGGCTGCAAACTATGGGTTCATTATTTATATTAAAGCTTGTATTTACCAAGATACCGTAATTAGTTTGCTTTTTAAACTCATTCAATAAATCAAATAATTTTTTATCGTTGGTTTCATTAACAGTTTGTATGCGCGATGTGTAATCAATATGCGTTATAGCGGGCAAAACAGAACGTTTTTGATTGATAGTTTTAATCAAGTCAAATTCTGTTTCTTGTTTGAATTCATGCCTAAATTCTGGTCTTATTTTATGTACAAAAAGCATGTAGGGCGATGAATAAGTTTGGCTGTAAAATTTCTCAAATTCATATTCCAACATAATTGGTGCAAATGGCCTAAAACTTTCACGTTTTTTAACCTTTAAGTTTAAGTCTGATTGGGTATTATTTAATAATGGATTGGCTAAAATACTTCTTGAGCCAAGCGCTCTTGGTCCAAATTCAGCGCGGCCTTGAAACCACCCAATTATTTTTCCTTGGTTTAATAATTCAGCAGATTTTGCAATTAATTCCTGGTAGTTAAACGCTAAAAAATTAAGCTTCGAATTTTCAATTGCTCTTTTTATTTCTAAACTATTATAGCTTGGTCCAAGCTTGCTGTTTTGCATTAAATCAAATTCGTTAGTATAAATGCGTTCTTTTTTAAAGTGCAAATAATATGCTGCCAATGCGGCTCCTAATGCTCCGCCTGCATCTCCGGCTGCTGGTTGTATATAAACATTTTCAAACAATCCACTTTCTTTAATTTTTCCATTGGCAACACAATTCAAAGCTACTCCACCTGCCATACAAAGGGTTTTGCTTTTGGTAAGTTCTTTAGCTTTTTGTAACAAGTTCAGCATTATTTCTTCTAAAACTTGTTGCAATGCTTGGGCTAACGCGCAATGTTGAAAACTTAAATTATCTGTTTTTTTTCTAGTTTTTAAACCAAATAATTTTTCAAATTTCTTTTCATCAATCATTTTTAATGAAGTAGAATATTTGAAGTAATTTTTGTTAAGTTTAATGGAGCCATCATCAAAAATGGTAACAATTTCAGAAGTTATTTTATTCATATAAAGTTGAACTAGCTCGTCTTCAGGCATGGCGTAAGGTGCCAGTCCCATTACTTTATATTCGCCAGAGTTAACTTCAAAACCTAAAAAATAAGTAAAAGCTGAGTATAAAAGGCCAACTGAATCAGGATAGTGTTGTTCTACTAAGGTGGCAATATTGTTTTTGTTTCCAACAGCAATTGAGGTGGTTGCCCATTCGCCAACACCATCAATGGTTAAAATAGCTGCATCATCAAAATTAGTTGCAAAAAAAGCACTTGCTGCATGCGATAAATGGTGTTTTGAAAACAGTAATTCAGTTTTTTTCCAATTTATGTTGTGGTCAATTTCTGTCAACGATTTCTTTAAAGTAGTTTTTAAAAATAGTTTTTCTTTTAACCAAATTGGCATGGCTGTTATAAACGAAATCAAGCCTTTTGGAGCATTGTCAAAATAAGTATCCAATAATCTTTCAAACTTTAAAAATGGCTTGTCATAAAATACAATTGCATCTAAATCTGAAAGTTTTATGCATGCCTCATTAATGCAATATTTTATAGCATTTTCTGGAAACTGCGAATCGTTTTTTAATCGAGTAAAGCGTTCTTCTTGCGCTGCTGCAATTATTTTTCCATCTTCAATTAATGCAGCAGCTGAATCGTGATAATATGCCGAAATACCTAGAATTTTCATCTACCTTCAAAATTATATTATATTCGCACATAAAAAAATTATCTTGTTTAACCTTTGTACCATTTCTACTCAATCGCATTTATTTAAAGTATTTGCTTTGGCCGATAGTCTAAAAAATTACAACGCTGTTTTGCATGTATTAATGGTTGATGGTGATAAACAAATTAATTCGCATCAAACAGTAGTTTTTCATTATTTAAATGAATTAACCGATAATTTAACAAAGGCATTGGTAAAAAAATATCAAACTAATCTCGATAAATTGCGTTGGTCTTTAAAGCCTGTTTTTTTAAAACATTTACTTGTTACAAATAACTCGGTTATTTACGTTGACAATGATATTTATTTTTACAGTGATTGTGCTTTTTTATTTGAAAAACTAAGTCATAATAATATTCTTCTTACACCTCATTTTTATGAGGCTAATCCGCTCCAAAACCAAAATTGGTTAGAAGCTAATTTTAGGGTAGGGCTTTACAATGCCGGTTTTATTGGTGTTAATAATTCGGCCATTGATTTTTTGAATTGGTGGGCTAATTGCTGTTTGTATAATATAAAACAGGCATACTGGCGCGGTTTGTTCGATGATCAAAAATACCTCGATTTAGTACCAATATTATTTGATAAGGTAGAAATACTTAAACATAATGGCTGCAATTTGGCTGGCTGGAATTATAAAAACTATCAAATTCAAAACTTGCACGAACAAAGTTGGTATGTAAACAATTCTCCATTGGTTTTTATACACTTTGCTGAACTAAGTTTAATAAAGTTTTCAAATCCCGAAAATATTTTACACAAGGCTTATTTGCATTATCAAAAGGCTTTAAAAATCTATTTACCTACATATAATTTTAAAAGAGATTTTTTAAAAAGTTTTACCATTTTGTCTTATTTTTATTATCTTAAATGGAAAGCATTTCGATTAATTGAAAACTAGTTTATTGTCTTGAAATAAATGAAAAAATATACGAATATCAAATCAAGTTTTAGTTTAATCCAAAAATACTATTTAGCATTGTTTGTTGTGGTAATTGTGGTATTTGGTAATACCATTTTTAACGGCTATAATATGGATGATAACTTGGTTACTCAAAACCATAAATATACGTCTAAAGGTATTGCTGCCATTGGTAAAATATTTTCTAGTTCTTATTATTCCGATAATGCTGAAATTAACTTTGGTTATAGACCAATTGTTCATGTATCATTTGCATTAGAACATCAGTTTTTTGGCGAAAGTCCAACGGTTAGTCATTTGTTTAATTTGCTTTTTTACTTGTTGTCTGTATTGTTGTTTTTCAAATTGATGATAAATTGGTTTGGTGAAGAAAATATAGTTGTTTCGTTTATAGCAGCATTGTTTTTTGCAGTGCATCCTATCCATTCCGAAGTAGTAGCAAGTATTAAAAATAGAGATGAAATATTAGGTTTCTTATTTGCGATTGTAGCGGGACTATTTTTCGAAAAGTATTTGACTAAACGTAATGCTTTAAGTTTAGTTTGGATTGCAATTTTTATGGGGTTAGCAATCCTTTCTAAAAAGAGTATTTATCCAATTGTATTTGTGTTTCCATTAATGGCAGTATGCTTTCGCAAAACAAACTTAACAACTCTTTTACTTATTACATTGGTATTGGTTATACCTGCTGCTTTGGTTGTTTCTGAATTAAGTTTAAAAAAGTTCTTATTGCTTATAATTGCACCATTGGTAATAGCCTTATTCTTTTATTATTACAAAAGTATTATTGAATTTATTTTGAATATTGTTTTTAAAAAATGGATAGACAATTTATTTTTTTATTCAATTGTAACTTGGTTGTTAATAGGCTTATCATATTTTTATTCTGATTTTTTCTATTTTCTATTAAGTATTCCATTTATATTTTTAGCTATTAAAAAGAATGAAACCATTGGTATTATTCAGCTTATTGTCATGGTTTATTTTATTGGCGTGGTTTTTTTAAAAGCTAACCTAGAGCAATTTTCTTTAATTTTAAGTTTTGTTTATGCTTCTTACTTACATTTTAAAAGCAGAAAAGAGTTTATTATAATTGTCTGTTTATCATCATTAATAACTGGTTTGTTCTTGTTTTTTCATTTTAGTATTGGAAATGTTTTATTGGTTATTAGTTTAGCAATTCTATCATTCTTTTACTTTAAAAAACCAATAATAAGTTTAGTATTAGTGTTGGTGATTTTTGGGGTTACATTCTTTTTTTTCAAATTTAATTTTTATCATATTTCAATAGGTTTTACGGTTTTGATTATGCTTTTAAATTGGAAATTTCCTCAATTGAATACTGTAAAATTTGCACCTTTAATATTACTTCTGTTCATATCATTGTTTATTTTTTTTAAACCCAATTCTAAAACATTTTATAATAAATCAAATATTGCTTTTTACTTTAAACCGATAGAGGTAACCGATTTTTTAGGAAATAAAAGATTGAATAACAAAAGTTTCTCCGAAGGTAGAGGTTTGCTTTATTTTGAAAATACATTGATTGCAAATCATTCAAAAAGCGAAACTGTGGCTACCGGATTTGCCACTTTAGGCGAATATTTTAAATTAATGGTTTTTCCTTGTGAGCTTTCTTTTTTTTATGGTTATGCAAAAGTGGTTACCGCTAATTTTTACGATTATTTTGTGTACATTTCAATTATTTTACATATTGGTTTGATAGTTTTTGCTCTTTGGTTGTTTCCAAAAAAGCCATTCATTTCTATTGGTATTTTTTGGTACTTATTTTCCATGTTATTATTTAGTAATTGGGTTGAATTAGTTGCAGGTATGGTTGGTGAGCGTTTAGCCTTTTCTGCTTCTGCTGGTTTTTGTATATTCATAGCAGGTATTATAATTTGGCTTAAGCCTAATTTTTCGTTTAATAAACCAAATTATATGGAGTATTTTGTTTTGATAATTTTCATTGGTTTTGGATTTCGTTCAATAGCAAGAAATAATGATTGGAAAAATCCATTAACTTTAATGCGTAACGATATAGCTCATTTAAATAGTTCTGTTCAAGCCCATAATTTATTAGCCTTAAACCTCATGTACGAGGTTTCAACTAATACTAAACTTAATCCTCAACAAGCCGCTGAATTGCAAAACGAGGCCATTCTGCATTTTCAGAAAACAATTGAATTATTTCCAAGTTTCTTCAATGCCAATTACGATTTATCAAGAGTTTATGTAGGTAAAAGTGATTTTGAAAATGCTAAAAAATACCTGCTAAATGCCTATGTTTTAGATAATGAAAACCTTTTTGTTTTAGAGGAATTAACCAAAACATGCTTTGAGTTAAAGCTAGTAAATCAAATGGAATATTTTGGGAATAAGTATTTAAAATTTGTTCCTAATAACGAAAACATACATGAGTTGATGGCTTATTTATGTTTGATAAATAACAAAAAACAAAAAGCTAAATTATACGCAGAGCGCGGCTTGAAATTTTTTCCTAATAATAATAACTTACAAATGGTTTTAAGAGATTCACAAGTTAAATGATAGGTTATTTGGTTAGTTTCATTTCTTTCCAATATTTAACTATATCAAACAAGTGTTTTGGATTTAAAGCAGAGAAAAATAAGGTGGCTGACTCTTTTGGTTTGTAAACAAATATGATAGCTAAAATGCTGCACATATAGGTTGCAACCACACTATAGGCTGCTCCTTTTATACCATATTTAGGTATCATATACATTTCGACTGATAATATAATTATTAGTACAAATACTTGGTAAACAGTAATTAATCGTTGTTTGTTTAATGCTAAGAGCCAAGAGCCCCATGCAGTTCCCAAAAATACAGGAATGGTTATCCAAATATGTATTTTAAAAATTTCGGGTGCCAATGGAAATCCATCCTTATATAAAAATCCAATCACAAAATCTCCAATCAAATAGCCACCAACTGAAATGAAAATGGAGCTCCAAATCATCAATGAATAAATTTGGGTTAAGCGTTTTAATTGCAATGGTTTATTATGTCTATTATTAATAATTCCAGGAAATAATGCGCTTGAAAGTGCTACGGGAATAAAAAATGATGCTTCACTTATTCTAGTTGCTGCTGAATACTGACCAACCATTCCCATATCATGTAAATATCGAGCAATTAATATTTTATCGGCTTGCTGGTAAATCATTTGCATGAAGGCGGAAATTATAATAGGCCATGAATGCGATAACAAACGCTTAGCTTCAGGTATGGTGAATTTCCATTTACTTATTTCTTGGTGATTTTTTTTGTAAAAATATAGTTGGTTAATGGCTGTTATTGCAGCCTCAAACATGACCATACATGCAAACCAAGTTAAAGGTGCTTCAATATAAATAAGTACTAATTTTACAATGGCCGAAAGTGCCAAAGTAATAATTTGAACAATAGCATTAAATTTACCTTTAACTTCCGATTGAAAATAAAAATCAATTACACTAAATGATTGGAAAACAACCGCTATTGAAACCAAAAAAACAATCCATGTTCTGTCGCTAGGGTCGCGAATTGATGAATAATAAGTGGCTGCTAATACTACAAACAATGAACCTATCAAACGCATCCAAAAGGTAGTTCCTAGTATTGCATATTTTTTATCTTTTTCGGTTATTAATTCCCTTACCACTATGCCATCAAGTCCTAAGGTAGAAAACACAGTAAAAATGCTTAATACACTTAACGCATAGCTAATTATACCAAATTGTTCTTTTCCTAAAAACCTTGCTACAAGCACGCCTACCAAAATTCCTGAAATAATTCTTGAGGCCTTTTCAGCAAGCATCCAAATGCTATTATTGATGTAATTATTGTTATTCTTTGTCAATTCTGTTTTTTAGTCAATTAGTTCCTAGCATTGTTTTCTAAATAATACAAACCATAATATAATCCTACAGCAATAATTACAAAAACAATAAAATAATTTAGTCCACTTATTTTAGTAGGTTTCAATTTCAATACGTTAGTGTCTGACCAAGTATCATGCCAGCCATAAGTAATAAACGAAAGACTTTCTAGAGGTATAAATCTAATAAATGTACGTGTAACAATATTGGAAAATTTAGCTTTTTTGCCTTCGTTATTTACCACCAAAGTATTTGTAATAATTTTAGCTGGGGTAGTGCCAAATATTCCTTCAAAAACAAGATAGTAAATTAGTCGGAAAATAATAACTGTTATATACAATGGCAAACTACTGTTTATATTACCCAAGCTTCTGAGTAACGCATGTATTATTGAATTTTGAACAAGTTGACGAGCTATATCGCCAAATAATAAATAGCAAAAAAATAAATCTAATAAAACATGTGCAATTCGAGTAAGTTTAGAAGCAGGTATCCAAAAATAAAATTCACCTTCTTGTGTGCTAATTAACTCTTGCTTACTCAACATTTCTTTTATAATCCAATAAATAAACAGAACTATTACCATTTTAATTGCAAAGTGTGTAAAGAATATACATAGTTGAATCAATTCGAAACTTTGTACCGTGAATATGGAAAGACTGCTGAAAGTTAAATCAACCAAATTTTTTAAAAATATCAATGCAAATAATATCTGTAATATAAAAATTTCCTGAAATTTACTAATATAATATAGAACACAACCACAAAGCATTATAACACAAAACAAAACATTGATATAATAAATTATTAATCCCGAAGGGAACATATTGAATTCAAAAATTCTCAAGTATCTTGAATCTGACAGTTCAAAAAAATTAAAATAATATGCTAATGTTTTTATGGGTAAAGAGGCTGTAAATTGAGGAAGAAAATCTGAAAAAAATAGAATTAAACTTCCTTCGTGCGCAATTGCTAAAAAGGTAATTACGATGGTAAAAATACCAATATTTTTTTCCTTGGTTATTAAATCTTTCATTACCCAAAGTTTATTTCTGTACTATCGCCAATATTCAAACTTTGCTTATTTCCGCAAAGTGTGGCATCATTTCCAATCAGCGATTTTTCTAAAATAGCATATTCAATTTGGGCGTAAGGCCCAATAATACTATCCTTTATAATGCCGTAATTTAAAATGGCATTTTCGCCAACAGATACATTTGGTCCAATAATACAATTCGAAATTTTACAATCATCGCCAATAAAAACTGGTGGAATAATAATGGTGTTTTCAAATTTATATTTACTAGTATCGTAATTTAAACGCTTCAATAGGGTAGAGTTGGTTTCTAATAAAATATCTTTTTTACCACAATCAAACCAATTGGCTACATCAAAACTTTTAAACTTCATGCCGTTATTAATCATGTTCATCATGGCATCGGTTAAAGTATATTCGTTATGTGTGGTTTTCTTTTGACTGATATTGGTATCTAACGCCTCCAACAGTGCGTGGCTATCTTTAATTTTATAAATACCAACCAAAGCTAAATTAGATTTTGGTATGGCTGGTTTCTCCACCATTTTGGTAATATAACCTTCGTTATTAACCTCAGCTACTCCAAATTGACGAGGGTCTTCCACTTTCTTAATGCCCAACATATTGTGTGGCTCTGCAATTACCTTTTTTAAATCAACATCAGCTATGGTATCACCAAATACAATCAATATTTCACTGTTGTCTTTTAAAATATTTTCTTTGGCTAACCATATTGCATGTCCTACTCCTTTACCTGTAGTTTGAATAATAAAATTGGTAGTTATTTTAGGATAATTTTTTTGGATATATTCTTCAATTTTATCACCTAAATAACCAATGATAAAAACAAAGTCCTTAATGCCTGCATCAATTAAATTATCTACAATATGCGCCAAAATTGGTTTACCTGCAATAGGAATCAATGCTTTTGGTTGTGTATGTGTATGTGGCCTCAAACGAGTGCCAATTCCTGCAACAGGAATAATTGCTTTCATAAAATAGTGTTGTTTGAATTTAATTATACTTCTTGAAGTAATGTTCTAAATGCATGGAATTTTTCACCAAATAAATCGCGACCATCTTTTTGTAATGTTGGTGCAAACTCAGCTTGATAACGCTCGTAATGTTCCATACTTGGCGCAAAGTATTGAATGGCGTAAGTCTCGCCCAATTCGTCTTCTTGTTTGCTAAGTAGCTTTAAAAATTTATAACTGGTAAACATGCCTGTGGCCATTACATCGTGTAAATGTTTTTCTTTCATCCATTTTACCCATTCATCGTGAATGTCGTGGTCTAAATTAATGGTTACGTTATATACTATCATTTTTTGTTCTTTTAGTTTAATATATCGCCTCTTAATTGGCGATAGCGTTTGCGTACTTCGTTTATAAATATGCTGCTTCCGTAAGTTTCAATAAATTTTTCATATTGTTTTTTAGCTTCAGCGGGATTGTTTAAATTTTTATCGTAAATAAGTGCAAGGTTCAATAAAGCATTATCGCCTAAAATATCCGAGCCATATTCATTGATAACAATATTGTATTGCTTTATAGCTTCCTCATATTTTTTTTGCTTGGCATAAATTTGACCTTTTTTAAATGCTATATCATCAGTTAAGGCATGTTTTGGAAACAATAAAATAATCGAATCTAAAGTTTGAAAAGCTTCACCGAATTTATTTTGCTGATAACTTAAATCGGCTCTGGCAAATAGTTTCAAGGCATCTTCGTTTGAGTCGACAGTATTATCTTGAATCAATAATGAAAGCTCCAATGCATTGTTTGCAATCAATTGAGTAGTGGCTGTTTTTAAAATATCTAACTGTGCTTTGGCCCATTCAAATTCGCCTAAATAAAAACTCAGTCTAGCATTTCTCAGCTTTGCTTCTTGCCCAAGCGGATGCTCTAAAAAGTCTTTATCTACTTGACCATATAACAACATGGCGTCCCACTGTTGGCCTTTTATTACATATAAATCGCCAAGTTCAAGTTTACATTCTGCGGTAAAATAAGTTTCTAATCCTGGTAATGTCAATATTTCGTTGAAGCAATTGATGGCTTTGTCTATATCATTTAAATAAAATGCATACAGTTTTGCTAAATCGCGCATACTAGGCGCTGTGTAATAAGTTTTTCCATTTTCTGTTAAAAAAGACAAATAGGTTTTCTCTAAGTTTTGTAAATCCAATAAACTTAAATTGGCATTACTCAATAGTTTTTTATTACTTGCTTCTAAAACGCCCAATTTTGCGGCTAAATAGTAAGCTTTATTATTGCCTAAAAGTACTACTTCGTTAAATAGTTTAATGGCTGCATCATATTTTTCATTGCTTATGGCTAAATAGCCTAAATCCATCATTTTTCTGCCTTCTTCTTTAAGCCTTTTGTCCATGGCTTTGGCTTGTATCAGCGCATTGTCAAAATCTTTGCGTTGCACATAAAACCAAATTAACATTTCATAAAATGCATCAGTTTGGGTATTGGCTTTAATCTTTTTGATGAGTGCATTTTTAAGTAATTCAAAGTCAGTTGGTAGTTGAATATTGTTTTGTAATAATCCTTGAATTTCCTCACTGTTTACAGGGTTTTGTTCTACACTGCTTAAATACTCATCTATCATTAACTGCATTTGTTTGGTTTTAGCATAAAGTGCAGCTAGTTCATTATTAAACACAGCATTATAACCAAGTAATTTACGGCCATTGGTATATGTTTTTATGGCATAATCAATTTCATTGCGTTTTTCAAAAGCATTGGCAGTTTCTTGAATTTTATCTTGATTAGGGATTAGTTTTTTTACCACTTCATCAAATTGTTTCGTTGCCTTTTCGGGCTTATTATTGAGAGTGTGAATAAATCCAATATCAACCGAAAAGTAAGGAGAATTGGTTTTGCGAAACATTTTTTTGCAAAGCGATTCTGCATCATCCAAACGTTTTAATTTAATGAGTGATTGTAATAAATTATCGTAAAAATAAAATGAGTTGGTATTTTTATTGAGCAGTTTTTCGTATAAATCGGCTGCTTTATCGTATTCGGCATTGGCAAAAAATTGCGCAGCCAATTGCTCCTCTTTGTTTTGAGCAAAAGTTATATTGCCAAAGGCTAACATCAAAACCAACAGTATGGCTGAATAACGTTTTTTCATTTTAAAAGCAAATATATCAAACTAACAGTGGTTTTCAATTTTTATTATAACTGGTTTTTTAAGTTTATGTTATGTTTGGTTTAAAAATTTTATAAAGCAACAAATAGTTTTATAAACGGTTTATTTCTTAATTTTATTCGGATTATTAGTTACAAATGCATCCCAACTGGTAGCCTTTTTTTTAGCTGGAATTTTGGCTTTAGTTTTAGCAGTTTCAATTCCTAAGTTTTTTTGCATAAAATGGCAATAAGCTGCTGCTAATCCATCGGTTGCATCTAAAAACTTGGAGTCGTATTTAAATTTTAAAATATGCTCCAACATGCCTGCTACTTGTTCTTTGGTAGCGTTTCCATTTCCTGTAATTGATTGTTTTATTTTTTTTGGGGAATACTCGTTTACTCCTAATTCTCTGCTCATAGCACCTGCAATGGCAACTCCTTGCGCTCTTCCAAGTTTTAGCATGGATTGTACGTTTTTACCAAAAAATGGTGCTTCAATGGCCATTTCATCAGGTTTAAATTCATCAATTAAACCAACGGTACGTTCAAAAATTTTCTTTAATTTCATGGCGTAATCATCGTATTTTTCTAAATGAAGAACGCCAAGTGTAATTAAACTCACTTGTTTTTTATTGATACCAATAATGCCATAACCCATTACTAATGTTCCGGGGTCAATGCCAAGAATTATTCTATCAAATTCTTTTATATTTCCGTTGTCTACCAAAATATTTTAGTCCGTTAAAAATATATAAGAAAAAATAATAATGGTGCCCAAAACCCTTAGTGCAGATGTAACTATGTAATTATTAGTAAATTCTACAGGGAAATTTGCTTTTACTAACTTATTGTAGTTAATATTTAACGGAATGGCAACAGCTATAATATTTACAAATGCAAACGCAAGTAAGGTTAAGTGCAAGTCAAATAAATTGAGCCATATAATTATTAAAAATGCTGCCATCACCAGTAAACTAAAATACAAGCTATAATTATTTCGTTTTTCAAACATTTTAAATAACAAAAGTTTGAACTCATCGCTCAATTGTGCAATTTGTTTTTGTTGTAAATTTTTGGCGTAAAATATCAATGCAATGCCTAACAACAGGTATAATAAAAAACTCATTTCGATTTAAAAAACTCAAATATATTTTAAAAACAAAAGCAATCAAATAAAATTATATAAATTGCCTGCCTTAAAGGCAAATAAATATTGGCTTGAAACAGTTTTGGCTCACACATAAAAAATGGATTACGTACTTAAAAATTGCTTTGGCATTTTTAACGGTTGCATTTATTTTATATAAACTATTGATTGCTTATAACATAGATGAAAAAGTAGCTTTATTTCAATTTGATTTTTCATTTAAAAATTCGGTTTTCTTGGTTTTTGCTGTATTGCTGTTATTTCTCAATTGGGGTTTAGAAACTTTAAAATGGCAATTATTAATTAACCAATTTGAGGAAATTAGATTTTTAGATGCTTTAAAGGCGGTTTTTTCTGGCGTTACATTAAGCATTATTACCCCAAACCAAATTGGTGATTTTGCTGGAAGGGTTATTCATTTAAAAATACTCAATAAAATTAAAGGTTCATTGGTTACTGTTATTGGGCATACGGCCCAATCTTTGGTTACAGCCGTTTTTGGTATGTACGCACTTTTGGCTTTTGCAGCCAAAGCCGATTTTTATGTTTACATTTATTGGAAATATATTGCCATTGCATTTTTAATTATGCACGCAGTGGTAATTTTTGGTTTTATCAGAATTGACTTTGTTTACAATGCATTATCAAGATTTCGATTTTTCTCAAAAATTGAGCAATATGTAGTTGTTTTTAAAGCTTATACCAAAACACAGTTAACTAAAGTATTACTTATTTCGGCTTTGCGTTACACTGTTTTTTTATTCCAATATGTTTTTTTGCTTCAATTTTTTGGTGTGCAAGTTGGTTTGGCAAATTGTTTTATTGGTGTTATTGCAGTTTTCTGTATTCAATCGGTGGTGCCAAGTTTTTTCTTGCTCGATATTGGCTTACGTGGCGCAAGTGCCCTTTTTGTTTTCAGTGAATTGAGTAATGGCAATCATGCTTTTGATTTAGGTGTATTGCTTTCGGCTTACTCACTTTGGGTAATTAATATGATGGTGCCAGCACTTTTGGGTTTGGTATTTATTTTAAAGCATAAATTTAGTTTTAAATGATTTATTGGACCATAACATCTTATTTTTTAACTGCTTTTTATTGTTGTTTGATAGCATTTTTTTATGTTGGATTATTAGCAATTATCTTACGAACCAAAAGGCAAAATAAATTGCCTATTTCATCAGTTCAAAATAGTTTTTCCATTGTTATATCTGCTAGGAACGAAGCTGGATTTATCAGTCAATGTTTGCAGTCAATTATTAATCAAAATTATAATTCAGAAAACTTTGAAATCATTGTGATCAATGATCATTCAACAGATGATACATTAGAAATTCTCAATCAATTCAAAATTCAACATTCAATCCCGATACATCGGGACAATATTTCAATAATAAACTTAGCAGATTTTGATAAAATAGATAATAAAAAACAAGCCATTACTAAAGGCATAGAACAGGCAAAATTCGATTATATTATTTTAACCGATGCTGATTGTACACGAGGTAATAATTGGTTAAAAACCATTAATCAATTCATCAATATCTCTAATGCAAAAATGGTATATGCTCCAGTTGAATTTGCTGCAAAAAATATATTCGAAAAATTACAAGCGTTAGAGTTTGCAGGTTTAGTAGGAGTGGGGGCTGCCGCTATGGAATTGAAATACCCAAACATGTGTAGCGCAGCCAATTTAATTTTTGAAAAAAAGGTGTTTTTTGAAGTAAATGGTTATGCCGATAATATGCATGTTATAAGTGGCGATGATGAATTTTTAATGCATAAAATATTTAAAAAATATCCTAATCAAGTTCAGTTTTTACACCAAAAAGAAGCCATAGTTTTAACAGGTGCAAACGGTACTTTAAGTCAACTAACCGAACAACGCAAACGTTGGGTAAGTAAAAGTACTAAATACGAAAACAGGTATATTACCTTTATTCTAATAATGGCTTACTTTTATAATATTAGCATGGTTGTAAATCTTTTTATTGATTGGCATTTAGCATTCCATCAAATTGTTTTTAAAACGCTAATAGAAGGCATTTTTTTAGTAACTATTTTAAAACTTTTTGGTAAAACTAAACTTATTTTATTATTACCACTTGCCGAAATATTTCATGTGTTATATGTAATAATTATTGGCATTTGGGCTAATTTTGGAACTTATAATTGGAAGGGTAGAACCCATAAATAATTTTTTATGCAATACGAATTGAGCGAAATAGATTTTGATATTTTAAACGTTTTATATTTTGTAGAACCATTTAGCAAAATACTAGAAGAAGTGGATGCGCCACCTAAAATAGTAGCCGATTGTTTAAAGCATTTAATTGCCAAAAAAATGGTAGTGGCCATGCGTTTTGATGAACAAAAACAAGATTACGTTAAAAGCTTCATTTTTGATAGTGACGATATGCACGCTTACAGTTATTTAGCTACCAAAGATGGCCTTTTGGCGCATAATGGAAGGCTGTAAGTTTTAATTTAAACAGACCTTTAAAATACTTTTCGTGTCCTCATTAATTTTAAAATCGTTGCTAATTTGGTAGGGAATTACTGCTGCAATTTGATTGGTAGTTTTGCTAGTTAAAACCAAACATTTTTCTTTTTCAAATTGGTTAATTTTTTTATCAATTAAATAATCGCTTACCAGTTTGGTGCCTTGCATACCAAGTGGCTTAAAGCGGTCGCCTTGCTGCCATGTGTGTAATATAAACTCGTTTCCAGTTTTGTCTTTATCTAAGTATAAACAGTTTTTTGCAAATGCTTTGGGGTATTCGCTTAAAGTTTCAAAATGAATGGTGCCCAAATTGGTTTGAACCTCAACAGTCGTCTTACTAATTTCAATGGTTTGATTGATAATTTCAACTTCTCTTTCTTTAATTACAAAGTGTTTTCTATCTACCAATAATTGATGTGTTTTTGAATCGAAAATAGCACCTGTTGAAATATAGGTGTTTTCACATAATTGAATCACATCATTTTCAGTAAAACCAAATTCATCTAACACATGAAATAATAGAGTTTTAGCTGCATAATGCTGTTTAATTTTTAGGTCAATATAAAGCAGGCCTTTTTTGTTTTTTACATAAATTTTTTTTAGGTCGTTTAGTTTTTCTTGCAGCAATTGTTCATCAATTTTAATTCTGTTGCTTAACTCATAAAAGTTATCAATTACTTTTTCATTTAAAGATGCCAGTTTAGGTATAACCTCAAGCCTAATTTTATTCCGCCAATAGTCTGTTTTTTTATTACTGCTATCTTCTCTAAATTCAATGTTTTCAGCATTTGCATAAGCTTCAATTTGGTTTCTGTTGGCAAAAAGTAATGGTCTGATGATATTATTTTTTTTTGGAAAAATACCATGCAGTCCACTAATGCCGGTTCCTCTGGTAATGTTAATCAACATGGTTTCTGCTACATCGTTTTGGTGGTGTGCAGTAGCAATTAATTGAAAATTGTTTTCTTTACAAAGTTGATTAAACCAATTATACCTAAGTTCACGCGCTGCCATTTGGGTTGAAAGTTTATTTTCGGTAGCATATTGTTTGGTTTCGAATTTTTTGGAGTAAAAAGAAATATTGTTTTCTTTACAAATGCTATTTACAAGTGCTTCATCACCATCGCTTTCTACTCCTCTTAAACCAAAATTACAATGCGCCACCGCAAATGGATAGCTGCTATTCATAAATAAATGCAGCATCACCATAGAGTCTATTCCCCCACTTACAGTGAGCAAAACCATTTCATTATCAGTTATTAAGCTTTCTTTTCTGATGAAATTTTTAAATGCTTCAATCATTTGCATTTTAGTTTGGTATAATTTATGGTGTAATTTTACAACTATTTAAGCATAATATTATATTTAAGCTATGCTGTAATTAAAAATTTTATAGTTTTGAACCATGCAATATTTTGCCACCAAATTTAAAATTTTCATTGTATTGTTTGCAATGAGTCAATTATTACTAGCCCAAACCAAAAGTAAAGTAGAAATTATTGGGGCCGATTTGTTTGAAGGACAAGTAACACAGCTCGGAAATTCAAAAAAACTTTCAGGTAATGTAATTTTAAAACAAGAAAACACTTTGATGTATTGCGATTCAGCCATTTTGTACGATGATTCAAATATGGTAAAAGCATACAGCAATGTGCGCATTAATCACAATGATAGTGTGCGAATGGAAGGTAACTACCTAAAGTACGATGGTAACTCCAAACATGCATTTATGGAAGGTAATGTTAAAATGTATGATAAATCAATGATTTTAACTACCAGTCAGCTAGACTTTGATATGGTAAATAATGTTGGCTATTATTTAAATAATGGCCTAATTATTTCAGATAAAAACAATTTAACCAGTCAGCAGGGTTATTACCAAAGCAGAACTAAAAACTTCTTTTTCAAGAAAAATGTAGTTTTAACTAATCCGGACTATAACATGAAGAGCGACACCTTAATGTATAATACAGTTACCAAGGTTTCTTATTTTTTTGGGCCAACTGTAATTAAAAGTGCCAAAGATAAAATTGTGTGCGAAAATGGTTGGTACGATACCAAAAAGGAAATTAGTCAGTTTAGTAAAAACGCTATTTTGTATACCGAAAATAAAATTTTAAAAGCCGACAGTTTATTTTACGATAGAAAAAACAATATTGGACGTGCCTATCGTAATTTGGAGTTAATTGATTCCATTCAAAAAATTACACTTTATGGTAACTTAGGCGTAATGAATGGCAAAATTAAACAAACTTATGTAACTCAAAATCCATATGGCTTAATGATTATGGATAAAAAGGATAGCATGTTTTTATACGCAGACACATTGTTTCTGTTTCAGGCCGACAAGAAACTAAAACAAAAAGAGTTAATTAAAGCTTTTAGAAAAGTGAAAATTTTTAAAACCGATATTCAAGGTGTATGCGATAGTTTAGTTTATGCCAAATCAGATTCTACTCTTTCTATGTTTTCATCGCCTATAATTTGGAATGGCTTGAACCAAATTACCGCTGATACCATACACTTTTACATCAATAATAGCCGATTAGACTCATTTCATTTAAGAAACAATTCTTTTTTAATCTCTAACGAAAAAGGCCCCCATTATAACCAAGTAAAAGGTAAAAACATGAAAGGTTTTTTGGACAGTAATAATATAAAATACTTGCGGGTTTATGGTAACGGACAAAGTATATATTATGCCAAAGAAGATAGCGTAAACTATATAGGAATCAATAAGATTGATTGTAGTGAAATGGAATTTTATTTTGCAAATAAAAAAATAAGTAAAGGTGTTTTTATAAATAATCCTGAAGGGTTCATGTATCCTTTAGATGAATTAAAACCCGAGGAATTAAGATTGAGGGGTTTTGTTTGGCGTGAAAAAGAAAAACCACAAAGAGTTTATTATCAATATAAAAAATAAAAAAATGTTAATTTTATGTTCAAATATTTGTTTAAATGAACTAAATAACTATATTAGCTAACTCAATTATTTTAAAATCAAACAAAATAAAGGAATATATGAAATCAAAATTTACTAACTTTTACATTAAGATAAGTTTGTACTTAGCTGTATTTGTTGGGCTTTCGGCCAGTAGTGCCTTTGCTCAAGGATTCGGTGGAGGAAAAACTTATGTAGTAAATGGTCAAATTGACCAAGTTGCTCCGGTTGACACATTTGTTAACTTATCAGGTGCTGGTACTGCAGGTGCCATTACCTATTTAAATACCTTTGGTATTGATGTAACACAACCGCTGGGTACTGTTACCATCTTGTTAGATCAAGGTTACTCAGGGATTGAGCCATCTGTTATTCAAGTTGGTGCAACAAATGGTTCTGGTTACCCTAATATGAGTGCTACTCGCCCAGTAGTTTTAAGACCAAAAGCTGGTTTAAATTTCGTTATCAGTACAACAGCTTTAATTGGTACTAATGGAAGTTTGTTTAGAATTTTTGGAAGTACCGATTTTTCTATTGATGGTGCAGGTACTCCTGGCGAAAGGAATATTACATTCCAAATGGGCGCTTCTACTACCGCTTCTGCTAAAGTTATTGACATCATTCCTGCTCTTGCTGCATCTTCTAATAGGATTAGAAATGTATCTATAAGAAATTGTGTTATTGTTGGTAACTCAACTCCCACAGCTATTAATACTTTTGCTGGTATTTATTTTGGTGGAGCTGCTGCTACACCTTCTAATGCGCTTTTAGGTACTAACTATAATATTAGTTATACCAATAATTTAATTATGGCAGTTCAAAATGGTATTTACCATAGAGGTTTCCCTACAAATGCTACTGCATTCCCTTCTCAAGATACAGGCGTTAACATTATTAATAATATAATAGGTGATTACACCAATCCAATTAATGCTGCAAATTCTGCTTCTATTGGTGGCGTAAATGCTACTCCTGCATCTGGTATTTATTTACAAACAGCTGCTAATTCAACCATTTCTGGAAATATTATTAGAAATACGCTTCGTTTAAGCATTCCAAATGTGAACAACGGATTTGCAGGTATTAGATTAGCAACTGATGGTAATCAAATTGCATTGGATTCAAATATTCGAATTGTAAAAAATCAAATCTATAATTTATATACCAATCAAACTACAGGAGGTATATTCGGTATCAGAATTAGTTTAGGGTCACATAATACTACAAGAAGGTTATTGGTTGCCAATAACTCAATTTCTAGAATTGCTTCGGTGTCTGGTGGAACTACAATAACTAATGCTGGAACTTACACTGCTGGTGTTTTTGTTGAAAACGCCACTTCATACGTTGGTTTAGAAATGTTGTTTAATTCCATCAATTTAGTAGGTGATACTATGGGTTCTAATAATGGAGCAAGTACAGTATCAGCTTGTTTATTAACAGGAAGTGCTACTACAGGTGGTATAAGATTATTAAATAATTCATTCTCTAATAGAATGGGAGGTACATCTACCAACGTGGCTGGTTATCAAAACTATGTAATTGTAGTAACTGCTAATAATGTTAATCCATTCTCTTATTCTAACTTCAATAATTATTATGCTAATACTTTTGGATCTGGTTATGCATTTGTGGCTGGTTTAGTAAGAGGTGGTTTGGTAAGAAATATTTCTACCTTAAAAAATTATAGACTATACAGTTTATCAGATTCAAATAGTTTTGGAATTATTCCTCCTTTTACCAACGATACTGTTTTAACAATAGCAAATGGTGTTTCAAATAGACTATATAACAGAGGTTATGCATTGAATACACTAAATTTATTCAGCAGAGCTATTAGTGACTCAGTAATTAATAAAGTAACTGATGATATTTTAGGAAACCCACGCACCGGTTTAGGAAGATTTACCTCTGTTGGCTGTCACCAATGGTTAGGCGATTCAACCAACTTACCTTCTCCATTAATTGGTGGTGTTACCTATAATATTGATGGTGGTATCTCAAATCCACCAAAAATAGGTTCACCAAATGGTTCATTCAAAGATTTAGCCGAGGCAATTGCATACCTAAACTCTTACGGTATTTCTGGAAATCAGAATAATATAACATTACGAATTACATCTACTTACCCAAGAGAAACTACTTGGATTCCTGCCATAGTAGATTATCCAGGTTCGGATGCTTCATTAAGTGTAGTAATTAGACCAGACGTAGGTGTGGTAGATACAATTTGGGCTCCAAATGTTGTAAATGCTGCAAACTCTTCGGTATTAAGATTTATGGGTGCTCGTAATGTAATAGTTGATGGTTTAACCAATACAGACAAAAATGTAAGAAATTTAACTTTCATGTTTAGAAATGCATCGGTAACTCCAAATTCACGCGTTATCAGTATTACACCTTCTGATACTTCTTGCCAAAACATTACCATTAGAAATGTAAACATTTTAGGTAACACTACAACTACTGCAATTAATACTTTTGCTGGTATTTATTATGGGTTCCCTTTCTTGTCTTCAGCTACACCAAATCAAAACGATACATTAAGATCAGTAGCAAATAGTAATATTACTATTACTGGAAACTTAATCCAAGGTGTAAGAAATGGTATTCATGTAAGAGGTTCTGGAGCAAATCCTGGAGGAACAGCACCTGCTTTTGCTGCCACTGCACCTGGAACTCCTACAAATAGAATAACTAACCTAAGAATATCTAATAACATCATTGGTGGTACTATTGCTCCAAATGGAACTGTGCCAACAACTTTTATTGGTGGTGCTACTACTCAAGCTGGTATTTATGTTAATGGAGTTGAAGCTGCTTTAATCGATTCAAATGTGGTTAGAAACTGTTTGCCAACAGCTTCAGTTTCTGATGGTTTTAGAGGTATAGAAATAAACGAATTACAAGGTGCTAATCCTTACCCTAATTGGGATGTAACTGTTACTAAAAACTTTATTTACAACTTAACTACTTTAACAGGTGCAAGTTGTATTGGAATCAGAGCTCAAATGTCGGCACCTTCTGGCGCTAGAAGTTATTTCTTTGCTAATAACCATATTTCAAATATTTTATCTAGAGGTGTAACAAATTCACCTATAAATGTTTCAAATCCTACAGGTATTTTCATTGATGCAAATGTTGCAAACACTGCTACCAATGTGGTTACCTTGGTTAATAATACCATTAATATGAGTGGTAACAATATTTTAAATACCAGTGCTGGTATTACTGCATTGTATTTAGGAGGTAATATTAGAGGAGGTATTTCGAGTGTAAATAATATTTATGGAGTTACTGCTAATAGAAACAATGCTGGTAATATGTATGCTGTAACTGTTTTATCTGCAACTTCTCCATTTGCACCAAATGCCTCGTTATTTGTTCCTGCATCCGACTTTAACTCATATTTTGTTTCGGGTAATAACCCAACATTAGCAAATAATATTTTGATGGTAACCCCATCTGCTGTTCCTGCTACTAGAACAAATATCAATGCCATTCGTGCCTTTATGGGAACTAATGTTGATATGAGTTCATTTAACTTCCCTACTAGATTTGTATCTGATACTTTACCTGATTTGTTGGCAGTTACTGCTGGAACAAGATACACTTCTGGAGCATCAGTTTCAGTAATTTTAACTGATATTTATGGTGCGTCAAGAGCTGCTGGTTCAAATTTAGGAGCTGTTAACTTTGTTACTTTAAATGCTCCATTACAACCAAACGCTACTTACCAAATTAGTGGTTCAGATAATTTCCCGTTATTAGCTAATCCTACTTCAGGATCGTTTAGAACTTTACGTTCTGCTGTAAATTATTTAAATGCTTTTGGCGTTGGTTTGTCATTTACAGGTGTTCAACCTGTAAGATTAGAACTTGCTAATGGTTACCAAGGTGAAACAGATACTTTTGTTACTCCAATTACTGTTTTAGATTATCCTTTTGCCAATGCAAGTGTTCCTGTTGTAGTTTCAGTTGCCTCTGGTCGCCAAGATACAATTAGATTTACAAACGTAATTACAACTCCTGCTGCTAATTCAAGCTTAATTAGAATTACAAGCGGTAGGTTCTTTGGTTTTGATGGTTCAAATAACAATACAAACTCGAGAGACTTAACAATAGTTATGCCTGCTATTATGAATAGCAATACTTTTAAAATTATTGATTTATTAGGTGGTCAAAGTTCAATTTTCTCGGCTAACTTAGCCACAAGCAATAATTTTGTTAGAAATTGTAATTTGATAGGCAACTCTACAACTACGGGCATTAATACATTTGCTGCAATTTATTCTGGTGGTATTACCGCTACTCCTTCTAACTCTTTAGGCACCGGAGGAAATAACAATAACGAATTTTCTAATAACTTTATTGGAGGATGTCAATATGGTATTTATTTAAGAAGCAATGGTGTAAGAGGTCAAGGTGATAATAATAATATTATATCTGGTAATATCATTGGAGGAAATATTGCTCCTGGTGGTTCATTAGCTACTGATTATTTTGGTGGAGTTAATAATGCTGCGGGTATTTTCTGTGTTGGTCAATACTTGGCTAATATCAGTAGAAATAGAATTCAAAACAATATTGTAACCTTTAATAACCCTCGCGGTATTGAATTAGCTACAATTGTTGGTTCAAATACTGTTTTAGATTCGGCTAACATTATTGATGGAAATATCATTAGAAATATTACTTCAACAGTTGCTGCAAGTACTGCATACGGAATTTATATGAATTTTGGAGCAGATGCTGGTAATATTACCAACAGCTCATCTATAAGAAACAATATGATTTCGGGAATTGCGGCTCAAGGTACAACAGCCTTAATGGGTGGTGTATATGGTATTGCAATTGATGGTACTGCTAATATAACTGATGCTAATATTGGAATTCATTTTAACTCAGTTAATTTAGGTACTGCCAATACTTTAGCTACTGGTAGTAGAAGTGCTTGTTTAGCTATTGCAGCTCCATTCAGATTAGATGCCGCTTCAATTGCATTAAATTACGGATTTAAAATGACTAATAATTTGTTCTCTAATAAATTAGGTGGTGCACCTGCTTCTACTAATGTTACTTCAAGAGCTGTAATTATTGGCAATCTTTTAAGTCCATTTAATTTATCAGATTATAACAATTATTTCTGTAATGCCACTAATGCTACTAATGGTTTAGTAATGGCTAATGCTATTTCAACTACACCAACTACTTACACTACTTGGGATAGTATTTACCGCTTTACTGGTGGAGATTTATTTAGTTCTAATTTAACTGCTCCGTTTACTAGCGATTTAGATTTATTTATTCCTGCATCTGCAAATTCTGTAATTTACAATGCTGGTAATCCTGTAACAGGTATTACTGGTGACGTGGTTGGTAATGCTAGAAATATTTTTACTCCTACAATAGGTGCTCATGAATATGCTGGAGGTACTTTTATTGATAGTATCCTTCCAAGAATTTTGCCTGCAAATCCTATTAATTGTGTGAGTAGTATATTTAATACAGTAACATTTATTGTTGAAGATAAAAATTTTACTGGTGATGTATTTACTTATAGGGTAAATGGAGGAACACCTGTTAATGTTCCTGCTAATATCCCATACACTACAACTTCTGCAGGTTACAGACAAATTTCATATACCTTGCCAAGTAGTGTTTTAGCTGCTGGTGGTTTAATTGAATACAAAATTACAGCGCAAGATATAAGTGGTAATATTGGTGTTTATCCTACCGATAAGCCATGGGAGGTTTTATCAACTGGTTTAGCTACATTCCCATACACCATGAACTTTGAAAATGGTAATGAAGGTTGGACAGCCCAATCGTTAACCAATGGAGCTAATTGGAATACAAGTGCCTTCGGCTCAGCCTCAAACCCAACACAAGCTACTGAAAGTGGTATTAGATGCGCATTATTCCCTTCAAGTACTTTACCTGCTGGTGCATCTGCTCGTTTAATTTCGCCTTGTTTAAACTTAAGTGTTTTAAGCAGACCAATGTTAAGATTCCGTTTCTCTCAAAGCAATAATTTAGTTGGAAGACGTGATTCTGTATCTGTAAAAATTATGCAAAATGGTTTTATAGGTTCTGACGAAAAGATTGTGATTAGACCTAATACTTCTTCTCCTTTTCCAGATTGGTTTACTGTTGAAGTTTGTTTAAGTTTATATAGATCACCAGGTAACACTTACAATGTGGTATTTGATGCATTCAGTACAGGTGGTGGACAAAACATGATGATTGATAGTATTCAAATTTTTGATGATATTCAAAATCAAGTGGTAACTCCTCAAACTGCAACAATCTGTAACACCAGCCAACCATTTACCGTTACAATTCCTAATTCTGACCCTCGTTATGTTTACAGAGCTTTACATTTAGAAAATGGTGGTGGTGTTAGTGTATTAGATACTGCTTTTGGAAACAATGGAAGCTTAACATTGAATTTTGCTAATCGTCAGGTTGATACTATTAACTATGTAATTTCAGCTATCAATTATGGTTCTGCAACTTATGTTCCTCCTTTCTCATCTACTACACCAAATATTTGTAGCAATAACCTACCAGGTACATTTAGAACGGTTATAAATCGTTTTACACGCCCAATTACTTCGGAAGGTGGATACATCATTCCTGATTTAACAACTGGTGCATTTAATGGTTCAGCAAATGATGGTGATCAATTTAAACCAGATGCCGTTAAGTTTGGTAATAAGTTAACTTATAAAATTCTAACTCCAACTAGCTATTATACTAATGCAAGTTATAACACTGCTTGGACTTTATTGAATACAAGTTTAAGAACTTTAAATAGCGGTACCCCTGCTACTAACTTTACATTTACTCCTCCTACAGCTAGTGCTGATGCAAAAGTTGAGTTTACGCCAACCGCTGCAGAAGGTGATAGTGTATTTATTTTATCTACCACACTTAGATTTTTAGGAACAAATTGTGATACGGTTGTAACTCGTTATATTAAAGTTAATAATCCTGTTGCATACAATTTTATTACTGGACCTAGAGCTGATACTGCTTGTACTGGAACAGGATTAAATTTCTTAATTAACCAAGGTAGTCTTTTTGGTACAACTCAGTTATGGGAATTTGGTGATAACACTATTTCTACTTTTGCTGTACCTCAACCTAAAGTTTGGAATACTCCTGGTGTTTATAGAGTTAAATTAACAGTAACTTCTGCATTAGGTATTTCTGATACTGTATCTCGTTTAATTTATGTTTTACAGGCCCCTAGTGCTGCTTACACTGCAAGTTCAGTGGCAATTGTTTGTCAAAATGATTCAACTTTCTTCAATGTGTCTAATCCTGCTCCTGGTTTAAGTTACTTATGGAATTTCCCAGGCAATATCAGTAGAACTTCGGCAAATACTTCATTTGCTTTTGGTAAAGCTGACACTAACTACACTGTTTCATTAAGAGTAACTAATCCTGCTAATGCATGTTTTGCGGTTAATTCTAGAGTTTTCCCTTCATACGCTAAACCTAAAGCTAAATTTACTGTAACTAGTCATTGTCAAGGTCAGTTTATGCCTTACACCGATAGTTCTTCAATTTCAAACGGAGATAGATTAGGTTACTTCTGGACATTTAGTACAGGTGAAACACGTGTATCTAATGGCTTCCAAATTAGATTTGCCAATAGTGGAAACGTTAGAGTAAGCTTAAGATTAACTTCTGCTGCTGGTTGTGTTGATACCACTTCGCAATTGGTAACTGTATACGAAACCCCTCAAGCTGGTTTTATATCTGGCGCAGCTTGTACAAATGATTCTACTACATTTACCAATCAAACAGTTTATGGTCCTGGAATTCAAAATGCAAGTTATGTTTGGGATTTTGGTGACAACAGTGGAACTGATACACGTCAAGACCCTAAACACCGTTATTTAAACAATAACAGTGGTGATCCATTTAAGGTTACATTAATTGCTACTAATAAATTGTTTGGTTGTTCATCTACATTCTCAGATGATGTTATAGTTAATATTGCACCAGTTGCAGTTGCTGAATTAGGTGGTACAATTAAAACTGGTATCAGTAGCGATAAAGTTTGTGTTGGCAATAATGTAACTTTCACAAGTAAATCATTCTCATCATCAGGTGGAACCATTAATTGTGACTGGGTGTTTGGAAATGGTCAAAGTGGCGCTTGTAATACATTTAATGTTTATCCTGATCCTGGAGTTTATACTTGGAGTTTAACGGCAACTGCTAATGGTTGTAGAGATACCAAAGAAGGGACTATTACGGTAGTGCCTAAACCGGTTATTACTTTTACAAATCAACACTTTGCTATCCCTGCTAGCAGGTTTACTACTAATAACCGTCAAGTATTTACACCATCTGATTTAGTAACAGATGGAAACTCTTACTCGTGGAATTTTGGTGATGCTGATAGTACTACTTCTACCCAACGTATTGCTGAGTTTACCTACAACAAAAAGGATACATACGAAGTTAGAATGAAAGTTACTACTGCTGATGGTTGTGTCGTTAATTTTACAGATACTGTTATAGTTGATGTAAGTGTAAGTGCAGGTGAAGAGTTAGCTGCTAAGTTTGACTTAGTTGCATATCCTAATCCGTTAACTAACAATGCATTTGTAAGCTTAAGTTTGACCAAATCTGATGATATATCAATTGTAATTACTGATGTATTAGGAAGAGAAATTTCAACTACTAATTATACTAAAGTAAGCGCTGGTAAACATAATTTTGAATTAACTTCAAATAACTTTACTGCTGCTGGTACTTACTTTGTTAAAGTAAAAATTGGTGATGAAACAGTTGTTAAGTCATTAGTTAAGCAATAACATTTAAGTTAAAATACATAAATTGCAAACCCCAAAAGACTTGTTCTTTTGGGGTTTGTTTTTTTATAATGATTTGGTAATATGTTTAGATACGCAATTGAAATAGCATACAATGGTAAACGTTTTCATGGTTGGCAGAAGCAATTAAACGCTGTTTCTGTTCAGGATGAATTAGATACTAAGCTTTCGCTTTTATTGCGCCAACCAATAGAAACCTTAGGTTGTGGAAGAACTGATACTGGTGTACACGCAAAACAGTTTGTAGCTCATTTTGATACAAAATATGAGATTGATGGAGATAAAATTGCCTTTAAAATAAACAGATTAATTAGTAATGATATAGCTTGTAAGCGTATATGGCGTGTTGAAAATGCTTTTAATGCACGTTTTGATGCCAAATGGCGTGAATATGAGTATGTTATTACTACTAAGCCAAATCCTTTTCTGGTTGATTATGCATTATTACACAATCCCAAATTAGATGTGGTTGCCATGAATAAAGCTTGTGAGGTTCTTTTAAAACACACTGATTTTGAGTGTTTCAGTAAAGTTCATACACAAGTTAATAATTTCAACTGTGATTTGATGCTTGCAAATTGGAAAGTGGAAGGTGAGTTATTGATTTTTACCATAAGAGCCAATAGGTTTTTACGCAATATGGTTAGAGCAATTGTAGGTACACTGCTTAAAGTTGGTTTAAACGAACTTGATTTGATAGGATTGGAAGAAATTTTAGCTAGTAAAAATAGATCAAAAGCCGGAGTTTCAGTTCCTGCTCACGGTTTATATCTTACACGAATTGAATATTAAAGAGTTTGTTATAATGCTGGTAAATTAATTTTATCGGCAATAATTATGCATTCGCCAAATTCTTCTTTTATTTTATTATAAAATAATTTTGCTTCTAATCTCGTTCTAAAATCACCAACTCTTATTTTAAAGTAGGGTTGTTGGTAAGCCAAATAGGCTGTTTGATTTGGATATAACTTAAGAAACCTTGTTTTTATATTATTGGCATTGTTTCTTTCATTACCCGAAAAAATTTGAATTCTGTAACCTGAAATGGTTTTGTTTACGCGGTTATTGGAAGTATTTTTTTCAATTAAACTATCTAAGTATATGTTATCTCCCTTAATATTAATCGAGCCTTTCGTTTGAGCTTTAATATTTGAACTAAATAATAATAAAATGATTATTGATGAGATAGTTATATTAGTTTTCATATTACAATTATAACAATAAATTGATACTATTAGAACTGCCAATTATATCAGCACCAGCATTTAATAAATCAATGGCTTGTTTATTGGTTTTAATACCTCCTGCAGCTTTTATTTTAATTTTTGTAGGCAAAGTTTCGCGCATGAGTTTTACACTGCTTATCTCTGCTCCAGATGAAGCATAACCTGTTGAGGTTTTTACATAATCAACTTCACAATCAGCACAAATTTTACAAGCTTTTATAATTTCTTCTTCGTTTAAATACGCAGTTTCAATTATTACTTTTATTTTTTTATTCTGTAAGTGGCAAACTGTAACTACTGATTGTATATCGTTTTGAACGGTTTGATAATCATTGCTTTTAAATGCAGCAATATTCATTACCATATCTATTTCATCTGCTCCACTAATAATGGCTTTTTTAGCTTCTTCAACTTTTGCTCCAACGGTTGAGTAACCTAATGGGAAACCAGCAACTGTAATAATTTTCACGTCTTTTTTGCCAATTGTTTTTTTTGCAAGTTGAACAAAATAGGGTGGAACACATACACCATAAAACCCATATTCTATAGCTTCGTTACAAAGTTTTATAATGTCTTTGTTGCTGCATTCGGGTTTTAAATTGGTATGTTCTATTTGTTTTGCTAATTCCATTTTTGAGGTATTAATAATCTAGTAAATTCATTAACGAAACTTACTAGATTATTATTATAATTTGTTTTACGCGCCTTCTTTACCGTGGCATTGTTTGTATTTTTTACCGCTTCCACATGGACATAAATCGTTTCTGCCAATTTTGTTATCAGCAAATACTTGTTGTTGTTTTGGTCTATCGCTTACACTTTGTCCTGCTTCCATAGCTCTTTGTTGAGCATCTGATAAATCATCGGTTCTGCTGGTTTGAAGTTTAGGTGCAGGCTCTTTTCTTGGCATTTGGCTGGTAGTAGAAATATTATTGTTGTTATTAACCATAATATGGCCTTTAAATAACATTCCTAAAACTTCTCTATTAATGCGGCTTAGTAAGCCTTTGAATAAGTTAAACGATTCTAATTTGTAAATCAATAATGGGTCCTTTTGCTCAAATACTGCGTTTTGTGATGATTGTTTTAATTCATCCATTTCGCGTAAATGTTCTTTCCATTCGTCATCAATTATCCAAAGAGTGGCAAATTTTTCAAAAATTTTGGCTACTTCTTTTCCTTGATTTGCTACTGCATTTTTAATGTTTATTGGCAATTGAATATTGCGCAAACCATCTGTAATTGGAACTACAATCATTTCATGGTCTTGAACATTATTATTGCTGTTTATATCGTTAAATACAGGATATGCTTGAGCCGACATATGACTTACCTTGTTTTTGTAATGTTCGCTTAACTCATGCATAAATGCTTCAACCACTATCTCTGTTTTACCAGTAAATTCATCTTCAGTAAGTTGTGGTTCATAAGCCAATAAGCGTAAAACTTCAATTTTAAATTCTTGGAAGTTTTTCAAATCTTGATAAGTTTCAACCAATTCGTAACACAAATCGTGTAACATATTGCTTAAATCTAATTCCAATTTATCACCATAAAGCGCATTTCTACGTTTAGAGTAAATTACTTCACGTTGTGAGTTCATTACGTCATCATACTCCAATAAACGTTTACGAACACCAAAGTTGTTTTGTTCAACTTTACGTTGTGCGTTTTCAATATTTTTAGTAATCATAGAGTGCTCAATGTTCTCACCCTCTTTCATACCTAATCTATCCATTACTTTTGCTATACGCTCGCTACCAAACAAACGCATCAAATCATCTTCTAAACTGATATAGAAACGAGATGAACCTGGATCACCTTGACGACCAGCACGTCCACGTAACTGTCTATCAACCCTGCGCGATTCGTGACGTTCTGTACCAATAATAGCTAAACCTCCGGCTTCTTTTACGCCTTCGCCAAGTTTTATATCCGTTCCCCTTCCAGCCATGTTGGTGGCAATGGTAACTGCTCCTTTTTGTCCAGCTTCAGCAATAACTTCTGCTTCACGTTGGTTTTGTTTTGCGTTTAACACATTGTGTTTAATTTTACGCATGGTTAGCATTCGGCTTAATAATTCCGATACCTCAACCGAAGTGGTACCAACCAATGTTGGACGACCAGATTCAGAAAGCTTAACCACATCGTCAATTACTGCATTGTACTTTTCGCGTTTGGTTTTGTAAATGATATCGTTTTCATCTTTACGTGCAATTGGACGATTTGGAGGAATAACTACCACATCCAATTTGTAAATTTCCCATAACTCACCTGCTTCAGTTTCGGCAGTACCCGTCATACCACACAATTTATGGTACATTCTAAAGAAATTCTGTAAAGTTACAGTTGCATAAGTTTGTGTTGCAGCTTCTACTTTTACATTTTCTTTAGCTTCCAAAGCTTGGTGCAATCCATCACTATATCTGCGGCCATCTAATACACGACCAGTTTGTTCATCTACAATTTTTACTTTTCCGTCCGAAATAATGTATTCTACATCTCTATCGAACATACAATATGCTTTAAGCAATTGATTAACAGTGTGAATACGTTCAGATTTGATTGAAAAATCAAGTAAAAGTTGTTCTTTTTCTGCTAATTTTTGTTCAGTAGTTAATTCAGTTTTGTTTTCTATTTGAGCAATGGCTGAACCTACATCAGGAATAATAAAGAACTGTGAATCTTCGCCACTAGCAGTAATTAATTCAGCTCCTTTTTCAGTTAAATCAATCGAGTTAACTTTTTCATCAATGGTAAAATATAAATCTGCATCTACTTTATGCATTTCCTTTTGTTGGTCTTGCAAATAGTAGCTTTCGGTTTTGGTTAATATTTGTTTGATACCTTGTTCACCTAAATATTTAATTAAGGCAGTATTTTTAGGCATTGCTCGGTGTGCTTGTAACAATTTAAAGCCACCATTTTTTTCATCACCTGCGGCAATTAATTTCTTAGCATCTGCCAATACATTGTTAAACACTTGTTTTTGAGCATTTACCAAACGTTCAATACGTGGTTTTAAAGCAAAAAATTCTTGCTCATCGCCCTTGGGTACTGGACCTGAAATAATCAATGGTGTTCTCGCATCATCAACTAAAACTGAATCCACCTCATCCACCATTGCAAAATGGTGTTTGCGTTGAACCAATTCTTCTTTATCTCGCGCCATGTTATCGCGTAAGTAATCAAAACCAAATTCATTATTGGTTCCGTAGGTAATATCAGCTAAATAAGCTTGGCGTCTTGCTTCAGAGTTTGGCTCGTGGTAATCAATACAATCTACACGTAATCCATGAAATTCGAATAATGGTGCATTCCATTCACTATCTCTTCGTGCTAAATAATCGTTAACTGTAACCAAGTGAACACCTTCGCCAGCAAGTGCATTTAAATAAGCAGGTAAAGTTGAAACCAAGGTTTTACCTTCACCCGTTCCCATTTCCGAAATTTTTCCACTGTGTAAAACTATACCACCAATTAGCTGTACATCGTAATGAACCATGTTCCAAACCACGGTGTTTCCCGCGGCATCCCAAGTGTTTGCATAAATAGCTTTGTCACCATCTATAGTTACTGGTTTTTTAGGTTTTGTTTTAGCAGCTAGTTCTCTGTCAAATTGATTTGCAGTAACCACTAATTGTTTGTTTTCAGCAAGTCTGCGAGCAGTTTCTTTAACCACAGCAAAAGCCTGAGGAAGTATTTGGTTCAACGCTTTTTCTATTTGTTCATCGCGTTGTTTTTTTAGTTTATCTACTTCCTTAAATATATCGTCTTTACCTTGTAAGTCAATTCCTTCAACTTCAGTTTCCTTTAAAAGCTCAGCTATATTGTTATCAATTGTAGCTAATTCCGATTTTATAAATGCTTTAAATTCAGCTGTTTTATTTCTTAATTCGTCATCGCTTAAGTTTTGTAACTTATCAAACTCAAGTTTAATTTGTTCTACAATGGGGTAAATTGGTTTTAAATCTCTATCTGACTTGTTTCCAAATAGTTTTTTTAACAGGGAATTTAACATATAAAAAGTTGATGTTTTTTTAGTAAATAATATTTTGCAAAATAATGAAATTATTGCATCTGAAAATGAATAAAATCTAATATTTTAAACTGCCAATTAGCTAAAACTAATCCAATTCTTATTTTTTTGACTTTTTGGCTACTTTTGGAGTGCTGTAAGTATTTTACAAGCTATAATGGCTTATATAAAATGTAATTTATGTAATTATGCTGATTAGTATTCGTAAAATCCTTTGCCCGTTTTGCGGCCATGCAGTCCTGCGTCTACCTTTTGTTGTTGAATTCTGTTTGGTCTAAACTTACTATCTTGGTTAAATAAATTATACATAGAAGTAGTAACTGATAAATTGGTATCAACTCCAATTAAGTCCATTAATTTAAACGGCCCCATTTTAAAACCAGAACTTTCCAATAAAGCGTCAATATCTTCCAATGGAGCTACTTGTTCTTCTAAAATTTTCAAACCTTCTACATAATAATGCCTAGCTACTCTGTTTACTATAAAACCTGGAGCATCTGCTGCTATTACGCAAGTTTTTCCCATGCTTTCAATTAATGCTTTGCAATGCAATGCTACTTGTTTATTGCTTTGCGCACCAATAATTATTTCAACCAATTTCATAATAGGAGCAGGGTTGAAAAAATGAATTCCAATTACCCTTTCTGGGTTAGGAATTTTAGCAGCTATTTGAGTAATAGGAATAGAAGATGTATTACTTGCTAAAACACAATCAGGAGTGTTAATGGCTGCTACTTTATTAAAGAAATCGTGTTTAATATCAAGGCGTTCAATAACGGCTTCAATAATTAAATCGGCAATAACTTGGTCAATATCGTTGGTAAAAGTTAACAATGCCAAGGTAGCTTCTTTCTTTTCAGCAGTAAGTTTATTTTTGTCAACCAAAAACTGTAAACCTTTATCAATACTTTGTTTAGCCTTGTCTAAAACGTTTTGGTTTATATCAAACAAAATAGTTTTAAAACCAGCATTGGCAGTAACTTGCGCTATACCTGCGCCCATGGTTCCAGCACCAGCTATGGCAATTGTTTTTATTTCTTTCATTAAAATAGGTTTTTGTTAAAAGTTTAACAAATTATCTAAATCGGTTTTAAAACGTTCTTTAGGTAAAAAGTTTTGCTCTAATTCTATATTGAAAGGAACGGGAGTATCTAAACTGCCTGTTCTTACTACTGGTGCATCTAAATATTGGAAACAATATTGAGCAATATGCGCAGCTATTTCAGCACCAATTCCACCTGTTAAAGTATCTTCGTGTAGTACAATTGCTTTTCCTGTTTTCTTCACACTTTTTTCTACCGCAGCTTTATCCCAAGGTAATAAAGTTCTTAAGTCAATGATGTCGGCATCAATATTGTTTTCAGTGCAATGTTTTAATGCCCAATGAACGCCAGCACCATAAGTTATAATTGAAACTTCTTCGCCTTCGCGAGCTATTCTGGCTGGTCCAATTTCCATCATGTAATAATCGTCAAAAACTTCTTCTTCTAATTCTACATTACGGTATAAATTTTTATGTTCAAAAAATAGCACTGGATTTGGGTCGTTAATGGCAGCGGTTAATAAACCTTTGGCATCGCTTGGAGTTGATGGATAAACAATTTTTAAACCTGGAACATGGAAAAACCATGCTTCGTTACTTTGTGAGTGGAAAGGTCCAGCGCCCATTCCAGCACCAGTTGGCATCCTAACTACTACATCCGCTTGTTGCCCCCAACGGTAGTAACTTTTAGCTAAATTATTTACAATTTGATTAAATCCAACACTTACAAAATCGGCAAATTGCATTTCTACCATTGCCTTCATTTTTTTAATGGCTAAGCCATATCCAGCACCTAAAATAGCACTTTCGCATAGTGGCGTATTTCTTACACGGTCTTTACCAAATTGTTCTACAAAACCTTGTGTAATTTTAAATACACCACCATAATCGGCTATGTCTTGACCCATTAACACCAAGTTATCGTGCTTTTCCATGCTTTGGCGCAAACCATCGCTAATGGCATCTACCAAACGTTTTTTTGATTTATTTTGGCTTGCAGGTGGTGTAACCACGTGTTGTAAACTTTCAAAATTACTGCTAACAGCTAGTTCAATTGGCTTATATACATCGGCTAGTTCAGTATCAGTGCTTACTATTACTTCAGGCTCATTAAGTACTTCTTCTACACCTAAATCTATTTCCGATTTTATTTCCGCTCTTATTTCGTTTATTAAATCGTAAGTTAAAACTTGTTGTTCTAATAAATAACGCTCGTAATTAACTACGGGATCTTTTTTACCCCAAATTTCAAATAATTCTTGCGGAACATATTTTACTCCCGAAGCTTCTTCATGGCCGCGCATTCTAAAAGTAATACACTCTAATAAAATTGGACGAGGATTTTTTCTGATTGATTCAGCTAAACCGCTAATGGTATCGTACACTTCTAAAATGTTATTTCCATCTATTCGGTAGGCTTCCATTCCGTAGCCAATACCTTTATCAACAAAACTTTTAAATTTAAATTGTTCATTGCTTGGTGTGGAAAGTCCGTAACCATTGTTTTCAATTAAAAATATTACAGGCAAACTCCAAACCGCGGCAGTATTTAAAGCTTCGTGAAAATCGCCTTCGCTTGCGCCACCATCGCCACTAAAAACTACAGTTACTTTTTTTTCTTTTTGTAATTTATTTGCTAGCGCAATACCATCGGCTACACCAAGCATGGCACCCAGGTGCGAAATCATTCCAACTATATGGTACTCGTTGGTTCCAAAATGAAAAGAACGCTCGCGGCCTTTGCTAAAACCGTTTGCTTTTCCTTGCCATTGGCTAAATAATTTATTAAAGGGCATGTTACGGCCGGTAAATACACCTAAATTGCGGTGTAAAGGTAAAATATACTCATCGTTATGAAGTGCTTTAACGCAGCCCACACTTATAGCTTCTTGGCCAATTCCACTAAACCATTTACTTACTTTACCCTGACGAAGTAAAATCAACATTTTTTCTTCAATCATTCTGGGTTTTAAAATGGTTTTGTATAAATCAATTAAAACTTCGTTGCTATAATTTTTACGGTTATATTGTAACATACTTTTATGGTTTACTAAAGTGCGGGCGAAAATAGTAATAATGTTTTATTTGAAGGTATAAAATTTATTATGTTTTTAAAGGTTTGAAATGCTCTGAAATAATGTATAATAATGAATTTGATTATATTTGAAACATGTTAAACGAGTTTGATTTTAAATTGGATAGAGCTGTTTTTAAACATCAGTCGATTGAGGAAGCAGACAAGAATACTAACTATTGGCTTTCCAAAACTCCTGAAGAAAGGTTAGCCGCGAGCTTTTATTTAAACAGTATTGCTTATAATTTTGATATAAATAATCCTCCAAAAATGGATAAAACTGTTTTTAGTATGAGAAAGCATAAAATTTAATGGGAAATATCTCGCTAAAAAATTGAATCAAACCTACAACTCCATTATTATAACTGGCCCCACTGCTAGTGGCAAAACAGCCTTGGCTGTTAGGTTAGCTGCAGCCTTAAATGGAGCCATCATCAGTGCCGATTCCAGACAAGTTTATAAAAATTTAAATATAGGAACCGGAAAGGATTTATTTGAATATGAGATAAATGGAACAAAAATCCCTTATTATTTAATTGATGTGGCAGAGGTTGATACGCATTTTCATTTACACAATTATATAACACATTTTTTTGACGCATTTAAAACCATTGAAAGCCAACAAAAACTGCCAATAATCTGTGGTGGAACTGGATTGTATCTAGATGCTGTTTTAAAAAAGTTAGAGTTAGCTGCCGTTCCAAATAATTTAGCATTAAGGAACCAAATTGAAAATTTGGATAAAGAGGAGTTGATTGAAAAGTTGAACAGTTATGTAACTAAACCTGAAAAAGCTGATTTAAGCAGCCATAAACGTTTGGTTAGGGCTGTAGAAATTGCTGAATATTTGAATAATACCAATATTCCCAAAGTGCCGTTTGTTGATTTAAACCCAATTATTTTTGCGTTAGATTTACCTACCGAACTGCGTAGAAACAAAATTACAGCAAGGCTAAAACACCGACTTGAAAATGGCATGATTGAAGAAGTACAACAATTATTGCAAAGCGGAATTAGCCATGAGCGACTGCAATTTTTAGGACTTGAATACCAATATATTTCCAAGTATTTGTTGAATGAAATTTCGTTTGATGAAATGTTTTTAAGATTAGAAACCGCCATTCATCAATATGCCAAGCGCCAAATGACTTGGTTTAGAAAAATGGAACACGAACAAAAAAAAATCCATTGGCTTGATGCTACAAAGGATGTAGAAAATAATTTACTAGAAATCTTCCTAAAGTTAAAGTAATGATAATTTCTTTGCAACCAATATTTTTAATACAATGACTTGTGATTAGCTTTAAATTTAATGTAATATGAAAAAAACGTTTACAGTAATTATTAGTTTTTTGCTTTTAAGCAATTTGAATGCACAATGGATTAATTCGGAATTTCCGTTGGATAAGGATCTAAATAGAATATTTTATACGAGTGATAAAAAGTTATGGGGTTATGGTGGTTCTCCTAATATATATCTTTTAAATAGTTATGACGGAGGTAATTCATATACATTTAATAATATCACATTTAGAACAATTAGTTCATTTTCTCCAATTACCGATAAAACCGCATTTTTGATTGGTTCAACCGCTTCAATTGGAACAAGTATTTTTAAAAGTGATGATGGTGGTGCTACTTGGAGTGCTTTGTCGAAAACCCCAGATAGTATTTTTTATAATTCTACCCCATCACTAATAGTATTTGATAGTGTAAATTTATGTCTTTTCAGTAGGAGATTAAGTAATAGTTGTAATGAAATTTATACCTCAAATGATGCTGGATTAAATTGGGTAAGAAGTAGTTGTGATAGTTTAGTTGGAATTCCAAATCAATTGGATAGAATTCCAAATTTAGTAAGTAAAATAGGTAATAAAGCAGTAATTACTCTTGGAGATTGTATTTATAAACTTCATAATAATGGGACTTCTTGTAAAATTGAACCTTATTTAACCAAATTTACTTACTTAACATTTATTGATAGCATAAATGTAGTAGGATTTAAAACTTATACAAAAATCCCTTATGATTATTCAACTATTCATTTTAGTTCAAATGGAGGTGCTGATTGGGATAGTTTACCGCAAACATTTAAAGATATAGTTACTATTTCATTTGCTAAAAGTTTTGATAAAGATAAAAGTGGATACCTCATTGCTGGAACCAGCCAAGGAGCTATTTATAGTTCTGATAAAGGTAGAACTTGGAAGAACTTTGATTATTCACCTCATAAGTTTCTTACATTTTATGATAGAAATAATGGTTTAAGTTATTCTCCTAGAAATAATGGTGGTTTGGGGTTGAGATTATTTACTGGTGAGTTTTTGAATATAAATAGGTCACCATCCCCACTTGCAATTTCTGTATTTCCAAATCCAACGCAAAATATATTAAATATCAATATTGAGGATGATATTTTGAAAAAAACAATTGGCATACAAGTGGTGTCAGTTAACGGACAGGTTTTTAACTTGCTTGGCATAAACAAAACAATAGATATTAGTTATTTGAAACAAGGAGTTTATTGCTTAGTAATAAACTCAGAAAAAGGAGTTTATAAAATAAATTTTGTTAAAGAGTAGTAAATTTTACTACTCTTTAAGGCACAAAATTGTATTCGTCTTTTAGTTGTTGTAAGGTTTTGGTCAGCACATTTACATCCATTTTTATATCGGTGTTTGGTCTGTTATTGCTGGCATTTTGTGGTTGTTTTACAATAACAGCAGCCACATCCATTCCTTTAATTATTCTACCAAAAACAGTGTAATTTCCATTTAAAAAGGCTGTCCCTGCTGTTGGTAATACTATGTAAAACTGTGAACCGCTTGATGCTTTAGTTGGGTTTTGTGCATCTCCAAGCCTTGCTGCACCAACTGCACCGAAAGTATGCAAAAGTTTTTTATTGCTAGAGTCAATTTCGGCAGGAATGGTAAAACCTGGCCCCCCTGAACCATCGTTAGTGATATCAGCATCTTTGGAGTTTGGGTCGCCACCTTGAATTACAAAATTACTTACGCAACGGTGAAAAGTAGTGTTGTCAAAAAAATTGGTATCAGCTAGTGCTAAAAAGTTGGCTCGGTGTAAAGGAGTTTCTTTATAAAGCCACATATACATGCTACCAAAACTGGTTTTTATTTCAATAACTTTCTCTTTGGTAGTGGTGTCGGCATTATTGGTAGTGGTTTTGGTTTCTTCTTTTGAACAGCCAAATAACAAAGTGGCGCTTAAACAAATAGCTAAAAAATATTTCATACAAGTTTTATTATTTAACAAATATATAATACCAATTGTATTTATAAAATAGTCCAAAACTATTTTGAAAATTATTCCGATAAATCGGAAGTTAATGCCGCTCTCATTAAATTATTGGACTAAAAAGAATTTATAAGCGGCATAATTCACAACGAAAGTTTTACTTATTTTTTCTATTCATTTTGCGGCAGCAAATATTTTTTTCAAATACTTTAAAATAAGTGTATTTTGCAAATCAAATAAAAATAAGAGTCATACTATAAAGTATTGATATTCATTTAAATGGAAAGAAATAAGAATAATTATGCCATTATTATGGCAGGTGGAGTGGGAAGCCGTTTTTGGCCAGCTAGCAGAAGCTCTTATCCAAAACAATTTTTAGATATTTTAGGAACGGGTAAAACCTTAATGCAACAAACTTACGATAGGTTTTTAAAAGCATTTTTGCCTGAAAATATATTTATAGTTACCAATGCAGCCTATATTTCCTTGGTAAAAGAGCAGTTGCCTCATATGCCCGAAGATAGAATTTTGGGTGAACCAACTGCCAAAAATACTGCTGCATGTATAGCTTATGCTAGTGCTAAAATTCATAAATTGAATACGCATGCTGCGTGTATTGTTGCGCCAAGCGATCATTTAATTTTAGATGAAGAAAAGTTTTTGGGTTATGTGGAACAAGCTATGAATTATGCCCATAAAAATCCATCTTTGGTTACTTTGGGAATTAGGCCAAGTCGCCCTGATACTGGCTATGGTTATATTCAGTTTATTGAAGAAACAGTGGTAGCCGATATTCATAAAGTGAAAACATTTACCGAAAAACCAACATTAGAAATTGCTAAAACATTTATTGAAAGTGGCGATTTCTTATGGAACGCAGGTATTTTTATTTGGTCAATTTCTTCTATCAAAAAAGCATTTAAACAACATTTGCCTGAGCAGTACGATATTTTTGAAAATGCTGCCCAAAGTTTATTTACCGAAAATGAAGCTGAAACCATCAGGGCTTTTTACGAGCAATGCCGCAGTATTAGTATAGATTACGGCATTATGGAAAAAGCTGATAATGTGTTTGTTATTCCTAGTGAGTTTGGTTGGAGCGATTTAGGAACTTGGACCTCATTGTACGAAATATCACCAAAAGACGAGAATGAGAATGCAGTAAAAGGCAAAAATGTTTTCTTGTACAATGTAGATGGCTGTTTGGTAAATAAAGCTGAAACTTTAGGTAATAAAATAATTGCGATTAAATCGGTTAAGGATTTAATTATAGTTGATACACCCGATGTGCTTTTGATTTGCGATAAAAACCAAGAACAAGAGGTAAAACAAATAGCTACTGATATAAAAATTAAGTTTAACGAAAAATATTCGTAAGCTCCTTTTAGTAGATAAAAAATATTTGAACCACATAGCACATAAAAATATAGTGAATAAACTATGTTTCTATGTTCTATGTGGTTTTTTATTTTATAAAACATGTTTTGAATTAAGCGTGTATTTGATGCTGTAACGTTTAAATCAATTGAGTTTAAGTGCAATTTTTTTAGCTTTAAGCCAAGGGTAAATGGCTGTAAGTAAACCCAATATTATAATGGTAAAAAGTACTATAAATGCATCGGCTATGGCAAACTGAATAGGGTAGGCAATGGGCGATGATGGGTTGATTTTTATAAAACCAAAATATTGCTGTGCATAACAAATAATAAAGCCCAATACCAAACCGATAAAACCACCTACAGCCGCTATAAATAAACTTTGCCATGCAAAAATATTTGCAATTTTACTGGCAGTTAAGCCCATGCTATGCAATATCTTTATCTCTCGGGTTTTTTCCATTACCAATAAATATAAGGTTCCAATGGTATTGAAAATGGCTATTATTAAAATAAAAAGGATAATTATATAGCTAATAAGTTTTTCGGTTTTTACCAATTTGTAAAATGCTTCACGCTGTTCAAAGCGGGTTTTTACAGTAAATTTATTTCCTAAAATAGCTTGAAGTTTGGTTTGTACCTTGGTTAAATCGTTGCTATTTTTTAGCTTAATTTCAATGGCGCTTAGTTCATTTTCTTTTTCTAATAGTTGTGTTAAAAACCGTAAAGGAACCAAAATATATTTTCCATCAATGTCGGGCTGAATGGCAAAAATACCTGCAGGAATTATCAAATCGCGGTTAAAGGCATTTTCAGGATTTACAAAATTTATTTCCCCTTTTTTAGGTGCATAAATGCTCAAAAAGTTAAATTGATCTCCAGGGTCTATGCCTAATTGGTAAGCCAATGCCTCGCCACAAAGCGCAAAATTGGTATCACCATTTTGAATAATGGCTTCACCAGCTTCAATGCAAGTATCAAGGTGAATGGTTTTTAGGTAATTTTCATCCACAGCTTTGGCTGTAGCTATGGTTTCTTTATTGTTATAGCGCAGCAATACATTTTCTTCTAAAACCTTGCTGCTAGTTTCTATTTCGCTAACCTTACTAATGGCTCCAAAATTAATATCGCTTTGTTTAAAGGTTTTGGAATGCGTAGCGGTAATTTGAAGTTCTGCATCAAAATTACTGTACATTTTTGCAAATAAATTTTCGAAACCATTAAATACTGAAAGTATAATAATAAGCGCGCAAGTGCCTACTATATAGCCCAATAAACTTATACTTGAAATTACTGTGACGGCATTATAAGTTCCGCTCTTTTTTTTAGAGAAAAAATATTTTTTTGCTATTTGAAAGGGTAACGACAATGGGAAAATTTTAGGGCAATAATACAACCAATTTGAACAATTTATACCGCTTTGACGAGTTATTTAGTCCAATTTATTTTATGCGGCATAATACCATTTACGATTTACACCCAACACATTGGCTTATTTTGTAAATCAAAATGGTATAATTAAAGCAATTTTACTTTGTACTTAGCGGCCATTTTTTCTAATTGCTCTTTGCTTACATTATGAATATTTTCATTGTTGTGGTATTTTTCAACGGTAATTACATAAAGTACATAATGGTATTTGGAAGCTAATTTAAAATAAGGTTCCATTTCCCAGTTTATGGTAAAAGCATTATCTACAAAAACCTTTGGTGTACCTGCGCTCATAGCCTGCTCAGTTAAATTTTCGCACTGTTGGTATGCCAAATAGTTTTTGCTAAAATCAAAATGGTACTCGCCAGTTAGTTTATTGGTAAAATAATCATCAATAGCAAAAACAGGATATTTTCCTTCTTCGCTCAATAGATTAGCTAAACTGCTTTTGCCTGCGCCCGGCAATCCTCGTAATAAAATTAATGCTTTGCTTTGCACTAAAGGTTATTTTGTTTCGGTTGGAACAATTATTTTGGCAAACTCTGTATTAGCCCAATTAGCTAAAAGTGTTATTTGCTCTGGAGTTAAAGCAGCATTTTTATGAATTAAAGTGTAAGAGCTTAATGGCATTTCGTGCTCATTTACTTGTTCGGCTATTTCTTCTAACTTATGTTTTTGGCGTTTTAGTTTGTAGGTTTTAAACTCCGAAAAGTTTAACTCTTCTTTGCCTTCATCCACATGGTGTTGCATCCAAAGTCCAATGGGTTGAATATTGGTGTACCAAGGGTAAGTAGTATGGTTGCTATGGCAATCGTAGCAGCTTGTTTCTAATATTTGTTGCACATCGGCTGGAACATTTATGGTATGCGCTATGTCTGTTTCGGTTAATGCGGTTCCTTCATTTTTGGTTGGTCTTATAAATTGAAGAATTACTAACATGGCTGCAAGTGCAATGCCTATTTTTTTAAAGTTTATTTTTTTCATGGGTACGAATTGTAATTTATTTTATGACAAAACTTTTTAAAACCCTTTTTTAAAAGGTTACGTAAATGCTGCTATCAAATATAAATATATAATTTAAAAACAATCAAACAAAATGAAAAAAGTAATCAAAACAGTAGCAATGGTGGTAAGTATTTTTGCGTTATCACAAAGTAATTTAGTAGCTCAAAATGTAGTGAATGTTGGTGGCGAGGCTATGTATCCTAAAAAGGATATTGTAGAAAATGCAGTAAATTCAAAAGACCATACCACACTAGTAGCAGCTGTAAAGGCAGCAGGTTTGGTAGAAACTTTAAAAACCAAAGGTCCTTTTACCGTATTTGCGCCAACCAATGCAGCTTTTGCAAAATTGCCAGCAGGCACCGTTGAAACTTTAGTAAAACCTGAAAACAAAGCTACCCTAAATAAAATATTAACTTACCATGTAGTAATGGGTAAAATTGATGCGAAAGAGTTACGTAAATTAATAAAAGCAGGTAATGGCGTAGCTGCTTTAAAAACAGTAAGTGGCGGTACTTTAATGGCTATGATGAATGGCGAAAACAATATTGTACTAAAAGACGAAAATGGAAATACTTCAAATATTTCTATTTACGATGTGTATCAATCAAATGGTGTAATACATGTAATTGATGCAGTGGTAACGCCAAAAGGCTAATATCAAATTTATAGTTGTTTAATTATTGAATTAAAGGCTGTCGTTTAAAAAATGACAGCCTTTTTTTATTTTGGTAAAATGAAAGATTTCAGTCGATGTTGCTTTTTTGAAAAAAATAATACATTAGAATAAAACTATTTATTACAATGATGAATACTAGCAATTGAAAAATCGAACTTTTATATATGATTCTGGAAAATTACAGCCAATTAATATATTTGTTTTGTATTATGAAATGGATTGGAAATACTTGTAATAATTAATTAAGATTATAAATCCGAATCATGGGCTTTAGTTTTTAAAAATAATTTTTAAACTGCATTCAGCATAATTCTAAAGGTTGTACCTTTTCCAAGCTCGCTATTTCTAACAAATATTTTTCCTTTGTGGTATTCTTCTACAATGCGTTTAACAAGCGATAAACCAAGTCCCCAACCACGTTTTTTGGTAGTATAACCAGGTTTAAACACCGTATTAAATTTCGATTTTGGAATGCCTTTACCAGTGTCTCTTATATCAATATATACATGTTTTATATCGCTACTGATATTGATATTTAATTCGCCTTTTCCATCCATGGCATCAATGGCATTTTTCGATAAATTTTCTAAAACCCAATCAAATAATGGAATATTTATTTTAGCCCAATTGCCTGGCTGTGTAATGTTTATATTTATTTTTACCTGACTCGATACACGGGTTTTTAAGTATTGCATAGAATTTTCAACCACCAAATCCATATTTTCTTCTTTTAAAACTGGTTCTGAACCAATTTTACTAAAACGTTCGGTAATTAACTCCAGTCGTTTGGTGTCGTTTTGAAGTTCGTCTAATAAATAATCTTGTTCTTCTTTAGGTGTTTCGCGTAGTAAATTTATCCATTCGTTAAGCGATGAAATAGGCGTTCCAAGCTGATGCGCAGTTTCTTTGCTCATACCCACCCACACCTGATTTTGCTCTGCCCTGCGGCTGCTACTAAGTGCCAAGTAACTCATAATGGCAAAAAAACTAATAAGTGCTAACTGAATGGCGGGATAGGCTTTTAATTGAGTTAAAATAACGGAGTTTTTATAGTACAATAAATTGTAAAAATTATTTTCTTCATCGTACACTATTTTGATGGGTTCATGCTGGCTTTTCATATCGGCCAACTCCGAATTTAAAAAAGTCGTATCTAAAGCTTGAATAGAATCTAAATTTCTGTAGCTAATTATTTTATCGTTTCCATCGGTTAAAATAATAGGAATGGTTTCGTTGCCAGTAACTATATCTAATAAAAAATCAATATTACCTTCGGCCTTAGCCATTGATTGTGTAGCATTTGCCCACAGTTTAATTTTTTTCTGCTCTTCGTTAGCCAGTTGTTTTACCAACTTATTGGTGTACCAAATTGAAAAAACACCAATGCAAACTGCAATCAAAGCCAAGGCTCGCTTCCACCATTTTTTTTGTTCGTATAAACGCATATAAGTAAAAACGAAAATAGTTAATTTTTGTACAAATTACTTTAGTAAACCAATATCGTTAATAATAATTTCTTTTCTATCGTAAGCCAAAAGGCCTTCTTTTTCCATGTCGTTTAAAACAGTGGTAACAGTTTGCCTGGTGCTGCAAACCAACTTTGCCAAATCGTGTTGGGTGAGGTAATTTTTAAGTGTTACTTTGTTTTCAATTTGTTCTCCATCGCTTTCGGCCCAATCTTTTAAAAACTGAACTAACCTTGAGCGCACATCTTTAAAAACTACATTATTAAACCTGTTTTCAATGCGTTTAATTTTTAAACCCATAAACTTAGTATAACCAATAGCAATGCTTGGATTGCGTTCTAAAATGCGCTCAAAATCGTCCATTTTAAATGAGCAAATACTTACATCGGTAAGTGCTTGCGCATATTCATGGCTGCTATTTTCTTGAGTTTCGTCTAAGCTCATTTGCCCAAACAAATCGCCTTTTTTTATTATTTCTTTTATAATTTCATTGCCATTATTATCAGTTTCGCATATTTTTATCATGCCACGTTTAAGCAAAAAAATACGTGGAATATGTTCATCGGCAAAGTATATCATTTCCGATTTAAAGGCTTTTTTAAAACCTACTATCACACATAAATCTTTTAAATCACTATTGCTTAATTTCCAAAACAACTTATGATCGCGTAGGTACCAATATTTTAAATCAACTTCGGCCATTTAATTAAAAATTTTTATAGTTTGAAAAATTGCTAAAAATGCAAATATACTGGCCACTATTTTATCGGCATATTTAAGAAAAATTGTTGCTTTACTATCGAACCATTTTTTACTTAAATAAATTAATAAAACATGCAAAGCCAATGCACCAAACATAGCACCCAAACAAAACAAAACCAATATATAATTATTGTGGAATAAATTTAAAATTTGATTGGTTTGTAAATAGGCAATGGATGCTAGCCAAAATAAAATAAGTTGTGGATTTAAAACGGCTAATAAACTGCCTAATACAAAGCCATTTTTATTACTTACACTAACACTCTTATTGGCTTTACTAAACCAAAGGTAAACGGCTAAGATTATAAAAACTGCAATTATTACTATTTTAAAATAAGTAATAAAAATTGGTAAAACCACCACAAAAGCAGCTAATTTAAATGCCATAAAACTAAACATAAACTCAGGCCACGAACCACCCAATGCAATTAAAAAAGCATTTTGGTATTTATGCTGCATACTTGAAGTTAATACAGCCAAGTTAACTGGACCAGGTTGAATGGAACCTAAAAAACTTATGGTAAAAGCTAAAACAAATGCAAAAAAATAATCCATTTGTTACTTACTTAAGTGCATTTTTATTTGTTTCCAAACCAACCAAAAAGGTACATAATTTTCTCCTAAACCAACGTTTTGTTTGGCTATGATGTAAATTAATTTATAGTGTTGAAACAATGCTTTATAAGCATTTAATATAAAAGTGCCTGGGTCGTAAATATGCGCAGGTTCTGAGGTTACGCCATTCAGTTCCATTATTTTTATATTTTTACCTTCGTATAAATCATTTATCGATTTTACTTTTAAATCAAATCGACCAATGTAAAAACCAGCTATTGGTTTGGCTATTTCATCAAAAACTTTTACCAATTGTTCATTGATTAAATGATTGCCATTTAAAAACTTGGTTCCTCTAATGTGGTTGCCAATTGGCTCCAATAATAATTTTTCATTTAAAGGCAATACAACTTGTAGTTGATTACTAAATTTATTTAACAAATAAGCCAGTCTGCCTTGTGCTCTCAAATGATTTTTGATGAGTGTTTCAATAGTATCAACCCCATTTCCCACTATGCTTAAATATTCTTTTAGAACAATGCTATTAATCCCTGATTTTTTTCCATTTGGGTAATGAAAATACATAACACCCAACTCTATTTCGTAATCAATAAAAGATTGAATGATGTAATCTTCACCAATGGAGTGCACATATTCTTCTAATTCTTGCTCGTTGGTAATTTTTTCTACATTACTTCCTCTTTCTCCTACATCGGGTTTGGCTATTAAAGGAAACTGCATTTGCTCTGCTTGGAGTAGCTCTATAATTTTGGAAACATTGTATTCGTTTTTACAATAAATAGTGTTGGGTAAGTAAGCAGGATTAATTTTTTTAAGGATACTTTTTTTTGATTCGCCCACAAAACCACCAAGATAAATACCAGGATTAGCAGCCGTAAAAAAGGTTAAACTTTTTGCTTTTATACTTAAGTAAATAAAGTAAAAATATACTGGAATATAAGCAAACCAATAAGGCCAAAACTCAAAACGCGTATTTTTTACAATCCAAAATTTTAGTTTATTCATGTTGCTAACTATTGGCTTTCTGATTTAAAAATACGCAATGTATTGTTTTGCATGGTTTCAATATCTAAATACTGCATCGTATAGCCATTAACCGAATGGTCAACACAAGTAATACTAACTGTTTTTACACGGTTTTCGCGGTTCATTAAAATGCTATTTTCCAAGCTTCCATCACCTGCATTTTGATGAAAAAGCATGGTATCATCTTTGGTAATTTCAGGTGTATTGTTACAAAAATTAGCAAACCAATTTTTCCTATTTAAAATAGCTTCAGGTTGATATAAAGTGCATGAACTCCATATATGCCTATTACTAGCATCTAACTCCGATTGGTACAAGTTTACTCCATCCCAACGCAATTCAGTTAATTGCAATTTATTATTGGCATTAACTATAATAAGTGTAAAGTTTTCAATATTTGAAAAATCGTAATTTTCAGCAAATTCATCTATGTTGTTGTACTTAAAAAAATCAAGCAACATTAATCCTCTGCTGAGTCTGTATGGCGGTTTTGATAAATGAAAACTAAAGGCACCATTTAACAAACATAAAGTAAAATTATTGAGCGAAGTTGCCACCCAAGTTCCGCCAGCTAGTTTATCTTTTGGAAAAAAAACTTGCTGCTGAAATACATTGTATTTTTGCGGTGCTAAAGCATTTGGACGAGATGTTTTTTCATCTCTGCTCGAGGTTAAAATATAACCGTTTCCGTTATTATATGGTATAAAAGTTACTGTGCACATGTATTATTATATTGAACGGTAGCATAAGCTACTCCAAAATTTTTATCTAAATTTATATATTTAAAACAATGATTGCAGGCTATTTGCATAATAGCCATGTGGTGTATGGCATGTTCAATATTATAAACCAACTCTCGGTCCAACGAGGTATTTACAATTAATTCATCATTTTGAATCAATGTTCGTAATTGCAATACATTTAAATCAGTTTCTAAATTTAGAATCTCTGTTTTTAATTCGTTAATAAAATCAATGGTATAATTTCTGTTATGCTCAAGTAATAAATTACGTTCTCTTTTATCGTAATTTATTTCGTTTTGAGGCAAACCTGCCATCAACTGAACATATAACTCCAATATATGCCTCACGTGTTTGGCAATGGTGTTCTTGCTTAATAAATCAAGTTGTTCAGAATAATGGTTATCATCAATTTGTTGTACTAAATTGGCTACTTGTTGTAGCATATTTATGGTACTTTGTTTCAACATATTTAAAGTCATAGGGGTAAGTTAATGGTGTAAATACGAATAAAATTTAAATTTAGTTTTTGGTATTGATTAATAAATCCACCTTTACATTATCGCCTAAAATCATGCTGTTTCCTCCTACTTTAAAATGGCGCCTATCAATGGTAAAACTTCCTTTCAATACATTGTTTTCAAAGGTAAAAGGCACAATAATATCTTTAGTTATTCCTTTTATGGTAAGTTTAAAATAACCAATATATCGATTACCTTCTTTACCAAAAAAGCTAGATTCCATGGTGATTTTAGGAAAATTAGCCGCATCAAAATATTCAGCCTTTTTTAAGTGATTATCTCTCGCATCAATTCCTGTTTTTATGGTATTGGCATTTACTGAAGCTTTAATGGTTGATACTTTGTATTCCGTAGGGCTAAATCTTATATCAGCCTCCAAGCCACTAAATGAGCCATTTACAGTTAAACCAGCATTTTTTATAGTAAAAGTAATGGCACTTGAAACTACTTTTAAGGGTGTTTGTGCAAAATTAAACTTTGCCAATAGCAATAAAGCTACTAAATAAACAATTGATTTTCTATTCATTATAAAATACTTTTAAACGGGGTATACGAAATTCCTATCATTGGCACAAACGATTTTTGCCTGAACCTATCATTATCTTTAAACAATTTATTGTTAGTAGTAAACTCATTAAAAATAAAAGTACCACCAAAGTTAATTGCCCAATTATTACGAAAATAGTATTTAATTTTAATTTCCGAGTTTAAATTTCCTAAATCGTTATCACTAATTAGCAATAAGTTAAATGATGTTGGGCTAGCCCTTTGATTAACACTTTCAACTGTTCTTTTACTGCTTTGGTATTGCGCATTTACAGCATTGCCAAAACTAAAACCAATGGCATCTATATTAAATTCAACTTCCCATTTTTTAGTAAAAGCATAATTTAAATGAATGGAAGCATTTAAACTATTTACATTAAAACTACTGATACCAACAGTATCAAAATTCTCTAATTTATCTTCACTAAAAATCACCAAAGGGCTTTCCACTCCGCTGGTTAACTTAGCCGGGGCTGTAATAAAATTACCACTTCCGTTACTTGAATTAAACCTAATTCCGTAGCCAATTCTAAATTTTTTATTTTTGGTTATTGTATGCAAATGATTAGCACCAAAGGCAAAAACAGATGAAGTGCCATTACCCGAAACATTTAAATCTAAATTATTTAAACCATTTTTTAAATACGACACACTACTATTCTGACCAAAACACCAACTAACGGCAATTATTATTATGCTAAAAAGAAATATTATCTTTTTCATAATTATAAACTCAATTGATTAATAACCTTAGTTCGGGATAAGAATATGTTGATATTTTTGTTTATAAAAATCTGTAAATCAATTAAATAGTAGCATTGAAATTGTTAAATTTGTAGTGCAAACAATAAACAAAACA
>JAIXSO010000059.1 GCA_027484685.1 Bacteroidota bacterium
ATTACCACTTTGAAAATTTGTGCAACAGGAGAAAAACGAAGGTGGCTGGATGCTCTTTTTGATACGGTACCTAAAACAACTGCTCCTTATATCTTTTCTAATGCATAATTTGGGTTTAACAAATAGCTTTGGTGATATTTTTATAGCTAGACCTAAAACGGGAGTTTTAAAAATACAAACAAAAAAAGTACTTTACGAATTAATCAAATAAGCAAAATACCTTAATACTGCATCAATTTTATTTCATCAGCATTTCTAAAAAAATGCAGTTTCAGTGTTTCGCTCGAGGTATCGCTAGTGTAAACTCCGCGGCTAAATATCAAATCATCGTAGCGCATTTTTACATCAAATTTGCCTGTTAAGTGGTTGCTGGTATCGGCACCGGTAAATTCAAATTCTAAAAAATATTGGTTGTTAATGCTCCAAGTTCCTTTGCCCGTTGGGTTTTGGGTAGTTATGGTGCTATCGGCTTTAAACTCAATTTTAAAAGCATTGTCGGGATTTAAAAATTCGCGCGAGTCGTTATACACCATTTTGCGTTTGTTAAACTTGCGGTTTTCAAATTGAAATAAAGTCCAAGGTTTACGGCAAAGTTCATTTACCAACGAGTCGTTTACTTTATCGCGTTTGGTAAAAAAGTAAGTGTATTTGGTAGTGTAAACCGTATCTGATTTAAAATTACAAGCACCAAATATGGTTAACACAACTACTGCAGCAATTAATTTTTTCATTAATAATATTAATTTTTAAAGTTTAGCAATATAAAATAAGGATTGAATTTTAAAAAAACGGATTGAAATATCCAATCAACAAAAAATCAAAATCTTAGGTAATAAAGCGCAGGTGGCTTATATTTGCGCCTCAAATTTTAAAGCTTTATAAGCAATGTTAGATAAATTAGAAGCAATTTATACCCGCTTTAAAAATGTAGAAGAGCTTATCAGTCAGCCAGATATACTTTCTGACATGAAACGTTTTACCACATTAAACAAGGAATATAAAAACTTAAATGGAATTGTGAATAAATACCATGAGTATAAAAACTTAATGGATAATATAGACAATGCCCGCGATATTTTAAAAAATGAAAAAGATTCGGATTTGCGCGATATGGCCAAAGAAGAATTAGATATGCTTGAGCCAAAAGTGCAACCTTTGGAAGAAGAAATTAGAATTTTACTAATTCCGAAAGAGCCTGAGGATGAGAAAAATGCAACCATTGAGATTAGAGGTGGAACTGGTGGCGATGAGGCTTCGTTATTTGCTGGCGAGTTATTTAGAATGTACAGCCGCTATTGCGAAAGCAAAGGTTGGAAAACCGAAGTGCTTGATTTTACCGAAGGTTCGGTTGGTGGTTACAAAGAAATTGTAATGGAAGTAACTGGCGAAGATGTGTATGGAATTTTAAAATACGAAAGTGGTGTTCACCGTGTGCAACGTGTGCCTGATACTGAATCGCAAGGAAGGGTTCATACTTCGGCTGCATCGGTAGTGGTTTTACCTGAAGCCGAAGAGGTGGATGTAGAAATTAATCCAGCCGATATTGAAATGCAAACTTCACGCTCTGGTGGTGCTGGTGGGCAAAATGTAAATAAGGTAGAATCGAAAGTGCAATTAACCCACAAACCTTCGGGAATTGTGGTAGTTTGTCAGGTAGAACGTAACCAAAAAGGTAACCGCGAGCGTGCCATGCAAATGTTAAGAACCAAATTATACGAAATTGAGTTGAAAAAACATTTAGATGGTATTTCGAGCAGACGTAAAACCATGGTTTCTACGGGTGATAGAAGTGCTAAAATTAGAACTTATAATTATCCGCAAGCACGTGTAACCGATCATAGAATTGGGTTAACTAAATACAATTTGCCTGAGGTTATAAATGGTGATATTCAAGAGTTTATTGATCAATTACAAATAGCCGAAAATGCTGAAAAGCTAAAAGAAGGCGGCATGAACTAATATTGGTTTTATACTTTAGGTTAATTTATTAAAAGGTTAAATTTACATCAAGCATTCAAGCAAATAGATTTAAAATGAGTATGTTTGATGCTTTCTATTTAATGAAATGAAAAATATTAAATACTTATTTTTTGTATTAGCAGTAATTACCGTTTTGGGTTGTAAAAAAGGGTTTGAAGGCGAGTTAAGTTCTCAGTCAAATCCTGAAACTTTTATGGCGGTTAATAAAATTGAACGCAGTGGTACCAACAGATTAACTACCCGTGTTGATGCATATTGGTGGGGAACTTCGCAAGATGGTTTTGTGGTTGGTTTTGAAGTTTCAATTGATAGCATGAAAACTTGGACTTACACTACCAGAACCGATAGCAGCTTGTTGTTGATTATTCCACAAGGAAGCGATACTGCCGATATTGATGTTTTTGTAAGAGCCATTGATAATTTAGGCCAAAAAGATTTAACGCCTGCAAGTTTAGCTTATCCTGTTAGAAATTCTGCTCCTAACGCTGCTATTACCAATATTGCAGGTAAAAAAACTACTAAATCTTTTCCAGCAGTTCACTTTTTTTGGACAGCAAACGATGCGGATGGTTTACAAGATATAAATGGTTTTGAGGTACTTTTAAACGATACCAATGCTACTCCATATACATTAGCCAGCAGTGTAAACGATATTACCATTATGGCCGATAACAATTTTTCAGATTCGTGTTTTGTGTATGTAGGTACTAAAACCAAAGCGCTTGACGGCCGCATAAAAGGTATTAAATACAATGTTTGGAACTATTTTTATGTAAGAGCTTTTGATAAAGCAGGATTGCGTTCAGCATTTGTTTTCGATTCTATTTTTATTAAAAAGCCTGTTTCTAAAGTATTGTTCATCAATGCATATTTAACTTCGCGGAATGCACCACAAAATTTTATAGCTACCAGAACGGTAAGTTTTATTCCTGCTTTCGATACTTTATATTTAAATAATAGAGATGCGCAACAAAATAGCTTTGAACAATCGCCAGATGCATTAACACAAGCTCGTGTATTTTCATTTTTCGATAAGATAATTTGGATTAGTGATGAAGGAGCAACTGCTGCCACTTTATCGTTAGCACAAATAAGTACAGCTGATTTTTTTGAAAATGGTGGCCGTATGTTTATGATGTGTAATTTTGGTTCAGATATTCCAAATGAATTAGAAAGTTTTGGATTTACACCAATTCAAAAATTAGTCAGCGATTCGAGTGGACTGGCTATACGCATGAATGTAAATGATGAAATGACACCTTTTGACAATACTTGGCCAACTTTAAAATGTAATACCATTATTTCGAGTGCTAGGCCATTTTTTACCCAAACCACGTCAAGCGGAACTAGTAGTTTTGACTCTACCTATAAAGCTAAGTTGATAACATTAGGTCCTGGTGGTGTTAGACCATTTAATGGACAATCTACTGTGGTGGGTAAACGTATTTCGTTAAAATACAATAGAACTGCCTTGGTATTTATGAGTTTACCTGTTCAAAACCTAAATGGAAACAGCAATGGGAATTTGTTTTTAGAAAAAGTATTAAAAGACGAATTAGGATTTTAGTTTGAAAAACATCATCATATTTGCTTCAGGTAGTGGCAGCAATGCTGAAAATATAGCCCAATATTTTACCAATAATAGTAACGTAAAAATACAAGCAGTATTTACCAATAATGCGCAAGCAGGTGTAATTGCGCGCATGGAAAAGTTTAATATTCCATGTGTAGTTTTTAACCGTGCAGAGTATAAAGATGAAACTTTTTTCTTAAATAAAATCAACCAATACCAACCTGATTTAATAGTTTTAGCAGGTTTTTTATGGCTTGTACCTGAATTTTTGGTAAATGCTTTTCCTAATAAAATTATCAATATTCACCCAGCTTTGTTGCCAAAATTTGGTGGAAAAGGCATGTATGGAATGCATGTGCACGAAGCAGTAAAAGCTGCTAACGAAACCGAAACAGGTATTACCATTCATTATGTAAACCAACATTTTGACGAAGGTGAACCTATATTTCAAGCCAAAGTAGCATTAACACAAACCGATACTCCCGATTCTATTGCACATAAAATTCATGATTTGGAAATGGCTCATTTCCCAAAAGTGATAGAAAATTTATTATTTTAGTGGCAGTTGTTGTTATTTTTAGTTTTATTCGTAAAATAAATTTAAAAAGATGCTAAAAGAATATCTTCAGATTAATGCACGAAGTATAGTTTTCTTAGGTGATTTCAACCCGATTATTATCCAGCCTTTCTGGCTTTCTTCAAAAAAGATAATCAGAGAACTTGAAGCGAAGGATGCCAATGTTGAGGTTATACATAATGAAATTGTAAAATATACAATTTCTCAGTGGGCATCTTTGGAAATAACGCCCAAGAGGTTTGAGCTGAAGACAACTCAAGAACCTTTTTTTGAACCGTTAAAAGACTTAGCAATTTCTGTCTTTTCTATTTTGAGAGAGACTCCAATAAGAGCAGTAGGCATAAATCATATATTTCATTATGCATTACCAGATAAAGAGAGATACTTAAAACTAGGTAAGGTATTATCTCCCTTAGATCAGCTAGACTCCATAATGAATGACCCTAAATTATTGTCTATCGAGTTTGTTGAAAATCAAAGAAAGGATTCTAATTTAGGACATTACAGGGTTCGAATTGAGCCATCAGATAAAATTCCGGGTGAACAGTTTGGAGTTTCATTAAATATTAATGACCATCTTGCAATAGCTGATATTGATGCAAATAATACTGAAATGGCTTTAAGCCTTCTAAAAGACAATTGGCTAAACTCGGCAAATAGAGCAAATAAATTAGGAGAAGAGTTATGGAAAAAGATAATGTAGAGTTATTAACTACTGATTATAATATACCAGTAGTATTGGATAAATTGAATAGTAATTATCAAAAAAAGAAGGAAAAGCTTGTAGACTTTTTTGATAACTTAGGAGTAAAAAAGTCTTATTTGGAAAACAATGGATCTGAATTTAATTCAGATGAAAAAATAGTGGTTCCCAATTTTCATGATTCTAAATCAAATTTGCTTGGCAATCATACTAAAAGAACTCAGAGTTGGATCGGATTTATTACACACATATATAGCGATTCTCTATCATTTGAGGCCAAAATTTATGATATTTACGATAGGTCAACATATGAGATTCAAACCTTTTATTTTAATGAAATATCGGATGAAGATAAAGAGTTTATTTTAGAAGGTAGTGTGTTCTATTGGAGTATTGGGCAAAATGTTAGAAATAGTCAAGTTTTTACTGAGTCTTCAATTAGATTTCAAAGATTACCGCAATTGACTGTTGAAGAAGTTGATGAAGCAATTGATAAAGCAAATGAATTATTTAATTTTTTTGTTTGATGTTTGCAGAGGTAAATCTTATTGGGACCGGTGGTGGTTATGGGGAATCTATTGTAATTAATTTAGGGAATAACGAATGGATTATTGTTGATTCTTGTATAAATCCGATCTCTAAAGAACCACTTGCATTGGAATATCTTCAAGGGAGAGGAGTAAATCTAAAAGAGTCTGTTAAATTAATTATTTGTACCCATTGGCATAATGATCACATTAAAGGACTAAGTAAAATACTTAATGAATGCGCAAATGCTAAGTTTTGCTATACTCAAGTTACCGATAAAGCTAAGTTTTTCAGATACATAACATTTGATTCTAAAAAAGTTGTAAGTGATGAAGAAACTGCTTCCACAACTGAATTTTTAAAATGTCTAGAAATTTTAAAATTTAGAAAAAGTCAACCTATATACGCTTTTCAAGATAGAAATTTATTTTCGACAGATTATGGTTGTTCTATTTATTCCCTAAGCCCATCAGATTATATATTAGATCAGTTTAATGTTGAACTTGAATCTTTGCTTAATAATGACTTTAGTGTTAATCGTAAACATATAAATAAAACACCAAATAATAAATCAGTGGTACTGTTATTTATGTTTAAAAATCATTGTGCGTTATTAGGTGCTGATTTAGAGGTCTCTAAAAACAAGAACGAAGGATGGTTTCATATAGTCTCTAATTCTACTGTTTTAAAACCGCTTAAATTAAGTTTATTCAAAATTCCACACCACGGTTCTAAAAATGCTTATTTTGAAGATTTGTGGAATTATCACATTGAAAAGAATGCTACTTCGGTTTTAACACCGTTTAATCTGTCAACTAGACTTCCTAAACTAGAGATGCTTCAAAAATATGCTAATCATACAAATAGTTTGTATATGACATCAAAAGTTACTGATTCACCAAAAGCTAAACCCAGAGCTAAACCAATTGAGAGACTTTTGAAAAATCTCGATAGAAAACCCTTTGAAGTGAAATTTGAAAAAGGTATCATTAATAATTCGATAAATTTACTTGATTCTGAAGCGACTTGGGAAACAAAGGTTTTTGAGGCTGCATTTCATGTTAATCCAATATTCAAATAAAAAGATTTCAACAATTTGGATTTCTTATATTTTCTATAAAATTACTTGCTAAATGGTAATTAATATGGAACCAAATAAAAATACAAGGCACTGCTTTTAGTACATAAGGCACTATAATGTGTACACGCACGTATGGTGGGAATAAATCGGTTGGCGAAAGGCTGGTAAGTAAAATACAACTGATTAGTAAACCATTTTTAAGTTTGCTAGCAGGCATCAATAAGTAATACAATGCCACACCTACCAATGCTATATTAAACGTACTCGATTCGGCTTTATGGTTAAAAATAATTACCCAAATACAACTACTGGCAAAAAGTAAAGTACGTTGTGTAGCTGTATTGTTTTTTATAAATAATAAAATGCTTGTGCCCAATATTAATAAGCCTGCACCAACTACAGCAGTTTTATTTGGCTCAATAAAAAACCAAGTTTTTATCCAACCCATTACCGAAAGACCATAACTTACCGAATGATCTTGTTGAAGCATTAACCACCAACTTTTGTATAAAAAAATCAACTGATTTGGGCTAACTACTACCAACGGAATTAGGAGCAATACCACAAACCAAATAATTGACCATAAAATAAATTTAGGTTTTTGGTTATACAATAAAAATAATGGAAAAAGTATCAAGCCAAATAATTTTATAAATACCGAAAGCATGAGCATTAATGCTGCCCAATTAGGTTTTTCTGATTCAAAAAAATGATAAGCAAACAGGAACAATATAACCATTAATATATTGGTTTGTGCGCTTTGCAAACTGGTTAGTGTTTCAAAAAAAATCAATAATAAAGCTATTTGTTTTTGGGTAGTATTTAAAATATTTAGCTTAAAAATAGCCCATAACAACAAAACGGTACTTGTTAAATTCCATACTACCAAACCAAGCCAATCGGGTAGAATGGCAAATGGTGCCATGGCCAAAGCAAAGGCCGGACTGTATTTAAATAAATCGTATTGATCAGTTAAATGATGGATGTAAAGGTCTTTGTAATCAATTAAATGGATGAACGAATATTTGAAAATTACATAGTTATTATAATGCGTGTAAGTGCCACCAAAAGTATTATTGGGCAATAAATATAAATGCAAACTAGCCACAATGGTAGCCAATATATAAAGCCCAATAAGGGTTTTATCTTGCATAAAAAACGCTTTGATTTTTTGCATAAAGAATAAAAACTTAAAGTTCTATAACTACACTTCCCGTAAGCATATCGTGAATGGCTCTTTTTCGAGGATTTACATTTATGGTAAAAAATGAAATAATACCCAAAAGCGCTTTGATTGGATAGCGAAAAATAGCTTGAAAAAGATCAATTCTTTTAGAGGTATCCTCTGCGCTTCTTACCCTAATTTTACTTATATAATTGCCAAGTGTACAGCCATAAGCTACACAAATGGGTTCGTACAACACAACAACAATCACAAACAACAACATCCTAGCCGTTTCTGTTGTTTCTGGAAAGTAATCAATAATATTGGCAACAATAGCAAGCATTATTATTACAAAAATCGAGTCAATTAAGGTAGATTGAATGCGTGTTTTTAATAAAGGGTATTTTTCTTCCATAAATATATTAATTATTTCCAGCCCAAGTTTCTCTATCAAGGCTTCGGTATTGAATGGCTTCGGCTAAATGTTCTGTTTTTATTTCTTCGCTTCCTGCTAAATCGCTAATGGTTCTGGCTACTTTTAAAATTCTATCGTAAGCCCTGGCCGAAAGCTGTAATTTGTTCATAGCAGTTTTAAGCAATGTTTGGCCAATATTACTTATTTGGCATAACTCGCGCACTTGTGTACTGCTCATTTGTGCATTGCAATAAATATTGGGGTTATTGGCAAAACGCGCACTTTGAACCAACCTTGCTTTAATTACTCTTTCTCTAATGTTTTCGCTTTTTTCGGCTTTGCGTGTATCGGCCAGTTGGTCAAAGTTTACAGGTGTAACCTCTATGTGAATGTCAATTCTATCTAATAACGGTCCAGAAACTTTACTTAAGTATTTTTGAACTACGGTAGTGCCGCAAACACAATCTTTTTCAGGATGGTTAAAATAACCGCATGGGCAAGGATTCATGCTGGCTACCAACATAAAACTAGCAGGATATTCAATGCTAAATTTGGCCCTTGAAATGGTTACTCGCCTTTCTTCTAATGGCTGACGCATTACTTCTAAAACGGTTCGTTTAAATTCAGGTAATTCGTCTAAAAACAATACGCCATTGTGTGCTAAACTTATTTCGCCAGGCTGAGGCACATTGCCACCCCCAACTAAAGCAATATCAGAAATGGTGTGATGAGGCGCTCTGAAAGGGCGCATGTATAAAAGCGATGAACCGCCTTTTAACCTGCCTGCCACCGAATGTATTTTGGTGGTTTCTAAGGCTTCGTGTAAGTTTAATGGAGGCAAAATGCTTGGTAAACGTTTGGCCAACATGGTTTTTCCAGCTCCCGGAGGTCCAATCAAAATAACGTTATGACCACCTGCTGCTGCAATTTCTAATGCGCGTTTGATGTTTTCTTGGCCTTTTACATCGGCAAAATCGTCTTCGTTTAAAGCTAAATTTTCTTCAAATTCTTTGCGTGTATCTATTTCATATCTTGTTAAATGCGATTCGTCTCCATTAAAAAACTCAATGATTTCGCGGATATGAGTAGCTCCATATACTTTTAAATTATTTACAATGGCAGCTTCTTTAGCATTTTCTTGTGGTAAAATAAATCCTTCAAATCCTTCTTGACGTGCTTTTATGGCTATAGGCAATGCGCCTTTTATTGGTTTTAAATAACCATCAAGGCTTAGCTCACCCATAATGATGTATTTTTCAATATTATCAGCCACCAATTGGTCAGAAGCGGCTAAATAACCAATGGCAATAGTGGCATCGTACGATGAACCTTCTTTTCTAATATCGGCCGGAGCCATATTAATTACTACTTTTTGCCTTGGAATTTTATAGTGGTTATTTTTTAAAGCAGTTTCTATTCTATGCTGACTTTCTTTTACTGCATTATCGGGTAAGCCCACTAAAAAATAACCTACCCCATTGCCCTCGCTTACATTTACTTCTACAGTAATGGTAACTGCATCTACACCATACACGGCACTTCCAAAGGTTCTAACAAGCATGTTTTGTTTATGTAAATATTATTAATAGCAATTATAAGCCGAAACCCAATTTTAAACAAGCAGGTTTTTAAATAGATTGGTATAAATCAACCTTGCCATTATTGAAACAGAAATGAAGGTAAACTTCTTATTGAGTTTTATAAAAGCTATTATTTTTTCTTTTTACCAAAATCTTTTGGTCCGTAACCTTGCTCGGCTAATGCTTGCCAATACTCGCGGCCGTAGGCCACAAATATTTCATCGCCAGCTTTAAAATTGCGGCTAGCTATAATAAAAACCCTTCCACGAATAATTTCAAATCGAGCATTGTTTTTTAAGCCATCTATTTTGGTAAAACCATTGGCATCGTTGCAATAACGAGCTAAACTATCAAGGTGGTTTTGTGCATCAATGCATTTTTTTTCACTTATATAAAAATAATAAGCGCCTACACCATCTTTTATTTCATTATTTCTGCGTTCGCACTCTTTCCAAGTAATTACATCGCCTGTGTATTCAATTATACGTTCACCACGTTTAATTATAGAGTCGGTAAATAATCCTTTGCCAGCACCTTTAAGCGTGCTTTCGCCAACATATAAAGCCATTAATTACAAATGTGTTGTTTTAAAATTAAAATACAAGCGTTATTTTTTACCAATAATCATCCTAAAATGATCGTCAATTACATTTAAGCTATTGTCAAAATGGTCGTTATTGTTTATAATAATATCAGCTTGAGGCATAAATGGAAGTAAAAACTTTTGGTAAGCTGGCATTACATGGTTATTCCATTGGTAATGAATGTAATCAACAGGAATATTGCGCTCGGCAGAATCACGTTTTAGCCTTCGGTTTAAAGCTATTGATTCTTCTGCTTGAATAAATATTTTTAAATCGAATTGGCGTCTAATTTCTTCTGAATAAAAAATAAACAAACCCTCGCAAACTATAATAGGAGCAGGCTTAAATGTTAAAAGTGGACCAACTTGGTTTTCGTGTTGAAATAAATACTCGTTTCGGTATATGGTTTCGTTATTATGCAGCTTTTCTAAATCTTCGGCAAAGGCTTTTAAATCTATACATTCAGGAAGGTCAAAATTAATATTCCCTTCAGGATCTAGTTGGTGTTCAAAAGCTAATTTGTAATAGTTATCTTGGCTAATAACACACAATTCTTCGGTAGAGAATAGTTTTTTTAGCGAATTTAAAAAGTGGGTTTTACCCATGGCGCTTCCGCCTGTAATACCAACTAAATACGGTTTTTGAACTTGCATAATTGGGCTGCAAAATAAGGGTTTTACAGCTGTAAATAAAATTTAGCTTTAAAATAGCACTTAATAAACTAAAAATCTAACCCAAGAGCAAAATAATAAATGGGTTTGCTAGCCACTTCTGCATCTTGAATTCCCCAAGCAGTATCAAATCTAAGAAAATAGCCCAATATTTTAGTACGTAAACCACCTCCAAAACCCGCTACCAATGGGTCGCGTACATTGGTAACTCTTGCTAAAACAGGTGTAATATTTATTATTTTTTGGTTAAATGTATTTTCATCACCATAAGGGTTATTGCCTATCCAAGCCATACCCATATCAAAAAATGGAATGATTTGGAAATTATTTAAAAACTCGCTGCGCAGTGGGCGGTTAAAGGCATATTGGAAAATTGGAATTCTTATTTCTGTATTCATCAAAGCAAAATTATTTCCGTTTCTAATATTTTGCTCAAAACCACGCATGTTTGCTGCCAATGCCTGAAATACATAATTTTCGGTTGTTGAGGTGCTCGATTCATTGTTAAAACGAGGAGCAATCCAATTTTCAACTCCACCTAAATAATATACCACTTTAGCTGGTCCAAACGATGAATTGGCCGTTAAACGTGTACACCAAATAATTTGGCGGTGAATTTTTTCGTAATGGCGTGCATCAAAACCAATGGCATTTAGCTGAATATTCCAATCGTCAAAATTGGCATAACGCTCATAAAATATTTTAAAACGGGTGCCATTCCATAAGTTTAAACCTTTGGGAACTGTATTATCAAACACATATTCTAACTTAGCTCCAACCCAATTGGTTACTCTATCGGGCACTTCTAAAGTTACATTGCTTGAGCCACGTAAAATATCTCTATCGCTTCTACCAAATACATTTAACCTTAAACTACTGGTTTGCGATATTGGATATTTTAAAATATAGCGCAACTCATGGCTAAAACTTTTAACAGCGGTATTGTTTTCTGGCACTCCACCACTGCGGCTTTGGCGATAAAATACAAACTTATGGTCTAGGCGTTTTTTCAATGTTTCAAACGATGCAAAATAATCAAAACCCGAAGCATCAAAACTTACACGGATACCGCCTGTAAAACGGTAATCTTCCAATAAATCAATCATGCCTAATTTAAACATACCATTTAAACCCGGATTAAACATTTGCGAAGCAGCGCCACTTATAGGTTGGTAATAAGTATTGATGATGGAATTGTCAATTTGAGTTACCACTTGGTCGGCAAAAAAAGTTACATCATAAAATTTTGGTGAACTTATTTTCAATCCTTTTTTAGTGGTTTCCATAGCCGATGCTTTTGGCATTACAATATACGCGGGGCGTTTATAATCTTCTGGTGTAAACTCGCTCATAAAAAAGTACAACGAAGTGTCTTGAGCTATGCGTGTTTCGGTTTCTTGTTCTTCTTTATTTTCACTTATACTATAATTGGTATCAGGTGCATTGATTTCTTCTGCAAAACTTCTAAAAACACGCAATCCACTTTCAAATTGTTTATTGGTAACCCCCGTTTTTAACCTGTACATATTTGGGTAACTTTCAACCGATTTGCTCCATTCTTCAATATTTTTTTCTTGCGGACTGGTTTTTATATAATACTTATTGTTATAAAGCATTAAATCGTAAGTGGTTTTGGCTTGTGCCGATACATCGTGCGCTAAAATACCTCGCTGATAATTGGTAATAGGATAAGTGTAAACCAAATCTTTATTGTAAACAATGGTATCCATTTTTTCTACTGTGCTATCAAGCACAATACTTTTGCCTCTGTAAGTAAATTTATTGCCACTCCACGTAGGTTTTTCGGTAAATAATAAAGTATCTGTTGGCTTTTCGGTATAGTCAAAGTATTTGATGTAAATACCTGTAAAATCGTATTCTTCTTCTAAGCGTGTGGCATATCTGTTTTTGGTACCATTGTAATCGCTAATGTAAGCATAATAATTGCGCTTGTATTCTATGGGACTGGTTTCGTTAATATAAGGCGTTTTGGTAAGCCTTTTTAACATACGTGTTTTTGGCGATTCATCTATATCGTATAAATAAACATCGTAGTTATTATCAGGTTGCAAACCAGTAATTACACCTGCGTTTAACGAATCGGTAGGGCGGTTTGAACTGAAAATAATTTTGCTCGAACCATCAGTATATCTTGGAAAAGCATCATCGTAAATATCGTTGGTTAATTGTTTTTCTTTCCTACTTGGAATATCGTAAACATATATATCCGATTGACCTTTTCTAATGGCACTAACTACCAAAGTTCTGCCATTATCGCTGTAATCAAATCCTGTAATTTTATCAAACTTAAAAAACTCAATTACTTCTTTGTTTTTGTTCACTAAATCCAAGGTTTTAAGTAAAAGTTTACCCTTTTTCTCATAAACCATGGCTAATTTATCACCGCCTTGCTGCCAAGCCACAGTTGGAAAACTGTAATCGTATTCTAATTGGTAATATTTAATACCGCCTTTTAGTACTTTCTTTATTTTATTGGTTTGGGTATTCAGCAACCAAACTTTGTATTTTCCATTTTTATTAGAGGTAAAACAGACAAAATTTCCTTTGCTCGAAACCTTCATTTGCGGTTGTACATATTGGGCTATTCTGCGTTTTATTTTTACATCAACCAAAGGCATATTGCGGCCTACATCCTCGCGGTTATACATTTTTTGATAGTACTCAAACCAATCTTTTTGTATTTGCTTAAACGTTTTTTCGCCACCGCATACATAACTTAAGGCGCTTTCGTAATTGCGTGTTACCCTCACTGCATAAATTACTTGTTTTATAACCTCTTCAGGTCTTTCGTTATTATCAATAATGTATTTCCAAATACTATGGCCTGCAAAAACAGCATCTTTTTGGTTTAAACGATTAAATTTTTTGAATTTTTTACTTAAAATTCCATCTTTCATGCGGTTATCCATATCAGCATCCCAATCCTTACTAATATAGCTGGTTAATCCGCGTAAAAACCATTCGGGCAAGTTAAGCAAAGCTGCATTTTGAATACGCTCTTGCAAGCTTCCGCCATACAATACTTCGTTAATCAATACCATGGCAATTCCTTCGTTCAATTGTCTCGCTAAATCAGCATGGTCGCCATTAAAGTACACATAAATTTTGTTGCTATTTACTTGTGTGTAACCACCTGTATTTTGCGCTAAATCTTCCAAACCAAAATTGCTTTGTTTTAAATCAGATTGAGTATTAAAACAAATAATTTCAATACGCCCGCTTAGTGGATGCTCCATTTTATCTTCAATTACGGGCAGCTTTTCGTTTACATATTTTAAACAAAAAGTAGCCAACTCTTTTCCGCCACTGTAATAGTAAGCATCAAAATTTTCTACACGTAAGTAGTTCCAATCAAAAGGGCCGTATTGCACCCTATTTTGACCAAAAGGAGTATTTATACCTTGGCCAAATAAGCAATTATTAAAGCCAAGTAATAGAAATAGAATTAAAAATTTGAGTATACGCATGTAACTTTTTTACTGACACCAAAAATAAACGCAATTTTATAATTACAAAGTAATATTATTATAAAGTTTAATGACAATAAAAATGGGTTATTGGTTCAGTTCTTAAAAGGTGCGGGAGCGTCATCCTGATTCCACCAAAGCGGATAAAGGAACTTTACACGGTGTTTTTTCCGCTCCTTATAAAGAGCTTTCCTGCTTTAGCAGGACAGGCTGTTCCTCAGCATGACCCTGATTAGTGTTTTGTTTATCGGTGCGGGAGCGTCATCCTGATTCCTCCAAAGCGGAAGAAGGAACTTTACACGGTGTTGTTTAGTCCTCGGTTGCTGTATTCACCAATCGATTAGGAGTGATTGTAGGGACACCAACCACGGACATAAAAAACTGAATCCGTCATGCAAGGCATCTCCTTAATTTGGCAACCAAGTTAGCTAATGCACAAGCAAATAATAGTATAGCAATGAGTGTTTTCATAATTGTTATGTTTGCTTATTTGTTCTAATTTAAAATTTCAGTCTCTCCTGATTCAAATGCTAACTACCAATTTTGTTAGTAAAACTTAAAATTGCCAGTTACTTTTGGCTTTAATGAATCTGGATAATAATAACCTTCATAAGTACCATTTAAAGCACCATCACTACCCCAATATGTTGACTTTATATTGTAAAAGCTAGTATCTGAAATAATACTATCGTATATCGCCCGATCATAAAATGGGCCAGGTACTAAAACATAGTGTTTAAAATTAGAACAATAAACATTATTATTATTCACAACAATAGAATCGCAAAAAGCATCACCTATTCCAACACAAACTAATTTATTACCATCTCTTTTATTAGCATCTGCTGGATATAATTTATTATTCTTTTTAATTGCCAGTAAATAATAATCGGGATAAGTAGTTGTTCCGCTTTTAATATTATAAAAGGCAATTCCATAACACCCATCTAGCAATTCATGATTGCTATTATTATTCTCCTTGCTACATGCAAGAAATAATATTAAAATAGATAGCTTGAAGGTGTTTTTTATTCCTAAGGAAGTATCTCTTGTTTTCATAATTGTTATTTTTATAAAAGGGCTTGCCCTTAGCAAACCCTTTTGTTCTTTATTTAAAATCTAGGGTACATATTGCTAAATTCAATCCTTGGCTACTAAATGGAACATATATATCTTTAGTGTATTCTTTACTTTTAACTCCATTAGAATAATAATAATATTTTAGTGTATTAATTTTTGAGCATTCTGCTGAGAATGAAGAATAATATGTATCCTCGCTTGTAAGAATATATTTAGGTATATTATGTTCATAGACACTAACTGTATTATTGCTAACAAACAATGAATCAATATTTTTATCTAAAGCAGTACTTTTGTAAATTTGATATTTTACTTCACATGTTGGTTGCATCTCTATGGTAAATTTAAAATTGGTTTTAGTACTATCATTATGATAAATATATTCACCCCCTGAATATAATTCATCATTTCTTAAACTATCTATAATTGCTGAAGAATCTTGACTGCTGCCCATTGCTATTGCATAGAAAATGTTATTTAAATTTTGAAATAGTAATGATTTTATCTCGAATTTAACATCACCATTAGTATTAGTTTGAAAGTACTGAATAATTGAATCTTTATAACTCATACCACTTTGACTCCACGTTCTTTTAAAAAAACATAGATTACAATTTTTCATTGGACTTTTGTCGCTTAATTTTTGAACATGCACCTCAAAAACCTTGTATTCATTAGGGTCTTCAGTAATAACAGTATTTGGTTTATCTTTTTCGCAACTAACTATAATTATTATAAGAAAAATGGGTAATATTATTTTATTTATCGCTTTCATAACTTTAGTTTTTAAGGTGTACATTCACATATATTGGCATAAAACTCGCCTCCTGCCTCTACTTCAAAGCCACCTTTTAGTTTTAATTAAAGGGCTTGCCCTTAGCAAACCCTTTTGTTCTTTATTTAAAATCTAATGTACAAGTTACTATATCTAAACCTCTACTGCTGTATGGTATATAAATATCTTTAGTGTATTCTTTGCTTTTTATGCCATTGGAATAGTAATAATACCGAATGGTATTGGTCTTGGAACAGTCCGCACCCATTTCAGTATAATACTCTTTTTCTTCTGAGTACATTACTTTAGAGAGACAACACTTATTAAGTACCAGTATTGAATCAATATTTAAACTATTCCAATTAACTAAATCACATTGTAGATTAACTCTGCAAATTGGTTGAACTTCAATTAATTTATTATCTGTTTTTTTTGTGTGATAAACTTCTATTCCGCCATAATAGTCACTGTTTTCGGTACTGTCAACGTGATAGTAACTAGTAATATCATAAAAATAGTTAACAGAATCATAAATTTTTCCGTTTTCCACTTTAAAAATGGCATCTCCATTGTCATTTGTTTTGTTTGTTGAAAGATATGATATTTTATAACTCTGTCCGCTCTTACTCCATGCCGTTTGAGCTAAATATAGTCTAAAATTCTGCATAGGACTTTTATCTGATAACTTTTGCACATGTACATTAAAAATTTTGAATTGGATTGAATCTTCTTGGGGTGGAGCTTGGGTTTCTTTGTTATCTTTTTCGCAACTGGTAAATACGATTGCAATTAGTGTAATAGCTATTACATGTATGTGTTTCATAATTTTATTTTTTAAGGTGTACATTCACATATATTGGCATAAAACTCGCCTCCTGCCTCTACTTCAAAGCCACCTTTTAGTTTTAATAAAAGGGCTCGCCTTAAGCAAACCCCTTTTATTATCTTAAAATTCTAATTCATAATTTGTTCTACTAGTAAATTCATTACTTCTACTTATAAAAATGTTTTTAGTGTATTCTTTGCTTTTAATACCATTTGTATAATAGTAATACTTTAAAGGTACACTCTCTGAACATTCTAAGTTTCCAAAAATATAATACAGTTCAGTGTAATCTTTATTCATGTATTTTTCAATAGGCGTTTCCAAACACAAGGAATCTATGCCCATTGCCAAATATTTGTCTTGTGCTAGTGTAACTCTTAAACTGCATGAACAACGAGTTTTTATATTTATTTTTTCATTATTATAAATTTGATATCCAAAATAGTATTTAAAATTATTATTAGTACTGTCAAAAACTAAAGTGTCCGGAATATAACTTTGAATACCATAATGTACATTTGGTTTATTAATTATTGCAGATGCTTTGAAAGTAAAACTAACATTTCCTTCGTTATCAGTTTTATTAAATTCTAAAATTGAGTCCGTAAAGGTTCTGTAGTCAATCCATGTTCTTTGTTTAAAAAATAAATAAAAATTGGCTAGTGGGGATAGATTTTTTGGAGTAACTATTTTAAACTCATAGGTTATATACTCGCTGGTAGGGGCGTTTTCTTTTTCGCAAGCAAAAAGAAATATTAATACTGAGAATAGATATAGTTTTTTCATAACTTATATTAGTTAGTACATTCGCAAATAGCTGCATAAAACTCGCCTCCTGGGAACACTTCAAAACCTTCTTTTAACTCAATACTGCCCTTAGCCCTTAGCGATACATTCATGCCATTGGTTACTTTGGCTTGGCAATTTGTACCCCCAAATATAATATTATTTTTTACACCATAGGTATAGGCATTAAAATCGTAAATGGTATTCGCATTTTGTATTACATTAACAGCATCGGTACATATTAACCTATATACCTTTATATAATCAATTTCATAATCAATTTTTTCTAGAGTCTTGTTTTCGGGCTCTGCTGTTTTACAAAAATAATTAGCCCCAAAGCCTACTATAATTTTCATATCAGAAAATGAACTTGGCAATGCATCTGGGTTATCTTTATGTCTGTATTGCATTACCCTATCATTATTATAATAAGTAGTTATATTATTATTTAACCATTCTAACGAAAATGTTTTAAAGTTAAACATATCTATATGCCTATCTTGATAAAATTTATTACCTTGACAATCTAAACCTCCCAAAAGGTTTGGATCACTTCTATTGCCATAATAGCCCGGCACATTGTATTTAGGAGCTTGCAAATTAATATGTGTATTGGAGGTCATCAAACCCCTACTCATGTCATTTTCAAATATATCAATTTCGCTATATATGTTTGGTTTCCATCCAAAAAGCCAGAAATTATAGCCAATACCTGTAAAATTAAAGTTAGCAGGGTTAGGAATAGGTAAAGGGGTTTTTATACGGCATTTTATTTCAAACCAACCATACTTAAACCATTGGTTACTTTGCAGCATGCCTTCTGTATATCTATATTGATTTGTTGCCTCTACTGGTACTATTTTCTTTTGATAGCCAGATACCCCAGGCCAAGAATCAGGCTTTGTATTATCGTACTCAGCATCGGCAGGATATACAGGATACCAACCTTTAAAATTTTCAACTTTTTCCAATCTTAATACGCAGGAGGTTATGCCACTTGTTTGATTAAAAAAGTGAGATTGATAACCGGAATAAGAATATGGACCAGGGTAATCTTCAGGACTATTTATAAAATCATTTCCATCTACCATACTAAAGTGTGTTTGAAAAAAACTAGTAACACTTGGGTCATAATTTTTTGCCCTCATGTTTTCGGGCAAGTAAGCCCAATAGTTCATATTATTGGGGTAACCTGTGGTTAATGCATTAGAAATAAACTCGGAGTTTAACTTTAATATAGTTACATTCCAGTTTTTATCGTTTCTTACAGGGTTTCCGCTTCCGTCAAGCAAATGACTGCCCGTTACTGTATCTATTTTGTAAGGCGATTGGGCTTTAGCCACCGCCATACCCATAAACAAGCCTATTATTATAAATAAGTACTTTTTCATAATTTTATTGCTTTAAAAAAATTATTTTAAAAGAATCATTTTTTTAGTATCTACCTCTTTATTATCAACCAATAAAGTATAGTAATATGAGCCAGCCCCTAAGTTACTTCCATCAATAAATATTGATTGTAAACCTTGCCCATTATTGTTTAGTTTAATGGCATTTAGTTGTTGTCCGTTTAGGTTATATATTATTATCTTAGCATCGGTAGTAACAGTAGGTAGGTAAAATTTAACTTCGGTTTTATCGTTAAACGGATTGGGATTGTTTTGGTATAATAAAGGCAAGCCACTATTTAAGTTTTTAAAATCGTTTTCAGTTTTATTGGCCATATTATCAGTATTATTGGTTTTACCTACTTTACCAGTATTTATGCCGCAGCAGTTTTGCAATGGTACCATATTGCTATTAATGGTATTTATTTGTGTTTGTAGTTGGTTGATAGTGGCTTGTTGTTGTTTAAAAGCCTCGGTTAATATAGGTAGTATACCCATGTAGTTAACACTATATAGGTCTATATTTGGATCGTATGAAACTAATTCTGGAAGTATTTCATTAACTTGTTGTGCTATGTAACCATATTGATCATTTTTCATTCCTTGTGCTTGATTCACAGAATCTGGTTGACCTACTAAATATTGATTAGTAAAATTATATTTATAAGCATTTAAGGAATTAATTATACTTACAGGGTTTTCTATTGTTCTTATATTTTGTTTTATCCTTTGGTCACTATACCAAAATATTTGATTTAGTTTTAAATTTTGCGTATAAACCAAATTTAGTCGTTTGTCATTTTTACCAAGTTGCAAATACACATCATTTTGTGGGTAAATTACCGCTCCATAATAATCTCCAGTCCAATCCAGCATTACATCAGTCCAATTACTGAATCGTGCTGTTCCTTCTACATCTATTTTGTATGTTGGAGTAGAAGTGTTAATTCCAACATTTCCATTGCTCAATACTTTTAATTGAGCACTTACTTGAGTGGCGGTTGCAGCTATAAGGCAACCTAGTAAAATAATTTTTTTCATAATTTTTTTTATTAAATTGGTATAACAAACATATATTAATTAAAATTAAAGTATTACATAAAATATAAATAATAATATAAAATAGTTCAAATACTGACCCACGTCAGTATTTTGCCCGTTTAAGCATATAAAAAGCCTCAATATGCTTAATATGAGGCCTATTAGTAGCGTATATTGTTAATTGTAATTACAAAAAACAAATAAATAACTTGAAAATAATTTTAAGTTTACTTTTATTTGTCTCAAATAAAATTGAACTCGCCTATGTTTTATGATGGTTTTTGGTATATTATTGAAATAGAATATATAAAAACGTATGAATTAGAATTATACTTACATAACATTCTAAAAAATTTACCCCTTGTCCAATCTCAATATATAATTTAATCCTCGGTTGGTGTCCTCACCAATCGATTTGGAGTGGAAAACAGAATCAGTCATGCAGCGCATCTCCTTTGTTCGGCAACTAAGTTATCTAATGGCAAGTAATCATTTATAGCCAAGAAGATGCTTCCAGCATGACCTCAAACTATGTTTTGTTCACATGGTGCGGGAGCGTTATCCTGATTCCGCCAAAGCGGATTAAGGAACTTTATAAGGTGTTTCGATTTGCGTTTACTAACGAACGTCATTGCGAGCGAAGCGCGGCAATCTCTCTGTGGGATTGCTTCGTGCCTCGCAATGACGTAAGCTATCAGCCGAAACGTGGTCGTTGAGCAGAGTCGAAACAGAATATGGTAAGTATCTGAATTTTCCATGGTCCATCGTCCAAAAACTAAAAGCCAACAGCAAAGCCAAAAAATCAACCAAATATCAACACGCTTTTAAGTGTCTAATAAAATACTCACATTGCAGCCAATTAATCGATTTCAAAATGAGTAAAATTTTAATTATTGACGATGAAAAAGCTATTCGCAATACCCTTCGCGAAATATTGGAATACGAAAGTTACCAAGTAGATGAAGCCAGTAATGGCGAAGAAGGTTTAGAAAAGCTAGAAGTAGGTGAGTATGCAGCTGTGCTTTGCGATATTAAAATGCCTAAAATGGATGGTATTGAGGTACTTACCAAAGCCCAAGAAATGGATGCCGATGTACCATTTATTATGATTTCGGGCAATGGCACCATTGAAACTGCCGTTGAAGCTACTAAAAAAGGTGCTTACGATTTTATTTCAAAACCACCTGATTTGAATCGTTTATTAATTACCCTTCGCAATGCCATTGATAAAAAATCGTTAACGGTTGAAACAAAAGTATTACGTAGAAAAGTAACCAAAACCCGCGAAATTATTGGCGATAGCCCTGCTATTCAAAACATAATGAGCACTATTGATAAAGTAGCTCCTACCGATGCACGTGTGTTAATTACAGGCGAAAACGGAACAGGTAAAGAGTTAGTGGCTCGTTGGATTCACGAAAAAAGTAACCGTGCTAAAAACATGTTGGTAGAGGTTAACTGCGCTGCTATTCCTACCGATTTAATTGAATCGGAATTATTCGGACACGAAAAAGGTGCTTTTACATCGGCTATTAAACAGCGCATTGGCAAGTTTGAACAAGCCAATGGTGGTACTTTGTTTTTAGATGAAATAGGCGATATGAGTTTGGCTGCACAAGCCAAAGTATTACGCGCTTTGCAAGAAGGAAAAATTACCCGCGTTGGTGGTGATAAAGACATAGATGTAGATGTGCGTGTGGTAGCTGCTACCAATAAAAATTTATTGCAAGAAATAGAGCGTAACAATTTCCGTATGGATTTGTACCACCGTTTAAGCGTTATTTTAATTCATGTTCCTTCGCTTAACGATAGAAAAGATGATATTCCATCGTTAGCCGAAAAGTTTATTAAAGAAGTGTGCGAAGACAATAATTTTCCTAAAAAAATGTTTTTACCGCAAGCCTTAGATGAACTTAAAAAACTAGATTATTATGGTAATATCCGTGAGCTACGCAATGTGGTAGAACGTTTGGTAATATTAGGTCAGCAGCGCATTACAGTTGAAGATGTAAAGAAATTTGCAAGCCCACTAAGTGCCCGCGAGGAAGAAAAAAATATTTACGAGCGCTTTAGTACTTTACAAGATTTTAAAGAATATGTAGAGCGTATTTTTATTGAAGAAAAACTAAAGAAAAACGGTTGGAATGTGGCTAAAACTGCATTAGAAATTGATATTCAACGCAGTCATTTATACAATAAAATTGAAAAATATAACCTAAAACGTGGCGAGTACATTGATTAGGTTTTAAAATATTATCTTTACCTAAAAGGCTGTCCCAAACGCCTTAAAGTGCTCGTCAGTTCGAGCGAAGTCGAGAACTTAATATTCACGTTTTCAAAACATTTCGACTTCGCTCAATGTGACAAAAAACGAAGAGGTTGTTCTTTTATGACAATCTCTTTTGTTTTTTAAAATATGTTGAGCGAAAAACAGTTATTTGTACTCCATTTAAAATTATGAAAAAAGCATTTTTATTCTATTTATTATTGGCGGTATGCAGCAACTTATTGGCTCAAGTTACCATTAATGTTATATCAGTTCCAACCAATACTCCAGCCACTGACGACTTGTTTATAGCAGGAAATTTCAATAATTGGAATCCAAAAGATAACAATTTTAAGTTAACCAAGGTTGGCAGCGGATATAGCGTTGTTATTCCGGCTGGTAGCGGAAAAGCTGAATATAAATTTACGCGCGGAAGTTGGCCCACAGTAGAAGGTGATGTAAACGGAAATGTAATCAGTAACCGCAGTTTTACTTATACCGTAAATGGGGTAGAAAATGTATCAATAGCAGGTTGGGAAGATAAAAAAAGTGGGGGAGGAGTAGCTTCTACTGCATTGCCAAATGTTAAAGTATTGAGCAATAATTTTTTTATTCCTCAATTAAATAAATCGCGCAGGGTTTGGATTTATTTGCCTAACGATTACCAAACTAATTTAACCAAACGTTACCCTGTTTTGTACATGCACGATGGTCAAAATTGTTTTGATAAAACTACCGCCTTTGCTGACGAATGGGGAATAGATGAAACTTTAAGTAACAAACAAAACAATGGAGATAAAGGTTGCATTGTTGTAGCGGTTGATAATGGCGGAACCACTCGTTTAGATGAGTATTCACCTTATAATAATCCGCAATATGGCGGAGGCCAAGGCGATGCTTATGTTGATTTTTTAGCATTAACCTTAAAACCTTTTATTGATTCGGCTTATCGTACATTTCCCGATAAAATAAATACAGCCATGGCTGGCAGCAGCATGGGCGGATTAATTACCACTTACGCCATGTTTAAATATCCTGATGTATATGGTAAGGCTGGTATTTTTTCGCCTGCATATTGGTTCAGCAATCAACTTTATACTTATGTATTGAATAAAAGTAAATCCAATAATCAAAAATTTTATTTTGTATGCGGGCAAAATGAAGGAGGCAATATGGCCAAGTGGCAAGATAGTATGAATGTAGTTTTGCAGCAAAAAGGCTATGCAAACAATACTGATTTAATGAATGTAATTAAACCCAACGGAACTCATACTGAAGCATTTTGGCGCGCTGAATTTGGCGCTTGTTACGATTGGCTGTTTTCTGACTTAAAATTAAACGTAAAAAAAAACGAAAAATTAAATCCAATAATTAGTGTTTATCCAAACCCCAATACCAGTTCAATTATTAGTATTACTGTAAATGGCAAATTTTTAAATGGAAAAGTAAAAATATACAATAATTTAGGAGCTTTAGTTGATGAATGTACCATGCAAACTGAAGGTTTGGAAATGAATAATTCTAAATTTCCTAAAGGAATATATTTTATAAAAACAGAAATTAGTACTGAATTATTTAAAGTAATATTAGAATAAAAAAGAGGTTGTATTAATTACCTTAAAATGCTTGTCAGTTCGAGCGAAGTCGATAACTTAATAATCATGTTTCCAAAAAATTTCTTCCTATAAATTGAAATAGCTTAATGTTACAAAACACAAAGAGGTTGTCTTTTTGAGACAACCTCTTTGTGAGAAATAATATTTATTATTTTATGTTAAAATCAAAATTAGTCATTTTGGTTGTGATGGTCATTTTATGTGATGCACCAAACCAACCTAATACTTTAATTTTTGAGTTTCCAAATGGAAAAATATTAGAAGGCACATTGGTAACAGGAGTTGCAAATAATCCTGAAAATCCACCACCGGTTCCATTGGTTAGTTCTGTTTTTAAACGTACATAAAAGAATAGATTTTCGCGTGTAATACTATAAATTTCAGCTTTAATTGAATCGCCTGGATAATAAGCCGGACGTAAAGAAATATCATCTTCTACCACGTTAATAGAACGTGCAACAGGAAAGTTAAACAATGCTTCTTTTTCCAATTGCGAATTTGGTGATTGATCGCCACTGTTTGATTCACTTACCGTTATTAAATTATTTATTTTATCGTAATAAGTCCAACCAGTGAAACCCTTACTTTCAGTAAAATAGGGATTGCTTGCTACTGGATTTCGTTTAACAAAGTATTTAATTCTATAACTATCGCCCAAACCAGCAGGGTCTGATACTTTCATATCTACGTATCCCCAGCCCGATTTAAGCGGTCCGCCTGGTCCAGTTCTACCCACACTTTGATCATTTAATACCAATGTTGTTAAGCTAGTATCGCCATAAGTTATACATGGGCGATTAATTTTAGTAAATGAAATTACAGTATCGCCAGTTGAAAAACGAACTAATAAAATATAACTATGTAAAGGCTGTGGTTTATTGGTTAATGAAATATAATTTCCATTGCCTACATTCTTAAAAGTATCTACCACAAAATTTCCACCTGTGGAGTCAATAACCAATACTGTTGCATCGTTTACTTTTGGCGTTTCTCCATTATCTAAATAGCCAATTGATTTGGTAATTTTAATGGTATCTTTTATTAGTTTATTAGGGTCTAAAGGGTCGTAAACAATTGATGCATCAATAACAAATTGTGGTTCACCATTTCCTGCATCTATGTCAATTTTTTCAATACATGAACTAATCATTGCCACGGCAATAAAAAGCATAAGGTATAATTTATTTATTGTTTTCATTTTAGGTATTTAATATTTATTTTAAAACTTAAAGTTATAAGTAAAAGCAGGAATAGGTACTGCAAATAATGAGAATTGAACCAATTCTGTAATAGCTGGTGATTTATCATTAACCCTTGGATATACTGCAAATGCATTACGTCTTCCAAGTAAGTTATAAATACCAAATACTATTTCCCATTCATAAGTATATTTCATTCGTTTTAAAAAATTAGTAGGCATAATTTCTGGTTGTTTGCGCTCTTTACTTTTTACAGTGGCAGTTAAATCTACTCTAAAAAAATCAGGAATTCGAATATTATTTCTAGGTGCATTTGGATTATGAGGCACTTGGTATCCTTCAAATGCAAATTTGTTGGTTGGTAAATTTACTGGTGTTCCACTTCCATATACCACATTGGTATTAAGTGTCCAGCGTTTATTCAAATCATAACTTACTACTAAATTTAAATTATGTAATTTATCAAAACGGGTAGGATACCAGTCATTATTATTAATTCTATCAACTTGGCGTTCAGTTCTAGCCAAAGTGTAGCTAATAAAACCTGTTAGTTTACCAGTATTTTTCTTTACAAAAAACTCTAAACCATAAGCACGGCCCTTGCCACTTAATATTTGACCCTCAATAAATGGATTCAACAATAAATCAGCTCCATCAATATAGTCAATTTGGTTCTGCATATCCTTATAATACGCTTCCACCGATGTTTCGTAATCGTTTTTAGTGTTACCAAAGTTTTTAAAATATCCTATTGCTACTTGGTCGGCTATTTGAGGTTTAATATTATTGGTACTTGGTGTCCATACATCTAAAGGAATAGATGCTGCTGTATTCGAAATTAAATGAACGTATTGGCTGGTGCGCATATAACTTGCCTTTAAACTGCTTGTAGAGTTTAATTCATATTTTACAGCTGCTCTTGGCTCCAGGTTAAAGTAGTTTTGCATCGATTCAAAGTCATCATATTTTTCAATTCCAGTTAATACTTTTCCAAACGAGTTAAATTCATTGCTGTAAATTTGTTTTTCGCCATTACCCAAATAATGAAAAGTTGAAAAGCGTAATCCATAACTTACCGATAACCTAGCGTTAATAGTTTGGTCGTTAGACGCATACAGCGCGTTTTCTAATGAATATTTATAAGGCAAATTAATATCCTGACGAACTCCACCACTTACAAAACTTGCATTAGCAGGATTGAATTGGTAAAAAATGCTTTGACCACCAACATTGATAGTGTTTTTACTGTTTAAATACCAAGTAAAATCTTGTTTTAAACTGTAGTTAATAATGCGCGAAGTCCATTTAAAAGCATCTCTTGCACCTAAGTTATCAGTGCCAATTCCATAATCGTAATTACTGTAAAATGCAGTGGTATTGCTAAATAATTTGCTTTTTATTTCATGGTTCCAACGTGCAGTCAATGTTTGATTTCCCCAATTAAATCCAAAAGTTGATACCCCAAAAACATCACGTCCCATATAACCCGAAAGGAAAACTTTATCTTTTTTACCCAAACTATAATTGGCTTTAACAGTTAAGTCGTAAAAATATAATTGAAGGCCATTAAAATCGGCATTTCCAGCTAAAAATGGCGCTGCTAATACATCACCATAACTTCTTCTTCCAGCAATAATGTATGAACCTTTACCTTTTTTTATTGGTCCTTCTAATGTTAAACGCGAAAAAATTAAACCAATTCCACCTTGTGCTGCAAAATGTTTTTTGTTTCCATCTTTTAACCTCACATCTAAAATGGATGATAACCTTCCCCCATATTTAGCATTGATACCACCTTTAAATAGTTTTACATCTTTTACGGCATCAGGGTTAAATACCGAAAAGAAACCAAACAAATGCGATGAATTATAAACCGGGGCTTCATCTAATAAAATTAAATTTTGGTCAATGCTTCCCCCGCGCACATTAAAACCTGAGGCTCCTTCGCCTACAGTACTTACGCCCGGCAAAAGTTGTATACTTCTTACTAAATCTACCTCGCCTAAAAGTGCTGGAATTTTACTAATGGCTTTCATGTCTAACTTATTGGTCGACATTTCAGTAGTTTTAATATTTTCGTTTTTCTTTTCACCAGTTACATTTACTGCCTTCAGTTCTTTGTTTTGAGGAACTAATTCAAAATTTAATTTAAGATTATTAGTTAAACTTACTGCTTGAATATTAGTAACATAACCAATATATTTTACTGAAATATTATAATTTCCGGCAGGTAATGTAATTGAATAATAACCGTATTCGTTGGTTAAGGCTCCTTTACCTGTTTCTTTTACAATTACAGATACGCCAATTAGGTCTTCACCAGTTTTGCTATCGCGAACATAGCCACTCAGCACTACTTTGTCTTTTTGCTGGGCAAAGGAAGTAACGCTTGAAAATAGAATAATAGAATAAATCAAAAATGATTTTAGGGTAAATTTCATGTTTTGTGCTTTTTTTCGGCCGCAATATTAATGCAGCAATGGGTTAATTTTATTATTTTTAATTTAAATATTGCCAAAATATTGTAAATGGCTAACTACAAAAATTATTGGTCATACAAACTGATATAAGGTTTTTTATTCAATTTAGTTTTTGTATGTTTTCGTATTTTATAGGTGCAATAATAATACGATAACATGTTTAATGCAAGTTTTTTTTACGAAATCATACTTTTTTAAATAAATTTGTAACGAAAGTTTTTTTAAAAATCAATGAAATCAAAGGCTATTTTACAGCAATTAATTAACGATTTAAGCAACTATGAAATTGAAAATGAGGGTAGTAGTGAATTGGATTATGTTGACTTTATTGCTTATTTAAGTAGTAAAGTACAATCAACTCCAACCGAAATAAGAAATTTGAGAGGCGAAGAGGAAATGTGGATTGATGAACAATACAAAGATTCACAGACTGATATTGTAATTTTTATTACCCTTTTGTATCGATATGCCAAAGTCTATATAAAAAAAGCACTAAAAAATAGTTTGGTTCAAACTGCTGATGAGTTTTCGTATTTAATCGTACTAATGACACACGAAAGTTTAAGCAAATCCGATTTAATACAAAAAAATGTAATGGAAAAAACTTCTGGTGTTGAGGTTATTAAACGTTTAGTAAATAACAACTTAATACATCAATTTGAAGATAAGGATGATAAAAGAATTGTGAGGGTGGCTATAACTGAAAAGGGTAAATTCGAAATTATTAAACTTTTGCCTGAAATGGCTAAAGTTTCAAAAATTGTCTCTGCCAATTTAATACCAAATGAGTTATTAATATTAACTCAATTGCTAAAAAAACTTGATTTATACCACAATAACTTGTATTTAAATAAAAAGAATTTAGATCTCGATAATTTATTGATAAACAATAGTTAATATGAATAAAATGGTTGGAGAGTTATTAAACGATAAATTAATAAACCAAAAGAAAAAACAAAGGAACTAAGTGCTTGATTATTAAAAAGTACAGTTTCAATTGATGAATTGCTATCATTTGCAACTTAGGCTAAGTATTCTCCAAAGGCTATCTGCCTTGAAGCACTAGCGTTTACTTATTAACAAAATGCAGCTATTGTTAATGAGTCTTGCTTCAATTTTTGGTACAATTATTTTAAGCTAATAGCCCCTTGTGTAAATTGGGAGTCAGCCAGCTTAATTGGTAATACTACTTATTTATATACCAATCTTTTAAATGTAGTCATTCAATATTTATGTTAAATATTTAAACACGATTGAAACGTAGTAAGATGAAATGCTACTTTTGCTTTAGGCCAAATTTTAAAACTTATATCCTAACATAATAAAACATTATTGAATGCTATTAAAGCTATTTTTAAAAAGAAGGAAAAAGTAGTATTCAAAAGATTTATTTAACTACCTTAAAAAAGCAGGTAAATAAGTAACAGATAATTTAAAAATCAGATTAAATTAAAATTCTTAAAAATTGCACAATTCTTTTAAGGTGATTGTAATAATTGAATAAGTATTACAAATCAACTTGTTTTTGATTGGTTTTTAACGACATTTGCCACGTTTAAAAAATATAAATGAACAATATAGCTGAGCTAAAACCTTTATTACTAGCAAATTTAAAACCTAAAATAGTAATTACTACTCACCATAAACCTGATGCCGATGCTTTGGGTTCTAGTTTGGGTTTATATAACTTTTTATTACAATTAAATATTACTGCTCAAGTAATAACGCCTACCGATTATGGCGATTTTTTAATGTGGATGCCGGGTGAGCCAACTGTAATAAATTTTGAGGAAGAAACAGAATTAGCTACTCAATTGGTGGCCGATGCTGATTTTATTTTTTGTTTAGACTTTAATGCTTTAAAACGTATCAATGCTTTAGGCGAATTGGTGAATGCAAGTAGAGCAAAGAAAGTAATGATTGACCATCATTTACAACCTGAAAATTTTGATGATTATCGTTTATGGACAAGCAAGGCTAGTAGCACATGTGAGTTAATTTATTGGTTTATTCAAACTTTACAATTTGAGCATTTAATTAATAAAGAAATTGCTTCTTGCTTATACGCAGGTATTATGACCGATACAGCTTCCTTCAAACATAGTAGTACCACAGCTAATACTCACCGTGTAGCTGCCGAATTACTTGAAAAAGGTGCCGAAAGCAATATAATTTTTGAAAATATTTACGACAATTATTCCGAAAACAGAACCCGCTTTATTGGCTACTGTTTAAACGAAAAATTGCAAATTTTACCTGAATATCACACAGCAATTATTTGTGTAACTGCTCAAGAATTAGAAAAATACAATATTATTGTTGGCGATTCTGAAGGTTTGGTTAATTATGGATTATCAATAAAAGGAATTAAATTTTCGGTTTTGGTAGTTGATAGAACCGTGGCACGCAAAATGAGTTTTAGGGCAAAAGGTAATTTCCCTGCTAATGAATTTGCAAGAAAATATTTTAATGGAGGAGGGCACTTTAGTGCGGCAGGTGGCGAAAGTAAAGATACCATTGAAAACGTAGAAATTAAGCTAAAAGAATCGATTGCTGAATATGCAGCATTTTTAAAATAAATAACGAATAGAACAAATAAAGAAAGATGAGAAAGTTAGTAGTAGTAATGGCAGCATTAGCCATGTTTGGAGTGAGTAGTTGTGGTAAAAAAATGCAAACAACTGAAAATGGAATTAATTACAGAATTATTCAAAGTTCTGACACTGCGCGTTTAATAACTAAAGGCGATTTGATGATGATTCAAATGATTGGTTTAGGTCAATTAGCTGATTCGTTAGGTGGAAAAGATACAACCATTTTTGATTCATATAAAGTTGGAAAAGCATATTATATACCTGCTGATGAAACTACTTTAAAAGATGTGTTTATGATGTTACATAAAGGCGATAGTGCTGAATTTGAGGTAAGTGCAGATACATTATTTATGAAAAGTTTTGGTCAGTTAACGCCTGGTTTCTTAAAGAAAAATAGTAATATTCACTTTTATGTAAAGGTGGAAAATATTTATAGCCAAAGCGAATTAGAGGTTATGAAAGCCGAAGAAAGAGCAAAATCTATTATGAAAGATTCAGTAGAAGCTGCTGCTTATATTGCTAATTTAACCAATGTGCAAACTACCACAAGTGGTTTAAAATATGTAATTACTAAACCTTCAAAAGGTGCGCAACCTAAAGCTGGCCAAGAAGTGAGTATGCTTTACAGAGGTTTATTATTGAACGGTACAAAATTTGACGAAAACCAAGACGAGGCAAATCCATTTAAATTTACTGTTGGTATGCGTCAAGTAATTCCAGGTTGGGATGAAGGTGTAATGTTATTGCACGAAGGTGAAGAGGCTAAATTTATTATACCTGCTCGCTTAGCTTATGGCGAACAAGGTGGTGGGCCAATTCCTCCAAACTCAACCTTGATTTTTGACGTAAAGTTATTGAAAATTAATACAGCCCCTAAGACACCAACTGCAAAAGGAAATTAAGATGCAAAAGGTTGTTTCAATATTAATTCTATGTTTTTTTGTAGTAAGTAGCGTATTTTCTCAAAAAGGGAAATCGGTAGCCACTAACACCTTTACTAAACTAAGTAAAGGTGTTAGTTATAAAATAGTTACTACTGGGCCCAATAATAAAAAACTAAAATTGAATGATTTGCTGTTGATTAATTTATTGGGAATAGGCAAAACAACCAATGGGAAAGATACGGTAGTGTTCAATACTTATGGTAGTGGAAAGCCATTTTATATTCCTGTTACAGAGCCCACATTTACCGAAGTTTTTTTGAAGTTATATAAAAACGACAGTGCTATTTTAAATATCAATGCTGACTCTCTTTTTACAAACAGTTTTGGACAACCTGCTCCAGATTTTTTAGCTAAAAATAGCATTATTAAATTTAATTTAAAAGTAGTAGAAGTTTTTGATGAAAAAGAAGTTGAAGAATTAAGAGAATCTGAGCGAGCTAAGACAGTTGCAAAAGATTCAATAGAAATAAATGCGCTTTTGGCTAAATATAAAGACATAAAAACAACTGCTTCTGGTTTAAAATATATTATTACTAAACCAACTACTGGCAAAATTCCTCAAAAAGGTGATGAAGTTGAAATGAATTATACTGGAATGTTTGCAGACGGGAAAAAATTTGATGAGAATTTAAATATAGCAAATCCATTTAGTTTTAAATTAGGATTAGGACAAGTTATAGCTGGTTGGGATGAAGCAATTATGTTACTTCACGAGGGTGAAGAAGCAAAGCTAATAATTCCTTCTAACTTAGGTTATGGCGAGCAAGGAGCAGGCCCAATTCCACCAAATGCTTCACTGGTTTTTGATGTAAAATTATTGAAAATTAAATCTAACACTAAATAATGAAAAAATCGGCTATCATCATTGCTTTATTAATTTTTTCCATCAAAATCCATAGTCAAACTTGGATTAAGACAGATGGTGGTACAGTATTTAAGTACATTACCAAAAACGAAAAAGGCCGTAAAATTAGACCAAACATGATTATGTTGGTTGATTTATTAGGCAAAGTACAAAAGGCAGGTAATATAGCTGAAGACACAGTAATTTTTAACAGTGGTACAAGCGATAAACCTTTTTATATTCCTACCGAACAGCCTGGCCTTCAAAATGTGTTTTATAATTTAAATACTGGCGATAGTATTGAAATAAAAATAATTGCAGATACATTTTATAACAAAGTATTTGCAGCAAATCTGCCTGATTTTGTGGCAAAAGGTAGTATAGTAACACTTTATTTTCATGTTCAAGAAGCTTTAACTAAAGAAGAAATTGAGGATAGGGTAAAAATTCAAAACACCAAAGCTGTTAAGTCTGACTCCTTAAATGTATTGAAATACTGTAATAAAATAAAAGGTGTAAAAAAGTTGGCAAGTGGATTGCGCTATAAACCTTTAAAGTTAAATCCAACAGGTACCTTAGCAAAAAAGGGTTCAATGGTTTCGGTTAGGTACAAAGGTTGGCTTATAGATGGTGATGTATTTGACGAAAATGAAACTGGTGAGCCATTTAAATTAGTGTTAGGAATGAACCAAGTAATTAAAGGTTGGGAAGAAGGGCTTAAACTAATGAAAACCGGAGAAAAATATAGGCTTATAATACCTTGGTATTTAGCTTATGGAACTTTGGGCAATGGCCCAATACCTCCTTTTACCAGCATTGTTTTTGATGTGCAATTAATTGAAATTAAGTAATATACTAAAATAATATGAAAAAAAGTACCGCAACATTATTATTGGTTTTATCTTCTTCGTTTTTGTTTGCACAGCAAGCAAAAGGTGGCAAAAAACAAGCTAAAACCAAAGCAAAAACAACTCCAATAGCAACAATAAAGAAAGTAGAAAATAAGATGGATTCTAATGAAACAGTAACCGCAAGCGGTTTAAAAGTTAAAATTACGGAACACGGAATTGGTCGTCAGGTACAAAAAGGCGATAAAGTAACAGCTCATTATACTGGTTTACTAACCGATGGTAAAAAGTTTGATAGCTCAAAAGATAGAAATCAACCGTTTTCGTTTAAAGTTGGCGTTGGACAAGTAATAGCTGGTTGGGATGAAGGTTTTCAGTTATTAAAGGTGGGTGATAAAGCAACTTTTACCATTCCTCCACAAATAGCTTACGGTGCTTCTGGTGCTGGTGGGGGAGTAATACCGCCAAATGCTACTTTGGTTTTTGATGTAGAAGTTATTGATGCTGTTGAAGCTCCTAAACCTCGTCCTGCAGTTCCTTACGATGTTACAGGATTAGATACTGTAAAAATGCAAAGTGGTTTGCGTTTTGTAAAAGTAGAGTCGGGTAATGGTGTAAAGGCTCAACAAGGTAAATATGTTTCGGTACACTATACCGGCTATTTAATGGATGGCAAAAAATTCGATTCATCAGTAGAACGTGGTGAGCCAATTGAGTTTCAATTAGGTAGAGGCATGGTTATTAAAGGTTGGGAAGAAGGAATAGAGCTAATGCATGTTGGCGATAAAATGCGTTTTATTATTCCTAGCGAATTGGCTTATGGCGAAAATGGAGCTCCTGGAGCTATTCCTCCAAATGCTACTTTAATTTTTGATTGCGAATTAGTAGATGTACAATAAATAAACATTTACATAACAATATATTAAAAGTCGGCCAATGTAAATTGGCCGACTTTTTTGTTGTTAACCTTATGGTAACATTGTGGTAATTTATACATAACCTGAAGGTAACATTCTGTTTAAAAGGTAATAGTTCCTTTGCGGCAGGTTAATTTTAGAAAATGAATAGATTATTTAAACATGCACTCGTGTTTGCTTTTATTATTACAAGCATATCATTTGTGTCGGCCCAAACGGGCAAAATTTCTGGTAAAGTACAAGATAAAAATACCGGGGAAGCCATTATTTCAGCAGTAGTTAGCATTCCTGCATTAAGTTTATCAACTACTACCGATTTTGAAGGAAAATACATTTTGCAAAACGTAAAAGCGGGAACCTATACATTAACAGTATCTTATGTTAATTACATAAAAAAAGAAATTCCTAATGTAGTTGTAGAAGCTAAAGAAACTGAGGTTATTAATGTTTCGCTTGAGGAAAAAGAAAGTTTAAAAGCTATTACTATTAAAGGCAAAGTTAAAAGAGAAAGCGCAAACGAAGTTTTAATTCAACAGAAGGCAGCCATCGCGGTATCAAGTGGGGTATCGGCTGAGGCAATTAGAAAAACACCAGATAGAACTACCGCTGATGTTATTAAACGTGTAAGTGGTGCTAGTATTCAAGATGGAAAGTTTGCCATTGTTCGCGGTTTAGGCGATAGATACAATATGGGCTTTATAAATGGAGCTCCATTACCTAGCTCTGAAAGCGATAGAAAAGCATTTAGTTTAGATATTATTCCAGCAGCAGTATTGGATAATATGATGATTACCAAAACTGCTACACCTGATATGCCAGGTGATTTTGCAGGAGGTTTTATTCAAATAAATACCAAAGATATTCCAGACGAAAACAATACTTCAGTTCAATTAGGATTAGGTACACATTCACTAACTACTTTTCAAAATACCAACCGTGTTGGTGGTGGTTCAACCGATTTTTTAGGTTTTGATAACGGCAATAGAGCTATTCCTGCTGGATTTCCTGGAACTGATGCTTCAAAAGCAATAACCGATAATGCTAAATTAGCTAATTATACCAAAGGTTTTAACAATAATTTTGCGCCAGAAAATGTAAGTTTTACACGTCCTAATTTTAACTTACAGGCTAATAGCAGCCGTAGATGGAAAATTGGTAAAAACGATTTTGGTGTAGTAGGAGCATTAACTTATAGTAATTCATTGCGTTATATGCCATTTACTATTAGAAATGTGGACGGTGCTAACACTATTAATGAACTTGCTGACAATGCCAAATATGATGGCTCAACACTAGATTATAATAACTATAGAAATACAGTAAACTTAGGTGGTATTTTAAATTTTAGTTATAAAATAGGTAAAAATACAAAGTTGGTATTTAAAAACTTAATTACCCAAACGGGCGATGATCAAACCATTACTAGAACTGGAAGCTCAATTAAAGGTGTTAACGATCCAATTGAATCGCAAGTAGAGCGTAAGTTTCAACATTATATTTACCAATACCAACAAAGCAGAATGATTAGTTCTCAGTTCGGTGGAGATCATTTTTTTACAGGGTCTAAAATAAAAGTGAACTACACATTAGGCTATAATAATTTAAATAAGCAAATGCCTGATTTTAAACGTTTGTTTTATCAAGCAGATAGAAATGTATCTACTGAGTTTGGTGCAACTGAAGCTCAAATTACGGATAACGCTAGTGCTTTTTCGGTAGCGAATAGTGGTAGATTTGTTTCTAATTTATCAGAAAATAGTTTCAATGCCAATTATAGTGCAACCATTCCATTTAAATTTTTACCAAAAGTATTTGCTCGTAACGAGTTAAAAGTGGGTGGAATGAATATGTATAGAACACGCGATTTTAAGGCCAGAAACTTTATATATACATTTAATGGAAATGTGTTTGATAGAAATATTTTACAGAGCGATGTCAGCACATTGTTCAACAATATAGGCGAAAATGGAATTTTTCAAAAAGAAACAACTCAAAAGTTTGATTCGTATGATGCAAATTCAACCTTACATGCAGGCTTTATTATGTTAAATCAAAAATTAAGTAATTTAAGATTGATTTATGGTGTTAGAGTTGAAAGCTTTAATCAAAAGGTAAATTCGTTTGATAACAGTGGTAATCCAGTAAATGTTAATAGCACGGTTGTTGATTTTTTACCTTCATTAAATGCAATTTATGAAATTACTAATAAACAAAATTTACGTTTAGGTTATGCTAAAACTGTTTCGCGACCTGAATTTAGAGAGTTTGCTCCATTGGCCTTTTTTGAGGTAAACTATAACGGGGTAGTAACAGGCAATCCAAACTTGGTTAGAGCAACCATTGACAATTTAGATTTGAAATGGGAAATGTTCCCATCAGCTGGTCAAACCTTTTCAGTAAATCCATTTTATAAAAGATTTACCAATCCAGTGGAGTTAATTGCGAATCCTGCCTTGGATGGTGCTTTACAATTTACTTATGGTAATGCGGCCGAAGCATATAATTATGGTGTGGAGTTAGAAGCAAGAGTTACTTTGAGTACTTTTACTAAAAACAAAGCAGGTATATTAAATAGATTTACCTTGTATTCTAATTTTAGCTTTATTCAGTCAGAAGTTAACGTGGGTGCAATGGGCGGAGCTGTAACTAACAGACCTTTACAAGGACAGTCTCCTTATGTATTCAATGCTGGGGTTAACTATAGCAATCCTAAAAAATTCTTTGATATTACTTTAAATGCCAATAGAGTAGGAAGACGTATTGCATTTGTGGGTACTCAAGATAATTTTACTATTTGGGAAAACCCAAGAACAATATTAGATGCAAGTATTTCAAAAACATTTAAAAAGAAATTGATAGCTAAATTAACCATGGGCGATTTGTTAGCTCAAAACTTAGTTTTCTATCAAGATTTAAATAAAAACGGTAACTATGATGAAGGTAAAGATATTGCTACTTTCAACTACCGATTTGGGTTCACAACTTCATTTTCATTAACCTATAATTTTTAGTTGTTTTTGTATTCAAAAAAATGGCTATTTAAACTAAACCCTGTAAGAAGTTGCAGGGTTTTTTTATGCTCAAATGTGTAGTTAACATTTAAGTAATACTACATTTACCTAAGCATAACCTTGAAGTAACATACACGCAACAACGGCAATCTACTTTCGCGGATATTTATTTTATAAAAATGAAAACAAAGATTTCCTTATTAATTCTAGCTGTAATGATTTACAGCAATGGTTTTGCCCAGTTTTTCGATTCAGTTCCATTTCGTGGAGCTTTTGGAGTAAACGGAACTACTAAGAATATTTCATCAGGGTATAATCCTGATCCAACTAACACTTCGGCCGATTGGAGTAAACCTTGGGCTAATTGGACCCCAAATGCTACTGCATATCCAGGTGATGCTGGCTACAACTCAAGTAACCCTCAGTTTTTTACAGTAGGAACCGCTGCCGAAAAAGTAGTATTAAGTGGCGATATTGCTTCTGACTTAACTTTATCGAGCAGCAAATGGTACGAAATTAGTGGAACAATCCACGTTTTAAATGGAGCTACTTTAACCATTCCCGCTGGAACTTGTTTACGCGGAAGTACAACAAATATTGGTGTTTTAATTATTGCCAAAGGTGGTAAATTAAACGCTGTTGGTACCAAAGATCATCCAATTGTAATTACCTCAGGTAAAGCTGCTGGTTCACGTATTCGTGCCGATTGGGGTGGATTATTATTAATTGGTAATGCTCATACCAATACTCCAGGTGGAGCTCGTCAATACGAAGCTTTACCTTCTGATCCATTAGCTAATTATGGTGGAGGTTTAAATCCTAACGATGCAGATAACAGTGGTACAATGCGTTACATGCGCATTGAGTTTGCTGGTTTTAACTACTTACCAGATCAAGAAATTAACGGGATTACCTTTGCAGGAGTTGGTAGTGGTACTAAAGCCGATTATTTAATGGTTAGTTTTTCAAACGATGATAACTTTGAATGGTTTGGTGGTGCCGTAAATCATAAATACCTTATCTCTTTTGCAAGTACTGATGATGAGTTTGATATGGATGAAGGTTACAATGGAAAATGTCAATATTTATTAGGTGTGCGTAATCCTGCTGTTTTTGAAACTTCACCAACTGGAACATCAAATGGTTTAGAACATGATAATAATACAGGTTTAGGTACTTCTGGTGTTATTAATCCAAATACGCCAACTCCAACCCCAACTACTGCTCCTGTTATTTCTAATATGACTTTGGTTGGACCAATTAAAGCAGGTTCAAACAGAACAACTTTATCAACTACTGCAAATTCACGTTTTGGTAGAGCTTTAGAGTATAGAACAAATGTTTCTACATCGGTATTTAATTCAGTAATTTGGGGTTACCCAACATTATTCCAATTAGGAAACCCAACAGGTACTTTCCCTGCTAGTACTCAAACAAGAGCTTTTGATGATCAATTATCGTTAAGAAATTCAACATTTATTTCAACTGCTACAGGCAGTGATGTAAGATTTAACAGTCAAAATGCACCAACTTATAATAGTGTAAGTTTAAATACTTCATGGATGCGTAATTGGTTAATTAACGGCCCAACTGTAGGTTTTACTGGTGCTACCGATAATGATACAGTAAGAACTACTTTAACAGTAGGTACTGAATTTACAAACCCAATTTATGCTGGTACTACTAACGGTGCTTTAAATCAATTAGATTTTTCAGGTGTTGACTATACTTTAGCAGTTGGAAGTCCATTTGCCAATGCATCTAATTTTAGTCATCCAAAAATTTCGGTAGTTCCAACTCCAAGTGTTGCTATTACTGCCTCTAGCTTGGCTCCATTTAATATCATTTTAGGTCAACCTTTGCAAGTAAAATGGATTGTTTTAACTGCAAGTGCTTTAGCTGGTAATGTAAATATTACTGCACCAACTAATTTTGAAATCTCATGGAGCAGAACTACTGGTTGGGCTGCTAATATCTCTAAAAATGGTCCTGCTGTTAATGATACAATATTTGTACGTTTTAATAGAACCTCTACTGGTTCTAACAATGGTTTCTTAAACGTTTCTTCAACTGTTTCAGCTGATTTTAGCCCATTAAATATTGCATTAAACGGAACTGCTGTAGCACCTGCTGCAGCTTATGTAAATATAACTGAAAGTGGATTAAGTTTTAACAACGCTGTTGGTGCTCCAACTACTGCTATGTTTAGCATTTTAGGTAAAAACTTAGTTGATACAGTAGCTTTGGTAGCTCCTACTAATTTTGAAATTTCGTTAAATGCTACTTCGGGTTTTGCTCAAACTTTAACTTTAAACAACCCTGTTAAACCTTCTTTTGCATCTACTTTGGTTTATGTAAGGTACAATCCTACAACTGCTTCTGCATCACACAGCGGTAATTTAGTTGTATCATCTAAAACTATTGATGCTATCAATATAACTTTAGCTGGAAATTCAGCTGCTACTTTAACTTCATCACCAGCTCAGTTAACTGAAATTGCTACTATTGTTGGAACTCCATCATTGGCTTATGCTATTTCATTATCAGGTGTTAAATTAAGCGATACTGTAAAAGTGGTTGCTCCTGCTGGTTTCCAATTATCAATTGATTCAGTATTTACAACTCCAGTTACTTCATTAAACTTAAATATTCCTACTGCTGCGGTATTGGCTAATACCAAAGTTTATGTACGCTATAATCCATCATCCGCTGGTACTGCAACAGGTAATGTTTCAATTTCGAGCACAGGTGCTACCACTAGAAACGTGGTTGTAACAGGCAGAGCTTTAGCTGCTAATGCAAAAGCGGTTTTTGCTTATTCGTCAGCTTTTTCATTAGTATTTACTACTATTTTTACCACTCCTGCTGTTCCGTCAGCTTCTCAAGCTATAACTGTAAGTGGTATAAACTTAGGAACTGATTCATTGGTTGTAACTGCTCCTTCAAGCTTTGAAGTTTCATTAGATAATTCAAACTATGTTTCGGTAATTAAATTAGGAAATATTGGCGGAATAGTTGCTCCTACAACGGTTTATGTGCGTTACAATCCAGTTGTTCAATCGGCACAAAACCAACAGTTATATGTTCACTTATCGTCTGCTAATCCATCAACTACTTCAAGTGCAACAAATGTTGTAATGTTTGTAAACGGAAATTCATCTCCATCAATTACAGTTAATTCATCGGTTGAGCCAACATTATACACTACTTTTGGTAAACCATCGGTTGCTTCATCGGTAATAGTTAATGGAACTCGTTTGGTTGACAATGTAATTGCAACTGCTCCTACTGGTTTCGAATTATCTTTAGATTCAGTTAACTTTACTACTTCGGTAACTATTAATAAAACAGGTACTACTTTAGCTAATACTACAGTTTATATTCGCTTTAACCCTAGTGTAGCTGGTGCTTCTGCTCCTAATAGTTTTGTTTCGTTCAATACAGTGAATGGTGCTGCTGTTCCAGTTGCAGTTTCAGGTATAGCAGTTGTTCCTGCTACTCCAATTGTTTCATTATCTACTGCTACTTTACCAATGTTTACTACTAACGGTGTGGTTCCAACTGCTCCAGTTTCATTTACATTCAACGCACAAAACTTAGTAGCTGATTTAGCTATAACAGTTGGTAACGATTTTGAACTTTCAAACGATTCAGTAACTTATAAAAACACTTGGAATATTACTCCTGATGTAGATGGTAATATTGGAACTACTAAATTATTCTGTCGCTTTAAACGCGCTACTACTGGTTCGGTAAGCGATAGTATTAAATTTAACAGTACTAACTTAGTTGAACAAGCAATTGCTTTAACTGGTAAAAATACTACTGGTGTAGTTGAAGTAAATGCAGTTTCTGCTTTAAAATTATATCCAAATCCTGCTAGCAGCCAAGTTGCAGTTGAGTTTGAATTAAACGAAAATAGCCAAGTAACTATTGCTATAGTTGATTTGAGTGGTAAAATAGTTGGAACCACAGTTTCTAACCAATTTAATAAAGGTTTTAACAGTGTAGAAATTCCTACTAGCGATTTATTAAATGGTTTCTATTTTGTAAACATTGTTTCAGAAAAAGGAGCTAAAACTGCTAAACTTTCAGTTATTAAATAAATAAACTTTCAATTATAAAAAGCGGCTTATAAACCGCTTTTTATAATTTGTTTAAGATTTGTAAAGCACCGCTTAAGCGGTGCTTTTTTGTTTGCTAAGTTTTTCAATAACATACAATATATTTGCCACCTTAATTTTTTATTATGACTAACTACAAAGTTTTCCAAATTAATTGCGGTGCCGATTTAACTGATATTTTAATAGCTGAATTAGCCGAAATTGGCTTTGAAGGATTTTTGGAAAATGAAACTGGTTTTGAAGCCTATTTATTAGAAAGTGAATACAATGAAAATTTATTCAAAGAAATTATAAGTAATTATGGTTTAGCCCAAAATCAAATAATTGAAAACACCATTCCTCAACAAAATTGGAATGCACAATGGGAAAGTAGTTTTGAGCCTGTTATAGTTAGCAATCAATTAATTATAAAAGCACCTTTCCATCAAATTGAACAAAAATATCCTTACGAAATAATTATTCAACCTAAAACTTCGTTTGGAACTGGCCACCACGAAACCACGCAAAGCATCATGGAGTTAATGCTTAAAATGGATTTTAAAAACAAAACCGTTTTTGATTATGGTTGTGGCACAGGTGTTTTGGCTATATTAGCTTCGCAATTAGGCGCTACCAGTATTTTTGCTAACGATATTGACGATTGGGCTTTTGAAAATGTAGGCGAAAATGCCGCTATGAATAATATTACTAATATTGATTACCAAAAAGGCGATTTAAGCATTGTTCCCAATACTGAATACGATATTATTTTAGCCAATATCAATAAAAATATTTTACTAAAAAGCTTTGAACAATTAAGCAAACACGTTAAAGCAAACGGAATAGTTTTAATAAGTGGTTTCTATGAATCTGATTTAGCTGATTTATTGGATTGTTGCCAAGCTTTTGGCCTAAATTTACAACAAAAAGTAGTTACTAATAATTGGTGCGCTGCGGTTTTGGTGATGGATTCTGGCAACTAGCAACTGACTTCTGGCCGCTGGCTGAATTTGTTAATGGACTATTGACCATGGACCATAGAAGTAGCCGCTGAGCTTCGTCCGATAGCTATCGGACGAAGCGCGTTTGTTGTTGCTGTTTTAGACTTTTTTAAAGATTTAACTTTGTCAAAGTTTTCCCGCAACTTTAGTTATAGGATTTGTTAATCAACCTGCATTTAAGAAGCAAAGTTTAATGATTTATGCATATTGAATAAATTTGAACATAAGATAAAATATTGATAAATTAAAGTTTACAAAAAAACATGATTGTATCTTATAAAATTGACGAAAATAACTTCTTGACTCATCAGCTTTATGTTGCATCAAAGTCAGACAGAATAAAGAAAAAAGACGAAAGAGTAAAGTTATAGTGCCTGTTATTTATGTTTTTTTAGGTCTTTTGCTTATATTTATGGAGGAATCATCAACAGGAATTACTTTTTTGATAATATCACCCTTATGGTTTTTTTTATATCCTATTTGGGAAAAAAAGTATTATGTAAAACATTACAAAGGTTTCATTATTGAAAATTATAAAGACCGATTTGATAGAACTATAAATTTAGAAATTAATAATGAATTTATAATTACTAAGGAAAATGGAAGTGAAAGTACAATTTTAACATCTGAATTTGATGAAATAGTAGAAATTCATTCAATCATATTGATAAAATTAAAAAACGGACATTGGTTAATTTTACCGAAAGTTAAAATAAATGAACTTGACCTTTTGACAAATAAGCTTAAAGAACTTGCAACACACTTGAATATTAAATATCGATTGGACCTTCAATGGAAATGGAATTGATTAATGTTGTTTGTAACGTTGTTTAAAATTGAATTATTACTAAATCTTATTCCGCTTATATTCATAAAAGCTTCATGTCTTATCCCGTAGGGATAAACTTATGGTAGCAAATAAATAACGAAATATCATATAAGCCCTGTAAGGGCGACCTTACAACAAAACGAAGCTTTTCCTTAAATAAGGTCATCCCTCCGGGACTTAACTTTCATAATATTTCTATTACTACCATAAGTTCGCCTTTACAAGGCTGTTGATTTTGTTAAAACCTAAACTACTTGGAGCCAAAAGGCCACTGAGCGGAGCCGAAGTGGCTTTTCGGCTCCCGCTAAACGTCCAAATCAACTCAATTAACCCTTCAACCCCAAAATCCTCTATCCACGCCTAAATCAACTTTCAAAACCATCAGCCAAGTTCCTTAACTTTGTAAAGCACAAAAACTCATTTATAGTTCAATGAAACAGTTGTTTACTTTTATAATATTTTCGGTATTTCTTATCGTTTCTTGTGGTCCTTCGGCAGAAGAAATAGCTGCAATGAAAAGATGTATTCAGGAGGAAATCGACATTGAAACTGCTGTAAGAGAAAATCTACAAAATACTTTTGATGCTCCATTTCCAAAAAGGAATAAGAATTTGGCAAAAATTTTAGGCGATACCTTGCAATTGGAAGGAAGGTGTTTTCCTTTAACTTTTAAAATTTTGTCTACCCGCAAATCTAATTTAATCATCAATATCAATACTGGCGACACACTTTTTAAAGGAACTGTTTGTAAGTATAGAGATTTCTTTTATTTCAGTGAGCAGATAAATGATACCTCTTATAGAATATTTGCATTAAAAATTACTGATAGTTTAATTTATGGGTTTCAAAACTACTTTCAATATGCGCAAATTGATAGTTTAGTAGCACAAGGAAAGTTCCCCCAACTTGTTAAATGTATTGATAAAAATAAAAAAGTAATAAGGCTTCATCCTGATAAGAAAGAACTCAGAAAATTATTTAATTCTATTCTTGCAAACACCAAACCTTTTGAAATAATAGGAGCAAAGGCCAATATAAAAGCCAATGATTTAGAAGAGGCACCCACGCCAATTGAAACTGAGGATTTGGAAGTTATAGCCAAGGTTTATCCAAATCCAGCAGTTGACGAATTAAATATTGAATTGTATCAAAGAAACACAGCAACCGAATTTTATTTGTCCGATCTAAATGCAAAAGTAATGTTGAAAGGAGATTTGGGAGAAATTGTAAATAAAGTCGATATCAGCCATTTACCAAATGGTATTTACACATTAACGGTTTTATCTTCTAGCAAACAAACTGAAACAGTAAAAATAATTAAGGGAAGATGATGAAAATTTATTATAACAGATTTGTTTTTTATAAGCTTCATGTCTTATCCCTTAGGGATAAACTTATGGTAGCAAATAAATAATGAAATGTTATATAAGCCCTGTAAGGGTGACCTTACAAAAAGACCAAGCTTTTTCTAAAATAAGGTCGTCCCTCTGGGACTTTACTATAATAATATTTCTATTACTACCATAAGTTCGCCTTTACAAGGCTATTGATTTTGTTAAAACCTAATTCTAGCAATATATTTAGTAAAAGTGTGGTTGAAAAAACCGAAGTCACGTTTCGTCCGATAGCTATGTGACTCCGCTCAACGTCCACTCAACCTATCAACATTTTTAACTTCATTAACCGACCTACCCCAAAAACACTATCAACCGACAACCATCAACAATCAACTAAAAAGCCTTACCTTTGCCAAATGTATTTAAAGCCGCTTTTAGAAGACGACAATAACGAAGAACAAGAATTATACGAACATCACCGAGTAGAAGTAGAAAAGGGTCAGGCCATGCTTCGAATTGATAAATATTTAATGATTCGTATAGCCAATGCTACACGCTCCAAATTGCAGCAAGCCTGCGAGTTAGGTTGTGTTTTGGTAAACGAAAAACCAGTAAAATCGAATTATAAAGTTAAACCTTTTGATGTAATCAGCATTGTTTTACCCAATCCTCCAGCTAATACCGAAATTGTTGCAGAAAATATTCCGTTAAATATTATTTACGAAGATGATTCGTTATTAATAGTAAACAAACCTACTAACATGGTGGTTCATCCTGGTTATAATAACACTACTGGTACTTTGGTAAATGCTTTGGCTTGGCATTTTCAAGATTTACCTTTTGCCAAGGAAAACAATGTAAGGCCAGGTTTGGTGCATAGAATTGATAAAAATACCACCGGTTTATTGGTGGTAGCAAAAACCGAACATGCCATGACCCATTTGGCTAAACAGTTTTACGAACACAGCATTGATAGAAGTTATAATGCCATAGCTTGGGGCGAAATGCCGGAACCTGAAGGAACCATAACTGGATATATTGGCCGCAGTAACCACGACAGAAAAATTTTCCAACTTTATAATGAAGAAGAAAAAGGAAAATGGAGTGTAACGCATTACAAAGTGTTGGAAAACTTAACCTATGTAAGTTTAATTGAATTAAAGTTGGAAACAGGCAGAACGCATCAAATCAGGGTGCATTGCAAAAGCATTGGGCATCCACTTTTTGGCGATACTACTTATGGTGGCGATAGAATTTTAAAAGGAACAACATTTACTAAATACAAGCAATTTGTAGATAATTGTTTTGAAATATTGCCTCGCCAGGCTTTGCACGCACATTCACTTGGGTTTACACATCCTGTAACCAATGAGCGCATGTTTTTTGAAAGTCCTTTGCCTGACGATTTTGTGAAAGTATTAGATAAATGGAAAAATTACGCCCATTTTAAACCAATGGAGGAGGAATAAATATGAAATTTTGGAATAAAAATACGGTTATCATTCTGTTAGTTGGTATCATTTGTTTTGGCAGCGGTTTGTTTATTAAAGGCAGTTTACGCTACGATGACAAGCAGCAGCAGTTAATTGAACAAAACATCCGAAGTTATTCATTGCCAATTCCCGAAAGTGTAACATTTGCTGGGCAAAAAATTAGCTTAAAGGAGTTTGATGTGCGCGAAAGATTTGATAGAGAATTGCTTACCAATGTATATTGGCAATCGCAAACTATTTTGTTATTGAAGCGTGCAAATCGATTTTTTCCAACCATTGAGCGCATTTTAAAGGAACAAGGTATGCCCGATGATTTAAAATATGTGGCATTAATTGAAAGTGGTTTAATGAATGTAAATTCTCCAGTTGGTGCTTCGGGCTTTTGGCAGTTTATGGATAAAACAGGCAAACAGTATGGCTTAACTATCAATACCGAAGTAGATGAGCGCTACAACCTTGAAAAAGCTACTTATGCAGCTTGCAAGTACTTTAAAGAATCGTATGCAGTTTTTAACGATTGGGGTTTGGTGGCTGCCAGTTATAATATGGGAATTGAGGGTTTAAGGCGTCAGCTAAAAAATCAATCAGGTAGCAGTTATTACGATTTGTTTTTAAATACCGAAACATCGCGTTATGTGTTTAGAATTTTAGCCATGAAGGAAATAGCCGAAAAGCCACAGCAATATGGCTTTTATATAGCTAAAAATCATTTGTACGATCCAATTCCAACCATGAACTTATCGGTTAATTATTCCATTCCTGATTTGGCTGCTTGGGCTATTCAGTTTAAAACCAATTATAAAACGGTAAAATTATTAAACCCTTGGTTGCGTAGCAATACACTTACTTTAAAAGAAGGCGAAAGTGTAGAAATTACTTTGAGGAAATAAGTTCTGGCAGCTAGCTTCTAGCAACTAGCTTAATTTACCCAATAAAAAAGCCCTGCTAAAATAGTTTAGCAAGGCTTTTTTTTATACAGTGGCGTGCGATATGCGTTCTAACGCGCCTTTATTTAAAATTTTTATTCGCTTACCTTCAAAATCAATGTATTTGTCGGTTTTAAATTCCGAAAGTAATCTTATTAAAGTTTCAGTTGCAGTTCCAACTATGTTAGCTAAATCTTCACGAGGTAAACTTATTGGAATTACAGGCTCCTCTTCTACCGATTTTTGAGCAAAGGTTTGGTGTAAATACAAAATGGTCTCAGCCACTCTTTCTCTCACACTTTTTTGAGCTAAACTTTGTACTTTTTCGTTGTTTAAACCCATATCGTGGCATAATGCTTTAAACATTTGTTTGTTTATTTCGGCATTGCTTTGCAATAAGTCTAAAAACACTTGGCGAGGTATAAAACAAGCCGTTACATCTTCAATACAAGTAGCAGTAGCAGTTAAAGGCTCTTCGGCTATTACAGCCCTGTAACCTAAAAACTCACCTTCTTTGGCAAAACGAAGAATTTGCTCTTTACCAAAATTATTACTTCGGGTTAGTTTAACTATTCCTTTGGTAATACAATAAATTCCAAGTGGCAAATTATCTTCATAAAAAATGGATTGACCTTTTTTGTAGTAACCACATGATTTTGCATTAGAAACGGCAAGCGTTTCTTCTGGTGTACAGTATTTCATAAATGAAATGGCTTTTGAGTCGCACATTTCGCATTCAAGTTTTACTTTTTGCATAGTAAAAAGATTGGTTTAAACGATGTTTCAAATATATAATCCTATCTGTTAACCAAAAAATTAAATAGTGAATTATTTTCAGAATTTATACTTTTTGTTAATTTATTATTACTTATTGAACAATCAAAGTAAGGTAAAATGTTTTGTAATTCTGTAATTATTTTATTTTTCCCCCATATAACTGTCTCAAAATAACGTTCAAAACTTTCTTGGCCGTATTTTTCGAGCAGTAATTTATAGTCGTTTTCGGTATATCCTTTGTTTTGTTTGTAAAATAAATGGTACAAATCGTGCATTACATTATCCAAACTATATTTACCGTTTGAATTTTTTATAATAGTTAAATCTGCAAGCATTGCTGCAAGCATTCCTTCTACATAAATGCTTACTTTTCGCGCAGGTACGCCAGTTACATAGCCATCTAACCAAGTATCGAAACTTGATTCTGCTACAGAATAGTTTTGGTTACCAGCATTGTTTATATGACGCAAAAAATCGCCATTCCAACTATCTACATATTGCTCCCAGCTCCAAACTCCGCTTCTAAGTAGCATTAAATCACCATAATAGGTTGTTATTCCTTCATAAACATAACCTAAATGACTATAATTTTCTTTGGTAAAATCGTAAGGCCACATGCTTTCTGGGCGAATGCGTTTTATATTCCATAAATGGAATAGTTCGTGGCTGCTAATGGCTAAAAGATCGTTATAAAAATCGTCTCGAAGCATTTCATTGCTCATTCCGATGGCAATTACTGTGCTATCGGCATGTTCTACACCGTGCCTAAAAGGTGTGGGTAAAATTTGATATAAAAAATGGTAATCAGCACAAGGTAATTCTTTAAAAATAGCTGTTTGTGCTTTGGTATAAGCTATGGTGTCCAATTCAAGCTGCGCTAAATCCATTTCGTGTTTGCCTTGAAACCAAAAATGAATTTTAGTATTTTCAACCATAAACTCATGGTGTTGCAAATTTGCACTTGCAATAAAAGGACTATCGGCCAATTGGTCAAAATTTTCAGCTTTTAAAATATTTAAATTGTGAGGTAATTGGCAAGCAATTTTGTAATCAAAAGGAATATTTAATTTTATCTCAAAAGGCTCATTTATTTTACCAACTTCATACATAAAACAATGTACCGGATTTACATACAATTGTTCAGTATTTAAAAAACATGCACCTGCATCTAGCTGATTAGCATAGTATTCGTAATAAATAGTAATTTTTTTATTGTTATCAATATTAAATATTTTCCAACTGTCTTTGGTTTGTTTCCTAACCTTAAGTTCTGTTCCATTTTGCGCAGTGGCTTTAAAACACCTAATATTTTTTGCAAAATTAGCAAGTTCATACCTGCCCGGCCTCCAAGCTGGTAATTGCAATATAATTTCAGCATCGTTTGTGCTTATTTCGGCTTCAATTTCAATAAAATTTTCTAAAGCCTTGTTTATTGATACTTGGTATTTCATATTTGTTGCAAAATATGAACATAGCCGTTATAACCGCAATTTTTTCTGTAATTATGTTATTAATTTTTACAGCGCTTTCTCTTTTAAAAACCCAAAATATGATGTTACAGCTTGTATTTGTGGTAGTTGCATCGTTTAATATTGGTGTAATTTCGTGCATAATTTTGGTAAATTACGAAAGTAAATCGGCCTTAATTTGGCCAGGACTTTTTGTAATTATGTTAGTTAATAAAGTAATAGAAATTAGTAAAAACCTTCGTTCATAATTTTTTACTACATTTACAGCCCAAAAATAAGTCCTGTGAAAAAATACATTTTAATTATTTTAAGTTTTTTAACTTTAAGTAGCATAGCCCAAAGTAGTAAAGATGCCGATTTACTAATTGATAAAATTAGCAAACGCTACAAAAAGTTTAAATCAATAAAAGCCGATTTTACGTATAGCATTGAGAGCAAAGCTGAAAAAATTAATGAAAAGCAAAAAGGCAATATTGTAATAAAAGGCAATAAGTTTAGGTTAGATATAGCAGGGCAAACCATTATTTGCGATAATAAAACGCAATGGACTTATAGCAAAGAAATTAACGAAGTTAATATACAAAATTACAAACCTAAAGAAGGTGTAATGAAGTTAGATGATATTTTTACCATGTACAGTAAAGGTTTTGTAAGCCGTATAGCTGAAGTGGTAAAAGAAAATGGTAGAGAGTTAACCGTGATAGAATTGGCACCTAAAGACAAAAAGAAGAACTATTTTAAAATAAAACTATACGTTGAAAAAAATAACCAACAAATAATTAGATCGGTAATATTTGATAAAAATGGAAGTGTTCATACTTATACCATTACCAATCAAATACCTAATATTAAGTTTGAAGATGGTTATTTTACTTTTAATCCTAAAAAATATCCAAACGTAGAAATAAACGATATGCGATAATAAAGTATGAAAAGAGCGCTTAACATACTGATTATATTATTAATACTAACCTTTGCAAGTGGTATTGTTTGGTTTATTTATAATCCTGATAAATACTCTGACACCAATCTTGACTCTATAGTAGAAGAAAATTTTAAGGTTTATCCTAACTATTATACTTCATCCGATAATTTTACTGACACCAGTAGCCTTGCTTTAACTGCTATGAAATACTACACTTTAGGTAACTATCAAATAGCTATGGAAACCTTTAGAAAGTATGAGCCTGAACCCCGGGATGATGGTTATTATAACTTATACGCAGGTATTTGTTTTTTTAAATGTGGTTATACCAATGTAGCTATTAGGCATTTTGACGAGTCAGTTGAGTCGTTTAATATGTTTAGTGATAAAACTGTAGCACGTTGGTATATGGCATTAGCCATGTTAAAAGCTAATAGAGTAGCCGATGCCAAAGAAATTTTATTACAATTAGTAAATCAAAACACTACCTATAAGAAGAAAGCTCAAGATATTTTAAAAGCGCTTTAGGTTAAAAATTCAACCTAAAGCTAATATTTTTTACCGGTGAGTGTAATTTAATTTACTATGTTTTTTACCATAGAAAAAGTAAATAATTAAGCCAATTACTAACCATATTCCAAATGCTATCCAATTAGATTTTCCTAGTTGAGTCATTAAATAAAAATTAGTAATCATACCTAAAACAGGCAGTAACGAAAAGCGTTTTAAGAAACTTAGAATAGATATTACAGCAAATAAAATCCAAAAACTATAAGCAGGAAAATTAGCCGACCAATCAAAATTTTGGAATATTTTGTTTTCATCATAAACAGTAAAAAGAAAAAAGCTCACTAAAAATAACAACGGCATAATTATTCTGCCACTTATGTAAGGCACCCTAAATCCTTTGTGGTTTTCGTTCCTATGGCTTTCCATTTGAATAACACCAGCATTTACCAAAACAAAGGCAAACAAAGTTCCAATACTGCTTATATCTGTTACTTCTTTTAGGTTTAAAAATAATGCGGGAATAGCTACCAAAGCACCCGTAATTAATGTTGAAAAATGTGGGGTTTTATATTTTGGATGAATATTGCTGAATTTTTTAGGTAATAACCCATCACGGCTCATACTCATCCAAATACGTGGTTGCCCATTTTGAAAAACCAAAAGTACTGAAGCCATCGCTATTACAGCACTTACAGCTACTATTCCGCTCATCCAATTTACATTTAGTTTTTGGAAAACAAATGCCAATGGATCGCCAACGGCAAGTTCTTTATAACTAATCATTCCAGTTAAAGTTAAAGAAATAAGGATGTATAAAACGGTGCAAATTACCAACGATGCAATCATAGATTTTGGCAAATCGCGTTCAGGATTTTTACACTCTTCGGCTGTGGTAGCCAAGGCATCAAAGCCAATATATGCAAAAAATACCGATGAAACTCCCTGTAAAACACCTGTTATTTTATTAGGCATAAAAGGGCTCCAATTATCAGGATTTACATAAAATGCACCTACTACAATAACTAAAACAATAACAAATAGCTTAATGGCTACAAACATATTGCTAGCTTTTTTGGTTTCTTGTACTCCTCTGTAAATTAACGCAGTAATTGCTAGCACAACACCAACAGCTGGCAAATCAAAAATAAGTTTTGTGCCTAAAAATATAGGAGCTGTTAACCAAGCGCTGTGTTGTTCTGTTTGCACAAAAGTTAAAGTTTCGTTTTTAGCTAATAAGTTGCTTGCTGCTTCAAAACCATTTTTAGCTGTTAAATAATCCATGGTTAAATAATCAGGCACATGAATATGTAGTCCAGCTAATAAACCAGTAAAGTAATCGCTCCAACTTATGGCTACTACTATATTTCCAATACCATATTCTAATATCAAAGCCCAACCTATAATCCAGGCTATAATTTCGCCAAACGAAGCATAAGCATAAGTGTAAGCGCTACCACTAATTGGAATTGAGGAAGCAAATTCAGCATAGCTCATAGCTGAAAATCCGCAAGCAATGGCAGTAAAAACAAACAGTAAAATAACAGCCGGTCCACCCATAAAACTAGCATTGCCAATGGTACTAAAAATACCAGCACCAATTATGGCTGCAATACCCATTGCGGTAAGGTCGCGCAACGATAATGTTTTATGTAATTGATGGCTTCCGTGTTCGGCTTTATTGGCTTCTGTTAATATTTGATTTACGTTTTTTTTGCGAAAAAGCGCTTTCATGTATTCTATCATTTGTAAAACTATCTGTATGCAATTATACCAATATTACCGGTAAATAAAATTGGTTCCATAATTAATAAGCGTTTCCAAAACTAGAAAAACATGTGTTTTTGTTAAAAATAAATATTTTGGCATTGTACATATTTTACTTTAATTCGTAGAATTAGATGAGCGCTGAACAAAATTTTCATCAAGCAGTAAAAAAATCGTTGCAAAACACCGAGTTGCAAACACGCACGGCTGCCGCTGCGGCTAAGCATCAATTTGCTGTGGCCGAAGCTTTAAAGCAATTTGCCGACCTTGAATTAGCGCGCAATAGAGCCAAATATATTAAATGGCGAGTAAACGAAAATTTAGATAAATACCTTATTGATTTTGAAGCCAATTTAATGCGTAAGGGCGGAAAAGTTATTTGGGCCGACACGCCTCAAACTGCTTTAGCCGAAATTGAACAAATCATAAAAAAAAATCAAGCAAAACATATTGTTAAGTCAAAATCGTCTATTTGTAACGAAATTGGCTTAAATGAATTTATAAAAGCCAAAGGTTACGATTTAACCGAAACCGATTTGGGTGATTTTATTGTAGATGGATTTAACGAAAAACCTTTTCATGGAATTTTACCAGCTGCTCATAAAACCAAAGAAGAAATTAATAATTTACTGAACCAAAAAATTAGCACTTCCTTAGATATTGAGTTAAATGAAATGACTAAGGACGTGCGCGATTATATGCGCAGTAAATTTTTTAAAGCAGATATTGGAATAACAGGTGCAAATTTTTTAATTGCCGAAAATGGTATGGTTTGCATTTCTGAAAATGAAGGAAATGTTAGGCTTGCTAGCGCTTTTGCCAAAACACATATCATAATTGCTGGTATTGATAAAATACTACCTACCCTTCAGGATGTAGATTTATTTTTTTCATTATTAAGCAGTTATGGAAATGGTCAGCGCTTAATGGCTTACAACTCTATAGTTGGTCCTAAAAATTTAGAAGAGCAAGATGGAGCCAATGAGTTTATTGTAATTTTAGTGGATAATGGTCGTAGCAGCACTTTAGCTTCACACGATCAAAGGGAGGCGCTTTCATGTATTAAATGCGGAGCTTGTCATTTTGTTTGTCCAGTTTTTACCAATATTGGTGGCCACAGCTATGGTAGCAGTTATACGGGTCCAATTGGTTCAATTACTGAGCCTTTAGCACATGGTTTAAACGAATATAAACATTTAAGTAATGCCAGCACCAATTGTGGTAAATGCAACGATGTATGCCCTGTAAAAATTGATATAAGCAACCATATAATCAGAAATAGGCGTGACAATATTAATGCAGGTAACGAAACCACAGGTGAAAAACTAGCTTGGTACACTTGGACAAAAGCCATGTTGAGTCGTAAAAACTTAAATCGGTCTACTTCTATTAAAAATTTTACTTTTAGACAATTATATAAAACCGCTTGGGGAGCTGAAAAAGAATTTCCAAAAATTGAAGAAAAATCTTTTAATCAATTATGGCGCGAAAAATTTGGTGGTGTTTAATAAGTTTGGTTAAAAGCTATTGTAAATAAAAAAAGCTCCAATTTGGAGCTTTTTTTGTGAGGTATCGAGCAGATTCGAACTGCTGTAGGAGCTTTTGCAGAGCTCAGCCTAGCCGCTCGGCCACGATACCCTGATGCGATTAGGGTTGCAAATATATAAATATTATTTACTTATGATAAATTTTTTTTCCATTATTAGTCTTTTTATTTAAAAACCTGATTTTCTTAATTATTAATTTTTTATGTTTTTAGGTTGTACTGGCGTTTAACGCACTTATGGCTGTTCAATTTTTGTGTATTTTGTATTACATCTAAAATATTGATAAATTAACTTACCATAAATAACCTATGGTAATCATGTTATAAAATGTTTTATTTGTGTACTTAAAAATTTAAAACTTAAACACAGAAATGAAAAAAATAATTTTATGCGCAGCAGTTGCTTTAACTGTAATTGCATGTGGAAATGGTAACACACCAAAACAAGAAACAACTCCAACAGATACAACCAAAACAGCAACAGATACTACAGCACAAGCTCAATATTTTGGTGCTAAAATTACTGAAGATGGAGCAATTGCTTTAGCAGACTTAAAAAGCGCAATGGGCGATAAAAAAGAGTTAAATGTAAAAGTATCGGGCGAGGTAGATGCGGTTTGCCAAAAGAAAGGCTGTTGGATGGAAATTAAAAATGCAGATGGCGATGTAGTTCGTGTAACTTTTAAAGATTATGCATTTTTTATGCCAATGGATTGTGCTGGTAAAACTGCTGTAGTGGAAGGTGTTGCTAAAATTGAAGAAACTAGCGTAGCTGATTTAAAGGAATATGCTAAAGATGATAATCAAAGCAAAGAAGCTATTGCTGCTATAAAAGAGCCTAAAAAAGAATTGGTTTTTGAAGCTAGTGGCGTAATTTTAAAATAAATTTTTTATAAGCCATATTGCAAGTGAATTATAACTAGCAATATGGCTTTTTTAGTAAATTATATAATAAATGAAAAAAATTATCTATTCCATTTTGGTTTTTGCAGCAATCGGTATTTTAATAAATGCTTGTTCAAATAACCAAAAACCAGCAATCGAGGCCAAAAGTGCAGATTCAAGCGCTGTGCAAACCATTAAAGACCCAAATAGCCCAAAGCCAATGGCATTAATGATGCGCCAAATGGCTGCCAATGCCGATAGCATGAAAGCTAAGTTATTGCGCGGTGAAAGTTTAGATAGTTTATCATTTCCATTTATTCGTTTTTATTTGGTAGAACCTACCGATAAAAATGTGTTAGAGCCTCAGTTTTTTAAAAATGCAGATATTTATAAAGCTGCACATAAAGCTGTTTTCGACCATCCTAAAGAGCAAAAGAAATATTATAATTTAATGATTAATGCTTGTATTAGCTGTCATGAAAATTATTGCAGTGGCCCATTACGTAGAATCAGAAAAATGCCAATAACTGAGTAAAACTATGAAAAGTAAAATATTATTAATTGCCATAATTTTGATTAGTTCGTGCGGTATTTTTAAAAATAATTATTCAAAAATTTTGAACGGAAGAGCATCACAAGCTACATTTACTAAGAGCAAACAATTTGCTTGGTTTGATTCTGAGTATAATGCATATAAAGTAAATACTGAATTGGTTAATCAATTAAAGCCTTTAAAAAACGATTTAAAGGTGCTTATTGTAGCTGGTTCGTGGTGTGGTGATACCCAACGTGAACTACCTCGATTTTTTAAAATTGCCAATGAAGTGGGCGTACCAAATCAAAACATTGAACTTATAATGGTAGATGAAAGCAAAGTTTCAAGTGCTATTAATGTTTCTGTTTTGCAAGTAACTAATATTCCAACTTTTATATTTTTTAAAGACGGAAAAGAACAAGGCCGCATCATTGAAAAACCTAAAAATACCTTAGAAGAAGACTTGTGTAATTTACTTCATTTAATGTAACAAATAGGTAAACAATCGTTTGTACTTGTAATTTTATAAAAAATTAAGATTTTGAATTATTAATTAATTATAAAACTTTACATATATTCGTTTTTGGTTTATTATAAAAGTTGTATTTGCAACTTTTAAGCTAAAATAAACTCATTACATGTATGATAAAAAAGTTTTATATCTTTATTTTTTGTATTTTAACTTTACTAGAAGTAAATGCCCAAACTTGCACCATAATTCCTAGTTCAAAACTAGTTTGTATAAATAATGCTATTAACTTTACTGTAACTTACACTGCTGGTTTAACTCCTGCAAGTTACGATTGGAATTTTGGAAATGCAGTAACAAATTCACAAGCAAGTCCTACTTACAATTACCCCAATACAGGCACATTTATACCCACACTAAAAATAACTTTTACTAATAATGCTCAATGTATAGTTTCTGGTGATCCTATAAAAGTGGTTGCATTGCCTACAGCCGATTTTAGAATAACTACACCAACCACACAATGTTTTAAAGGCAATCAGGTTTGTATTAACGATTCTTCAAGGCCTGGTCCAAGTGGAAGTCCTATTGTTACTCGTACTTTTTTATGGGGAGATGGAGGTTTTGATGTAAGCAATATTTCTATAAAAAAGCTTTGCCACAATTATGTTAATGCAGCTGGAAGTACTAATTCGTTGGTAATTGAAGTTACCGATACCAATGGTTGTATCAGTCGTTTTGAAAGAAATAATTCAATTGTAATTTTACCTAAGCAAGATCCTATAAGTTTTACTACACAATACACTGTTCAGTGCAACACCACCCCAGTTACTTTTTTAAATACATCTATTTTAGCAAGAGCAAAAGTAAGCAAGTTTACTTGGGATTTTGGAGATGGAACATTTGATTCATCTAGTACCAATTGGAATAATTTTGTGCATAATTATACCAAAGGAGGTTTTTTTTCGCCTAGATTAATTATTACAGATTTAAATGGATGTAAAGATACGTTTACCTTAAATAATGGTGCCCAAAATTTAAAGCTAGATGATAAAATTACAATAAACACCATTGATAAATGTTTTAGCAAACAAAGTTATACTTTTTCTGCCCCAGGCTCTGCGGGTGCCAATATTTCTTGGGCAGTTTACGGCCCTAATGGCAAGTTGTTTGATACCTTGGTAAATGCAACTTATTTTCAAACTTTAAATAAAAAATTTAATTGCGGTCAATATAAAGTTATTATGTATGCCGGCTTGGGTAATTGTAAAATTGTGGTTGATACGCTGGTTGATGTATATGGACCAAATACTATTTTAGCAAATGATACCGTACGCCCTGTTAATGAAAACCAGTGTATTCCTAAAGACACTGTGTTTTTTAGGGTTCCGCCACCCGAAATTTCTTGTTTTTATAAAAATGTAACTGAATGGTTATGGGATTTTGGTGATGGGTTTGCCCCTCCTTGTACTACCGATACTAAAAATGGTCAGAATGTTGGCGTTAATTGCCGATATAGTAAAGATAGTACCAGAGTAAAACATCTTTACGATAAAACAAAGCCAGACTGTTATAATGTTAGGCTTACTATTACCGACCCAATTAAAGGATGCAGTGATGTAGATTCCTCATTAGTTATTTTGGCTGAGCCAAATGCCCATCCTGATTTACCAGCACGCAGAGGATTATATTATTATACCATACCTCCTGGTATAAGCGGGCCGCCTCAAAATTGTTATAGCAGTGTATTTGTTTTTCAATACGAAGAAACATTGCCTAATTGTGGAAGGGAGAGGGCTTGGATAAATACCGATTCAACTGCGGGTATAAATAGATGGGATTCTATTAATCCAAAAAATAATTTTTATATTAAAAGATACCAAGATGTAGCCGACCCTAACGGTTGGGTTACTGTTGGGTTAATTATAAAAAATGGATTATGTTATGACACTGCTTGGTATCATAATATGTTTCAATTGATAAAAATTAAACCTCAATTTACTACTAAAGTGGAAGGCATTTGTCCACCTTACAAAGTAACAGTATCGCTTATAGATTCTATTCAAGATAGTTTAACTACTGCTAGGATTAATTTTTCAGGGGTTGATAGCGTGCAAACTTTTTCAATTACTGATTCCATTATAAAGCAAAAATCATTTGTGTATAATTCGATGGGAATTAAGAATATTCGGGTTACTTTAACCAATCGAAAGGGTTGCTCGCAATCGTATGATACTACTATTTATTTTGGTTATTTTAAAGATTTAACGGTTACCAAACCAACTATTTGCTTAAAGGACTCAACTCAATTTGTGGAAAATATTGAATATTTTTCAAGAACTACAAATAATTGGAAAAACCCATTACGGGCAGCAGCCAATAAGGAAAAAGCATTTTGGAACTTTGGCGATACCAATGCATTTTTAGATTTAGGAATATTCCCAAAATACAAATTTAGGCGTACAGGCAATTTTAAAGTGAGGTTAGCTATTCAAGATAGTCTGGGTTGTAGAGATACCTTTTTATTTAATCAAACCATTAAGGTTGTTGATGTAAATGCAGGTATTCAACCAATAAGTGCCAATTTAATTTGTGCACCTAAAATTATTCCATTTAAAGATAACTCTTTTAGTATTGATTCATCTTCTATTTACGGTGACCCTAAATATGATAGCATTGTAACTTGGTTTTGGGATTTTGGTGATTTAAAGGCCACTAGTTCTATAAAAGATCCTTTGCACGATTATACGAGTAACGATAATTTTATTGTTAAACATATGGTAACTACAGCAGCAGGTTGCAAAGATAGTGTGTTAATGCCTTTATCTATTAAAGGTCCAAAACCTAAATACGCATTTGCAAGTGGCGATACTTTGGGATGCAGTCCGGTTAAACTTAAAATAAATAATACCACAGGAAGTCAATTACAAAGTTGGCAATGGAAAGTAGATGGGCCAATTAATTTTATTATTTCTACCGATAAAGATACCGCTACTGATTTTTCGTTGGTTAAGGCTGGAAGGTATAGAATTTTGTTACTTGGAACCGATTCGTTAAAGAATGAAGTTACAGGTCAAATAGTTTATTGTACTTCTGTTTATCCCGATACTTTAAATCCAAGTCAAAAGCCAGTTTATGTTACTGTTTACGATAAACCTTTGGTAAATTTAATTGGTCCTGATAGTGTTTGTCCTAACCAAAATGTCCAATTTATAGCTAAAGCAGATACCATTTATAAACAATTTAATTGGATAGTAAGCGATGGTTTTTCAACTGGTTTGAAACCTCGTACTGACACGTTATTTAATTATATATTTAAAGATACAGGTAATTATTTTATAAAATTAGCACCAACTACCAATGTGGCAATTACTTGCTTAGATACTGGCTATAAAGCCATTTATGTGCAATCAATAAAAGCCGATTTTGATATTGATAATTCCCAATCACCATTTTATAAATTTACCAATAAATCAATTAATGCAGTGGCCTATTATTGGAATTTTGGTCAACCAAGTTCGGGTGCTGAAAACACATCAAATATTCAAAATCCAACACACGATTACAAGAATTTAAACGATAGTTTTAAAATATGTTTAGTAGTTAAAAACGCAGGTGAATGTTTTGATACAACGTGCAAAGTTTTATTACCAAAATCGCGCTTAATCAATATTCCAAATGTATTTACCCCAAATAATGATGGCGTTAACGATGCATTTGATATTGATATATTTGGTGAATATTTTTATGAATTGAAAATTTTTAACCGTTGGGGAGGTAAGGTATTTGAAACCACCAAAGATGGTAAAGGCAACGATGGCATTAATTGGAATGGAAAAACCGATAATGATGGTGGAAACAATCCAGCAGGAGAGTATTTTTATACTTTTAAATATAAATTTAGCGAAGCTGAAAGTGAAAGAACGGTTCACGGAACCATTACACTTATAAGAGAATAATACTCTTTTAAATATAAACATTGCTAACCTTATAACTGCATGTATAAACGCATTTATTTATATTTAATTATTTTATTTTATTCAATAAAAATAAATGCGCAAGTGTGTTCTATTCAAACCAACGACACCATTGTTTGCTTAGGAAATGCCTTAAATTTTAGTACCACATACACATCAGGGCTAACGCCCACTGCTTACGAATGGGATTACGGCAATGGTGTAAAAAGTACCCAAGGTGCTAATACTTATAATTACACTTCGGCAGGTGTTTTTATTCCAACTTTAAAAATTACTTTTTCTAATAATTCGCAATGTTTTGCTACTGGTAAAGCTATTAAAGTTGTAGCATTGCCTAAAGCTTATTTCTCTATACTAAGCGATACTTTTCAATGCTTTAAATACAATGAGGTTTGTATAAAAGATTCGGCTACTCCAGGGAGCAATGGAAGTTTAATAACCAAGCGAACTTTTATTTGGGGTGATGGAATTTTTGAAACGCAGTTTGGTTTTGGCGATACACTTTGTCATAACTATAGATATACTGCTGGAGGTGTTTACTCTTTGGTTTTAGAGGTAACCGACTCAAATAATTGTTTTTCGCGTTTTGAACGTAAGAATGCCATTCGTATTTTACCTCAACTTGAAAAAATTAGCTTTTCAAGTGTGTTAAAAAGGTGTGATTCTACCCTCATGATTTTTTCAAATACTTCCGCCTTTCCATACAGTAAAGTGCAAAAATTTGTATGGGATTTTGGCGATGGAAAAAAAGACACCACATCGCAAAAGTGGGGCACTTTTAATTATTTATACGATTTTATTGGTGATTATACTGCTAGGTTAATCATTACCGATAAATTTAATTGTACAGATACTGCCAATAAACTTTTACGCGCCACAAAAAAGGTAATGGATACCAAAGTAACTTTTATTCGTAATAGCCAATGTTATAATTTACAGCCTTTTTCAGTTATTTATAAAGATGCTGTTGAGCGTGATAGCATCATTTGGAAAGTTTATGATAGTAATAATAAAAGATTGGATTCGGTTTATAATTATGCATTTTTTAGTCCTTTAATATCATACGAGTGCGGTAAATACCGCATTACCATGGATGCTTTTTACGATAATATTTGTAAAATGAGTATTGATACCAGTTTTGAAATATTTGGTCCGCATGCCATACTCACACCAAAAGGTATACCTGTAGTTAACCAATACCAATGCAATACCAACGATACTGTGTTTTTTAGAAATCCAATACCAGAATATTCGTGTTTGAATAATAATATGGGTAATAATTGGTTTTGGGATTTTGGTGATGGATTTGCACCGCCTTGTACCACAGATACCAAAAAGGGGCAGAATTTAGGTATCAATTGTAGATACAGTAAAGATAAAGATAACGTAAAACATAAGTTTAATAATATTGGTGAAAACTGTTATTTTGTTAAAATGTATATTGCCGATACTGTCCGCAATTGTTCACATGTAGATTCAACTAAAGTAGTGATAGGCAATGTAAGTGCTGCACCTGATTTACCCTCTAGAAGAGGTTTATATTATTATACCATGCCTCCCGGAAAAGAATTACCTCCTCAACATTGCTTTAGGAATACGTTTGTTTTTAAGTTTGATGAAACTTTGCCAAGTTGCGGACGAGAACAAATATGGATTATGCCAGATTCTGCGGCACCCAAAAAAAATTGGCTTGGAGTTGACCCATGGATTGATAGTACCGAAATTGTGTATTACAACGTTGGCGATTCTTCAGGTTGGGTAACGGTAGGCTTAATGGTTAAAAATGGACCTTGTATCGATACTTTTTGGTATCACCGTATGTTTAAAATTATGCCAATTAACCCAAGGTTTAATACTACATTCAATTCTAAGTGTTTTCCTTATGCAACAACAATCACTTTTGCCGATTCACTCCAAGATAGCATAAAAAAAGTAGCGGTTAATATTTATAAAATTAATGAAAATCCTTATGAGGAAATTTTTGTAAAGTCATTTGTTCAAAATATTACCAAGCAAGATTCAATAATTCATGCTGTAAAATATACTTTTAATGAACCATATAGGTATAAAATTGATGCATTGTTAATTAATTCTGATGGTTGTGGTTCATCGTATTCCGAACGTTTAAATATTGGTTATTATCAAACTAAACCAACTACTAAAACAGTGGTTTGTGTAACCGACTCTGTAGTGTTTGCAGATGAATTTGAATATTATGGTCAAAAAAACAATAATTGGAAAAATGAAGCTAGGGCTAATGCTAATTTAGAAAGATTTTGGTGGAATTTTGGTGATTCAGTGGGGTATCAATTTTTAGGGGTCAACCCAAAACATAAATACGATAGTGTTGAAAATTATAATGTCACTTTATTGGTTCAAGACAGTGTGGCCTGTATTGATACCTTAAAGAATTTTTATAACATTAAAGTAGTTGATGTAAAAGCTGCCATTGAACCTATTACCAAAAGTTTGTTATGTGCCCCAAAAGCAATTACCTTTAAAAGCAATTCTCACACCATCGATAAATCAGCTAAATATGGACAGAATCCTTTTGATGAAGTGAATAGTTGGTACTGGGATTTTGGCGATGGTAAAGTGGCAAGTATTTCAAGCAACCCAACCCACGATTATTCAGATAACGATAGTTATAATGTTGTTCTTAAAATTAGCACTTTGGCAGGTTGTGTTGATAGCACTAGCATGCCTATTACAATTAAAGGGCCCAAACCTAGATACAATTTTGCCATGGGTGATACCTTTGGTTGTAGTCCTGTAAAATTAACTTTAAATAATACCACCGGTAAACAATTATTAAACTGGCAATGGAAAGTAAATGGTCCCGCTAGTTTTGTGGTTTCAACCAATAAAGATTCTGCCACTCCTTTTGAGTTGGTTAAAGCAGGTATTTACCGAATTTTATTGTTAGGAACTGATTCCTTTATAAATGAAATAACAGGTCAAACTATTTATTGTACATCAATTTATCCTGATACCAATAGTTTAACTCAACGACCAATTTATGTAAGAGTGGAAAATAAACCAACTGTTAAATTAACTGGGCCTGATACTGTTTGTGTTAATAATCCTTTTTCAATTTCTGCTACGGCCGATGCTGTTTACAAACAGTTTATTTGGCAAACAAACGATGGCTTTAATTCAGGCATCAAACCTTTTTCCGATTCTGTTTTTAACTATGTTTTTAAAGATTCGGGTAATTATTTTATAAGATTAATTCCAATACCGAGTATAAATATTCAGTGTATTGATACAGCAATACATCAAATAGTAGCTGGAAAAGTAAATGCTAACTTCGACATTGATGCCACTCAATCGCTATTATTTTTGTTTAAAAATAAATCCAAATTTGCCAATGGTTTTGAGTGGGATTTTGGCGACCCTGCTTCAGGAGCAGATAATCAATCGTTTTTAGAAAATCCAACGCATACTTATAAAAACTTAAACGACAGTTTTAAAGTATGCCTTGTTACCAACACTTTTTCCAAGTGTTTTGATACCATTTGTAAATACATTTTACCTAAACCACATTTAATAAATATACCTAATGTATTTACACCAAATAACGATGGGGTAAACGATGCTTTTGATATTGAGATTGTTGGTTATTCAATATATGATTTAGTAATATTTAACCGTTGGGGAACCAAGGTTTTTGAAGGAGATAAAGATGGCATTGCCAATGATGGCATTAATTGGAATGGTAAAAATTTCAATACTGGGGAGCTTAATACCAATGGTGTTTACTATTACTCATTTAAGTATAAACTTAATTACGATGAGGTAGAAAAATACGTTCATGGAACAATAACTTTAATTAGAGAATAATATACATGACAAACGAACAAATTGCTTTAAAATGGTTTGAAGCATTTAATGAACATAACCTTGAAAATTTGCTTTCGCTTTATAGCGATAACGCCCAACATTTTAGCCCAAAACTAAAAATTAGGCAACCCGAAACCAATGGTTTGATAATTGGAAAAAATGCCTTAAGAGCTTGGTGGGCCGATGCTTTTGAACGATTACCCAATTTGCACTATAAAGTAACTTCGTTAACTGCTAATGAACAACGCGTTTTTATGGAATATATTAGGCAAGTGCCAATGGAAGATGATATGCTGGTAGCCGAAGTATTAGAAATTGATAAAGGTTTGATAATAGCCTCAAGGGTTTATCATGGATAATTTTTTTTAAATTTGTGCCAATGAAATTAAGGCTATGGTTTATACCTATTGTTATACTACTTTTAAGTAGCTGCCAAAAAAGGTATTGGTACCGTTCGTTTGTATTTGGTGGTGGTAAAAATTTAGTACCCGTAAATGTTGTTATACAAAACGAAAGCCCAACACTGTTAACCGAAACTTTTGAAAAGGAAATTTTAGCAGCATGCGAAAAACAATTGCTTAAAAAAGGGTACAAAGCCACTGCTAAAAAAGCTATTTTTCAGTTTACATTGGTTATTAAAGTAGAAAAATTTAAAGTGAATGGACTTGCCCATTATGGAGGCGAACGCACCATGTTATATCCATATTTTGATAAAGAAGTAAAAGCTATTTTGTTTGAATGCAAACTTACCCAAAGTAAAAAAGATTTAACTTGGCAAGTATGGGAAAACAGCAACGATTTGTATTTTTTTGGTAAGCAAAAACGCGATATGCGCAGAAGCAAAGGAATGGTTAAATATTTAATAAGAAGTGCAAAGCAGAAATGAAAAAACAGATTATACTTTTATTGTTTAATATAATCTTTTGTGTTGGTTTGAATGCGCAAAATAAGTCATTGTTTGATAGAGTGCTTGCGCAGTCGCAAAAGATTAAATCAGGAAGTTATATTATAGAAAGACAGAAGAAATTTTTCGATTCAGACAAAATAATAATTGAAAAACTGGATGTAAAGTTTTGTGAAGTTGGTAATAATACCATTTGTTTGGTTAAAGATTTGGTGAACGAAAGGGTTCTGTTCTTTGATACTACAATTTGGACTTACGAATATAGATTTAAAGATTCAACCCTAAATATTTATGTAAAGTATAATCCCAATCAAGATTTATTATATACTTACATGCAACCTTATGGCTTTTTAAATACTTTTGGTTTACATTTTCAACTTCCTGTATTAGAAAATAAAATGAGCCTTACTGTTAAGTGGCCTTATGACTCTTATGATGAGATTCATACTAAAAATTCTTTTTTAAAATTCGAAATAGATTCGAGTTTCCTTATTCCCATAAAATATCAAAACTATAGCGAGGAGTGGTTGGATTCTGTTAATTTCAATGTTCAAAATATGGTTGAGGAAATAACAGATTTACAGTTAAATAATATAAATCCATGGCTTTTACTTCAGCATATGAATAATTTTAAGAAAAGCTTACCTATTACAAAGGAAGTTTATCCTAATTATTCTAAAATTGTTTCTAAACCACATGATACACTTGATTTAGAAAGGTGGAACTTGCGAAATACTAAATCTAGTAAGTTTGTCAAAGTGGATAAAAATAAACCAACATTTTTATACTTTACCTATATGGGTTGTTTGCCATGCAAATATGCCTTGCCAAGCATTGATTCAATTTATCAAAAGTGGGGTCATTTAGTAAATTTTTATGCTGTTGATTTATTTGACACAAATTTATCAAAGCTTGAAATATATAAGAAAGCCAATAATACGCAGTTTGATTATCTCTATTCAAATGATGATGGTATGAAAAAGGATTTTTCTGCCAAATATAAGATTGCTTCTTATCCTACTTTTTTAATTGTAAATTCTTCAGGTAAAATTGTTTTCCGAAAAGAGGGTTTTAAAAATAGTTTTTTGGAGGAAATAGACAATGCTCTAAAGCTTGAAATCAAATAGGAATTACTAAAACTATCCCACATTTATACCTTTTATCTTTTAGAGGTTTCGTTTGCACAATAAGTTAGGCAGTTATTTTATTAATAAATATATTAGCTGCGCAATTAATCAATAATTATTTATGAAGCAGTTTTTTAAGTTCATGTTTGCCAGTATGTTAGGTTTTATTATCAGTGGCGTGGTATTGTTTTTTATTTTAATTGGAGCAATAGCTGGTTTGGCTTCAAAAGGCGATAAAGAAGAAGTAAAGGTAGAGACAAACTCTATTTTAAAACTTAACTTAAACTATGCTATTCCTGAAAGAACCACCAGCAATGTGTTTAAAAACTTTAATTTTCAAACTTTTGAAAGTAAAAACGATGCAGGTTTAGACGATATTTTAGCAAATATAAAAAAAGCAGCAGCTGATGAAAATGTAAAAGGTATTTACCTTGAAATGGGCATTAATATGAACAGTTTTGCTACTGTTGAAGAAATTAGAAATGAGCTTATTGCTTTTAAAAAGTCAAAAAAATTCATTGTAGCTTATGGCGAGTTGGCCGATCAAAAATCGTATTACCTATGTTCTGTAGCCGATAAAGTATTTTTAAATCCAGCAGGCGAGTTGGTTTTAAATGGTTTGTCGAGCAGTGTAATGTATTTAAAAAATATGTTTACTAAAATAGGAGTGGAGCCTGAATTAATCCGTCATGGTAAGTTTAAGTCGGCAGGCGAACCTTTAATTGCCGACAAAATGAGCGATGCCAATAGAGAGCAAATTAGTTCTTACATGGGTAGTTTATACCACACAATGGTTAACGGAATTGCTGCTGCACGTAAAAAACAAGTTACCGAAGTTGAAAATATAGTAAATCAATTGTTAATTCAACATCCACAAGATGCTGTAGAATTAGGCTTGGCCGATGGTTTAAAATACAATGATGAAGTAGAAACTGAACTTAAAAAATTAATTGGCAACGATGATAAATTGAATTTTGTTTCAATGAATAAATATGCTAAAGTTACCAATACTAATATTAGCACAAGCGAGAATAAAATTGCCATTATTTATTGCAATGGCGAAATAGTAAGTGGCGAAAGCAGCGATGATAACATGGGTAGCGAAACCATTGCCAATGCTATAAAAAAAGTACGTTTAGACGATAATTATAAAGCTATTGTATTGCGTATTAATTCACCAGGTGGAAGTGCTATGGCAAGCGATGTAATTTGGCGAGAAGTTATATTAGCTAAAAAAGTAAAACCGGTAATTGTAAGCATGGCAAGTGTAGCTGCTAGTGGTGGTTATTATATTGCTGCTCCGGCCGATGTAATTGTAGCTGAACCAAATACCATAACTGGTTCAATTGGTGTATTTGGTTTAATGGTAAATGCCAAAGAATTGTTAAATAATAAATTAGGCATCAATGTAGAAACTGTAAAAATGGGCGAATATGCCGATTTAGGTTCAATTGATAGAGCTTTAACTCCAGCAGAAAGAGCCATAATTCAAAAAGGAGTTGACAGAATTTATGATGAGTTTATAACCAAAGTAGCCGAAGGACGTAAACTTAAAAAGGCACAAGTGGATAGCATTGCACAAGGAAGAGTTTGGGCTGCTACCGATGCTAAAAAAATTGGTTTGGTTGATGAATTTGGTGGATTAGATAAAGCGCTTGAAATAGCTAAAAATAAAGCTAAGTTAGGCGACTATCGCACTGTAAGTTTCCCTGAGTTAAAAGATCCAATACAATCGTTATTTGAAGATATGTCGGGCCAAGCAAGTGTGTTTTTAACCAAACAAAGTTTAACGCCTGAGCAGTTTAAATTATTTACCGATTTTAATAAATTAATGCATTACCGTGGTGTGCAAGCTCGCATGAGTTTTGATGTAAATGTGCAATAATTAATTTAATTATAAATATAAAAGCCTGATTGGAATTTTTTCAATCAGGCTTTTTATTTGAATTTTTTCGTCTGGTTTTTTTCACCACAATGCTACTTGGAGCCAACATCACCATGGAGTTTTGTGATTCATCATCATTTTCCTTTTGTTTCTTATTATCGTTGTTATGGTAGTTTGTACTTAAACTAATCAAGTTATTAGGCTTCGGTTCATCAGGATTAGATGGTATGAAAATGCTTGGAATAAATGGTTCAATTCCTAACGCTTCTAACGTGGTAAATCCTGTAGTTATATATTCAAACGGTGCTGTATTTATTTCTATTTCTGAAGTTATAAATGAATCGTCATTATTAATACGCAAACTTTCAGTATTTGAAGTGTCGGTTTTAGCTATAGCATCATTGTTTTCTTGAAAATACAAACTGTCTTTTGCTTTTGTTGTATCAATTTGTTGTAATACCAAGCTATCAGGATTTTCAGTTTGGTTTAGTTTAAACTCTATTGCAAATAATTGATTACCAAAACACACCAAGATAATAACTAAAAGCTTTTGCCAATAAGAAATATTGCTTTGCAAAATACTAGCTTCTAGTTTAATTACTATATTGTAAATTTGATGATTGTAAAATCTACCACAAGTTGGTTGGTTATTATTAGCTATAAAATAGTCCTTAATTTGTTGTTCCGATTTTTGGGTAAAATCAATTACACTTTTATTGCACTGCTGGCAAAATTTGCCTTGTTGCGCAGCTTCCATTTCCTCCCATTTGTTGGAACACGGATTGGTTATTTTTATTTTATAGCTTTTCAACTTTTAAGAGCTTCTTAAATTAGTTGATTATTTTTTTAAAATATGGTTGCTTGCTTTAAAGTAATTGTTCAATAATATCGGGAACAATGCGTCTTTTTATAAAGTCAACACCCATGTTGTAAACCATATTATTGGCTATTTCCGCATTAGTATCATTGCTTTTTAAATCGTTTATATTACGCTGATAAACTATTCTTTGGGTACTGTTTTTTACTGTAATAGTAGCCGTAAAAACAACATTACTCGCATTAAAGTTTGTTCCGGCTTGTAGGCTATTACTATTTATTTCTATGGTAAAATCTGCATTTTTGCTGCTGCTCAAACATGCTATTCCATTACTTATAAAAGCACTATTAGCGGCTTCTTTAAGCAAACTAGCGTTGGTGTTTTGGTCAAATTTTTTCTCGTTTGATACAATAAAAAAAGTTGGATTAATAATGGTTACTTGCTTTACAAAACTATTGGTATTGATATTTTTGAGCAGTTTTTTTACCCAAAAATCATTGGTGGCTTCTTGTATTATTTCGTTAAAGTCAATTTTGGCTGTAAAGTAGTCGTTGGTTTTTCTTGTTTTTATTTTTGGAACAGCAAATTGCACTTCGCCATTGCTTAGCGAGCGGGCTTTTTCGTTTTGCATAAATCCTGATGAAAAATCGGCTATTACGGGTATGTTTTCTATTTTGTTGCCTTTACTGTCTTTTATTACAAAAGTGAGCATTTCGTTGGTTAATGGCTGCCCTTTTTTAGCTGTAATTTCTTTTGTATTCGATGAAATTTTAAGCTCATTTATACAAAACATTATTTCGTTAAACAGTTCATTGCCAAAATAAATTTCTTTGTTTTTATAAGTAGTAATAAGTGTTTCCGATAAATAAGGTTTTACATCTTCTACCGCTTTAACTAACAAAACCAATGCATTTTGGTATTGAAATTTTGTTTTTGCATTCAATGCATTGTCGTATTTAGCTAAAGCAATATCCAAAGCTTTTTGTATGCGTTGGCGTTTCAACTCTTGGTATTTTTGTTTCGAAAGTTGGTAATAAACCCAATAATTGCTTTCATCTTCAAAACTTCCCACGAGTTCGAACCCTTCTATAAATTCATTGGCAGTTACCGATGTTCTGGAGTCGTAAGTTTCTTTCATGTTATCGTTAACCGATAGTTTATATAAAAACGATGAACTCGAAATATTTACACTAATTTCACTTACCAAATCTTTTAAGGCATTATTTTTAGCTGTTTGTTGGTATTGGTTTATTAACCCAATTTTTGGAGTTACGCCTATTCCAATATAATATTCAGGGTTAATTGGTCTATTGGCTACCCAACTAGGTTTGGTTATAACAGCTTTTTTGCTTGCGCAATGAATTGATAATACACAAACTGAAAATAAACTAATAACTAATATTTTAACCTTATGGCTTTTTAAAAATAGATGCATGTGTATTTAGTTTTCTGGGTTGTAATTAATAACTCTTTGACTAGCAACTTTAGCCATTTTTTCAATTAATTCATTCTGCAAAGTTTCAATAGATTTAATGTTTCGTTGCGCTCTAAATAAACTCTGCAAATTTTGTACCTCTCCAAAATTATTGTTTACTCTATCCTCTGGCGAACTAACATTGGCAAATTTCCAAAATCCTGGAACTAAGTTGCTATAATCGCCATTATAGGTTGCATAACGCACTTCGTCTTGTGTTTGAATGGTAGCCGCATCTGAAGCTAAAACTGCACCATTTTCGGTTGATACCAATTGAAATTTAAAGAAACACTGGGTATAACTGCTTTGAAAAAATTCTTTGTACTCCACCTTTCTAAATTCATCAATTCTTTGCCCGTTGGCATTGGTTTTTGTAGATTTGATGTAGCCTTTCATTATTTTGGTGTTGAGAGCACTTGGCGCTTTTTGAATATTATCAATCTTTGCAATTAATATTGCTTTTACACCATCAATCTTAAGGTTTTGAGCATTGGTATTTTTATTCACAATGTCAAAAAAACTTTTTTTATTTTTTTGACTGTTATCAACTACTGAAGGGTTTTCTATTATTTTTATAAAAGGATCTCTTGAATTATTTAATTGACTAATAATGGCACTTTTAAGTTTAGCTCCTGCTGCTGGGTCGTTATAGTTTTCAATATCTTTAATCCAAATGGTAAATTGAGCAGCGGTTAGCGCATCTTGTTTAAATTGAGCAGCTTCTTTGTAATTTCCTGTACCTTTAATAATATTATCAAAAACATAGTAAGCCTTGCGGAACATCTTATTATCTAAATGTGTTTTTCCATTGCGGTAAAGTGGCTCGTAATGCGCAGTTTTTAAAAGTTCTTTAGTATCTTTATAGTTATTTTCTAATGAAATTATTTCGTTTAAAATGGTTTCACTTTCAGCAAATTTTTCGTTGTTTAGTAAGGTCAATGCTTCCTTGTATCTTTCCTCCACATGTTGCTTTTTTGCCTCATTAAACTGTTCTTCATATTGCGGTGCCATATCTAATTCTACACCACTAGACGCAAATTTTTCGAAGTATTTTTTTGTATTTAAATAATAGTAAACGGCATTTTTAGTTTGTCCACTGCTGTATGCTTTAGTAAATTCAGCTAGCTTTTTATCAAGTGTTATTTGCCCGTTTTTGCGTGCTCCTATTTTAGCTTCAATATTATTTTTATTGGCAGTTAGCGACTTTAAGTACAATTCAGCCGCATCTTCAAATAAGCCAGCTTGTTCATTTTTTAAGGCTAGTTTAGCATATTTTTTGGATGTGCAACCCAAAAACATAACCATCGCAATTAACGTAACGAGTAAACCTAAATGCTTTTGTTTTAACATTATTTTTTGAAAATTTTCGGTAAAAATAATCAAATTTAGTTTAATACTTACTTCTATACTAAATGGAAAGATGTTAAGCATAAAAAAGCCCGCTTGAAATTTTTCAAACGGGCTTTTTTATTATCGTTTAGCGTATCGCTTTGCGCTACCATTACTTGGCTTAGCTTGGCTAGTATTGCTTTTAGGTCTCGAACCTTGTGGTCTTTCGGTTCTTGGTCCACGGCCTCTTGGTTGTTCCTTAGGCTTTATTTCAAAATCTTGCATGGGGTAATCGTGGTCATCAATTACAGGAATTGAAATATTAATTACCTTCTGAATATCTTTTAAATATGCTTTTTCTTCAAAATCGCAAAACGATAAGGCTATACCTTTGGCACCTGCTCTACCTGTTCTACCAATTCTGTGTACATACGATTCAGGAACATTGGGTAAATCGTAATTGATAACATGCGTTAAATCGTCAATGTCAATTCCGCGCGCTGCTATATCAGTTGCTACCAAAGCCCTAATAGTATTGTCTTTAAAATCGCTTAATGCTTTTTGTCTTGCATTTTGCGATTTATTACCATGTATAGCTGCCGATTTGATACCTGCTTTTGCTAATTCTTTCGATATTTTATCTGCCACATGTTTGGTTCTGGTAAATACCAAAGCCGATTTGATGGTTTTATCGTTTAAAATATCAACTAGTAAATTGCGTTTGTTATTTTTATCTACAAAATAAACAGCTTGCTTAATGGTTTCGGCAGTTGACGATACCGGAGTAACCTCAACTTTTTCGGGTTTGTGTAAAATGGTATTAGCCAATTTAGTAATTTCAGGAGGCATGGTAGCCGAAAAGAAAAGTGTTTGACGTTTAAAAGGTAATTTAGCAATTACTTTTTTTACATCGTTCACAAATCCCATGTCTAACATACGGTCGGCTTCATCAAGCACAAAAACTTCTAAGCTGCGTAAATCAACAAAACCTTGGTTCATTAAATCGAGCAAACGGCCCGGAGTAGCTATCAAAATATCAATACCTCTGCGCAATGCATCGGTTTGCGGTTTTTGACCTACACCACCAAATATAACAGTGCTGGTAATGCCGGTGTATCTGCCATAAGCTTTAAAACTCTCGTCAATTTGAATGGCAAGCTCTCTTGTAGGTGTTAACACCAACGCTTTTATTTTTTTAAATCCTTTTTCGTTACTTTTAGTTTTATATAAATTTTGCAACATTGGAATGGCAAAAGCAGCTGTTTTACCTGTTCCTGTTTGGGCGCAGCCCAATAAATCTATTTTGTTTAATACTATCGGAATTGCTTGTTGTTGGATTGGAGTTGGGGTTTCGTAACCCTCGTCAGTTAATGCCTTTAAAATAGGCTCTATTAACTGCAAATCAGTAAATTTCATTAATTAATTGTATTGTTTGTAATACTTTTAATGCACCTAAATAATTGGAGAAGAATAATTTATTTACTTGTTAAAAGTACACAAAGGTATGCCATTTAAGCCATTAACCTAATTTTATTATTTTGGGGTGGTTTATGGATGATAGTTTATAGACGATAGTTTTTGGACTATAGACAATAGTTGATAGTAAAAATCTATGGTCCATGGTCTATAAACCATGGTCATTAGTTCAATAAGGCATACGCATAATTTGTTTGTTATTTAAATATTGTTGGGTTGGTTCGTCTTTTTTTATTAATATTTTTGGTTGAGGAGTATCAGAAAGAATTATACTTTTGTGTAAAACTGAAATTGTTCTGATAGTAATGATGTTAGATTTTATAAGCACTTCTTCAAGTTTTGTTTTTTGATAACCTGGATGGGTAATTGTAATGTTATAAATATCAGTTAATAAACTATCATAAACAGCTAAACCAGTACTATCAGAGTTTTTTGTCTTTAAATATTTTGTGCCTTCTAGTTTCACAACAGCATTCGCTAAAGTCTTTTTAGTCATTCCATCAATTACTTTCACTTCCAATTTACCATATTGAACAGTAGCTGTTTGGGCAAACAAGTTTAGGCCAATTACAAGTATGGTAAAAGTTAATATGTATTTTAAATGGTTTATCATTGTTTTACAGCAAAGTAATCGCTTGCTATTCTAAGTTGTGTTATATAAAATGGATTTGGGTTGGTTAATGGATTATTGTTAAATGAAATAGGAGCAGCTATTTTTTTATAGCTATACCAATAAAACTCTTCTGTATCTGGATGTTTAACCCAATTGGTAATGGTATAATTAACATAGTTTTTTGGTAAGAAAAAATAACAACACCTTATACAGCTGTGCTCACTAAATACGTTAAGGTTTTGTTTCTGCACTTTAAAAATTGGAATCAACTTAAAACCAATAGTAACCACAGAATCTTCTGTAATGGTAATAAAGTTTAATAATTCGTTTAATTTAAAATTATCTTTATGAACTGTTACGCTGTAAACTCCTTTAGGTAATGCATTAAATTGATAAATTCCAATATGGTTTGAAGTAGTTTGAAAAACTTGTTGATTACCAATTAAAGTAATGGTAGCATTTGGTATTTCATTTTCTGAATAGGCATTTTTAATTTTACCTATCAAAGCACTAGTTTGTGCTAAAATTGAATTGCTAAAGCCAATTCCGAATATTGATAAAATCAAAAAGCCAATTTTACCCAACTTCATTTATTTGCCAATTATGGTTAAACTTTGATCCATTCCTGCTAAACGAACACCATCTAAATAATAGCCAGTATTTTCAGGACGAGCACCCATAATACTTGGTGTTTCTCCATTACGCGAGTCAACTCCACGCATATAAGCCGCAATGGCATTGATGTTTTGGTTTGGAGCAGCATTATTAAATCGCACAAAAGTTTGTTCTATTGGTTTGTAAATTTCAATTCCACAGCCAAATGTTACACCTTCTACTCTAACTCCGTCAATATAATATCCCCAGTTGCTTGGAAAAACATTTTTTACAAATCTATTTGTATTGCTGCCATCTAATAATAAAGTATCATTCATGGGTACAAGATTTAAATAATTAATCTTTAAATTATAACCACCATTAGGAATATTAGCTAAACAATAGTTTCCACTTGAATCAGTTTGGGTTTGGTAGAGTTTTGTATTGTCGTAAATGGTTATAGTGGCGTTAGGAATTGGTAAGTTTATTTCATCGGTAACAGTTCCCGATATTTTATTCATATTAGCTTTGGTATTTTGAGCCAATACCATTTGCCCAACTAAAAGTAATATGATGCTTAATGTAAATGGTAATTTCATAATTTTAATTTTTTAAAGGTGAAACAAATTGCGCAACCTCATTTATTTGCCAATTATTATTAAACTTTGGTCCATTCCTGCTAAACGAACACCATCCAAATAATAGGCAGTATTTTCAGGACGAGCACCCATTATACTTGGTGTTTCGCCATTACGTGAATCAACTCCGCGCATATAAGCCGCAATGGCATTTATATTTTGGTTTGGTGCTCTCAAAAGTGGATTGATAGGTTCTTGAACCCTCCATCCTCTACAAACAGACATGGTGCATGTTTGCCTTGAAGAGAAAAGTGAAAAATCTTGAATTGAAATGGAGGAAACATTTTTGTTTAAGCTTATGATTTGATTTTGTTCTTCGTAATTTATAGAGTTAATAAGCATTATAAACTCACCATTGGGAACACCAGCTACACAATAATTACCACTTGAATCAGTTTGAGTTTGGTAGAGTTTAGTGTTATCGTAAATGGTTACTGTAGCGTTAGGAATTGCTAAGTTTATTTCATCTGTAACAGTTCCTGATATTTTATTCAAAGCTGTTTGGGTGTTTTGAGCCAATAGCATTTGCCCAACTAAAAGTAATATAATACTAAATGTAAATGGTAATTTCATAATTTGATTTTTTTAAAGGTGAAACAAATTTGCGCAATACCAATTAGTCACCAACCATTTAGATTAAGTTGTATGGGTAAAAAATTATTTTATTTAACCATTAATTTTTGGGTAAAAGTAAACTGATTATTGGTGGTTATTTTAACAAAATAGAGGCCTGTTTTGAAATTTTCGAGAAGTATTTTGCTATTGCCACGATTATTTTCTTTTACTAAAATTTCTTCACCCAATAAATTAGTTATAACTATATTATATCGCTCATAATTAGCATTTATGTTCAGCATTTCAGTATTGCTAATTGGGTTTGGAAAAACTGAAATTAATGGCTTTTCTATATTTTCAACACTCAAATTATCAAAAGGTACTCCCCAAGTTTCTACTCCTTTTTTGTAGTAAACCATGTTTTCGTTTGAATTTCCAGGGAATTGATAGCTGTCATAACTAAAAAAACCCAATCCTTCGCCATAAGTAATGTTATATCCTGGGTCTGCGTGTAATTCATACCAACAACCGTTATTTGAATTATGTTTATGCGTTGAACCTACATTAAAAAACCTTCTGTTATTTAAATTATTCGTAATAATTTTTCGTCCTTCACTTTCATTAGAAACACGGTTTAAAATAGGTTCTTCGGGTAAATATTGTTTTTCGTTAATAAAATAATTTACATTCAAGGTATCTATTAAAAGATGGTTTTTATCTGCTTTATTGGCATAATAAAAATATGTTGCTCTTTTTATTTGGTAATAAACAGTGTCTCCATTATTTGAATATTTTTTATCTAATATCTTATGAATTGAATTTGTTTTATTGTCGTCAGGGCTAATTGTGTAACTAAATTTTTCATAATGAAATTCGTCTCCAATTTCAAAATCAAATGTTTGTTTTAAAGTTAAATAAGTTTTACCTAGATTATTTTTACTCGTTCCAATCAAGCTACTTTTAACAGTAATAACTGGAAATGTTAAATATTCAAGTATGGTTATTGATCCATAGTTTTTGCTTATTTTTAAAGTTTGATTGTCTAATTGGCTTGTGATAGTATTGTTATTTTTATCATAAGTTGTAAATGAATATTCAATTATTGAATCAGAAGTATTTAAAAATGTTTCAACTATCTTGGATGAAATTTTTGCCAATATATAGCTTGAATCCTCAAATGTATAAAAGCGCCAAGTAGTACCTGAATTTGAACTTGGGTGGTAATAAATGGTATCATTATTTTGATTAAAAAACAAAAATTGATTATTTATTATTGCCATTTTATAGCCAAGCCAAGAGGGGCCGTTTGGCTTTATGCAACCTCGATCTTCTATATTCCAAGTTTTATTAAACTCAAAAATATCGACATTATTTATTTGGTAAGAAGAGTCTATTTTAGTACCTCTGATTTTATTATTTTGATTACTAAAAAATGAAATATTGCTATCTACTAAAATGGGTTCGTAGTTTTGAGCAGTACACATTTTCCCCAAAAAAAGTAATAAGATAACAAAGGTTAAATTTTTCATTAGTTGTAGCATTTAATATAAGTCAAAATAAAACTTTAAAAGGTTGTTAAATTCACTTTGTTTTTTTGCAATCCTAAATTATTTTGAATTTAGCCATTCTTCCACTTCATTTTTTAATTGAGTATGAGTTTTAACTAAACCATCTTTAGCTTGCTTAGCACTCATGCTTAAAAGTAAAGCTGTGCGTTCGTCAAATTTATTTTTGGGTGAAATAACAAAATTTAACTCTTTCAATAAAGTTAAAAGCATTTTACCTTTATCTGTTTCTTCATTTATTTCTACTTCGTAAATCATATTTAAAAATAATGATTATACCGCTTTGATGTGTTATTTAGTCCAATTTATTTTTTGCGGCATAATACCATCTAAGATTTACACCCAACCCATTGGCCTATTTCGTAAATCAAAATGGTATTATTTTACTTAAACAAAAAAGGAGTTGATTTTTGCCTCAACTCCTTTTCGAATTTAGATATTTGATTTATGCTACTTTCTTTATCCAAGGTTGGTGTCCTCACCAATCCTTCTATAATTAGCAAAAAGCGTTTGGTTTGTGCGTTTCGACTTCGCTCAACGACCAAAAGGCGCAATATCAACCGACAACTAAATCACGCAAGGCGTGAACCAACTAATTACCTACTAGCGTACATTTTATCGTAATATTTGGCATAATCGCCACTAGTAACTTCATCCATCCATTGTTGGTTATCCATGTACCAATTAATGGTTTTTTCTATACCTTCTTCAAATTGCAAACTTGGTTCCCAACCTAATTCTTTCATTATTTTGTTGGCATCAATGGCGTAACGTAAATCGTGTCCAGCTCTGTCGGTTACGTAAGTAATTAACTTTTCGCTTTCACCTTCAGGTCTGCCCAAAATTTTGTCCATGGTTTTGCATATCACCTTTATCAAATCAATGTTGGTCCACTCGTTAAAGCCGCCAATATTGTAGGTTTCACCAATTTTACCTTTGTGGTAAACCACATCAATAGCACGTGCATGATCCACTACATATAACCAATCTCGTACGTTTTCGCCTTTGCCATAAACAGGCAATGGTTTGTTGTTTCTAATATTATTAATAAATAAAGGAACCAATTTTTCAGGGAATTGATTTGGCCCATAGTTATTAGAACAATTAGTTAAAACCACCGGAATCTTATAGGTGTTGTGATAAGCACGCACAAAATGATCGCTAGCTGCTTTACTTGCCGAATATGGGCTTTGAGGGTCGTATGAGGTTGTTTCTAAAAAGAAACCACCATCGTGCAAACTGCCATAAACTTCATCTGTAGATACATGGTAAAACAACTTACCTTCCATATTACCTTTCCAAATTTCTTTGGCAGCATTTAGTAAATTAACAGTTCCTACCACATTGGTCATCACAAAATCCATAGGATTGGTAATACTTCTATCTACGTGGCTTTCGGCTGCTAAGTGAATCACCGAATCAAACTGATGTTCGTTAAATAAATTATTAACCGCAGTGGCATCTACTAAATCAAGTCTTACAAAATGATAATTAGGTGCATTTTCTATATCGGTCAGGTTTTTTAAATTACCTGCATAAGTTAATTTATCTAAGTTATAAATTTCGTAGTTTGGATAATTATTTACAAATAAACGTACTACGTGAGAGCCAATAAAACCCGCTCCTCCAGTTATTAATATTTTTCTTTTTGTCATAATAAATTGCTTCTGGCAGCTAGCTTCTGGCAACTAGCTAATTGATAATATTTTTTCTGCCAGCAGCCAGATGCCAGCAGCTAGTTGCTATTTGTTAGCTAAATGTTTCTCCCAAGCCCAAGCTGTTTGCATACAATTATCCAAATCGCGTTCCGTTTTCCAACCTAATACATTGGTTGCTTTATCGCAATTGGCATAAATTTGAATTACATCACCGCCTCTGCGAGGGCCAATTTTATAATTAACTTTTACTCCTGTTACTTTTTCAAACGATTGTATTACTTCTAAAACCGAGTTTCCTTGTCCAGTGCCTAAGTTAAATACACTGTAAGCTTCGGTATATTTTTTTTGTTCTAAAAACTCAATGGCTTTTACATGTGCTTTGGCCAAATCAACTACATGTATGTAATCGCGAATACAAGTTCCGTCAGGTGTTGGGTAATCGTTTCCAAACACAGTTAAAACCTCACGTTTGCCAATAGCAGTTTGGGTAATAAAAGGCACCAAATTATTAGGAACTCCAATTGGTAGTTCGCCAATCAAAGCCGAATCGTGCGCGCCTACTGGGTTAAAATAGCGCAATGAAACTACTTTTAAATTGCTTGCTTTGGTATAATCAAAAAGTACTTCTTCGCAGATTTGTTTGGTATTTCCGTATGGCGATTGTGCTTCTGGTCTCGCAGTATTTTCATCTACCGGAGGGTTAGCTTCGCCATATACCGTACACGATGAAGAAAAAGCAATTTGGCTAATGCCTGCAGCTTCCATTGCATATAGTAAATTAACCGTTCCGCCTACATTGTTTTCGTAGTATTTTAAAGGATTTTGAACACTTTCGCCAACGGCCTTAAATGCAGCAAAATGTATTACAGCATCAATTCCTTTTTGGCTAACCATAAAATCGGTAAGGGCTTTTTTATCTCTGATATCTACATTTTGAAAAACTACTTTTTTGCCAGTAATTTTTTCAATATTGTCAAGCACCTCCGGATACGAATTATCAAAATTATCAATTGCCACCACTTCGTGCCCTGCATTGTGCAGTTCTACAACAGTGTGTGAACCAATATAGCCGGTTCCGCCTGTTACCAATATTTTCATAATACCAAGTTGTTTTATTTCGGTTTTGGCTGCAAAATAACAATAATGATTTAAAATAAAAGTGACATTACTATCAATTTTGTTTAATCAAAATTATTTGAGGATTTTGTAAGATGTTAAATTTTATAAAAAATATCTCTAATATTATAATTGGCTTTAAATAAAATTTCACATATTTGTTAGCTATAACTACCTAAACGCTTATTGATGAAACAAATATTTACTTTAACTTTTTTATTTTTTTTAAGCACATTAACTATTGCGCAGCAGGCCAAAATAAAAGGTGTTGTAACAGATTTAAATACACAGCAAATAGTTGATTTTGCTGTGGTTTCGCTCGATAAAACCAAACAAGTTTATACCGATAGTTTGGGTGCTTTTAGTTTTATAACTACTGCTGGCAAGCATTCTCTAAAAATTTCGCGCGTTGGTTATCGGACTTTATTTTTAAATATTGACTTAGATGAAGGAGCAAATAAGAATATTCAAATTGATTTGGAACCTTTCAATAATCAAATGGATCAAATTGTTATTGCTGGTTCACGCGAGGGGAAAAAAGTAGCTAAAGAAATTGCATCGGTAAGTATAATAAAACCATATTTAATTGATAATACCAATAGCACAGATTTATCGCAAGTAATTAACAGATTACCTGGGGTGCAAGTAGCCGATGGGCAAGCAAGCATTAGGGGAGGAGTAGGCTATAGTTATAATACGGGTAGTAGAATTGCAGTTTTGCTTGATGATATGCCTTTAATGGGCGCAGATTTGGGCGATGTACGTTGGAAATTTTTACCCATTGAAGCAGCTGAACAAGTGGAGGTTATAAAAGGTTCAGCCTCTGTGCTGTATGGTTCTGCTGCTTTAAACGGAACCATTAATGTAAGAACGGGTTGGCCTACTAAAACGCCAAAAACCAAAATTCAAGCTTACCAAGGTATTATGCAAAATTACGAAAGAAGTCTTATTAATTGGTGGGAAGCTTCTACTCAGCCGTTTAATAATGGCATGTTTTTTACACACAAGCAAATGTTTGGTAATTTTGATTTGGTATTAAGTGGCAATATTTCGAGCACACGTAGTCATTTAGAATTTGCCGATGAATTTAGGGCGCGAACTTACATTAAAACTCGTTACCGACCTGAGTGGAATAAAAGAATTACTTTTGGTGTAAACGGAAGTTTGATGTACGAAAAATCCGGTCGGTTTTTTTTATGGGCAAATGCCGATTCGGGAACTCTAAAACAATTTAATGGATCAAAACCAATTGATGATTTATTTAGAATTTTTACCATAGACCCTCATTTTGATTATAGCGGTTTAAAAATGCACCATGCAGTTAAATTCAGAATGTATCAAATTACTCGATTGTTAGATAAAACAAGATTTCCAAACCAATCGGATGCAGTAGCTAATTTGTATGCTTTTGATTATAATAATAAATATAAAATTGATAAATTTTTTTCATTGAATAGTGGTGTTTATTTAACATCAATGTTTAGCAATGGCAATGTATATAAAGGCGAATTTGGTGGCGGAACGGGAGCGGTTTATAGTCAATTAGATTTTACCTATAAAAAATTTATTATCACTGGGGGATTGCGTTATGAGCTCATAGCTCAAGATACCAGCAAAATAGAAAAGGCACTTTTAAAACGAATTGGTTTAAATTACCAAGCAGCTAAAAAAACTTATTTGCGCGCTAACTATTCAGAAGGTTATAGAGTGCCAACCATTGGCGAAAAATTTGTAGAAGATAAAGTATCGTTTTTAAATGTATTACCCAATCCTAATTTAATTCCCGAAAAAGGTTGGACAGCCGAAATTGGCATTCAACAAGGATTTAAAATAGCCGGGTTTTTAGCTTCAGCCGATTTTGCAGTTTTTATTCAGGATTACGATAGCATGATTGATTTTAGATTTGGCCAATACAATAAACCAACTATCGAAAATCCTGACCCGAAGATTGGTTTTAAGGCGTTTAATGTAGGCCATGTGCGTGCAGGGGGCTTCGATTTTAGTTTACAAGGTGAGGGTAAAATAAAAGATGTGATGATTAGAATTTTGACAGGTTATACCTATAGTTTGCCTGTAAATATGAGTACAGACGAGAGTTTGAAAGATTATGGAAACTATACCAAATTATTTTTTGAAAGTTTGGGTGTTAGCAAAGCTGCAGATGATAATTACTTAAAAAAAGTAATTATGCCTTACAGAAATAGAACCACAGCCAAGTTTGATTTAGATTTGGCATACCGCAAACTTACCTTTGGTTACAGCATTTTTTATTACAGTGTTTACGAAAAAGTAGATAATTTTGTATTGCTACTTCCAGGCGTAAAAACCTTCTTTGAAAATGCTGGAAATGCAGACGTAGTGCATAATATTCGTATAGGACTAAAACCAACTAAAAATTATTCGATAGGTTTATTGGTCAATAATTTAACCAATCGCGAATATGCCACGAGGCCAGGAAAATTAGATCCTGCTAGAACTTTGGTTGTACAGCTTTTGGTTAATTTCTAGTGTTTTATTTAAAAGTTATACTGGTAAATGAAGTAATCAGTTGATAAGGTAAACGTATAATAAAAAGGTTCTATTTCACTAATTTCCTCATTCCAAATTTTTGTCACTTCGCATTTCGAACTTATTCCTGCGTCCAATTAGCTCTGTCCATTGGGCTAAATTGCCAAGGAGCTTGGTTATTTTCCAAATTGCTAAACATATTGTTTAATGAAGCAGGTGCTTTGGTTTCTTCCATTACTTTGTATCTGCGCATTTCTACAATAATTTCCATTGGATTAATATTTATAGGGCAAGCCTCTACACAAGCATTGCAAGTATTACAAGCCCATAATTCTTCTTCACTTATATAACTGTGTAAATTTTTATCGTCACTTACAAAGGTTCCTTTGTTAGTATCAATATTTTTTCCAACTTCTTCTAATCTATCGCGAGTATCCATCATAATTTTACGTGGTGAAAGCAATTTTCCAGTTTGATTTTGAGGGCAACTACTGGTACATCTTCCACACTCAGTGCAGCTGTAAGCATCCATTAAATTTTTCCAAGTTAAATCAGTTACGTCTTTTACCCCAAAACTAACAGGAGGCTCATAACCATCAGGCTGAACAGCACTTGGGTCTAACATTAATTTTACCTCTTGTGTTACCGATTCCATATTATTCAAATTGCCTTTAGCAGTTAAATTAGAATAATAAGTATTTGGGAATGCTAAAATAATGTGGAAATGCTTGCTAAATGGTAAGTAGTTCATAAAAAGAAAAATACCAATAATATGGAACCACCAAGCTATGCGTTCAAAAGCTATTAAGGTATCAGTTGAAAAGTTTTCAAAAATTGGAACCAATAACCATGAGCTAATTGGAAATGAGCCTGCATTGATATAATGAGCTGCCCCGCGCATTTGTAAAATTTGATCAGCGGCATTCATTTTTAATAATGCCCCCATTAAAACTATTTCCACAAATAATATAGTAGCAGCATCCTTAGTAGCAAAGCCTTTTAATTCTGGACTTTGAAAACGGGGTAATTTTAAAATATAACGTCTGCTTAAAAATACTACGCAAGCTATAAGCACACCAAATGCTAATATTTCGAAGAAACCAATTGCTACATTATAAATTGGTCCAAAAAATGAAAGCGCTCTGTGTGTGCCAAAAACGCCATCAATTAATATTTCCAAAACTTCAATATTGATGAGCACAAAACCTATGTATATTATAAAATGGAAAAATGCCGCAACGGGTTTTGTTCCCATTTTACTTTGACCAAAAGCCACTCTAAGCATTGTTTTTAAACGTTCAGGTTTATTGTCAGTTCGGTCTATATCCTTGCCTAATAAAATATTACGTCTAATTTTTCCTAAGTTTTTTACAAAAAAATAGGTGGCTATTCCAGCAATTATTACAAAAAGTATTTGAGCTATCATATATTAAAATTGATTCAGCGCAATAATAAATAATATTTACTTGAAACAAATGCAGTAAAAAGCAAAATATTTACAGAATAAAATTAATTTTTTATAGACTGAAAATGAATTGTTTTGACGGTAATGTGAAAAAAAGTAAAAAATATTTTCAAAACTGCTTGCACAAAAGAGAAAATAACTTACTTTTGCGCTCCCACAAAACGGTGCAGTAGCTCAGTCGGTAGAGCAAAAGACTGAAAATCTTTGTGTCGGGGGTTCGATTCCCTCCTACACCACATTTTGAAAGGCTTCAATTAAATTTGAAGCCTTTTTTTATTTTTAAAATTTTTGTTCCCAACCTTCTCATTTCTTTTATCGTATTAGTTTTAAGTTAAACAAAATTTTGAATTGTAAAAAAAAATACTACTTTCGAAATTAATATATATATAATACATGAAAAAAAATCTACATTTCTTATTTACTTTAATCATTGCAGGAATATTTTATTCTAGCAATGTAAAAGCGCAAGCTCCTTATTGTGCAGCATCATATACCTTAAATGGATGCGGTCCAGCTAGTACTAACGATTATATTGAAAGTTTCACTTTTGCTACTTTAAGCAATGTGCTTTCGGGTTGTACTCCAGCACCTTATTATGTAAATTTTTTGCCGACAGGAAATCTTACAACTACGGTAATACAGGGTGCTACTTATACTTTAACTGTAACAGGTAACGCGACTAAACAAAATGGTTTTGGTGTTTGGATTGATTTTAACAGAAATAATAGTTTAACCGATGCTGGTGAATTGGTTTATTTTACTCCTACCATTTTAGGAGCAGGTGTAACATACACAGCAAATGTAACAATACCAACAAATGCACTTTCAGGTTTAACAAGATTAAGAGTAAGGTCTAATTGGAATAACTCTTCTGGTGTTTTTGCATTGGCTAGTGCATGCGGAACAATTGGAGATTGGGGTGAAATTGAAGATTATACAATTCAAATTGGAACTAATGCAGGCCCAGCGCAACCACCAATTGCTAATTTTTACGCACCAGATACTGTTTGGATAAACAGTCCGGCTACCTTAATTAATACATCAAGCTTCCAAAGCCGTGTATTTTGGGACTTACCGAACGAAAATCCATTATTGACTGGTTACAACCGCCAAGCAGGATATATTGATACAGCAAGATTTTTTAACAACTTTACTTATACATTTACTTCACCAGGTTTAAAATTGGTAAAATTATTGGCAGTTAGTGATGTAAAACGTGATTCATTACGTGATTCGATAAGTAAATTTATTTACGTAGATACCCCAAGCCAAGCACCCAAAGCCGATTTTA
>JAIXSO010000012.1 GCA_027484685.1 Bacteroidota bacterium
CTATTCTTTTTTTCCTAAAAAGCCATCTATCAGAAAAGATGTAGAAGAAACAAATCCTGAAATGTTAATGTTGTTTGATCAACAACTTTCATTAGTGGCTTAAACCGAACTCAGGTTAATTGCTCAATATAATTTTATGGGTAAACAAACCAATTTAGACAATATTCGAGTTTATATACAAGAACGAAATGCAATTTTCTATGAATTTAATGACAATAAACTCGTGGTTCATTTGGTTTGGGATTGCAGACGAGACCCAAATCAAATCATCCAATTTTAACAAAAAATCCCTAAATGAATTACTTCAATTAGGGATTTTTTTATTCGTTAATTCAATTGATTATAAACCAAATTTACCTCTTAATTTTTCAACTTCAGCAACACGTTGAATTGAAACAGCATAAGCTGCTATACGCATTGGGATATTGTATTTTAACGAAGCTGCATAAACACCTTCGAAAGCAGTTTTCATAACTCTATCTGCTCTGCGGTAAACGCGTTCTTCTGTCCAGTAGTAACCTAAACGGTTTTGTACCCACTCAAAATAACTTACAGTAACACCACCAGCATTAGCTAAAATGTCTGGAACTACTAAAATTCCTTTTTCATTTAAAATAGCATCAGCGCTAGCACTTGTTGGGCCATTAGCACCTTCAACTATAATTTTAGCTTTTATACGTGAAGCATTTTCTTCAGTAATTTGATCTTCCATAGCTGCAGGAACCAATACAGTTACTTCTAACTCTAATAATTCAGCATTGGTAATTTTCGAAGCATTTTTAAATCCTTCTAAAGTTCCATTATTTCCATCGCGGTAAGCAATTGCTTCTTCAATGTTAATTCCTTCTGCATTATGGTAAGCACCGCTAACATCGCTAATAGCTACAATTTTTAAACCTTGTTGAGCAATTAATTTAGCACTAATTGAACCTACGTTACCAAAACCTTGAACAGCACAAGTAGCACCAATTGGGCTAATGCCTAATTTGCCTAAAGCAGCTCTTGTTGATACCATAACACCACGACCAGTTGCTTCAACGCGGCCTAATGAACCACCTAAAACAATTGGTTTACCTGTAACTACAGCTGGTGATGAATGTCCAACTAATTTTGAATATTCGTCCATAATCCAAGCCATTTCTTGTGGGCCTGTACCCATATCAGGAGCTGGAATATCTTTATCAGGGCCAAATACGTTAACCATTAAATCAGTGTAAGAACGAGTTAATCTTTCTAACTCACCTTTACTCATGCTTCTAGGATCGCATTTAATACCACCTTTACCACCACCGTAAGGAATACCTACAACAGCACATTTCCATGTCATCCAAGCTGCTAAAGCTTTTACTTCATCTAAATGTACATCCATGCTGTAACGAATTCCACCTTTGCTTGGGCCTAAGTTTGCGTTATGAACTACTCTAAAACCTTCAAACACTTTCACTTTGCCATCGTCCATTGTTACAGGAATATTTACAATTACTGCTTTTTGTGGGGCAATTAATACATTGTAATCACTTTCATCAAGACCAATAATTTTTGCTGCTTGATCAAATCTTTGCTTCATCGACTCGAAGGGGTTTTCTGAGCCATGTTTAATCACGTTATCTTTTTGTGACATATTTTTATTGTTTATTGTTTAAAAATAATAGTGGCGACAAACCTAAACAAATTTTATAAAAATGCTAATTATTTAGTGTCAGTTATCCACTTGATAGTTGTTAGTTGTTGTTTTAAGTTTTTAGTTCTGAGTTTTAAGTTCGAAGTACTTAGTTGCTAGTTATACTTTCTTTGCCTTTTAAATGTGTTTATTTACTGTTATACTCATGAACTTTTTTAATAAGATATTTTGTAAATAATTTTATATTTATATTTTTTACCATTATCTATTACAGTAAGATTTTCTAGCACAGAATCTTTACTTAAATAGGTAAAAGTTGAAAGTTGTTTGTTCTTAGCCTTTTTTATGTCAAATCCTTCATAAAAAAAGGAATTATCAATTCTCACTAGTTTATTATCCCCCTTACTGTACTCAGATATTTTCTTTGTTTGATAAATATTTGGAGTAATGTACATTTCATTTTCACTTAACAAAGTGTGAGTAACTTTATAACTTGAGCCAAATCTTTTGTCATATTTAGGATAAGTTACACAAAAAATTGAGCGTGAATTGGGCAAAGAATTCCTTGTAATATGTATTTCTGTTTCAGCGTCAAAATTTGGCCAAGCGTGAAAGGGGTCGTTCAGATAAATTCTACCATCACCAATACCAGGTGTATTTTTTGAAAGATAATAGTTATACATTTCATCTTTAAAACCTTCCTCATTAGTTAAGTATTTAAGTAATGAAAATGTGGAATCTTTTGATATTTCACCACGACCATTATTATAATTAAAAATTCCATATTTTTCATAAACACCACTAAAAAACAACGTGCTAACTCTGACAGATGAAACAACAACGGGAGCATTAAGAAACGGTTCATCATAAAATGAATCTCCTTTTTCATTATGTACAAAATGATGCCTATTAGGATATGGGTCTAGATTTGTATAAAAAAAATTTATTTTTTTTACATCAATATTTTCGTACATATTCGTAAATCTACTAATTCCGAATATTTCTATTAAAACACTATCAACTAAATAGTCATTAAAAAGGTTAATTCCAAACTTTGTTGGAATAGTTTTTTTATAAAAATAATGTTCTCTTATTAAATAATCATGTGTGGAATTAGTTGCAAAATATCTTAATTCACGCATATAACAATTACTACTTTTTTTAAAGTAAAGTGTAATATCCAAGTGCTTGTTAAATTCAAAAGTTTTTTCGTAAGGATATTTTGGATTACTTATATCTTGGATTGAATCGTCTTTTAAAGAAGTATGGTAGTTTATTACAAAAGAATCGGGCAATGGTCCTTGTCTTTTTTCAATAAATTCTGATAAAATATTATTGTATCCCATCACCATAAATCCTCCGCTTTTGCCAACAAAATTCCATGTTATATCTCCATCTTTTAATGGCTGAGAACGCACTTTATTATAAATAAAGATGGTTAAAAATAAAAGAAAATATATTCTCATGGTTTATCAAATAAAATAGCAATAATTACTTAATTGTTGAACTTCTTCAATAGTTGTAATATTAAAGTATATTAACAAAAATAAACTTAATTATTGATAGTTTTAGAAAATATTATGATTACAAAATTGAAATTTAAGGGGTATTCGCTTAACAGAAAACCTAAACAATTCAACCTTCTAACATGAAAGCAATTTAGCAATCCAACAATTTACAAAAACACTAACTCACTCTATTCATCAACTCTTCGGCTGTGTGGGTTAATATGGTTTTCTTGGATTCATCTACTTGTACATCCGCTAAATGTTGGTAGGCTAAGTCTAAAAATTGCTGCTTTTTGCTTTCGGCAAATTGTTTAATCATGTATTTATCGTACAAATTGATTACACCTTGAACCTTGTTTTCAGCATCTGTCATTTGCATTAAATCGTCCAATAATTTCTTATCGTCTTTATGTACCGATTCTAATAACTCTATCAATAACAGCGTTTTTTTATTAGCTATTATATCGCCTCCAACTTGCTTGCCAGTTATCGTTCCATCACCAAAAGTATCTAAAATATCATCTTGAATCTGAAATGCAATTCCAATGTTTTTGCCAAATTCGTATAAATGCTGAGCATCATCGTTGCTTGCTCCTCCAATTAAAGCACCAATTTGCAGCGAACAACCCAATAATACTGCTGTTTTCAACTTTATCATTTCCAAATATTCATCGTGCGAAACTGACTTTTGGGTTTCAAAATTCATGTCAATTTGCTGCCCTTCGCATACTTCAATGGCTGTTCTGTTAAAAATATCAAGTAATAGTTTTAAATTGGTGTTTTCGGTTTCGCAAAGCAATTGAGTGGCCTTTATCATCATTAAATCGCCACTTAAAATGGCAATCGGCATGTTCCATTTTTTATAAACAGTTTCTTTACCTCTACGCAATGGTGCATTATCCATGATATCATCGTGCACCAAACTAAAATTATGAAATACCTCAATAGCATGAGCAGCATGTAAGGCTTTTTCAATATTTGAATCAAATAAATCACAAGCCATTAATGCCAAAATTGGGCGTAAACGTTTACCTCCCAATTGCATCATGTAATTAATTGGTTCGTATAATTCTTTAGGATTAGCACCATAATTAGCCGCGTTTATGTGGCTAGTAAATAATTCAAATAATTGTTGGTATGTTTTCATGTTAAGGCTTCAAACTTATGTATTTTTTGTTTATTCCTAGATTGAGTTTGATTATAAAACAAAATCTAATCTTTATTTTATTTATACTGTTGTCCTGTTCTATTTGGGTCTTTTAAATCAATCCAAAAAACATGCATTGGTTCACTTTCATCCCTGCTCCCATTTTGATTTGAATCTAATTGAGCAAATACAAACATTAAGTCGTTTTCTGAATCATATTCTGATTTAATAACTGAATAGTTTTCAGGAACCAATAACTTTTGCTTTTCGCCATTAATATCAAACAAATAGATCCTTCTTAGGTCGTTTGAATTGATAAATCCATCTTTATTGGTATCATCATTATAAACCGAAACCATGAAGTAGTTTCTACTAATGGGTTTATTGTTTAAAGTATCTTTGGTGAAAGATGGATAATAAAAAGTTTTGATAAGAACAGGCTTTTCAAAAAATAGCTTTTGTTTATTTTCCTTAATATCGTAATGAGAAATATTTACAAAATTATAGCCATAAACAGCCTCAAATCCTGGCAAAATATGGTTATTCCAAATATTAGCATTGGTAGGATTGTACTCGTAATTTTCTTCTTTAGTAATAAAATTATTTGACCCAATAAAAGTTGTTTTTTTGTTTTTATTATAATTGACTTTAAAAACAGAAGTCAACCTCACGTTAGGTATTCCAGATAATAAAACCCCACCCGGACGCGTTTCGAACTTCAACGAATCTTTGTCAAATCCATTAATATTTGATGTTTCTGAATTTTCTTCAACATTGTTTACTTGAAATCCTTTTTGAAATTTAGCTCTCGATGTACAACTTGTAATTAAAGCCAAACTAATTATATAAATTAAAGCATTTTTCATTTATGTTTTGTTATTTATTGAGAAATAGGTGTTTACTTTTAAATGTTTGCCAAATATAAAATTGCATTTGTTGGAAGCAAGAAAATTTAATAATCATGGCAAACTTTATTCTAAACAATGAAATTTAATGCACACTTCCTGCTGCAATTCGACCCTTTTAGGGTCGCTATTATGGTTAACTTTTATACCTCGAATTTCATTCGAGGCTATTAATATTCTATCCTTTCAGGATTGTTGTTTTGAACTTTAGAATGATTAGCATTTGTATTTCAACATTCATTCACACATTGCGTAATAATAATTCAACATTCAATCCCGATTAATCGGGACAACATTCATAATTCAAAAATAATTCCCTTACCTTTACCCCTTTAATTTTTTCAGAATTTGATAGTAGTTAATACGCAACCATTCGCTTTAGTTTATACCTTGGTAAGTCATCCTCAGTTGGGTTATTTGCTTGAACCTCATATTGTTCAGGTAAATAGTTTAGGGAAATATTCGCTTACCCATCAGCGTATTTTTACCAAAACTTCCGATTACTTTGCAAGATGCATTGGCGAAAAGGATTATGAAATTATTGCCATTTTGGATGAATTGGATGACGATTATTTATTTAAAAAATTCCATAAAGACCCCAAAAAGAAAATTAGAACCCACGAGTTTATCAATAAAGTTGTTTTAGAACCTTTATTTGAAGAAAAAATAAAACCATTTATTGAAGAGCGCATGAACAAAGCGCTTAATTTATTAAAAGGTCAAGCTATTTTTAAAACAGGAAACGATAATAACCCTACTTCGGTTCAAATAAATGTGGCTGAAGAAAAAGCTTCAGTTCTGTTTCATTTTAAGCGCGATAACGAAGGAACACGTTATTTCCCAACCATTAAGTTTAAAGGTGTTAGGGTAGAATTTATGTTTAAAAATGCACTAATTATTACTTATAACCCAGCGTGGATGTTGCTTGGAAATGATTTATTCAACTTTGAAAAAGACATAGAAGGCAAAAAATTGCAACCATTTTTAAATAAGCGTTTTATACAAATCAATAAAACTTCAGAAGAAACTTACTTCAATAAATTTGTTTACCAATTGATTGAAAAGTACAATGTGTATGCCGAGGGTTTTGAAATAAATACCAAACAACCTGAAGGAATTGCCCAACTAAGCATGCAGCAAGTTATTGGCGATGACATTGCTTTAAAATTGACCTTTAATTACGATGGTGCTTTGTTTGATTACGGAAGTACCAATAAAATTTCGGTAGTAGTAAAAAAAGAAAACGACAATTATATTTTTACCCGCACTAAACGCAACTTGGAGTTTGAAGCAGAAAAGTTTACTGCCTTAAATAAAATTGGGCTAAAGCAATACAATGGACCATATTTTACTTTAAAAACCAATAAAGCCAAACCATTAACTGGACATATTTCGCTGAGTAATGAAGGAACCAACAAATTTGATTTTTTAGAATGGCTTAACGAACATCATTCGGATTTAAAAAAAGCTGGTATTGATATTAACCAAGATAAAAATATCTATTTCATTGGTGCGCGCGAAATGAAATTGGAGATAAAGGAACAAAAGGATTGGTTTGATGTGCAAGCTGTGGTGAAATTTGGCGAGTTCAGTATTCCTTTTATTTCGTTGCGTAACCATTTACTAAAAGGCATACGCGAGTTTAAGTTACCTAACGGAATGATTGCCATAATTCCATTGGAATGGTTTGGCGATTTAAGCGGCTTACTTGAATTTAGTACCAACGATGAAGAAATAAAAATTGAAAAACAACATGTTGGTTTATTAGATGAAATATTAAATAACGGTGGTAAATATTTGCGCTTAAGCGATAAATTAGAGCGATTAAAAGATTACGGACAAGTAAAAGAAGCGGCAGTGCCTATTAATTTTAAAGGTACCCTTCGCCCCTACCAACAAGCTGGATTTAATTGGTTTTATTTTTTAAAAGAAAATCAATTTGGTGGTTGTTTGGCCGATGATATGGGACTTGGAAAAACCATTCAAACATTGGCTTTGATTCAAAAAGAGCGTGAATTATACCAAGCTTTTGCCATGCAAAATGCGCCAGAAAAACCTAAAATAAGTGCTTCATTAGCTAATGACGCAATGCTGCTAGAACCAACGAGTATAGACGCCAAGGGGCAAATTGACTTATTTGATAAAAGCAATGTAGTAGAGGTTTTACCAACCATAGCTAAAGCAGAAAAAACTTTTCAAAGTAGCGCGGTGGTTGATAGTTCTGTGGCGCAAAATACCATTAGAACCAGTTTGATTATAGTACCAAATTCGTTGGTGTTTAACTGGCAAAACGAAGCCAAAAAGTTTACGCCAAACTTAAAGGTATTGGTTTATACGGGCTCGCAACGTATAAAAAATACCAAATATTTTACCAATTACGATTTGATAATAACTACTTATGGAACTGCCCGAGTAGATATTGATGTATTGAAAGATTTTAAATTTAATTACATCATTTTAGATGAAAGCCAATCAATAAAAAATGCTGGTTCTCAGTCGTCTAAAGCAGTTAAGTTGCTTAAATCTAATTATAAGTTGGTGCTAACCGGAACGCCAATTGAAAATGGTGTGCAAGAACTTTGGAGTCAATTATCGTTCGTTAATCCAGGCTTGTTAGGTAACTTAAGTTCGTTTACTGATAGGTTTGTAAACCCAATAGAAAAAGGAAAAGATGAGTTTAAAATGCAGCAATTAAAAGCCATTATTAAACCATTTGTTTTACGCAGAACCAAAGACCAAGTGGCTAAAGATTTACCAGAAAAAACGGAGCAAATCATTTACTGCCAAATGACGGATGAACAAGCCGAGGCTTACGAAACCACCAAATCCTATTACAGAAATGAAATTTTAAAATCGGTTTCCGAAATTGGGGTGAGTCGTTCACACTTCACGTTATTAAAGGGTTTAACTCGATTGCGTCAAATAGCCAATCATCCATTTTTATCAGATAAAGAGTATAATTTTGGTAGTGGTAAATTTGATGAAGTAGTAGCCAGGGCCAATACAGCTAAAGCCGAAGGACATAAAGTTTTGATGTTTTCGCAGTTTGTAAAACAGCTAGACATTTATGGAAATTATTTCAGACAAAACAAAGTTCCATTTAGTTATTTAGATGGAAGCATGACCAGCAACGAGCGCCAGAAAGCAGTAAATGATTTTCAAACCAAAGAAGAATTATCTTACTTTTTGATTTCGCTAAAAGCAGGTGGCTTGGGGTTAAACTTAACCAATGCCGATTATGTGTTTTTAATTGATCCTTGGTGGAATCCTGCCATTGAGCGCCAAGCGGTAGATAGAAGCCACAGGATTGGTCAAACCAAATCGGTATTTATTTATAAATTTATTACCAAAGATACGGTGGAGGAAAAAATTATTGCCTTGCAAAACAAGAAGAAATTGCTTGCCGATAATATCATTACCACCGAAGAAAGTTTTATAAAAACCATAGATGTAAACGAAATCATAGATTTATTGAATTAATTTTAGCAAAATTTATTTTGTAAATTTTTTTCTAAATTTTATAACAGTAAACTTGCTCTTTGCTTTCATATTTGTTTAAATGAAAAATAACAACCCGAGGCGAATGATTTTTTTAAAATAATAGTCAAATGGTTTTAAATAATCACATTTAAACAAATAAAAAACATGAAAAAACACTTTACCTTATTAAGCCTTATGCTAGCCAGTGTAATGCTTAATGCTCAAACCAATCCAATTATTTTAAATTGGTTACAAAATAATACCATTACTGGTAGACATTATGTAGCTGGAAACTCTACACCTATTGTTGACGCAGCTTTGGCTAACTGCCAAAGTGTAAAATACTCAGCAACTTCGGTTTATGTAGCTACCAATAGTATTCCAACTTATATTACTGGTCCTTTTCAAGATGGAAATCCATCATTAGCTACTGCGCAAAATGGCATTTTTAAATTTCCTTTAAACCCAACTCAAAATACAGGTACTCCAACTGCTACCACTGGGGGAAATATTGGATTGTTTATAAATGGAGTTGCTCTTTTTGATTATAGAGATGGCGTATCATGGAGTAATGCAAGCCAAGCACTTAAAGGTGGACCTTCAGGCGGTGTGGGCGATAATGTATGGAATCGCGATGCAGTTGTGGCCGAACGTGTAGGTTTTGATTGTGCTAAAGCACATCCTGCCATGGGTAATTACCATCATCACCAAAACCCAAGTGCTTTTAGTTTAGACTTAAAAGTAATTTCAACAGTTTGTACATTATATGCTTCTGATGGATTATATGCCATCGATAGTACCAAACATTCGCCATTAATTGGGTTTGCTTACGATGGTTTTCCAATTTATGGTGCGTATGCTTATAAAAATGCAGATGGAACTGGAGATATTGTTAGAATGAAATCGAGTTACACCTTACGTGATATAACTACTAGAACCACTTATGCAGGTGGAGCAACAGTAACTGCCGGCCCTGCGGTAAGTACTACTTATCCTTTAGGTTATTTTAGAGAGGATTATCAATATAATGTTCCTGTTGCTTCTTCTCAAGATTATTTAGATGAACACAATGGTCGCTTTTGTAAAACTCCAGAATATCCAAATGGAATTTATTGTTACTTTGCTACTGTAGATGAAAATTGGAACTCAGCATATCCATACGTAGTTGGCCCAACTTTTTATGGTGTAAAAACAGCGGCTAAAGTAACTAGCATTACTGAAACTGTTACAACTTACACTCCAAGCACCACAAATATAAAAAGTGTGATTAACGCAGATAAAATTAATGTATACCCAAACCCTGCCAGCGATGTAGTGGCAATTCAATTAAACCATTTAACAACCAATAATATTACTTTGGAGTTGTACGATTTAACAGGGAAATTACTACAAACATCTCAAATTCTGCAAGGAAGCACCATTACCTATTTTGATACCAGAACTTTATACGAAGGTACTTATTTGGTAAAGATTATAGATAATAACCAAGTATTTACCAAAAAGATTATCATTGCTAAATAACTTTTAAAAGATTTGTTATATAAAAATCCTCCTTACTTTTAAGGGGGATTTTTTTTGCTTTATATTAATCAAATATAAAAACTCAATTATGTCCTTTAAGTTAGTCCAGCATTCGCTCGCATCTCGCGAGTGAATGTATTTACAAGCCTCTGGCTGATTATTTATCCGTGTTTGCGGTCCCCACCAAACCACTCTTTCTTGTTTCAAATAAAGAAAAAATTATAGGAATAAAATGTATCAATGATACAAATTCGGTTGGTGAGGACAGCAACAGAGTACAAATAATATTAAGTTACACTAAGACTTAAACCAAGTCATAGCAACCGTTCTATTATTTTTTCGCATCAGCATTTTCAGTTACCTTAGAAAGAGGTCTTTCTATTGAATTGATGGTTGCAAATTTGATTTTTTCTTTAGCAATTTTCATATTGTCTTTTGTAGAAAGATTTTTTTCTACTTCATTTTTTCTAGTGTCTAATGCCTCATATAAAACTTTTACCTCGTCCCAATCTTCTCTTGAATATACATTTTTATTAGCTTCCACTGCAAGTACAAAATTTTCGTAAGCCACTCTTATATTTGTAGCGTTGATCCAAGTAAAATTAAGGTCTGTACCTATTTTCCCTTCACCAAACAATGCATCTCTAAGTACTTGTTTTCTAGTACTATAAATTTTTTCTTTGTTGGCTTTAATTGCTGCTTCGTATTTAACTTTAAGTGCTTGGTAAGCCTCTTTACTTTCTGCTAATTGTTTTTTCTGTGCTTCTTCTTTAGCAGCAGCCTCTGCTTTTACTACTCGTAGTTGATAACCATCTTCTATTGTTTGCCAATATGAGTTATTATATTCTAGGGTTACATTTTGAATAGAGTCAACATAAGTTTGTAATTCTTTTGTTTCATCAGTTTTAGTTGCGTTACTACATGCTGATATGCCTATGAAAGAGGCACAAATAATGCTAAGTGTTAAGGTTTTCATTTTTTTAATAAGTTTAATTTTTAAGGTTTCTGTTTTTTTAAGCAACAAACGTAACGTTCTTAACTATTTGAAATGTTGCACTTTTAAATAGATTTATTATATATTTTACATCTTTAAGCCATGGTTTAAAATTAACGAAGAGCCTCCAACAATTAATAGGTATCGCCCCTATGGGGCTTTAATTTGGTGTAGTGTTTATTTTGTTACCATACTATCGCTCCTATGGAGCTTTTGGTTTGATTAATAGGTAGCAATCAAGTTAATCATTCCAATTGATTGCAGGCGAGGACGCCTGCAATGGCTGCAAATGAAGAATTATTCGCCCTTGTTGGTATTTAGCGAAGCGTCACCAACAAGATTAACTATCGCTCCCATGAATCTTTCAGTTTTATTTATAGGAGCAATCATGATAATCAAAATAAATCATAGTTTAGATAATAAGTTTTATACGTTGAGGTGAGGCAAATAATCTTGTACAAATTTTCTAATGCTAATAGTTTACTAAAATGATAAAAATGTCGTGAGCGTTGGCCGGACAATAAAGCGGGCCGTGCTTCTGGCCATGCGGGAGGGTAGCTTTTTATTGTCTAGCGTTTTTGCATACTTTTTTGGCAATGCAAAAAGTATGAAGAAAAAAGGAAATGACTTTTCAATTAGCTACCTTGGTTGCACTCGATGGTTCGGACTTGTAATCAAAACTTTTTATAATAAGGATTTGTAATCCGTTTTTGCATTTCAAATGTGATAAATATTTCGCCCTTGTTGGTGTTTAATGAAGCGTCACCAACAAGAATAACTATCGCTCTTATGGAGCTTTCAGTTTTATTTATAGGAGCAATCATGATAATCATCCTAATCAAAAAAATCATAGTTCAGACAACGAACAGGAAACCTTTAGTTTCGCCCTTGTTGGTTTTTAATGAAGCGTCACCAACAATAAATAACTTTCGCTCCTATAGAGTTTTTAGGTTTATTTATTGGTAGCAATCATTATAATCATCCCAATTGATTGCAGGCGAGGACGCCTGCAATGGCCGTAAATGAAAAATCATTCAAATTGAAAACTCGCTGGTTCGGACTTGTAATCACGGTTGTACGAAACAATACAATTTAACAACATTGATGTTTATAACGAAAGATTTAGAATCTAGAATTAATCTTTGAATTTTGAAACTTGCGACAACTAAAATTATATGCCGCAA
>JAIXSO010000034.1 GCA_027484685.1 Bacteroidota bacterium
AAAGTATCGAATTTAGATACAAGCAATATTGGTGTTTACACCATTAAATACTTTGTGTTAGATTATTCAGGTAATGTATCAGATACTTTATACAGAACCGTTATTGTAGAGTTAAATAGCACTGGACCTTCTATAGTATTAAAAGGAGGAAGTACTGTTTACACCAATGTTAAAACTACTTTTGTTGACCCAGGAGTAATAGCATTGGATAATACAGGTAATGATATTACACAAAATGTAATTATAACATCGACATTGAATGAAAATATAGTTGGAACTTATACAAGAAGATATTCAATTACCGATGCATTTAATTTTACGAAATTTATTGAAAGAACTATCATAGTACAAGATACTTTCCGCCCTGTTATCACACCAAAGGAAAGTCCATACTTGCATCAAGTATTAACTTCGTTTGATCCTTTGCAAGCAATTGCTTGGGCTGATAATTACACTGTAAAAGCTAAACTTACTCCAACTTACGTAGGTTTAGTAAATCCAAATGTAATAGGAACTTATTTTGTTGTTTACGATTTAATTGATGAATCTGGTAACAAAGCAGCGCAATTAAGATTACAAGTAAATGTAACAGATAAAGTAAAACCAACTATCACAATAGGTAACAATCCATTATTTGTTGAAGTTAATGAGTCATTTACAGAAACTGATGTTACCATTGGTGATAATTATTGGCCAGTAAGTGCCTTATTCAGAAGCCAAACAAGTAACGTGAGATTAGATTCATTGGGAACTTATGAAATTGTTTACTCTGTAACTGATGGTTCTGGAAATGTTTCAACAGCTACAAGAACTGTAATTGTAAGAGATACCAAAGCGCCAATATTAAAATTAGTGGGAGACCCAATAGTTAATTTACCACGCTTCAACGTGTATTTAGATGCAGGTGTTCAAATTCTTGATAATTATAACTCAGATGCTGAATTACGTGGTAATTTGATAATAAATAGCGATTTGCCAGTTAATGCTGAAGGAAAATACTTTGGAGATATTGAAGGTTTATACACTTTAGAATATAAAGTTAGAGATTTATCGCAAAATGTTTCAAAAGGTGTTCAAAGAACAATTAATGTAATTGCAAATACCACCACTGTTGAGGAGGCAATTAATTCAAATAATATTTTGGCGATTTATCCAAATCCTAGCAATGGTATTTTAAAGGTTAAATTGTTTGAGGTAACCAATGCCGATGTAACTGTAAAAGTTTATAATTCAGTTGGTGCATTAGCTAAAACTATTACATTAAACAATAAAGATTTATCTGAAAAACAATTAGATTTAACAAGTTTTGCAAATGGTGTTTACTTAGTACAAGTAGAAACTGAAGGTAAAGTTTACACACACAAAATAAGTGTGGTTAAATAATTAGATTTATTATGTAAAACTAAAAAGGTGCTTTTCGAAAGGAAAGCACCTTTTTTAATGATTAAAATTTTTTATAATCAAAATATTGAAATTGGTCAACTAATTTGTTTTGGTCAAATTAAGGGCTAATTTGCAGCCCATTTCAAACCGAAAATTTAAATAAAAACAATATGATAATTGGAGTTCCAAAAGAAATTAAAAACAATGAAAACCGTGTAGGCTTAACTCCTGCAGGTGTTAGTGCATTTGTAAAAGCTGGTCACCCAGTTTTTGTTCAAGCTACTGCTGGTAACGGAAGTGGTTTTTCTGATGCTGATTACACCGCTGCTGGTGCAACTGTATTGCCTACCATTGCCGATGTGTATGCAAAAGCAGAAATGATTGTTAAAGTAAAAGAACCAATTGAACAAGAATATCCTTTAATTAAAGAAGGTCAATTATTGTTTACTTATTTCCACTTTGCTAGTTACGAGCCGTTAACTCACGCTATGATTGAACGTAAAGCAATTTGCTTGGCTTACGAAACTGTAGAGAAAAAAGACCGTTCTTTGCCTTTATTGGTTCCAATGAGCGAAGTAGCAGGACGTATGAGTATTCAAGAAGGTGCTAAATACTTAGAAAAACCAATGGGTGGACGCGGAATTTTATTAGGAGGCGTTCCAGGTGTAAAACCTGCTCAGGTATTGGTATTAGGTGGTGGTATAGTAGGTACTCAAGCTGCTAAAATGGCTGCGGGTATGGCTGCTGATGTTACCATCATGGATATTTCAATTCCTCGTTTACGCGAGTTAGATGATATTTTACCTGCCAATGTAAAAACCGTATTTAGCAACGAATACAATATTCGTGAAGCTATTAAAACTGCTGATTTAATTGTAGGCGCGGTGTTAATTCCAGGTGCTAAAGCGCCTCATTTAATTACACGCGATATGTTAAAAGAAATGCGTCCAGGTACTGTTTTGGTTGACGTAGCGGTAGATCAAGGTGGATGTATTGAAACTTGTAAACCTACTACTCACGAAAATCCAACTTACGAAATTGATGGAATTATTCACTACTGTGTAGCAAACATGCCAGGTGCAGTTCCTTATACTTCAACTTTGGCTTTAACCAATGCTACTTTACCTTATGCATTGCAATTAGCAAACAAGGGTTGGAAAAAAGCATGCGCTGATAACGAAGAATTACGTTTAGGTTTAAATGTAGTGGATGGAAAAGTGGTTTACAAAGGTGTTTCAGATGCATTTGGATTACCTTACCACGAAGTAAGTTCAGTACTTTAGTTCATATAGTTGACTCACGCCTTGCGTGATTTAGTTGTTGGTTGACAGTTGTTAGCTAATAAATAAAAAGCCCCTTCAAAGTTTTTTGAAGGGGCTTTTTTATATTGGAGCTATAAACCTTTAAAAAACAGGAAACAAGATGTAATAAAATAAAGCATAGTGGTTTAATGGCCACAGCCACTAATTGACTCTATTTTTATAATTTGTATTTTTTCAGAGTGTTTTCAAAAGTGGAAGATTTTATAAAGTTTTGTTTTTGCTTGTTTACTTGAATAATTTCCAAAAACCCCAATTCAACCAATGATTTTAAATCTGTTCTTGCTGTATAGTTTGAAACAGTGAATCTTGATTCCATTTCTTTTGTACTCAGAATCCTTTCTGGGTCATCGTGTATTAATTTTAAAATTTGTGCCATTCTTTCATTTACTCCCGGCATTTTCATAAACTTTGCAGCTTGGAATACTTCTTTCTGTTTTTGGTTGAAATATACTTTTAATGCTTCAAATGCTTTTTCCATTGTTCGAGTATGATAAGTAATGAAGTAAGTCAAATCGTTTTCATCTATTTCCGAATAAAGATAAGCTTTTTCATATTGTGATTTGGAGTCTTTTATAATTCTAGAAATAGACAAATATTCAGTTAGCCAATATCCCTTTTTTAGCATATACCAATAAAATATTGCCCTTGCCGTACGCCCATTTCCATCCGTAAAAGGATGTATCCATCCAATCATAAAATGAATAATACAGCCTTTAATAATTGGGTGAATAAATTCTTCAGTATCAGTATTAAAAAAAACACAAAGGTCATCTATGAGTTTTTTAAGGTCAGATTGTAAAGGCGGTGTGTGTACTATCTCACTATTAGCATGATTTACTACATGTACATTATTGCTTTCTCTAAATCTTCCCTCATCCTCTATATTTTCTAATGTATTATTAGTCATTAGTTTATGAATCTGCAGCAAATTCTCTAATGTTAAATCTTCATTTTTTTGTTGAACAATATGTTTCATGGTGATGAAATTATTCAAAATCATTTGTTCAGATTTATTTTTAGGCTTTTTCTCTTGCTGAATCATTTCTTTAGCCTTTTTTCTAGTTGTATTGGCTCCTTCCATTTGGCTGCTTGAAATGGCCTCTTCCATAATGGAGCTAATCATAAACTTAGTCTTATCAGTTTCAGCAATGCCAATATTACTCCCCAATGTTCCGCCAATATGCATATCAAATTGATGAAGGGATTTTTGAATATAATCAGTTATTACATAATGAAATTTAAATGTATGAAATTTAAGTTCTTTACTTCTCAATAATCGAAATAGCTTTATTGCACTCCAAAGTTCCAAGGGAGTGCAGTCTTTAGCTTTGTATTTTATTTTGTCCCAATATAAATACTCATCTTGTATTTTCTGTAAATTTCCATTTATCTGAAACTTGACCATTAGGGGTATGGTTTGATCAGTATTTTCAATAGTTGGTGCTTGTTCAATCATCCTTGATTTAGAAAATTAATAAAATCAAAGGTAAATAAAAACCGCGAGATTTGTTTAAAATCTCGCGGTTTTTATTAGTTTAAGCTTTTGAGATATTCTCGCCTTATGGTTTTACTTATAAAACAAGATGGTATTATTTTTGGTTAACTGCATTTTGGTTATACCAATGAGTTTATTTTAAACTGAACCACAAATTTTGTTAAAACCAATTTTATTTGGCTTTATTCTATTTTGTTTTTATGCATACTTTTCACTCAAATTGCAATTTATTATAGCTGTTTGATTCAGGCCAATTCCATTCTAGCCAACTTTTATTTTCCCAGTCAGCAATGAAATACTTTTTTCGTAATTCAATAAAATTCGAAAATTCATCACTATTTACAATTCCCCTTGTATCAAATATAAATCTACTTGCTTGTATGCTATCAATTTCATGTAAATGCAATTTGTTTGTTTCTAAATAAGGCAAAGCACTATTGTTTAAATCTTGTAAAAAACTGTAGTGGATATAAGCGGTTTTATAATTTGAAAAATTGTATTTGGCTATTATTTTATCCCAATTAATTAAAGCGGCACTCAAAAAAATGATATAAATTGAGATGGAATTGGTAACCAATAGAAATGTAGTGTTTTTTGACTTAATTGTTTTAAATATGATGGAAATTATTCCAAATAAGCAAGCCACTAAAAAGTAGTAAACAAAAATTCTTTTATAAGCTAAAGCAAAATATTTAATGTAATAACTATTGCGGTATGCAACTGAAATAATCATGATGATATTTTGCGCTAACCAAACTATTATTAGGGTTTTTAAAGGTTTATTATTTTTAAAAAAAACCAAATTGGAGTTTAGATAATACAAGGAAATACCAATGGAAATTAGAACTGCTATTATTAACAAATAAGTTCCTTGATGAACCATATCTTTTAAAAAACCACCATCCCATTTAAAATCTATCCAAATGTATTTTATATCTAAGTAGTTGATAGTGAGTATTAATAAATTCAATAAAATGAATAAACCAACACCTACATAATTAATTCTTAAGAGTTTTCTGTTTAGATATTTCAGTACATTTTGTTTTGTTCTTTTTCTTACCAAGTTTGTAGTTTCTTCTAAATCCTTTGAGATTATTCTTTCAATTGAAAATTTTGTAATAAAAAATATCCCAATTATAAAACCCAAAATAAACAGAGCCATTTTGCCAATTGAAATGTTTGATAAGTAGCTAAAAATATGGTTCAAAAACTTATCAATTGCTGTTTCAAAGTATATATTAGAAAGGGAGTAAAGTTTAACTAAAACCAATAAAACAATTAATGGGATAATTATTAGCGGAATCCAAAATTTTAACCTATTATTTTGTTTTAAATTGAAACTATTAGTTACAATTTGGTTTATATTTTGAGGAATTAGTTTAACAGCATCGTAAATAAAATGTGGTACAAAATGGAAATAATTTATTTTCTGATGTATTGCAGTTGATAGGTAAATGATGAAAGAAATCCAGAAAAATACCATGCTATAGGTGGTATGAGCTAAAACTACACTGAATGCGCTTAGCCAGCAACAGCAATGAATAAAAATTGTTGTTTTAGTAGCAGGTGCTTTTTTGAAAATGAAGATTAGAACTGAGCTCAAACACAATAAAACAAGACAGTTTACACCTATGTTATGGTTGTAAAACAGGAGTTGAAAGACCAACGCAAAAATAAATAATATCCAAATAGGTAATCGATTGTTTAGCATAACAACGATTGAACGTTTTTTAAAAAATTATAGTATAAAAAAGCCCCTTCAAAGTTTTCTGAAGGGGCTTTTTTTGTTTATGCTATTTAATTCCGACCAATTTTTTTTTATTTCAAATTATTAATGCATTGCTTAATTTAATGCGCTATTGCGTTGAAATATGGTTAGACTTAAGTATCTCGTTAAATTCTTTTTCTTTTCCTTGTTTTTTCATTTCAGCAAAAATCATATTGATAATTTTCTCAGCATCAGCTCTGTAAGGCGATTTTTGTTTAATATACAAATTGTATGCTTTACATATATTTTCTAAACCTTTTTCTTGATTGTTTAAGTTTGAAAAATACACCAACCCAATTCCATAATAAACTTCAGGATTTTCATTATCCATTAGTGCTAATCTCTCATAAGCATCAATTGCTTGTTGATATTCTTTTTTATATCTATAAACTACCGCAATGTTTTGTAATGGCATTACACCATATGGGTCTAAAGCTAATGACTTGTTATAAGCTTCAATAGCCTTGTCGTAATTGTTTAATTTTCTATAGCAAACGCCTAAATTATCCCAAGCAAATGCAAAATTTGCATCTTCTTTAATTGCCTTTTCAAAATATTTTATGGCATCTTTATAATCTTCTTTTCTCATTTCTTCTAATCCTTTTGAATAAAAATCAAGGGCAGTTGGATTTTTAGAAAACGATTTGTCACTTTGTTTTTCATCAGCGGCAATTTTTACTTTTATTGCTTTGCAATCAGTCATTAAATAACGTTCGATGTCATAATAATATTTTTTATAGTCGTTCGATTTTTCATCAGTGCTAATCGAAATATTTACATTTTTCTTTTTGTTAGCATTACCAGAATTGCTTAAATCCAAATTTTTCAAATCTAAATTAGATAATATTTTAACACTTAATTGATATGTTAGGGTATGTTTATCAATGCATTTGCTTATTTCTTTAGCAATTTCCACCTTCGATTTGTCAAACGTATTAATAGAGTCTATACATTTACAGGCAGCTTCACCTGAGGTTTTTAAAAATGATTCTTCATTTATTGTGCTTATATCTTGAGCCATTAAATTAGTGCAGATAGTAACCGAAAAAATCACCAATAATTTTATTCCTTTTTTCATTTAATTGATTGTTTTATGAAGCGCTAAAGTCTTTATTAATTTGTTTAAATCCAAGAGGACACGTAAAATTAACAATACATATATTTATTGTAAAATGAAGCCTATTGATTAAATTCTTTGAATCACAGTTTGATTATTTAGGCTTTGTAATTGCTTATTTCAATTGCTCTTTCAGTTTTATTTTTTTTGCTTAAAGCTAACATAGTTTCATAAAATTGTTGATGATTGATTTTAAAATTCTCTAAGTCTACTCTATACAAAGATAAGTCAGGATAACCATTTTCACCATAATCTGCAAACACAAGTGGAGCTTTACGCTTTTTTCTGTTTTTATCCATTTGTTTCACTTTAATTTCAATGCATAAATCGGTTTTTCCCATATTGTAAAGCGTTATGTTTTCAATATTTTCCCAATACACCCATTCATTAGTTAGCGGAAAACTAATCTTATCTGAATCAATTATGACTGCGGGTTTCAATAATCTTTTTAAGTTAAATATTATTGCTATTAGCATAAGCGTAAAGCACAAAACGTCTAAATATTTATTTAAAAAATGAGGAAATTGAGCTATGATTATAAGTAATAAAACAAGGAAGAAAAATAAGGAAAATATCAGCCTAACTTTTGGATAATATATTTTAATATTTTTCATTTGTTTTAGTTTTGATTTTCTGTTAATGCTTAAAGTAAATAATTATATGAAGCAGTTTATTTGAAGTACTGATATTTCAATCATTTAAGCAATAAACAATTAATTGTTAAGTGCTGTTGTAGGTTCTTGTTTATTCATTACTTTCTAAGAGTAAATATGTAACCTATAGAGAATTGTGTCGGTTTGTAATAATCCAATCCAAAATTAGATATTTCTAAAGCAAATTTATGTTTGCTTCCTAAAATAATGCCATATGAACTGCCCAATTGTGAAAAACTATCTCCCGCGCCAGGGCTGCTACTTTGTTTATTAAAAATATATTCAGAAGTATTTATATAGCGAGGAGTTAAATATAATGATATATTGTTTTTAGGATGATAAGACAAATATAAAGGAACCGTTACGTAATGAGTAAAATTACCGAACAGAAATGTAAAGAAGTTAACCCCCGTTTCTAAACCTATACTGCTTGCAAAATGTGATTTATTATCACCAATAAATTGATACTTTATACTTGGACTTAAAAATGTATTTTGGTCAACTGTTAACGCAATATCAAGCTTTTGAGAAAACCCATACTGTTGTCTTATGGCAAATACAGGTAGGTAATCAAAATTACCATCATTATCAATTACCGAAATTTGTGAATACCTACCATATGAGCCAATAAGCGCAATTTCCGAATTTCCTTTGCCTAGAGTTCTTCCTGATTGCACAGTTGAGATAGAAAGACAACTGCTAAAGAGAGTAGTTGTAAGGACTAGTAAAAAAACTAAGTTTGATTTTCTTTTTAATACCACTGTTTGAAATTATGCTTATTTTAAAATCCTGTTATGATTAATTCGCTGTTCTAATTTATTCCAATGTTCCAAATATGTAAGTATTAGTTTTTAATTATAACAGTTAATATTGACATAGTTTACTTTTGCCCATTCTAATATTTCCATAGGTTTCCATTCTGTATCTTTTAGATTATCATTAATTAATTGATAGATTTCATTTGACAATATGAATATTTGCCCGTTATTTCCGCCTGAAGAAAGATAAATTTTTTCAGTACATCCTTGCTTTTTAAATTCCGTGTTTAATATTTCTGCGAGTCTAAATGTTGCTTCTCCCCATCCAAAACCTTTGTAGTTTTTGAAAATTATATATTCTGTTTCATTAATTGTTATTTTTTCATTGAGCCAGTTATGAGTTGTGTCAAAGTATTCAGAATAATTGTTTACAACAATCTTAATTCCTCTTTTTCGAAAAGCAGGTTGAAGCTCTTTAAGTATTTCAGGAATTCCACCAGATTCAAAAACACTCTCGCAATCGCAAAGATAGTTTCTAAAGTCCATGCAAATATTAGAATCATTAGAATACAAAATAGGTACACCATATTTTCTATCGAAGTCAGATAGTATTACAGCCTTTAAATTTTCAAAGTCCTTATCAAGTGCATACTTTAAATATCCAAGTTTAATTAAGCTGTCAACAAACACATCGGTATTTAGAGTATCTCGCTTTTGTTTAAGTTCGCCTTTCTGATTAAACTTGGAGTTATCCTCGTTATAACTTTTCTTTATAGTTACACAAAAGAATAATGCTACAGATAAGACAAGAACGGCCCCAATTGTAATTTTTAAGTTATGTCTTTTCATTAGCTAAATGTAAAGTGTTTGTAAATCAAATATTTATCCCTGAATTTATTTCGCCAATCCACTCAAATTTGGTTGGCTTTGTGCAACTAATTAGCATTTTTACTTTACACAATTATATTCATTCGTTTTTTAATTAATAATAATTTTAAGGAATGGAACGGTAATTTTTTTTATTAAATAAAAATATGCTGTCCAAAATATTTTAAAACACTCATCAATTCGAGCGAAGTCGAGAACCTTTAGCCGTTCTCGACTTCGCTCGAACTGACAACACAAAAAAAAGCTGCACTTTTTAAAAGTACAGCTTTTTTATTTATCATTTGCTATCAACTAACAACGGTCAACTGACAACCAACAACTACAAAACCGTTGTAAAATCGCCAATGCTTAGGTCTTTTGCTTCGCCATGGTATTCTACACTGTTTCCAATCATTGCATTGTCAATTACTGCATTTACCAATTTGGTATTGGTTTGAACAATGCAATTGCTTACCACAGAATTTTCTACTGTGCAGCCATCGCCAATACTAGCATACGGGCCAACTACACTGCGGTTTAGTTTTACATTTTTACCAATATAACTTGGCTGAATAACTACTGAACCTTCCATTTGAACCGACTCATGAACCATGTTTTCTTTGTCATCGTGCATGTACGAAAGTATGCGGCCATTGGTATAAACTGTTGAGTTTTTATTACCACAATCTAACCATTCAGTAACTTTTCCTGGTTCAAACTGAGTGCCTTTTGCTTTCATGTTTTCCAAGGCATTGGTTAATTGGTATTCGCCTTTATCGGTTACATTATTATCTAATAAATACTGTAATTCAGAACGTAAGTAAGCACCATCTTTAAAGTAATAAATACCAATAATGGCAAGGTCAGACACAAAATGTTCAGGTTTCTCCACAAAATCGGTAATAACATTATCTGCATTTACTTTTACCACACCAAACGGACGAGGGTCTTCTACTTTTTGAACCCAAATAATTCCTTCTTTGCTTCTGTCTAATACAAAATCAGCTTTAAATAAAGTATCGGCAAAAACTACCAATACATTTCCATCTAAACTTTCTTTGGCACACATAATTGCATGGGCAGTTCCCAATGCTTCATGTTGGTAATAAATGCTGCCTTTTGCACCTAATTTCTCAGCTACAGCTATCAAATCTTTTTCAACCGCTTTACCAAAACTTGGGCCTATAATAAAAGCAACTTCTTCAATTCCTTTACCGCAAACTTTTTCTAAATCTTCAATTAATTTTTGAACAATTGGTTTACCTGCAACAGGTACTAAAGGTTTTGGGGTAGTTAATGTATGTGGCCTCATGCGTTTGCCCATACCAGCCATAGGTACTATTATTTTCATATTTTTATCTAAATGTTTTATTTAATGCAATTATATAATAAAAAACCGATTTTTGATTTAGGATTTTTGAAACATAATTTATTGATAATACTAAATAAAAAACGCCTAGCGCATTTTGCGCTAAGCGTTTTTTGGGGTTGATAAAGTTAATGAGTTAATCGGCTTTGCCGCCAAGCATCAAAAACTCGTTTACCACTATTTCGGTAACATAACGTTTGATGCCATCTTTGTCAGTATAGTTGCGGTTGCTCAGTTTACCTTCTATGGCTACCTCACTGCCTTTCTTTAAATATTTGGCTACCGTGTCGGCTTGCTTGCCCCAAACTATTAAATTATGCCACATGGTTTCTTTTATTTCTTTGCCATTTTCATCGCGGTAGCTTTCGTTAGTGGCTATACTAAATTTTGCTAACTTTTTGCCATTTGCTGTTTCTTTTACTTCTGGGTTTTGACCTAAATTGCCAATTAAGCGGATGCTGTTTCTTAAGTTGTTCATACGTGTTTTTGTTTTGAAAATTTGATTTTATACTTACTTAATTACTTTATACTTTCTGTTATTACTAGTTGTTTTTACCTCCAAGCATTACGAACTCGTTTACTACTATTTCGGTTACATAACGTTTAATCCCATCCTTATCGGTATAATTACGGTTGCTTAGTTTGCCTTCAATAGCTACCTCGCTACCTTTCTTTAAATATTTGGCTACAGTGTCTGCTTGCTTGCCCCAAATTATTAAATTATGCCACATGGTTTCTTTTACTTCTTTGCCATTTTCATCGTGGTAGCTTTCGTTAGTAGCGATACTAAATTTTGCTAACTTTTTACCATTTGCGGTTTCTTTCACTTCTGGGTTTTGACCTAAATTGCCAATTAAGCGGATGCTGTTTCTTAAGTTGTTCATACGTGTTGTTTTTTTGTTTTTTAAATGAAATAATTAAATTGAACTTGTTGTTGACCATACATTTCGATTGTTTTTGTAAATCAACACTGCAAAGATGTAGCGGCCCCCAAACCTGATTCGTATATTATCCATTTAGTTCCGTTAATAAACGTATTTATCCGTTTGCAATCGGAAATATTTTATTTATATTGCACTTGTAAATAATTGATTTAGTATTGAATACAAATTGAAATAATTAGGAAATGATGCTAAAGCAAAAAATTGAATTTTGTTTAGTTAACAGTTGCTTAAAAGCAACTGCAATGGATTTTGTTACTACAATTTTTTATAATTGAAAGTAAAATATAGCTTTAAAACAATTTATTGCAGTTGCTGAACAATTGATAATTAAGAGTAATTTCCAGCAATTAAAGCATCTATTGCAGTTGCTTTTAAGCAACTAATAAAAGAAAGTAATAAAAATAGGCTTTAGCCAAATAATTATGAATTAAATGTTGCTAAAGCAAAAAAGGAATTTTTTAGTTAACAGTTGCTTAAAAGCAACTGCA
>JAIXSO010000067.1 GCA_027484685.1 Bacteroidota bacterium
TGGTTTAGATATAGACCCTGTTTATAGCAAAAACCTAATTTTTACTTACAGTCCTGATAGTATTATTACCAATTTTATGATTGACGAACCACTTTCAAAGTAGTTTAAGTAAATAATCTGTTTCAATTTGTCATTATCAAAGATAATTTTTATCCAAAATCCAATTGAAAAACACAGATCAAAATGTATATTTTAACAACAACAAATTGAACCACATAGAACATAGTAACAAAGCTATGTTGCTATGTTCTATTTGTTTTCATATTTTATTTAATAACCTTACTTTTTCTTTTTCAAAAAATCTAAAGCAGCACCGTTAACGCAATAACGCAAGCCTGTTGGTTTTGGTCCATCGTCAAATACATGGCCTAAATGTCCACCACATTTGGCACACATAATTTCAATGCGTTGCATTCCGTGCGTTTTATCAACTTCGGTTTTAATTTTAGTACTATCTAAAGCTTCGTAAAAACTTGGCCAACCGCAACCAGCATCAAATTTGCTATCGCTTTTAAATAGCTCGTTTCCACAACCTGCACAAGTGTATATTCCACCATCGTAATGGTCTTCAAACTTACTGGTAAACGGGCGTTCGGTTCCTTTTTGGCGCAATACATAATACTGTTCAGGAGTTAATTGGGCTTTCCATTCCGAATCAGTTTTATTTACTATGATTGAATCATCGTTTGTCATAAAATTAGTATTTAATGATACGTTTTTGCTCTGTGTGGTTTCCGCATTGTAACTGCACGAAGTAAATGCCAGCTGGCAATATATCGAGCTGGTTAATAACAACAACATGTTGCCCTTGATAAATGTTTTGAGATAATTTAAATACATCATTGCCTAAAGTGTTTTTAATGGTTATATTTATTTGATTTTGTGAAAACAAATTTACAGATATACGCAGTTGATTGGTAAAAGGATTTGGCTGCAAAAGCCATTCGGCTGACATTTGGCTTGCATTTTTTACCGCTGTATGATCCATTATTACTCTTTTGGTTGGGCTATAAGTGTATTTAGTGCTGTCTAAATCAACTTGCTTTAAGCGGTAATAAACTGCTTGTTTAATATTACCAATAACTGGCAATGAATCGGTATGGCTATAAAAATTAGGCACCACACTGTTTCCAACGCCTTTTACTTGCGCTCTGTTTTCCCAATTGGCAGTATCGAGCGAACGTTCTATAATAAATTTATCGTTATTGCGTTCAAAATTGGTTTTCCATTCTAATAAAGCAGTTTTATCGGTAGCTAATTGCGCAGTAAAATTTACCAAACCAACCGATACAGTAGAAAAACTGCCAAAGCTAGCATTGGCCAAATATTGCGTGGTTTTTCCAACTCCATTGTATTCAAAAATGGCGTAATAATAAGTAATTCCCGTTTCGCAATTGCTAATATCTACGGTACTTCCCATGCCATTATAAACTATAAAATTACCATCGCCTAAATCATCGCCATTGCCAAAATTGGCATTTGCCAAATAATCAAAACTATCAGCCGGAACTTGGCTAACAGGCTCGTTGGCTTTAACTACTACTACCCTCCTATTTCCGTTGCCACTCTGCCATTTTAAGTTAAAAATATTGGGGTTTGTATTGGTTAAATCTACTTGCACTTTACTAGCAGCTATGGTTGGTTTATTGGCGCTTGCGCCTCCCCAAATTCTATTTACAAACTGCGGACTATCAATATAAGGATTGCGGTTTTGTTGGTAACCAAAAATAGCATTGTTTCTATTAAACTCTTTGGCACTTACAGGGTCTTGGTTATGCCATTTTACAAATAAATCAATTACCCATTGGTCAAAAACAGGGAAAGCGTTACCATTTAAAACCTCGTTGGCATTGCCATTATTTTGCCAATTGGCAATTAAATTTTCGTAGCGAGTAGCCATGTAAAAATAACCTCGCGCCAAATCGCCTTTGTATTCATCAACTGGTTCAAACACAGTTCCGCTATAACCCGGAAATACACATGGCCCTAACTTACCGCCTTGCTGAGATGTATAGGTTGGTGCTGAAACTTCGCCATAAGGAAAATTGTCGCGCATTCCATTTACTTTTCCATCAGTTGGTAAAACATGGAACATATCGCTTACCATTGGGCTAGCACTACCAAACCAACTTTGAGGAAAACTATGTTCGCGGTTATAACAATCGCCTTCTTTGCTATAACTGCCACATTGGTTGGTTCCAAATGTAAACTCGTATGGCGAGGTTCCGCAAATATTGGTAGAATAAATATCCCACACTTTTCCGTTTACATAAGCATCGGTAGTGCTGTAAGTTCCCCATAAACCTGAGTACGATATAACTGAATGATTGGTAATTTTATTGTACAAAGCAGTTTTTAAACTTGCACCACTTAAACCAGTGGTGGAGCTATAATAACCACCGCTAGTAGTTGGAATATTATAATTAACACCAGCACCTTGAACGCTAATTGACAACGTATTAGCATTATTACTCTTTACAGTTATACTTCCATTTGTAGCACCCATAGCCGCAGGAGAAAGGCGTACATAAATTACGGTATTGGGCACAGTTCCATCTTGAGGAGTTAACACCAACGGAACACTGCTAAATTGATTGACACAATTGGTAGCAATTTCAAAATTTGGTGAGGCTGCAATAGTAACTACATCCGTTAAATTATTACCCGAAACAGTAAACTTTTGAGCAGCACTGGCCCAATTAACCAAACAATTATTAAAACTTGGCAATGAGGTAACATTGCTACTTAAAGTTTGGGCAAACAAAGGTGCCTGCAAAGCAAGGCAAAGAATTAAAAGTAGTTTTTTCAAAATAAAAAAATTGAACGACAAAGGTAGTGAGTTTATCAACTAATTGTTTCAATCAAGGTATAAACAATTTATTCTGCCATTATTGTTGTTTAGCACAGCCTCACCAAAAACGCGTTACAAACTCTTTTTCATAATAAATCCTTAGAGCGCTTCGCTAACTCTAAGGATAGTGGGCTAACTATGGAGGAATTCATTTTGGTGTCACTTCGCTAAAACACCAACATAGGCAAAAAATAAGTAATTGACTCCAAAGGAGTCAAATCTTTATAGCAAATGTTAGAAGTAATAACATACGACCCCGAAGGGGTCTAACACAACAACAAATTATTATAGCTATAAACATTTGACTTTTTCAAGGTCATTAGCTAAAATTGGGATTACCATAAACTTTTATTTTACTTCAATTAAAGCAGTTTTTGGGTTAAAATTATTTGTCTAGCTGTTTCCATTTGTTAGCTTGAACTCTCTAAAAGTTTAAAGCACGAAAACATTTACACTTATTGGTTTAAAAATACAATAGTTGCATTATTTCTTATGTCGAATCTAAATTTGTGTGATTTATTTTTGTAAAAACAAATTGCAGAAACAGAATCTAACCCTTCGGAAAAATATTTGTTTATGGTGTTTTTGTTTATGTAAATCGATCCTTTACTATCAATAGTGTATTTTCTGTATTTCTCGTTTTTTGCGAACTCAGTTATAAAATCTTCTTTATTATTAATCAAGATTATAAAGCCTTTGGGGACTTTTTGATTGAGTGTATCTTTGAATTGAATCTCAATTCTTGATAAATCTTTTACAGGTACTTTTTGTGAATTTGAATTAATTATTGAATAGTCCTTTGGTTGAAATAAAAACAAAAAGGCAGGAATTATAATAAATTTATTTTGCATACAGTTCAATATTTTACTTAAATTCTACTCTTCATTTTCAATTGATATTCTCACCAACTTTTTAATAACTGGTAATTAAAACCAGTTTGAATATCGTTTAATTTTACTGTTTTAAACTTTGTTCTAAATTTAAATATCCTCTACTGGGATTTTCAGGAACAATTCCTATTACTACATCTTTTTTTTCTTTATATAATTTCTCTAATTTATTATAATCTCTTAATGGAAAAAATTGAATTCTTTCTACCTTATAATTTAAATTGAGATAATAATTCAACATCAAACAAACACTTTTTTCATCTTCAGATAGACCAAAAGAACTTATGGTACCATTAATATAGTTCAAATTATTGGGCACAATTGGTTTGTCATATAGTATTATATTATTTTCAGGGTTATCCATATCATATAATACTTTATAAATATCACCAAGTTCATGAAAGCTTGACCAATATAATTTTTGAATGTAATATTTTTTTTCATTCACATAAAATATAAATTCAGTCTGAGTAGTACTTTTCAATGAAATATTATGTAAGGTGGCGGTAGTTTCAGCTGTTTTATGTTTTAATTTAAATTTTTCAATATTATCGTTATTCTTATTATAAAAATAAAGGAATGTAAATAATGCTATAAAAAAAATAATCCCAAATAAATTATTTGTAATGTTAATCCTAAATTTTTGTTTTGTTTTATTCATGACTAATTAAAATTTCCAACTCCTTAGCTGCTTCAATTGGCTTTATCACCAACTTTTTATTGAACTCTTGGTCTTTTAATCGGGTTACGCTTATTGTGAAAACAAGAAAGTATCTGTACTGTATTTTTGGCTTTGTTAATGGTAAAATACAGAGAATGAGGAAAATTTTTGAGTTTTAGTGCGCAAACATTCTTATAACGAACTCTAAAAAATGGGTTTATTTCTAATATAGAGTAAGCCTCTTTAAGAACGGCAATAAAATTTTTAGGAGCATCTATGCTGTACAAAGCATAATATTCAATTGCGTTTTCAATCTCTTTTTGAGCTCGAGGCGAAACAATAATATTATAAGCCATACTTTTTATTGAGTTGGCTAATAGATTCTTCGGCAGTTAAATAAGTACTTGCATCTTCCTGCAAGCGCTCATCCAAAACTGTTTTCATATCTGTAGTCAGTTCAAAATCACTGTCGTCTTCTTCCACAATTATAGTAATAGCCTTTGATTTAAAGGTAGCCTTTATGGCGTCCAAAATATCGGTACTTAATTCCTCTGCTGATGATAAATGATACGTGGTGTACATAATATTTTTTAAAATTTAAAAATAGCCAATTTTTGATATTATCACAAACTTTTTATTGTACTTCAAAGAAACATAATTTTAACTAAAAAATGGTTTGATTTTTATTTAAAATTACACATTGCTTTTTCATTTTATATCAAGTACTACCCTGCATTAGCTTAGCTTAAGAAATAAAGAAAATAATAACACTTCTGCTGCTAACTATATCATAAGCCATACTTTTTATTGAGTTGGCTAATAGATTCTTCTGCACGAACAAAATCAGCCAGAGGCTTAACGATAAATTCACTAGCGGGACGCTAGCGAATGCGAGAATCAGCGTGGACTAAACGGCATACTAGGGAGTTCCGAAGGAACGAAATATTTTGTAACCATGGGTTTTAACCCATGGAAAATACACTGCCTGCAAGTAAGGTTTCGAATGAAAGAAAGGTATCAGTTAAAGCAAAGGAGATGCCTCCGGCATGACTCACGCTGGGCATGATATTATCACAAACTTTTTATTGTACTTCAAAGAAACATAATTTTAACTAAAAAATGGTTAGATTATTATTTAAAGTACATATTGCTTTTTCATTTTATATCAAGTACTACCCTGCATTAGCTTAGCTTAAGAAATAAAGAAAACTTCTGCTGCTAGCTATATCATAAGCCATACTTCTTATTGAGTTGGCTAAAAATCTTTTCTAACGAACAAAATCAGCCAGAGGCTTAACAATAAATTCACTAGCGGGACGCTAGCGAATGCGAGAATCAGCGTGGACTAAACGGCATACAAGGGAGTTCCGAAGGAAAGAAATATTTTGTAACCATGGGTTTTAACCCATGGAAAATACACTGCCTCCAAGTAAGGTTTCGAATGAAAGAAAGGTATCAGTTAAAGCAAAGGAGATGCCTCCGGCATGACTCACGCAGCACCTGATTGAAATGCGAAAATCGAATAACAAATAAACCTCTAAACAATTAACCTTCTAAACCTCCTAACCAATTAAACAACAATTACACTTTACTAATCAATTCACATTTTTGTTATTAGAAACAGCTATTGTAAAATTAAATTAGATGTATAGTTTGCGCAGTATAATTTTACCCACAAACCCATACCATGAAAAGCATCAATTCAATAGTTTTACTATTTTTATTACTAAACTTTCAAAAATGTACATTTGGAAATAGTAACTTAGAAGATGGAGGCGTTTATGGGCCTGTAAACAATACCGTTTACTCAGATACTCGCCCAACCGACAAACAAATTATGTTAAATCCAAGCATGGTTTATTCTAATTGTGGTTGTTTTGGGTCTAGTCCATTTAGTACTTTGGTTGATGAGCAAAATTTACAAGTAGCTCGAAGTGAGTTTTTATTACCTGGCGACCAACGTTACAACAAAGCACAATTTATTTTTGATTTACATGGTCAATACCAATTAAGTGGCATTTCGTTTTTTGAACTAGCAGGCGGTTGGCGAGGTAAAGATTCAATTTTTATTTATACTGGAAACCCAAGTAAATGGCGACCAAAAGGTTATATAACCACTAAACGTAACCGAGACCAATGGGATAATTTAACCCTAAACGATAGTAGCCGCTTTGTTATGATAGAGTTTAATATAAAAGTAAAAGACATAGCAGAAGTGGTTCTTTTTGGTAGTAAAATAGTTGATTATAAAATTCCAATTACCCAAACCAATACGGAAAGAAAACTTCCTACAATGGATAAGCTAATGGGTGCTACAGGAGGATTATGGGAAAACGAAAAACTGGTGAGCGGAAGCGTTAGTGCGTTGCGCGAATTCCATACTTGGAACTGGAACGATGCTGGTTACGACCAAAATAACCACAACCATCCTTTGGCAGGTTACAAACCTTATCCTGATAATTTTTACAACTTTAGTCCTGATTTTGGTTTACGCCATACCGATGAAGATTACAAACGATTGACAGGCGCAGGAATTGAGCTAAATCCGTGTTTACAAACATCGGCTTTGTATTTTATAAATGGCGATAATGAAAATAACAAACCCGTTTTTAAGGGACAAAATCCAAATAACCCTGCATCGTATAAAGCCCATGCCGATTATTTGTTTCAATATGCAGCGCGCTATGGTAGCAATGCCGTTGATAAGAGTTTACTTAAATTAGATAAAAATAAATTTGGCCCAAATAACGAGTTACAACCAATTGTTTCTGGTTTAAATGTGGTAAAATCAATCGAAAACTGGAACGAGCCTGATAAATGGTGGCATCCTGCTGCATCGTATTTTAGTCCATTTCAATTTGCTGCCATGTGTAGTGCCGATTACGATGCACACGAAGGTACTTTAGGTAAAAATGTAGGGGTAAAAAATGCTGACCCAAACATGAAATTTGTAATGGGAGGTTTGGCTGCTTTGAACATTGAATTTATAAAAGGTATGAAACTTTGGAGCGATTATAACCGCACCAAAACGCAAAAATTCCCAGCCGATGTACTTAATTTTCATCACTATTGTAATTCAAACGAAGGAAAAGGCCAACCTATTTTAGGCATTAGCCCTGAACAAGATGGATTGAAAAATAAATTGAAAGAAGTTGTTGCTTACCGCAATGCACATTTACCAAACTTAGAAATTTGGCTTACCGAATTTGGATACGATACCCACGAAGGTTCAACACAAGCCGCACCAGCTATTGGTAATACCAGTAGTTTTGAAACTCAAGGTCGTTGGTTATTGCGCAGCTTTTTAGAAATAGCAGCCTCAGGAATTGACCGTGCATTTTTATATAATTTTGAAGATTATGGATTTGAAACCAGCAATCAATACATGACAAGTGGCATGGTAAAAGGGGCGCCAGGTAATGAAAAGAAAATTTCGTGGTATTATATGGCTTGTTTAAAAAATGTATTGAAAGGTTATTCGTTCTTGAAAGAAATTCCTTCAGGGCAAGCAGACATAAATGTATATTGCTTTAAATCAACCACTAGTAATAAATTAATTTATGCTGTTTGGTGTAATACATCGGCCAACAAAGAAATTTTTAACTTTAACCTTAACGTAAAAAGCAATAAAACTGCTACCGTCTATACGCCAACAGCCAATGATAATTTATTCAGCACACAAATTATTCAAAAAGAAAATAATGGCTTTTACATAGATAAAGTTACCGAATTACCTCAATTTATTGAAGTTAACAACTAAGCAAATAGTCTAAAATAAAGTTATAACAGCTTTTTATAAAACCAAAACAAGGTTTCATAAAAGACACAAAGTTGTTAGTTAAATTTAGTTGATTATTGTGTTCAACATTCAAATACAATATGTCAATTAGTCTTTTTGGCTTAAATAATTCAGAAAAGAAAAAACCGAAAGTAAACTGTAAAAGTAAATTCGAAATTGAAAAACTTACTGTAAAAACAAGCAAGAATTTAAAGCAAAACATTACTGAGTTGTTTTTTTCTTTTCAATTAAGCTTTAAAAGAGGACAAATTGCTTTTTCAATCATTGAAGCCAACTTAATAGATAAAAGTTACAATTATAAACGAGTTTTTATATATCCAACTTTTAACGAAAAAACCAAAAGTTATAATGGCTCGCATACCATTACTCAACCAGAAACCGATGACTTTAAGCTGAATGAGATTCAAATAAAAATTGTTAATTTATGTAACGATACTACTTCATTTAAAAGCAAAACTGAAAATTATATAGCATTAACTAATGAGGAAGTAGCAGTTGAAATTGAAAAATTAACTGTAAGTATCTAGAACAAAAAGCTAAAAAAAACAGCCATTCAACTTTAAGTTAAATGGCTGTTTTAGTTTTATTTACACAATACTAAATTATTCAAATTCAGCTTGTAATATACGTTTTACTTCAGCTACAGTTTCTTCTTCTAATTCAGTTCTACGAACTAAATCTTCATTGCTAATTTCTAATACTGCTTTAGCTGTATCTAAACCAATGTTTTTCAACTCGTCAATAATCCAAGTATCAATTTCATCTGTAAATTCATCTAAATCAATATCGTCTCCTTCACTTTCGCCATCGCGGTAAACATCAATTTCGTAACCAACCATTTTACCAGCTAGTTTAATATTATTACCACCGTTTCCAATAGCTAAACTTACTTGATCTGGTTTTAAGAAAACAGAAACTCGTTTTTCTGCTTCTTCTACTTTAATGCTAGTAATTTTTGCAGGACTTAAAGCACGTGTAACTAATAATTGTAAATTATTAGTATAGTTTATTACATCAATATTTTCGTTACGTAATTCGCGTACAATACCGTGAATACGGCTACCTTTCATACCTACACAAGCACCAACAGGATCAATTCTATCATCGTAACTTTCAACTGCTACTTTAGCACGTTTACCTGGCTCACGAACAATTTTCTTGATATTAATTAAACCATCAATAATTTCTGGAACTTCTAATTCGAATAAACGCTCTAAGAACATTGGTGAAGTTCTAGAAAGAATAATTCTTGGGCTACCATTGTGCATTTCTACACGTAACACAATTGCTTTAATGGGCTCACCTTTTTTATAATGGTCAGCAGGAATCATTTCAGTTTTTGGAAGTAATAATTCGTTGCCTTCTTCATCAAGCACCATAATTTCTTTTTTCCAAATTTGATAAACTTCGCCACTCACAATTTCGCCAACTTTATCTTTGTATTTTTTATAAAGTTCGTCTTTTTCTAACTCTAAAACTTTACCTAATAAAGTTTGACGAGCAGATAAAATAGCTCTTCTGCCAAATACAGCCATACCAACTTCTTCAGTTACATCTTCGCCAATTTCAAAATCAGGTTCAATTTTTATGGCATCGCTGTAAGCAATTTGAGTTCTTGGGTTTTCAACTTCTCCATCGTGAACAATGTTTCTGTTTTGCCAAATTTCTAAGTCACCACTTTTATCATTGATAATCACATCAAAGTTATCATCAGTAACAAATTTTTTGCGCAACATGGTTCTAAACACATCTTCTAACACACGTTGAAGTGTGGCTCTGTCAATGTTTTTAAATTCTTTAAACTCGCCAAACGAGTCTATCAGTCCTGCACTATGCATAATTTATATTTTCTATTTAATTATTTTCTATTTTTGGTTTATCAATAAGTTATTTAAAACTTAATTGAACCACACTTTCTTTAATATCGCTAAAATTAATTTCTTTCAAAATAGTTTCTTTAGCTTTATAGTCTTTCTTTTTATCTTTTAAATGTAAGGTAATAACTTCGCCTTCAATACTTTCTAGTCTTCCTAATAGTTCAGTATTTTGGTTTAAGGTTACCTTTAATTCTCTACCTACATGTTTGGTGTATTGTCTAAAAAGCTTTAATGGATTTTCAGCTCCTGGCGATGATACTTCTAAAATATAAGGTTCATCTCCATATTCCATTTCATCTAAATGGCCAGATAAATGCTTGCTTAACAACCTACATTCATCAATACTTACACCATTATCGCCATCTACAAAAACACTTATTTTTCTACTTCCCACTTTTTGTTCAATACCTACTAAAAAAAGGTGCGAAGCTAAATACTCATTTGTCCAAATTGTTAATTTTTCTACTATATCCATTTTAAAATAAAAGAGGGGACTTTTGTCCCCTCTTCAATATTACTAATACAGTTTCAAAAGTAAGATTTAATTTTAAAAATACAAATTTAAAATAGCTAACTCTTCAAAACTTATGTTTTCTGTTTCAAATTATCTTAATAAAGTAACAGAACCTGAGTATTGGTATTTTTTACCACTAAAGCTTGTTGCAAATATTTGGTAAACGTAAGCATCTTGTTGACAATCGCCTCCACCTGCTTTGGTATCGGTTCCATCCCAACCTTCTTTTACATTTTTAGTTGAAAACACCAATTTACCCCAACGGTTGTAAACGTAAATTTCAATACTTTCAAATCCTGTTGCTTGTATAAAGAAGTGACGGTTACATGGTACATCTCCTATCATACAATCTGTCATTTGCGAACCTGTTTTAGAATCGCCTCCAGTTGATGGATAAAA
>JAIXSO010000064.1 GCA_027484685.1 Bacteroidota bacterium
ATTCTTTTTTTCCTAAAAAGCCATCTATCAGAAAAGATGTAGAAGAAACAAATCCTGAAATGTTAATGTTGTTTGATCAACAACTTTCATTAGTGGCTTAAACCGAACTCAGGTTAATAACCAATTGAGCTAATTTGAATATTTACTTTTTTACTCCTAAAACATTTAATTCTAAAATATTTTGAGAAGAAACCACTGCGTAACCTAACTCTGGAATTTGATACAGTTTTCTGATGCTATCGGCAAAAGAAAAAGCAGTTTGAGCAGTGACTAACCTCACAGCAAGCTGAAAACAAACCACAAAACATATACTTTTTCTTTTACTCATCCTCTAATAAATTACATACTCATTTTTGCAAGTTCACTTTCTAGTTTATCAAAATTTTCTTCGTTTTTATCTACTGCAAAAACTTTAATTTTTTTGCACTCTTCGGCAGTATTAAACAGCATTTTAAAAACCAGCTTTGTTTCATTATCTGATAGAGATTCAAAGGCTGCAACTACCTGAAAAATGGGCTGCGAAAATCGTTTCCAAGCTATTAACGATGGCTCAATAATTTTAATAAACTCACACTCGTTTACATAGTTTCCTTTATCAGGGCCATGCATTACAAAACTCCACTTACCTCCTACCCTAAATTCAAACTGTGTAAAAGTATTGGTAAAACCCAACGGACCCCACCAATTTTTTAAATGATTAGGCTCTGACCAAGCCCTAAAAAGCAATTGCTGTGGCACATTAAATATGCGAGAACTTACTATTTCGCAATCAGGAGTAGTTGTTAAAATTGCAGTTGTCATAAAATTTCTATATAATTAAGTTAGTTGGTAAATAAACTCTTCAATTTCCATATTTCGAGCGTTGGCAAATCCTTTATCTTTACCAATGGTTTTAAAACCACATTTCTCAAGTACCCTTTGAGAGCCAAAATTATCGAAAGCAACTCTAGCAAATAATGGACGTTTAACTGCATTGTTTACAAACATTTTTAAAGCCAAGGTAGCTAAACCTTTGCCCCAATAAGGTTGATCTATCCAATATGAAATATTGGTTTCGCCCATCATATCAAAATGAGCTACACTGCCAATAATTTTATTTTGCAAGCGTATAGTTTGCATGTTTATTTCAGGATTTGCTACAATTTTAGTCCACTTATCCATGTAAAACTCTTTATCTGTAGGATTTTCGGGCGTAAAAGCTGCGATCCAAATGCCATCTTTATTGGTTTGAAACTCAAATAATATTTCCAAATCAGCATGTATTGTTTTGATTAATTCAATCACTGTTTTTTAGTTTAAAAGTTCAAAAAGTAATTATGCTTTATGTTTCTTAAATAGCTAGTAAAATTAACTGATATCAAAATTAAGCATTGCCCTTATTTATTTTATTACAAACATATTTAATATAACCACTTTATCAAGGCTAATTTAACAAGTAGTCACTTTTTACAATTATGTTTTCCAGATAAACAATGAATTGTAATATTATAATTATCAGCACAATAAAAAAAGGCTACTTAATTGATTAAGCAGCCTTTTTAAGTTTCACTATTATTTAAATTTCAACTATTTACTTAATACAATTTTTTGTACAAACGTACCTTGATCGGTAACTCCATTTATAAAATAAACACCTTGGTTTAAATGGCTAATATCAATTGGTAGGTTACTTGTATTTAAATTATTTAACTCTAACACCTTTTTTCCATTTAAGTTAGTAACGGTTAAATTAGTAATAGGCTCATTGCTTTGAATATTAACCAAACCTTGGCTAGGATTTGGAAATACATCAACTTGAGTTTTAGCGGTATTATTTAACTCGTTTACACCTACTTTTAGTGCTACTAAATCTTTGTGTAAGTTAAATACTATTCGGGTTAATATGGTATTGTTATCAATACTATCTTGGTTGGTTAAAACCGAAATACTTACTTTGGTAATTGGGTCAAAAATGTTTTCGTTAATACCTCCAATATTGGTTCCTCCATGTCCGTAAACAGTGCGTCCATTAAAGTTATTGTATGAAAATATACCCAATCCATAACCTGCTCCGCTTCCAATACTTCTGGTAGTTTTTAATTTAACCAACATACTATCTGAAATTATTTTATTGGTATTAAACAATCCATTTAAATATTGCACATTATCATCAGCTGTGGCATATAATCCGCCCGCTGCCCAAGCTACGCTGTTCATAGCATCGTAACTTAAACCCAATTGTTCCCAATCGGTTAACCTAGGAAAACCAATACCTACGCTCCAATGATGGGCTACTTCGGCACTTGTTGTTTCTTCGCTTAAAAGCTTGGTATTGGTTATGTTTAAAGGTGTATAAATATAGGTTTGATAAGCATTGGCTAACGACTTACCTGTAACTTGTTTTATAATTAATCCTGCCAATAAAAAATTAGAGTTTGAATATTCCCAGCTAGTGCCAGGAGCAAAAGTAGGTGCCGGAATATATGGCACAATTTCTTCTGGAGTCCATTTTTTGGTTAAATCAGCATTTACAAGTTCCCAAAACGCAGCATTTTCAGTATAACTGGCCACACCACTGGTATGATTCAATAACTGAATAATGGTTATTTTTCCATTTATGTTTGGATTATTGGTGAACCATTTGCCTATGGTATCGCTTAAGCTTAATAACTTTAACTCATGCAATTTTAAAACTACTGAACTGGTATAAGTTTTGGTATTGCTGCCAAGTGTAAAAAGCATTTCGTTTGTAGCAGGCACACCCTCATGCGATACGCCATAACTGCGTTTCCAAACGCCCATATTAGGTATTAACACTGCCGCAGCCGAACCTTTAATATTTAATTTAGTACATAAACTATCGTAAGTTCTATCGAGTTTATTAGCAATGTTAGCAGGCACTTGTGCCCGTAAAGTATTGGCACCTAAAAGACAAAGAAAACTTAAAGAGTATATTTTTTTCATAAAATTAAATTGTTTTTTTTTACAAATAATGGATTTTAAATAATTACACCCAAACCATTTATTTGAACGGCTTATTAAGCTATTTTCTAATAACACATTTGCTCAATTAACAGAGATAAATGCGGATATTGATTTGTTAAACTTTCTTTATTTGCCAATTCAAAATCTGCAAAATCAAAACCGGGTGATACGGTACAGCCCACTAAACTAAAGCCATTGGGTACTTCGCAACGCGAGCCAAACCAATTACCTGCTTTTATTACACATTGAAAGGTTTCGCCATTTTCTATATCGGCTCCTAGTTTATGAGTAATTAAGTTTCCGTCAGGTTCAATTTCGTATACAGTTAGGGTTTGTCCGTAATAAAAATGCCACATTTCATCGCTGGCTATTTTATGAAAAGCCGAAAACTGCCCATGTTCTAATAAAAAATAAATTCCTGTACTTATATTTCTATTTCCTTTAAAATCATTGGGTAAATTTTGCTTATTTATTTCAAAATTGGAACGATACGTTTCTTTAAACGAACCACCTTCTACATGTTTGGTTAAACCCAATTTATTAATAAAGTAATCGGCTGTGTATTTCATTGTTTTATACTTAAATTTAAATAGTTATAGAAATAACAAAAGCTGCAAGCATTAAGAAACTAAATACAAAATATTCTACCACAGGCGTATATTCTTTGAACCTAATTCCTTCTATTTTACAGTAAATTACCAATTGAATTTTTTCAACTAAAAACGAAATGGCAGTGGCATAAGCAATGCCCGAAATGCCAAATAATTGAATAAACCAAATAGCTAAAATTACATTTACAATTAATACATTGGTAGAAACCAAATAAAATGCGCGTGTTTTTATTAAACCTGTAAGCACAGTTTGAGGGAAAATTAATCGGCTAATGATGAGTAATAATGAAATATTGAAAATTTTATATCCTTCTACCAAATCATTATTATACAAAGCGATATACATTGGTTTACTAACAAAAAGTAAAATAATGGCCAATGGAAATAACCAATACATGAGTTTACGGCTACTATTTTTTAGCTTTTTTAACCCTTGGTTTAAAAGCCCTTGTTTGTTTAAATTGGCAATTTCGCCACTGTAAATATTACTCAACGAATTGGCCATAATTAAAAATATTGGAAGCTCTTTTGCACCATATCTAAACACAGCAAAATCGGCTTCGGTAAAATAATGAACCACTATAAAACTGTTTATATAATCCATACTTCCAGCTAAAAGTATAGAAAACATAAATGGCATTACCTTAATCATAAACTCTTGAATAAGCCTGGTGTTAATGGTAATGGTAGAGTATTTCATTAATAAAATAATGGTATAATTAAACTTAAGCAAAGCCAAAATTACCAATAAATTTACCGCTAGATTTAAGGTTTGCCTAAAAAACAAAGGCAAACAAAGCATTAAAGTATGGGCTGTAAAAGTTACTATACCCCAAATAATAAGTGACCGATATTTACCTTTTAGAAAAAAAATGTAATCAACTATAAATGTTGGTGTATTTAAAAAAACTACCAACGAAAACATGTGAAAGAGGTACGTATCCTCCTTTTTATAAAATCCAAAGCAAAACGTAACAATACCTGCTAATAAAGAAAATGCCACCATTAAAGCAAAAGCATTGAATAAAATTCGCCTCTGCTTATCTTCATTGCTTGCATTAAAAAAAGGAACCAACGTATTGCAAATACTCGATACCCAAAAAAATGTTAAACTAGAGCTTACCACCATTAAGAATTCATAACGACTAATGATGCTTGTACCGTAACCAGGATTAAAGCGATAAAAAGCAATTTTTGCCAACACTATAGAAATTAAAAAGAAACTTCCATAACGCAAAAACTGATAAATCTGCAGCGAGTTATATTTAGTTAACTTAAGTTTTTCCTTACTTATCAATGTCGTGTTCGGGCAATATATTGCCATCTTTATCAACCCAATTTCTGCATATAAAGAAATAAACCATGCTCATATACATTACTACAGCCGTTGGGTTTTGTCCTAAAATTTGATTTCCATAGCTGGCAAACATAATACCAAAAAAACCCGCAGCCAAGGCTATCATTTGTGTTCGCAAATGAGGGTCTTTAATTTTGGTTATGTTATACATTCCAACCCCCAAACATATAAATAAATGCAATAAATGCAAAGTTAAACCTACCACACCCATTTCTACCCAAATGCGAACATACCAACTATCTAATTGAACAGTGCTAAGCCAACGGCCTTTATAAAACCTATCGCCCCAACTTCCACCTGTACCAATTCCTGCTCCAATTGGCCTTGAAGCCAAATATGCTTTTAAGTTTTTTTGGTTTTCTAATCGCACTAAAAGCGAGGGATCGTTAGGGTCTAATCCTGACCGCATACGCTGAATTTGATAATTACTACTGCCCACGGAGGTAAACTTGAGCAGCCCAAAAAACATGCCTCCTATTAAACCGCCTATAACCAATATTTTTATATTACCAATCATTAAAAGGTAAATAAATAAACCACCAATAATTACAAACAATGGACCACGACTGCCTGAAAGGGCATAACCCCAAAATACCACCGCAAATGCAATCCAATAACCAATTTTTTGTTTCCTTGTGTTAATGGGCGAAAGCGCCAAAATAATACAAAACACCGCCATGTGAGCCATACCTGCTCCAAACTGACCAGCATCGGAATAAAACGACCAAATCCGCATTCTACCTTGAATACAATGCGTTACCTTACCACCATCGTCTAACCATTTTTGTTCAAACGAATCTACTCCAATATAATGTTGTTTATAAGCATAAATGGATGCCACAATGGACCAACCAATGACTAATTTTAACAAAAAGGTTAAATCCTTTCTATCGGGCATTAGTATAAGCATAAGTGGAATTTGCAAAACAGGATATAAACCTATGCCACGCATGGCGTAAAACCAAGCTTCTTTACTAGTAGCTTCTGGATTAAATAGTTCGAACATAATCCACATCATCCAAGCAAACGAAAGCCAAAATGCAGGATTATTAATACGCGCGGCTTGCTCTTTTTTAACAGTAAAAATGCACGCAATTACTGTAATGATAAAAACAGCATCTACCACCAAACCATAAGGAACTGAAGGTGGCAAATACCTACTTAAGCCATTTACCAAAAAACTGTAATGAAAAACTGTTATAACCCCAATACGTGGATTTTTAAAAATGTAAACCAAATAAGCTACCACTAAAGGCAAACCAATCATGGCACCAGCTATGCCAATGCCTAATTTGGCTACAAAAACACCTAATGTAACCGCTATTGCAGCAACCCCAAATGAATGCAGCAATTCATTTAATTGCAAACCTTTCTTTTGTTGTGCAAACGACATATTTAGTATTTTTGGCCCCCAAAAATAAGCTTCATTTTTTTACGCAACTTTGAGCGTTGCTTAGGAATTTCGCCATAAATACTTTCTAACAAATCAGGCACTACTCTATTTAGCAATACCTTAACTTGATTTTGACGAACAGTTTCAAATTCTTTTAAAATACGTTTATCGCTATTAGTCCAACTTTTATTTGCATGTACAATCAATATTGAAACATCTGACTGATCTAAAATTTGAATTGGAACTGGGTATTTATTTAAACTTGGTAATTCTATAATTACAAAACTGTGTTTTCCTTCTTCCAAAGGCTTGTTATTATTGGCTTCAATTAAATCGGTAATGCTATCAGCATCCACTAATTTATCAATTACCTTATACTCTTTTATTTGCAAATCGTGATGAGGTTTTGTACCCAATAAGGTTTCGCTTTTTGACGAAGTTTCTGGATATAACAAAATAACATCATTTTTAATTTGAGCTAATTTTGAAGAAATTAATTGTGAAAAATAACTTTTACCTTCACCGTTTTTGGTACTTAAAATGGTAATAACATGGCGTTCGGCATGAGGTTTATTACGCTTCAATTCAATAAAAATAGAATTGATAACACGTTGAACCAAAGCCGCATTCATTTCTTCAATATTAATTACTTTACTTGACCCAATACTTAAATCGGGCAATGCACTTAATAAAGGTAAACCAATTTGATCCTCTACCCTTTCTGGCGTGCGCACAGAGTTATTCATTAACTCTCCAGCTATGTAATACGAAAGTAATACCACAAAACCAGCTATAAAGGCAACTATAATAAGTAAACCACGTTTTGAAGGTAATGGCGTTAATGGAAAATAAGGAGTATCAACTGTTTTTAAGTTATTACTCATTTCAATATTTTGCTGGCGCAATTTGGCTAAATTTAAACCATGTAAAATAGATAAATACTCTTTCTCGCTAATACCAATTTCGCGGTCTAACTGACTCATGGTAGAACCCATAGGTGCAAATTGTGCATAAATTCCATCGTATTGTTTCAAGCGCGAATCGTAAACCATTAGCCTACCTCTACTTTCCTCTAATTCAACTAATTTGGCCAACCACTCGTTAAGCAAAGCTTCTTGCGGAATCCATTCTATATTATTATTAAAGTTATAATAATCGCGGGCTTTATCTTTTATTTTATCTTTTAAAACCTCCAACTGACTTTCCATATTGGCAACTTGGTCAGTATTCATTTTATAGGCTTTGGCATTGGCTATATTGATATTCAGTTGCGAAATTTCTTGACGAATTTTCATCATTTCGTCATTGTTTTTCAAAACATCCGAATATTTCGACATTTTTTCTTCAATACGTGTAATGGCCGAATTAGCAGCCTCAAAACGCATTTTTTCTTTGTAATAATCGGTTAATAAATCCTCTTTACTTTCGGCCACAAACTTGGCCTGCTCGTAATAATTAATGATTTTATTATTGATACCAAAATCGCGCAACTTACCTTCAGAGTTTTGTAACGATCCAAACGAAAGTTTTAATTGTTCTTCAAAATATTTTACCACATTTTGAGTTTCAGAACCTTTTATTGACTTAAATCTAGCGCTAAAAGTTTGAATTAAAAAATTAAGCATATTAACTGCCACACCTGGGTCGGTAGTTTTTAAGCTCATTTCTATCATGTCAGAACTTGCTTTTCTGTTAGCTGTTAAAGCCGAAAGTATGTATTCAGGGTTGTAGTAAACATTTTTTACATTTAAAATACTGCGCACTGCATTTTTTGAAGTACTGTCTTTAATACTTCTAATACGTTTAAAGGTTCTTTCAAAACTTCCTGGCACTATCAATTTAGCCCTATCTTCTTCCGAAATTAATTCTTTCAGTGTATTAAAAGCCCTTTCGCCCAACACATCATCACTTGGTTGAGCCAAAAGTAAGTGCTGCGCCAAAAGCTTCATGCCCACTTCTTCTAGCGTTTCGCGGCTTTTTACGGTAATTAATAAGTTATCAAAAGCATTATTTACTTCAAATAAATCTATTTTGGTATCGTTATCATCGGTAATGCTATAGCCCGATGCTAAACCAGTATAAATGGTAGCATTGGTTTGGTATTCTCTTTCTTGATTGCGGGTAAGAAAAAATACGGTAACAGCCATTAACAATGGAAATAGCAATAACCACTTCCACTTTTGTGCAATTATTCTTAAAAATGAAATAATAGTCATTATGGTTTCTTAACCTCTCTTTTTTTAAAATTTATTAACGGAACTGTTAATGTTGTTTCTAATCTGTAATACGATGATAAAAAATCGCGTTTGGCTTGCTCATAACCAATTTCGGCCACTGCCATAATATTGCGCAACCTACTTAATTCAGAAGGTTGAGTTTTACCTCTGCGCATTTCAATAAAAGCTAACTCGGCTGTAATACGACTTGTTTCCAAATCTTGACTTTTTACCATGAGTAGTTTTTGGTTTGAAATCAAAGCAAAATAATCGTCAATGATTAAACGTTTGTAAATTCTACGAGCTTCATCTTGCTTGTATTTAGCCATATCGGCTTCCGACCTAAGTGACTTTAACCTAGCCGAACGGCCCATTAAATCGCCTAAAGGCAATACCACATTGATACCAAAACGATAACCTGCTGCCAAATTTTGTGTAGCCACATCATTAACCTGATTACTTGCAATGATATTGGTTATTTGATTTCCATAACCCCAATTGTAAAATAATTGAACTGAGTTTAACCAAATCCATTTGATATAATCACGGTTGTATTTAAATTTCATGGTTTCGGCCACTGCCATTTTTAAATTAGCCGAATTTTCTGTTGCATAGTAAAGTATTGAATCTAATGGAATTAATTGCTCTTCAATATCTTTATTTATATCAAACATCAATGTATCAATACTTTTTAGGTCAATAGTAGCAGCAGGATTAGCCATTCTTGATTTTAAGCTATCGCTTCTTTCATAACCCACTTGAGCATAACCAGCTATACCACTAAATAATAGCAGTATAAACGCACCAAAATTTACCAGGAATTTGAAATTTATAGTCATTAAAAAATTGGTTTGAATTATGAATTAATTGACTTTCAAAATAGCAATTTTATTAATAATGAAGCAAGTTTTAGCCAATGATATAATAAACAACTGTTTGTGTTTTGTTTAATTTTGTGAAATACAGCGATTAACATGAAAAGAAAAAAAATAATTTTTACCAAATTAAACTTTTCAATATTTTCACCATCCATAACCTACAATAAATACATACTACTATGAAAAAGTTAATTAAATTAAGCCTTGCCATAGTGTTAACCATGGGCGTTAACCTATTATTTGCTCAAAAAGGAGCTGACGAAAAAGCCAAAATGATGGTTACTAAGTTAACCGAAAAGCTAGCTTTAACAGCCGACCAACAGCAAAAAGCTACTGTTATTTTTACCGAACATTTTAACAATATGGTTGGTTTAAAAGCTGAGTTAAAAAAAGCGAATAGCGACCAAGCGCGAACTGCCATTAAAGAGCAACGCAAAAAAACCGATCACCGCTTTATAGGCATTTTAACTGATGACCAAAAAGTAAAATATCAAGCAGCTAAAAAAGAATTGCGCCAAAGCATGAAAAACAAAAGAGCAGGAAAAGGTAAAGGCGGAAAAGGCAACAAAAACGCACCTCCAATGGACCCAGAAATGGAAAGCCATTTAGATGATGAAGCTTTTTAATAAACCAATTATTTCATAAGAAAAACTGCCTCGCAAGGGCAGTTTTTTTTGTTTTAAATTGTTTTCGATAATCGTTGTTCGATAATCATTTTTAATTCTTAAACTTTTATAACGTTTTGCGGATTTAAGAAGTAGAGGATTTGTAAGCCCGAAATTTTCGATTAAACACCGAATATCAAATGTACAAAACAAACTTTAAATTAAGCCCACCCCCAATTTCTTAAAACCGCTTTTGTGTACTGTTTTTATTTTCGGTTTAATATTCTTTTTCCATTGATTATTAGAATACTTATAAACGAACTTATTGCTATAATTTTTAGGTCTTTAAATCCCGAAAATAGTATTTCTTTTGGGGTTGGAATTCCTTCGTTTCCAATAAATGCAATTAGAGTATATTCTGTCTGATTAAAATAAGAGGAATAAAATATTTCATAAACTCTGTAAATTCCAAATAATAAAATAAAAATAGAAGTTATGATTATGAATAAGATAATTATACGTTTTGACATTTTTTGTTTAAAGCGCTATTTGTTTTTTATAATACGTAATTTCTTTTCTAACAACTTATTTCTTTAGAATGTTCTTTGTCATTCACGCCATTGCAGGCGTCCTCGCCTGCAATCATAGTCTATTTTTCAAAATAATCTAAATAGTGAGTAAGTATATTCATTTCGTTATGGTTGGTATTGTAAAAACTTTGATAGAAGCACAAAGCTTGATTTAACCACCGAACCGCCACTTTTGGGTAGATGCTGTTATAGGGCGTTTTTCCTTATTCGTCAGGCATCTCCATTTACCATTAATTCGTAGTAATGTCCTGTTGTTATATTTATTTTAAGATTGAAATAGCAGTTTCCTCCATCTGCCACCATTATCAAATTCGTTTTCCAAGTTTTGTTCCAAGTTTTGCAAAAACAATTTACCCAAACTTCTTTGTCTCCTTTAGAATTTATAACCGCTATATACTGTCTTTTGTAACGTGTCAAGTCGATGATAAAATTTTTCTTGTCAAGTTTATACTCTGGGTGTTTGTTATTAATTTCTTTGAACTGTCTTTCTTGGTCAAGGTTATAGTCGTTGATACATTGGTTCAGAATTGTTTCAATTTTAAGCAAGTCGTTATTTGTTAAGTCAGTCGGTTTACTGCCTTTAAAAACCCAATGTTGAGTCGTGTCAAAAGGCAAAATGGCAACAATAGAACTGTCAACGATGTAACCATTTTGTTGTTGTTTCTTATTTTTAGTTTCTGTCTTAGTGTGCCCGTAACTTGCAAGGTAGCATGCCATTACTAGAGAAAAGAATGTAAATTGTTTTGTCATTGGTGTCTGTCTTTTAAAATGCCTTATAAAGTTTTCGAGCTTAACGAAGGTAGCGATTTTTAGAACAAATGTTGATACTAAGAACCATCCCGAAAGCTTTGGGATGATTAATCACAAATGTGTCTGCGGAGAACGGAACCGCCACTTTTGACAAACCGCTTTTAGTACCAGTTTTTCTTTCTGTCGACAATGTCAAGTCCATAAAAGTGCAGGATTTGCTATGTTTAAATCTTTGAAGTCAGGCTTATACCAGTCAACATTTGAATGGCCTGTCAATGTGTTTTCTTTACGTATTATTTCTATGAAATATAAATTGTCGTCTGTCCGCGGTTTACCGTATGAAAACCATTTCCAATAGATTTTGTCAGTCGAACCAATAGTCAGTTTATTTTCAAATTCCGAAATGTCTTGCGGGTTGAAAATGGTTAATGTTTCTTTTTCATTAAAAGTCAAAATAAGAGTATTAGTTAAACTGTCAAAAGTCGCTAATTCGAGTTGATGATAATTGTCATAAGGTCTACCAAACCAATGGCCGTAAAAGCATAATGCCCCCCCTTTTAGTTGTCCTTGTTTCTTATTGTATTTTTCAACAAACTCTTCTGTCAATAATTTCGCTACCAAAGTTTCTGTTCGTTTTTTGTCTATCGATTTTTTAATAAAAGTCGATTTGAAATTAGTCCTGTTATAATTGCTCCTATAGTTATTGCTGTCGTCATAAAATTGGTACTAACGCAGAGTGTGAAAAAACTATTCACAATTTAAATTCAAACATGAAGATAAAAGCATAAAAACAAAGTGTAAAATTATTACTAGTTTATTGAATTTCTTGTTGGTGTCGCTTGGCTTTAACTCCAGCAAGGGCAAAAATCAACTCTTTGTCTAACTCAAAATGTACTTTTATCCAAGTAAAGGGTTGTAAAGGTCGTTAAGTAAACTTTCAGGAATTTGTAACCTTGCATCTTAAATTTCTTGTGCTACTGTTTCTATGGCTTTTACTTCTATTTAACTTAATGTTATTGCACTGTCAAAATTAAAGTAATTTGTTACTCCTTAAATTATAAATTATAGCAGCTTTTAAATTACACTTAAAGCAACTTTTGCAAGTAAACTAACTTATTATAAAAAAAGTAAATTACTTTTTTGGGGGTTCAAAATTAATATTAAAAAACCGCCTTAGTTCTTGGCTAAAGCGGTTTTGGTTATATTTAAATTCAAATAATTGGTTAACTAATTTTTGATAATTGTTTTTTTTACCACTCTTTTAGATGTGGTAATTACTAAAAATAACAAACCTACTTTAGTTTCGTTTAGGTCAATGGCCAATTTTTGATTAGTCTCTTTATTGTAGTTAAAGTTAATATTCATTCCTTGGGCATCAAAAACCTTTACATCCAAAATATCATTGCCTTCTATAAAAAGCTTGTTATTATTTACTGGATTTGGATAAACCGTAAATGGTTCATTATTCACCTCATTTATACTTGTACTATTTGTAAAATTTCCCTGTTGACGCCAGATGCCAGCCACTCCACCATTAAACCTACCCACTACATAGCCAGTTTTATTAGGGGTGAAATAAATTCCACGCATAATTACCGAAATACTAAATTTTTGCTCTGTCCAAGTTGTTCCACCATTTACTGTTTTGTAAATAATTCCTTCAGCATTTGTGCCTACCGTATATCCTGTATCTGAATCAGTAAAATATATAGAAAATAAAGTGGTATTGGAATCAATAGTTGTTTTGGTCCAATTTGAACCACCATTGATAGTTTTATAAACAATGCCTTTGGTTCCAACAGCATATCCTAAATTGGCATTTATAAATTGAAGTGAAAGTATGGTATTGGTCTCCAAATTTGGTAAATTAAGCCTTTGCCAGTTTTGTCCACCATTAATAGTTTGAACTATACCAATTGTATCGTTACCACCTGCATAACCAACTTGCTCATTAATAAACTGAACAGTTCTGTATGGGTAATCTGAATTAAGTAATGGATTCCAGTTAATACCACCGTCAGTTGTCTTATAAATAGTTCCTGAACTTATACCACCTGTTAGATTCCCACTAGCTGCATACCCAATTTGAGACGTTAAGAAATATAATGAATAAATGTTTTTTGAAGTACCAGTCGTTAAAGTATTCCAATTTAATCCACCATCAACCGATTTAAGCACAAGTCCCCCATTTCCGGCTGCAAAAACCGTGTCTTTACTGGTTGGGAAAACGGTTAAAAAGGTTTGTGTGGTATTTGTAGTTAGTAAATTCCAACTTGTTCCAGCATTTGCAGTTTTTAAAATTGTTCCTCCATTACCAACTGCGTATCCTATGCTGTCGTTAAAAAATCGTACCGATGTTAATGACTCCTGTGCAGGGTTGGGTGTAACTCTTACCCATTGGGCAAATAAGTTTAAACCAAATAATAATGTTACTAAAGTAAAAATGGTTTTTTTCATAATGTTGTTTTGTTATAATTTATTTTTATGCAAAAAAACATTTGGGGCAGTTATTTCTAAAATTTTTGGCTGATTAAGTAGTCCTGAATCATGATTTGATACACAAAATTTTCAATCCCCTTTTTTATCACTTTGATTATCAGCAGCTTTTTTAAACTCGTTAGGAGTGATACCTTCTTGAAGTTTAAAGGCCGAAAAGAAAGCAGACCTGGAGTTAAAGCCTACTTTTTCGGCTATTCCAGTTAAATTTAAATGATTCATTTCTGAATTATTCAAATGTTTTTTGGCTTCTACTACCCTAAATGAATTAACAAATTGATTGAAATTTTTCTTAGCATATTGGTTTATTAATCGTGATACCTCTTTTATGTTGAGGTTAGTCATTTCTGCTACCATAAATAAACTGATATCCTTGTTTAAATAAACTTGTTTTTGTTCAAATAAATCAATTACTAAATCAAAGTTTTTTAAATCAATGTCATTGGTTAAATTTTCTTCTTGTATGGATTCATCAGTTTTGTTTAAAGGTAATTGATTGTTAACTTCTTGCTCTGCCAAATTATTATTATCTGAAGAATCATTTAACAATAGCTCATTATATTCGCTTATTGGTAAATCAATTTCTTTTTGCAATAAACCATTTATAGTTATCCAATAAATCAAAATTAAGTTGGTTATAGCACTAACATATATTGCGCTGACTCTAGAGTTCTGAAAAACAGCGAAATAAACTGCTAAAAACTCTAAAAGAAAGTTAACAATAAGCATATAGCCAGTTACTTTAACCCATTTCAGCAATTTGCCATTTAAATTAGTATAAAAAAGTGGAATAATTTTGCTGTAACTATTCACCAATCGTATTGATAATATGGCATAAATAATGCTATAAAGGGGCCAAATAAAAGTATATAAAATTCCAAAAAATGTTTTAGCTTTTACATTATAAAACTTGTTTCGGGTATCATTTGGTAGTAAAAAAATAAAAAATAAAAATAAAAACTCAAACAAGCCAGGTAAAAGATGCAATAAGTGCTTGCGCTTGAGTTGATTAGCCACATTTAATACATAAATATAAAAAACAGGAACTATAAGAAAAAAAAATCCACATGGGGTGTGTAATAACCTTGGGAATAAATTTATAACACCACTAAGCTTAAAAATCCAAGGAAGCATACCAGATGCGCTCAGGAACAAAAAAGCACTTAATAACTTATTAGAATTGTTGGGTAACGGCCTAAAGAAAACAATTACTGAAAAAACAGTAGCTTGTGTAAATGCAATGGCAATAATTAAAAATAAATTGGTTGACTGTGGCATTGGAAATTATGGTTTAACTAGGAAGTAAGTTAAATGCATGCAAAAGTATTAATTATGTTTATAAAACTCAATACACCGTTATTGAATATCACTAAATACAGATTCTTATTTGGTAAAAAAACATTGTGTTTAAATACTAAGAATTTAAACTGCACATTATTGCTGGAGGATTCCTTTTATAAATTAAAACTTGACATCCTATTACAATGGTATAGTTACAGGCTAAAAAACAAACTCAAATACTACGGCTATAGGGTTTATAAATGTTCTTTGTTTTATTATATTTAAAATTGATTGCTTATTTAAATTAATAAGGGTGTAACTATATACAAGAAAGAAAGAATTTTAAGTTAATCTGTTTATTTACATGCAAGTATTTGAAAAATAAGCAAAGTATTTTTTTGTATATTGAAGCTCCTTTTTAAATGCTTTCTGAAAAAACTGCTTAATAGGGAAGGTGTTGTTTTGAATTCGAATAATTTAATATTGTAAATTAATACTTACCAAATTAAAACTCAAACTTCATTCCGCCAGTTGGAAATATAGCTAGTCCATCATAATAATTCTGTCCACTAATAGCATTAAAACTTTCACTATTTGCTATCTGCTTGTTAAAAATATTTACAATGTCAACAAATATTGTCATGGTAGCTTTTTTAAATTTAAAATTGTAGTTAGCCCTCATGTCAAGACTGGTAAAATCAGGAAGTCTAAGCTCATTTCTACCTATTAGTTCTTTCGAGTATCTTAAATAGTTGTTACTGTTTAAAACGTCACGATGAATAATATAGTTGTCTTTCGGCTTGCCTGTGGCGTATCTATACTTCATTGAAAAGAGCCAATGCTTTGTAGCCTTGTAACTAAGCATAAAATTAAATTGATGTGGTTGACTAAACGCAAAATCATATTCTCCAATTCCGTCATGGTCATTTCGTTTAATTTCAATGTAAGAGTACCCAAATTGTCCATGAATTTTTTTGACTAACCGTTTAGTTAAGTTGATATCAAGTCCTTTTCCCCAACCTGTTCCATTATTGTTTTTCAGAACAGTACCATTAACTGGTGTAACAACCATATTGTCAAAACTTTTATACCAAGTTTCTATTGTTAGCTTTAAATCGCTTGTAAAATATTTTCTGTAACCAAGAATGTATTGAGTTACTTCCTCCATTTTTAGTTTACTACTTCCTGGAAGGTCAGCAATGTCAGAGTAAACAGGGTCTTGAAAGTAAATGCCATATCCAAAATTGAAACTATTTCTTTCATTGATAAAATAACTACCACTTAATCGAGGAGATATAACGTATTGGTTTGAAAATCCTGTGTAATCATATCTTAATCCAGCATTTAAAGATATCCTTTTACCAAATAGAATAGAATAATTGAGGAAACTAGAAATATTGATATTGGTATTATTAAAATTTGCATTTACAAACTGCGGATAAATTGGTTGATATTTTAAATTAGGGTTGATTAAATCAACTGGCCTATAAACAAAATTGGTATCATTACTATTTAGGATTCTTTCGTTATTTAGATTCAGTAAATCCATTTCAATACCTGTAGCCAATTTTTGATTCTTATTTATTGTTAAATTAAAAAGTGACCTATAACCAAACTTTGTTTCAGCATAATTTTGTGTCTGAATATTTTCATTATATGATATTACTGGATTGTTCAAATTACCAAGTGTATCAGCATCAGGATAAGCTTTTCCAACTTTTACATTTGAAGTATATGAGGTAAAATAAAGCACATTTTTCCAATAACTTTTATTACTCGTTAAGGTTCTTAAGTTTAAACCGAAAACAATCTTATTACGTTTAAAGTTTGGGAGATAAAGAAGGTTTAGTTTTTTGTCAGCATAAACGTTATCTATATCTCTCACGTAGCTTTCAGGACTTACAATTGCTAAAAAGGATAATTTATTTTTTGCGTTTAATTGTGTGGTAGTTTTCAAAATAACATCACCATAAATTGGGAGACCGATATCTTTTAAGCCAATTAAATTTACCAAACCATAAAAATTTTGATAACGAGCAGATAAAAAGATGTTGGTTCTTTTAAGAATTTTTGTTGGACCATCATAATTAACTGTTATTCCAAGAAGGTCAATTTGTCCGTCAATAATAGCATTTTCTTTATTTCCCTCTTTAATTCCTAATCCCAAATATGATGCACTTCTTCGCCCATATTCAGGCCCAAAACCACCTCCTTGAAATTGAGCATTATCAATTACTCTGGGTGCAAAAATGCTAAATCTTCCACCATTTGGGTCGTTAAAAAAGCTATTCCCTTCTAAGTGTCCAACCTCTGTTAACGGAATATCGTCCACCATGTATACATTATCTCTAACACCTTGCCCTCTAACTGCTATGGCAGAATAAATACCACCACTACTCGACACACCGGGTAGCATACCAATTGCTCTAAAAATATCGCCTTGTGACCCAGGATTTAATGAAATTTCTTCTCTTGAAAAACTATATGATGAAATTGGCGTTACTCTGTTATTTTCAAATTTGAAGGACTTTACTTCAACACTTTTTAAGTTATGTATTCCTTCCTGTAGACTAACTTCTTGGAAAGTTGATTTATTAGGTAAAACATTGATATCATTTAAAAGTTGGGTTTCATAACCTAATAGTCTTATTTCTATAGACTGAATACCAGATTTTACTTTCATAATTTCAAAAAAGCCAAGGGAGTCACTTTTAACGGATATTTGAGTATTAGATAATATGATTAAGGCCCCTACTATTGGTTGTTTATTATCTTTGTCAATAATCCTTCCTTTTATACTGCCAAAATCTGTTTGTTGCCCAAACAAAGACTGTGAAATGAAGGTTAAAAAAAGTATTGCAATTCTTCGGAGTTGTTGAGGCATTTTTTATTTGCAAAAGTAGTAATGCCTAGTTTTAATATTATTGACAATTAGCAACAATTCGGGCATTTTGTTTTTGTCGGCAATAGGTTTCTTTTGAAATACCAAGGTATGAAGCGATGAGATTGTCGGAGACGTAGAGTAAAAAATCAGGCTTAAATTTAAACAGCCATTCAATTTTGTCGTGAGAATTTAACGTATTGAATGCTGCAATTCTTTCCATCGATTCTTTGTATTTGCCTTCTATAATTTTTATATAGGCTTGAGCAAATTTTGGCACATTTTCCATCAATATTTGAAATGAATCACGATTGATTTTATAAACTATTGTTGCTTTTTTAGCTTTTGCGCAAAGTTGCGAGGGTATTTTGTTTTTAAAGCTTCCTAAATCTGTAAACCAATTGTCTTTAAGAATTAGGTCAGTGGTTTTCTCAACACCTTTTTTGTCTACTTGTAAAACTTGGAGTAAGCCACTTTGAACAAAATATATAGAACGGCAAACTTCTCCTTCAGAGAATAGATATTCATCTCTTTTCAACTTTACTTTTACAAAATGGCTCAAAACATCCTCTAAAAATTCTGGATTCTTTCCAACCATTTTTATTATGTCATTTTTTAAAGCTTTCATATTGTTGTCTATAACCGCATGGGTGACGCATAACTTAAATATATGTCTCATTTTACAAGACCTATCTCCTATATTTGGTCAGATTAGCCCCATAAAAAGGCTTTTTTCAAATGTATTATTTAACTACAAATCATCAAACAGGAAGTTTATTGCTAACCAAATCAGGAAAATTAGAACAACTAAAATAAGAGTTGTTTTTACTTCGTTGTTCGTTAATTACATCCCCCTTGCCAAAAGCTTTCGGCATTCTTCGACCTTGGTTTGGTCACGCCATAAAGCGTGAGGGAATTTTTCCCGCACATTTCTTTGTGTTTAAAACTAACACTTCGTCCAATAGCTACCGTTCAGGCTCAGCAATAAACTAAGTACTAAGTACTTTGAACTCTGTACTATCGCTTCGGCTCCGCTCAGCGACCGTACTTCGGCAGGCTCAGCGATAAACTAAGTACTTCGAACTTAAAACTTCGAACTTCGAACTATCGCTTCGGCTTCGCTCAGCGACCGTTTAGCAACTAATCTTATCCACTCTATTTTGGTGGCGGCCACCTTCAAAATGAGTAGTTAAAAAAGTCATGGTAATGCGTTTGGCCAATTCAATATCAATAAAACGAGCAGGTAATGCCAATACATTTGCATCGTTGTGCGTGCGTGCTAGGCTGCTGATTTCATCAGTCCAGCATAATGCACCTCTAATGCCTTGGTGTTTGTTTACACTCATATTTACGCCATTGCCACTGCCACAAATAATAATTCCTAATTCATTTTCTTTGTTTTCAATGCTGGTAGCTAACGGATGCGAAACATCAGGATAATCCATTGATGCAGTAGAGTGTGTACCAAAATCGGTAACAGTGTAATTTAAATCGGTAAGCATAGCTTTAATGATTTCTTTGTACTCAAAACCTGCGTGGTCGGCTGCAATGGCAATTTTCATAATATAATGATTTTAATTTATTATCTAATTTTATTTTTTTCAACTCCACGTGCTATAAAAATACTCAATTCGTATAACAAGTATAGCGGTAAAGCCATTAATATTTGGCTAGCCATATCAGGCGAAGGAGTTAAAATACCTGCTAATACCAATATTACTAATACAGCATGTTTACGGTATTTGCCCATAATACGCGCACTTAAAATGCCAATTTTTACTAAAAAATATACCAAAATTGGCATTTCAAACATCAACCCGCAAGCAAAGGTAATGGTTGATACAAAAGATATATACGACTCTAAGTTGATTTCATTGCTTACCAAAGTACTAACTTGGTAAGAACCCATAAACGAAACCGAAACAGGTGTTAAAAAATAATATCCAAAAGCTATTCCTACAAAAAATAAACCTGAGCTAAAAAATACCAGTCCACGCGCGTAGCCAATTTCTTTTTTGCTTAAGGCAGGTTTTATAAAACGCCATAATTGCCATAAAATATAAGGAAAAGCTATGATAATTCCAGCTATAAAAGCAATCCACAAATGTTGGGTAAATTGCCCTGTCATGTCAATATTTTTTAGGGAAAAATCAATACTTTTTACACAGTATTCGTCAGTTCCTTTAGCCCAATACGATAATTTACACAACATGCGGTAACTGAAAAAATCAGTGCGCATAGGACCAAAAATAATGATATCGAAAAGGATATATTTATTAAAAAAAGCTGCTACAGCCCCAATTAATATGGCAATTACAGAACGAACTAAGTGGCTTCGTAACTCATCTATATGGTCAAAAAAAGTCATTTCCTTGGTATCGGAAAAGTGGTCATCTGGCAATTGATCTAAAGACATATTTTTTAAACGAGCGCAAAAGTAACTATTTTAGTTGATAGTTTTTAGTTGACAGTTGATAGGTAAATGAGGAGGTGTGATTTGTGATTTATGATTTGTGAGATGAGAGATGGGAGCTGAGAGATGGGAAATGTGAGATGTGAGATATGATTTTTGATGTGTGATTTTTGAAATGGGAAGACAGATGAATAATTTGCAATTAATACAAAGCTAGCTGCTAGAAGCCAGAGGCCAGCAGCTAGAAACCAACTCTATCCAATATCAACCCTAGTAACTGAAATTAATTGACTGGCTTGTTTAATTTTGTTCATCAGTTCTTCTAAATGTTTGGTATCGCTTACTTGTAAGGTAATATTTCCTTCAAACATACCTTCGTTTGCAGTAACATTTATCGACTTCATATTTATTTGTAATTGGGTAGAAATAATATTGGTAATAGCACTCACAATACCTACACTATCAATACCTTGTACTTTTATAGACGTTAAGAAAGATTTACTGCTATTTAAGCTGCCATCGGCCCAACGAGCTTTGATAATTCGATAACCATAATTACTCATTAAACTAATTCCATTGGTACAATTGGTTCTATGAATTTTTACACCCTCTCCTACTGTTACAAAGCCAAAAATATCATCACCAGGAATTGGACTACAACATTTGGCAAACGCATAATCAACAGGGTCACCATCGCCAATTATTACAGCATCTTTGGTTAAAGGTTTGGCTGGCTTTTTGGCTAGTTTTTGTTCTTCGGTTAGTACTTGTTTTTTGGTTTCAGCTTCTAAAATTGCCGTTAGGTCAATTTTAGTTCTGTCAATTTTTTCGGTAACTAATTGATAATAAAGTTCGGTAACACTTGGTAATTTATAAAACTTTATAATGCTATTAAGTGCTTCGCTACTAAAAGGAATTTTGGCATTTTTAAACTTACGTTCCAAAATTTCTTTACCCATGGTTACACTTTGGTTGCGTTCTTGCTTAAAGTAATCTCTAATTTTTGATTTGGCTTTAGCAGTAACTACCCAAGTTAACCACTCTTCAGTAGGTTTTTGTTTGGTTGATGATAAAATTTCAACCTGATCGCCATTACCTAATTTATAAGTAATAGGCACCAGTTTATTATTTACCTTAGCACCAATACATTTGGCTCCCAAACCTGAGTGAATATCGAAAGCAAAATCCAACACGGTTGATTGAGCAGGTAACTTACGCAAATCGCCTTTAGGCGTAAATACAAAAATTTCTTCGGCAAATAAGTTTAGTTTAAAATCATCTAAAAACTCCACTGCTGAACCATCAGTATTTTCGAGCATTTCGCGCACTTTGGCTAGCCATTGCTCCAATCCATTGTCGTTTACTTGTGTTCCATCTTTGTATTTCCAATGGGCAGCATAACCTTTTTCGGCTATTTCGTCCATTCGTTTACTACGTATTTGCACCTCTACCCAACGGCCTTTTGGCCCCATAACAGTGGTATGCAAACTCTCATAACCATTGGCTTTTGGAATACTTACCCAATCGCGCAATCTATCAGGGTTTGGCGTATAAAAATCGGTAACAGTTGAATACACTTTCCAACAATCGCTTTTTTCGTTTTCGTATTCATCGTCAATAATTATTCTAATGGCAAATAAATCAAACACTTCGTCAAACGATACACCTTGCTTTTTCATTTTATTCAAAATGCTGTGTATGCTTTTAGGGCGTCCTTTTATTTCATAATTTAAACCGGTTTCGTCTAAAGCTTTTTGTAGTGGTTCAATAAATTTTTTGATATACCTATTGCGCTCAGCTTTGGTTTCTTGTAAACGGTTTTTTACATATTTATAACTATCAGGATCAAGGAATTTGGTAGCCAAATCTTCCAACTCAGTTTTCATGGCATAAAGCCCTAATCTGTGAGCCAAAGGCGCATACACATAAGCAGTTTCGCTAGCTATTTTTAATTGACTTTTGGCACTCATGCTTTCTAAAGTGCGCATGTTATGCATTCTATCGGCTAGTTTTATTAAAATTACCCTTACATCTTCGCTTAAAGTAAGGAGCATTTTTTTGAAATTTTCGGCCTGCATCGATTTATCTTGCTGATCGAAAACGCCCGAAATTTTTGTCAATCCATCAATAATGCGAGATACTTTTGGGCCAAATTTCATATCCAAAAGTTCCAGTGTAATATCAGTATCTTCTACAGTATCGTGTAATAAAGCGCAAATAATAGAAGTAGTTCCAAGTCCAATTTCTTCAGCACAAATTTGAGCTACCGCAATAGGATGCAAAATATAAGGTTCACCACTTTTGCGTCTCATATTTTTATGTGCTTCAAGGCTAATATTAAAAGCTTCGCGTATATTGGCTCTATCTTGCTTGCTTAAAGCTACTTTGCACGACCGTAATAAATGTCTATATGCTTTTACAATTTGCTCGTTTTCTTGCTCTTGATTAATTACCGGACTCGACATAACTTTACTGAGGATTTAGTGGCAATTTATAACATTTAATTGAACATTTAAACGTAAGTTTATAGTATATTTTGCCTTATTCCTTCTTATTGACCAATGTTTAACACACTGCTATTTTAAACCATTGGTTTGATTTATTAATTCAGCAGCTTTTCTAAGATTTTTTACACTTTTATACTCCAAATAACTTTCAACTCCAATAGGGACTAAACATGACGCTAACAATATTTGTTCCCATTTTTCAACAAACGGTATTGAAAATCCTAAAGCTGCGCCAGCTAAAATACCTGCATAATAACTAAAATTGGCTTGTTTTTTTGCTTTTTTTATAAGTTTAACTGCTTGTATATTATTACCAGCAATTCTAGTAAAATCCTCTATACTAATTGGCTCAGTACCTTGTTTGATATTATAAACTGTAAAAAAATTGTACTTAATATTTATTTTGGTAGAATCGGTTTGAGCCATGCTTTTTAAACCAAATAATAAAAAGCTTAGTGTAATTAGTTTCTTTATAATATTCATAATGGTAAAGGTTTATACCATGCTAAACAAGCAGTATATTATATTGTTTGATTAATAAAATTTAGTGCATAAAAAAAGCTGCCTTTTAAGGGCAGCTTTTCAATTTATTTATTAGTTTAAATTACTTTAAGTTCTTTAATACTTCAATGGCGTTTTTATTGCTTGGATCGTATTCTAAAGCTTTTCTATACATAGCTTTGCATTCATTTTTCATATCTTTTTGTAAGAAATAATAACCTAAATAATCGTACGATGAAGCTACATTTTTTGATAAACTTGCTTTTTGTTTATTAAATTTAGCAGTATCGGCAGTAGCAACTTCAATGTATTTTTCAAATAATTCTTTGGCTACAGTTGTTTTAAGTAATGAGTCCATTGAGGCATTTGCATTAGCTCTTTGATACCAAGCATCGGCAAAATCAGGTTGAGCAATATTAATTTTAGCAAATGCCGAATCGGCTTTACCATACATTTTAGCGTTGTTATAATATTTACCAATATTGTAATTATCAATTAAAGTAACTTTTTTGACAGTACTTAAATATTCTTCATAAATTAATGCAGCTTCGGTATATTTTTTTTTTTTTTTTTAAATTTTAGCAATCTCCACTTTAACATCGGTTTTATTAGCATCTATATTTAAGGCTTTGTTTAAGTTAATCAATGCTAAACTATCTTTACCAGTTTTAGCTTGTAGTTTACCCAAATATTCAAAATCGCTTGAGGTTAATTTTTCAGTAGCCACTTTGCCCATTAAGGTTTCCATAGCTGTTAGGCCTTTTTGAAAAGTAGGGGCATCGTTTTTTAAATTTCCTGCTTCGTAGCAAGAGTAAGCATATAAACGATTGATATAAATATTATTGGTTTTATCGTTGGCTCTAGCTTCTTCTACATTTATTAATGCCTCAGCATATTCTTTAGCTTTGAATAAAATTAAAGCAAAACGCAATTGATTAGCCGAACTTACCTCAGAGTTTTTCAAGTAGTTTTTATAAGATTCTTTTGCCAAAGCAAATTTACGCTGAACTGAGTAAAACTCAGCTTGGTTTTTAAATGCAGTAGCATAATTGGGGTCTTTAGCAAAAGCAGTATCTAAAGCTTCTTTAGCTACTTGTAAATTTTTTACCCTAATCCAAATCAAAGCAATTTTAGCAAATGCTTTTGGTCTGTTTGGGTCTAACACAGTTGCACGGTTATAAAAAGTAGCTGCTTTACTTCCATCAGCCATTTCTAAATAAACATCACCAGTAGTGGTTAAAACATCATAATCTTCTTTCGAAATTTTATAGGCTTCTTCCATTAAAGCAGAAGCTTGTGCCAATAATTTAGTTTCGCCAGCTAACATACCACTACCAATGGCAACTAAACCTTTAGCATTTACAAATTCATCTCTTTTGTTTTTACATAAAGCAATGGCTTTATCAAACTGCGCTTGTGCCTCCGCAATTTTATTTTCTTCCAATAATAACTCTCCTAATCCAGCATAAAGTTGCGGAGTTTTAGGAGCAGTAGCTAAACCTGCATTGTACGAAATTAAAGCCGAATCAGGTTTAAATAAACTATTATAAGCTTGGCCTAAATAGTAATAAGCCTCGCCATTGGCAGGTTCTTTTTGAGTAATAGATTTAAAAATATTTCTTGCATGTTCAAATTTCTCAAAATCAAGTGCCTTTAAACCATCGTTTAAAGTTTGTGCATTTAAGGCAAAACCTCCAATTAAAATGTTTGCCAATAAAACCAGTCGTTTCATATATTCTTTTTGTTTGTAAATTAAATAGTTTTTAGTCAATTTATGTGCCACTACCTTTTCTAAATGTTTGTTTTTTGTAATAAGTAACCAAAATTTAACAATGAGTTGTATCTGTTAATCTTTTAAACCTAGCCATTCTTTAGCAGTTTTGTGCAAAACCTGCTCTTTTTGTTCTTGGGTTAGTTCTTTCATGTTATCAATAAATTTACCATGTTCTAAATCGCCAAGTGGAAAAGGAAAATCGCTTCCTAATGCTATTTTATTGGCACCAAACATATTTATTAAAAATTTAAATGTTTCATCATCGTGCACCAAGCTATCAATATAAAACTTATCGAGGTAATTACGTGGGTCGGCCACTTTATTTACATTACATAAATCGGGGCGAGCATGGTAAGCATGGCTTATGCGACCAATTGTTTGCGGAAAACAACCTCCACCATGCGCAAATAAAATACGCACTTTTGGAAATTTATCGAAAATGCCACCAAAAATTAAGCTACAAATAGCCAAACTTGTTTCGGCTGGCATGCCAATTAACCAAGGTAAAAAATATTTAGGCATTCTATCTTGCCCCATCATATCCCACGGATGCACAAAAATAGGCATATCAGCTTTTTCGGCTGCCGCAAAAAACGGATGGTAGTATTCGTCATCCAAATTTCTGCTTTCTATATGAGTACCAATTTCAACACCAGCCAAACCTAATTCGTATTTGCAACGCAACATTTCTTCAATAGCCAAATCTACATCTTGCATTGGCAAAGTAGCTAAACCTAACAAACGCTTTGGATTTTCATCTTGAATTTTAGCCAAATAATTGTTGTAATACTTAGCCCAATCGTGAGTATGTTCGGGTTTGGCCCAGTAATAAAACAAAACAGGAATAGGCGAAAGTGCCATGATATCAACGCCATGTTCGTCCATGTGGGCAATGATACGTTTAGGGTCCCAACACAAATCGTCAATGGTTCTAAAAAAAGTCCCATCGGCTTTCATCATATTTGCCCTACCTGGCTGAAAATGATCTAAATAAATAAACTCATCGCCATAACCGTATTTTTCTTTAAGGTTTGGCATAAATTCGGGTAAAATATGTGCGTGAACGTCTATTTTCATTGGGTAAATGTTTGAAATTTACAATTGCTACCAACTGTAAATTCCCGCAATAATAAGTTTATAAACGTAAATTTTTGAATGATTTTTGGTAATAGAATAATTGGCAATAAGCAATTGGCAATGCTTGTTTAAGCATTCGCTTGGATATTACTTAAAACAAAAACAATCGTCATGCAACGCATCTCCTCTGGACACAAACAAACATTGTATTTAATAATTGATTTTATTATTTACATTTCCTGCATTTTTAAGCAGTTTATTTGTTCAATATCTTAATCTCTATTCTTCTGTTTAAGGCACGGCCTGCTTCGGTAATGTTATCGCTTATTGGGTTGGAGCTTCCAAACCCTGCTTTCTTTATTCTTTGTTCTGAAATGCCATTTTCTATTAAATAATTGGCTACTGCTATAGCCCTGTTTTCTGATAAAAGAATATTCTTTTCTTCGTTCCCTATATTATCAGTATAACCTATTATTTCTATAAACAAATTTGGATTATCCTCCATGGCTTTTAACAAAGCTTGCAAAGCATTAGATGATTCAGGAAGAAGATTTGATTTATTAGTAGCAAAAAATACTTTTTTTAAAACTAATTGGTCGCCAATATTTAAAGTATCTATTTTTGTGGGCTGTATTAAAGGCTTATCTCGTTTATATTGGCAATCGCATTCAGCAGAGTCTTTTATTTCAACCAAACTAATATTATCTACATAATAATAGGTATCTAAAAAATTACTTCTATTTTTTTTTACTAGAGATGTAAGATTCATAGCAGTATCAAAATTACCTATTGTGAAGTATTTTTCGTTGCCTTTTGCCTGAATTGTTTTGCATACATACATCCAATTTTTTTTATCTCGCATTAAGCTATCTTCAGAATAATCCAAATTATAATAAGTTACGTTTTCAAACATTTTGTTATCCTTTTTGGCTTTGATAGCCTTTGGGGTTAAAGAAAAGTTTAAACAAGGTATTGCATGCTCATTCTTTAAGTCAAGTAAAACATTAGCTGATAAACAGTATATTTTATCTACTTTAAGTTTTTCTAATAATTTTATTTGAACATATTCAACATTGATATATTTACCAAAATAGGTATTTTCTTTATGAAATTGTAAATGCAATCCAACACAATAATTATCTGCAAATTTTTTATCAATAAATCCAGTATATCTGTAATCTGGCGTAGCATGGTTGGGTTTATACCAAGTAGATAAACTACTCAAAGATCTAAAAGAGAAAAAGTGTTTATGTTTTTCAAAATCACCATTTGGTATTAGGTTTTGTGCGTTAACAGCAAAACCTAGTACCATGGCTAAAAATATGATGAATAAAATCCTTATCAATTACCTAAAAGTTGAATACTACAAAGCCACTGTTTCTTTATTTTTATTAATCAAGCATTTGCCATCCATTTCTGTTGGTTGGTTTATGCCCATTAATGCCAATACGGTTGGGGCTAAATCGGCTAATTTTCCATTATTTAAATGATGTGTGTGTTCTGTTTCTACCAAAATACAAGGCACTTCATTAGTGGTGTGTGCTGTATTGGCCGAGCCATCATCGTTTAGCATAAATTCACCATTGCCATGGTCGGCAGTAATTAAAAACGAGTAGCCATTTTTTAAACCTTCAGGAACAATTCGTCCCAAACATTCATCTACTTTTTCTACTGCTTTTATTTCGGCACTAATCACGCCTGTATGTCCCACCATATCAGGGTTTGCAAAATTTACTACCATAAAATCAGCTTCATTTTTGGCTATTTCATCTAAGGTAAATTGGCAAACACCTTCGGCATTCATTTCAGGTTTAAAATCGTAAGTGGGAACATCCTTTGGCGATGGTGCCATGTGGCGTGTTTCGCCATTAAATTCTTTTTCTTGTCCACCACTAAAAAAGAAAGTTACATGCGGATATTTTTCAGTTTCGGCTATGCGTACTTGCTTTTTATTGTTAGTTTCCAACACTTCGCCTAAAGTATTGTTCAACTCAATATCGGCAAACATTACTTCTACGTTTTTAAAGTTTTTATCGTAAGCTGTTAGCGTAATGTATTTTAAAGGCAGTTTTTTCATTTGCTGTTCAGCAAAATCTTCTTGTGTTAAAGCTTGTGTAATCTCACGGCCTCTATCGGTTCTGAAGTTAAAACAAATTACCACATCGTCAGGACTAATAGTAGCTAGCGCATTGTTATTTTCATCCACACAAACCAATGGTTTTAAAAATTCATCGGTTTCGCCTGCATCGTACTTTTGCTGAATAGTGGCTAAAACATCTTTGGTTTTTTCACCAGTTCCATTCACCATTAAATCGTAAGCCAGCTTTACTCTTTCCCAACGTTTATCGCGGTCCATGGCGTAATACCTACCAATAACACTCGCCAATTTTCCGTTGTTTTTTTCTAAATGCTGTAAAGTATCTTTTAAATAATTGACGCCATTATTGGGGTCTGTATCGCGGCCATCAGTAAAAGCATGTAAGTAAAAATTACTAAAATTAGCTTCTTTAAAAATAGAGCATAATCCTTTTAAATGATTTAAGCTGCTATGCACTCCACCATCACTTAACAAACCCATTAAATGAATTTTTTTGTGGTTGGTTTTGGCGTATTCAATGGCATTTTTTAAAACAGCAATTTCAGCTACTTTATTTTCGCGAAACATTTTATCAATCAATACCAATTGTTGGTAAACTACTCTACCCGCGCCAATATTCATATGACCTACTTCGCTGTTACCCATTTGCCCATCGGGCAATCCAACCGATTCGCCACTAGTTTTTAACAAACAATGCGGATTGCTTTTTATTAATTGATCAAAGTTGGGAGTATTGGCTAATTCAATAGCATTGCCTGGGTATTTGGTTCCTTGTCCCCAGCCATCTAAAATTAAAAGTATAACGCGCTTATTCATGCTGCAATTAATTACAATTTTAGCTATTGAACAAGTTTTTAAATTACATATTTATGTGCTATTGCTCAATAAAAACAACCTTTTTAATTTATAATTTATGATTTCAAATAATTACAAGAAACCACGAATTGTAGTCTATTTAGCAGTTTCGGTATAAATAACTTCTAACAATGTTTGGCCAACTGCCTTTAAGGTATTTTGGTCAATATTGTTCATATTATCATTAACCGTATGCCACCAAGCCGGAAAACCCGTTTCTTGATTATAATGAATAATATCTATAGCCGGAATTTGGGTGTATTTATTTACATAAACATGGTCATCGGTAATTGCACCACTTTGTAAAAACTGAAAAGTATTTGAATAACCAAGCAAAGCCGCTTTACCCCAAACCAAACGTAAAATATTTTCGCCTTGAGTTACACTGTTATTTTCCCAAACAAATTTAGCTCCTTTACCTCCAACCATATCTAAGTTAATGGCATACTGTGCTTTGTAATTTAAAGGCACTTGGTTTTTACCCCAGTATTGCGTTCCTAAACAATATGAATCTTCAAACTCAGGTTTGCCTAAATCTTCGGCATCAAAACACATAAAATCAACACCAATATCTAATTTATTGGCTTGTATAACTCTTGCCATTTCAAGCATTACTCCTATTCCACTTGCACCGTCATCGGCAGCTAAAACAGGTTTGGTTTTATTGGCTTCCACAGGATCGTTATCAGCATAAGGGCGGCTATCCCAATGTGCAGTAATTAAAATACGTTTACTGGCCTTTGGATTGGTTTGTGCAATGATGTTTACAATGTTTAATTTACGTTTATCCCAATTGGTTACAGTTCCTTTTTGTTTAACTACAGTTGCTCCAAATTTTTCAAATTGCGTAGCTATATAATCAGCACATTTTAAACTAGCAGAACTAGCTGTTACTCTTGGTCCAAAATCAACTTGTTTTTGCATAAAATAATAAGCCGAATCAGCATTAAAATTAGGACTAATTTGCTTAGCAGCCTCTGCTATTGGTTCGTTACTTGTAGTTGAATTGGCAGTAGTTTTATTGTTATTATTATCATTGCCGCAGGCAACAAGCGTTAAAATAGTTCCAACAAAAATTAGGACTTGTTGTACTTTAAAGATTTTAGAATTATTCATTGATAAGTAAATATGGGCTGCAAAATAACTATAATTAGGAATGTTTTTAGTGAAACAATATGTTAATTTTAAAGTTTGAATGATTAAATTAACTTTTAAGAATTAATATTGACCCCAATTTTTAAAACAAATAAAACATGTTACTAAACAAAATGAAATCAATAGCTGCAGCACTAATGCTAACAGCAGCTTTATCAACCAGTGTTATTGCGCAGCAATTAAAAGTGCCTGCTGCAAGTCCTGCACAAACTATTAAACAATCTTTTGGCTTATCGGAAATTACTATTGATTACTCTCGCCCTAGTGCAAAAAACCGTGTGGTTTTTGGTGATGTAGTTCCTTTTGGAAAAGTTTGGCGCACTGGTGCGAATAGTGCCACAAAAATTACTTTTGGCGATGATGTAAAAGTAGAAGGAACAGAAGTAAAAGCGGGCACTTATGCCATTTACTCTATTCCAAATAAAGAAAGCTGGGAAATAATGCTGTATAAAGACCTAACATTAGGTGGCAATGTAGCTGACTACAAAATGGAAAATGAAGTGTTACGCTTTAAAGTTAAAACCATGGCTATGAGCAATAAAGTAGAAACTTTTACTATGGGTGTGGCTGATATTACTGCTACTTCGGCCAATATTGAATTGATGTGGGAAAACACCAAAGTAATGTTTGCGGTAATGACCGAAATTGATAGTAAGATAATGAAAAACATTGAAAGCAGTGTGGTTAAAGACAACCGTCCTTACTACCAAGCAGCAAGCTATTACTATGATAACAACAAAGATTTAAAAACTGCTTTAGATTGGGTAAACAAAGCAATGGTGGCTAATCCTAAAGCATATTGGGTGGTGATGTTAAAAGCCAAAATTCAGTTAAAACTTAACGATAAAAAAGGTGCTATTGAAACAGCTAACTTAGTAATTAAAATGGCTACTGAAGATAAAGACGACAGCTATGTAAAACAAGCTGAAAAATTGATTGCATCAGCTAAATAATTGAATATTTAATTCAATAAAAAAGCGAACCAGTTTTAAAAATTGGTTCGCTTTTTTTGTTTATAATTTTAGTTGATTACTTCCTGTAAGATAATGAATAAAAAACAGTTAAGCCAAATAAACTGTCGTTTTCACTAACATAATCATTGTTATTTTTTATTTTATTTGATAGCATCCAAAATATTTTTTTCAAAGAAAAATATAAGCCATTTCAACAAAAAACCCGAACCATCAAAATGATGATTCGGGTTTTTATTTATTGGTTTAAAGACGTTGTATGCAACGTCTCTAAACCGTATTCTAAAATTCGAATTCCGAAATTATTTACTTCGCAATCCTCACTTCGAATTTCGAACTAAATTAGTATCCCATTCCGTCCATACCACCTGGCATTCCACCTGGCATAGCTGGAGCGTTAGCTTCTTTTTCTTCTACTAAAGCGCACTCAGTAGTTAAAATCATAGCAGCAGCACTTGCAGCATTTTGTAAAGCTACACGGCTAACTTTAGTTGGATCTATTACACCAGCACCAATTAAGTTTTCGTAAACTTCAGTTCTAGCATTGTAACCGTAATCGTCTTTACCTTCACGAACTTTATTTACTACTACCGAACCTTCGCCACCAGCGTTAGCTACAATAGTTCTTAAAGGCTCTTCTAAAGCTCTGCGAATGATTTGAATACCTGTATTCTCATCTTCGTTAGCGCCTTTTAAATTATCTAATGCTGCAATTGCTCTGATATAAGCAACTCCACCACCAGCAACTATACCTTCCTCAACCGCAGCACGAGTTGCATGTAATGCATCATCAACACGGTCTTTCTTTTCTTTCATTTCTACTTCGGTAGCAGCACCAATATAAAGAACAGCAACACCGCCAGCTAATTTAGCTAAACGCTCTTGTAATTTTTCTTTATCGTAATCGCTAGTAGTATTTTCTATTTGTGCTTTAATTTGGTTAACGCGAGCAGAAATATCTTCTTTTGCGCCAGCACCATTAATAATGGTAGTGTTGTCTTTGTCGATATTAATTTTTTCAGCTCTACCTAACATGCTGATATCAGCATTTTCTAATTTAAAGCCACGCTCTTCGCTAATTACAGTACCGCCAGTTAAAATAGCAATATCTTCTAACATTGCTTTTCTTCTATCGCCAAAACCTGGAGCTTTAACAGCAGCAATTTTTAACGAACCACGAATTTTATTTACTACCAATGTAGCTAAAGCTTCGCCTTCTACATCTTCAGAAATAATTACCAATGGTTTACCAGTTTGAACTACTTGCTCTAAAATAGGTAACAATTCTTTCATGTTACTTACTTTTTTATCGTAAATTAAAATGTAAGGAGTATCTAAATCAGCTTCCATTTTTTCTGCATTGGTAACAAAGTAAGGGCTTAAGTAACCGCGGTCAAACTGCATACCTTCTACTGTTTTAACATCAGTTTCAGTACCTTTAGCTTCTTCTACAGTTATTACACCTTCTTTACCAACTTTTGCCATTGCGTTAGCAATTAAAGTACCAATAACTTCATCGTTATTAGCCGAAATTGAAGCAACTTGTTGAATTTTTTTGTTATCATCACCAACTTGTTGGCTTTGCGCTTTTAAGCTAGCTACAACAACTTCAACAGCTTTATCGATACCACGTTTTAAATCCATAGGGTTAGCGCCAGCAGCTACGTTTTTAGTTCCACCAGCTACAATAGCTTGTGCTAAAACAGTAGCAGTTGTAGTTCCATCTCCAGCTATATCAGCAGTTTTTGAAGCTACTTCTTTAACCATTTGAGCACCCATGTTTTCAATTGGGTCTTTTAATTCAATTTCTTTAGCTACCGAAACACCGTCTTTAGTAACCGAAGGTGAACCAAATTTTTTATCAATAACTACATTTCTTCCTTTAGGACCTAAAGTAGCTTTTACAGCATTTGCTAATGCGTCAACTCCACGTTTTAAACCATCGCGTGCATCTACACCGTATAATATTTTTTTACTCATAACAATTTTAATTTTTTAATTTTTGATTTAAGATTTTTTGATTGATTGTGTTAGTAAGAATTACCCTATCAACTGACTCCCGATAGCTATCGGGACACCAACTAATTGCTATACAATAGCAAAAATATCGCTTTCGCGCATAATTAAATACTCTTTACCATCAACGGTAACTTCGGTTCCAGCATATTTACCGTACAGTACGCTATCGCCAGGCTTAACAGTCATAGGCTCATCTTTTTTTCCTGCTCCTGCTGCCACAACAATACCTCTTTGCGGTTTTTCTTTAGCTGTGTCTGGAATAATAATTCCACCAATTGTTTTTTCTTCTGCCGGTGCTGGCTCCACCAACACTCTGTCGGCTAATGGTTTTAATGATACTGACATATTATTTATTTTTTTTTAAATTTTTGATTGTTTATGCATAAACCTAAATAATTAAGTTTACAATTTGTGTTTAGCACTTATTGTGCCATTGAGGTTTTGTATGACAAATTTTCAACCTTACACAGTCCTAATTTTTAATACCCTTGATTTTTGGCAGATTACGTTTGACAAAATTTTCGTTAAAAGGCTGAAAAATTGTCAAAAGAGCGTAATTGCTTACACCATGATTTATTTTTTTAAAAATATTTTTTTTATTTTTACGATTGTAAAATATAATCAATTACTATCATGAAAACTTTATCATCAAACTGGTTTTTTGAAGATTTACTTGACCTAGAGTACAAAAAGTATGTATTGTTAGCCTATTTGCAAGATGTAGATAAGCATTTTACCCAAATTAAATTATATCCGCAATTAAATGAATTGGTCAATCATTACAGGTTGCTAAAGCGTTTTATGGATCAAAAAAACAACTTGTATCTCGATTTTCCAGAACGCATAGATGCACTAGACCTAGCCAATTTTAAAGTATTATACAAAAAAGTGGTAACCGATGATGAAGTAATGGAAGTTATTTCTGAAATTATTGGCTTTGCCTTACCAAAAATTAAACAACAATTGGATGTAGGAAAAGAAATTTATGACTTTATAGAAAGCGAAATTGTATTTTACCCAATTGGTATTTTACCATTGTATCAGCAAGAAGGATATTTGCTTTTAAAAGATGGCATGAAACCTCAAATTGATGTGTACGAATATTCGGTTAAATTATTTGAAAACAAGTTTGACACTTACAAAGCTGTAAACACCACTTTTGTAGAAACTTTTCAATACGGAATTTCAAATACATTGGAAAACATAAAAATTAATTTGATAAAACACCGAACCAAACTGCCAAATCCCGCCACATTTGTAGCCGAAACCAAACATACTTACCCTGTAAAAGAAACTTTATTGCATGTAATAAAACACCTTTTAGCAAAAAATATTAAATAATTTAATAGTATTGTGCAACCGCTACCATTGGTTTATTTGACTAATGTGTAACTTAACCAAAGTTATTTTAAAAAATTACTAAACTAAAGCATGAATCTTTCTATTGAAGATATGATTACAGGTTGCAAAGAAGGCGACAGAAAAGCTCAAAAGGCTTTTTACGACCACTTTGCATCAAAAATGCTAGGAGTTTGCATGCGTTATGCAAAAGATAGGGCCGAAGCCGAAGATATGTTGCAAGAAAGTTTTATTAAATTATTTCAAAGCATACATACTTACCGAGGTGAAGGCAATTTTGAAGGTTGGGTAAGGCGCGTGGTGGTTTTTAATGCCATTAATTTGTACAAACACAGGCTTCGTCATTTTAAAGAAGATTTGGACGTGCAAGATTATGACGCAAAATACGATGACGATGTAGTTTCAAAAATTTCGGTTAAGGAAATTTTAGCTTTTGTGCAGCAAATGCCTGATGGCTATAGGTTAATTTTTAACTTATACGCCATTGAAGGATTTACGCATAAAGAAATAGGCGAACAGCTTGGAATTGCTATTGGAACCAGTAAATCGCAATACGCTCGTGCCCGCGATTGGATGAAAAAAGCACTTACCAAACATTACAACATTTTAAATGAACCATTTGAACAACCAAGATAAATTTGAAAAACAGCTAAAAGAGCAGTTCGACAGTTTTGAGGCCAAGCCAAATGAGGCCTTATGGGATAATATTGCCCAAAATTTACCGGCCGATAATTTTGAAAAATCGATTGCTGCCAAATTAAATACCTTGCAGGTTGAACCTAGCGAAGGCATTTGGTTAGCTATTGAAAAACATTTACCTCAAATATCAAAATATAGCAAAAAACTGGTTTATTTATGGACTTTTGCGGTGCTAACTGTGGGTGTTATTGTAGGTATTTTTATCAATAAATTTACTACTGAAATTAGCCAAAACGATACCTTAACTCATCCAAAAGCTTTTGTATGGTTAGATTCTACTGCCATTGGCAATGGAAACTCAAATAGCTCCGCTAGTTTATTAGCAAATACCAATAATAGCAAACAACAACTAGCTTTAAATACTAAAAAAGCTGAAAATAAGGCGGTTGCCCCTACTCTACAATCTCTTAAAATTCAAAAAAATAATAACAAGAATTCAATTTCTAGCGAACCTAATATTCAAAGTATTAATAATAGAACAAAAAATAATAGCAGCACAAAACCGATCATTGCTAGTGCTATTGTTTCGTCTCCAGCAATTATTGGTTCATCTGTAAATAACAACGTCAATAACCCAATTGCTAAGAATGATGGTATGAATGACAATGCTATCAATTCAAATAATGGTGGAAGTAATAATAACAACAATACTGCCATTGCTAAAAATGATGAACCTATAAACACAGTTGTTGGTGAACAAAATAAACCAAAACCAGTAAAAGCAATAGAAATTACAGAACCTGAAACCAAAATAGAAACTCCTGCCAAGGTAGATAGCAGCACCAATACACCCAATGTAAAAACTACCAATGCGCAACAAGCATCGGAAAACGATTACATGGGACCATCGTTAAAACGCGAAAAATTAACCATAATAGCCTATGCCGGAATGGGTTATAGTTTTATGCGTTATGCCGAAGGAACTGATAAAACTAACAGTGCTGCCAATATTAATTTGCGCGAAAAAACCGAAAGCACCGAATCTGAAATTTCAGGCGGATTTTTAGTGGGTTACGATATTACCAAACGTATTACTTTAAGTTCTGGTATTATTATGGCTAACTTTAAGCAAACCATGAGTTTTAATTTGGATACTGCTAAAAATATAATGGGCAATTACGAAGAAAATTTGATTTACAGAAACGACAGCATCACTGCAGGAAACAATTTTGTTAAATCACTAAAATACTCGTACACCGAAATTCCTATTTATGTTACTTACAAAATTGTAGAAACTCCTAAATTTGAATTAGCCGCCCAAACTGGTTTGGGAATTGGCTTTTTAACAGGAATAAATACTTACATTATTGCACAGAATAATGTGGGCGTTTATGAAATAAGCAATAAAAACGATTATCCTGCTTTTAAAAACACTTTGTTTTTTACCTTCCAACCTCAGTTTACTTATAATTTAAGTGCACCTGGAGTTTCCATTGGCTTTATGCCAGTCATAAAAACCAGTTTAACCAATATTGTATCTGACGAAAAATGGTTGAAACAATACCCTTATAACATGAGCTTCAACTTATTTTTAAGAAAAAGATTTTAGTTTTTAGCCACAGATTACGCAGATTAAACAGATTACGCAGTAAAAGTAACCGCAAAGGGCTCAAAGTTTTTCGCAAAGCTCGCTAAGGTTTTTGGCAAAAGATTTTTTGGGTAGCACGTATTATTTAATCAATTATTATATAACAAATTGTAATAAAACCTAAGTGAAAATCTACTATAAAATCTTAAATTCGACTATATTTACTCTCTTTTGTGTTTTTTTAACTTGTTGTAATAATCAACAATTAGTTAAAAATAAGCCCTACTCAATTGAATTGCTAAATATTGGATTACCTGATAATATTGACACAAATAACTTAAAGAAAATAGGTGCCGATTTGTACATAAGGTTTGACCAAAACTCAGACAGTTTGCTAGTTAAGGTTGGTTCATATTTTAAGCCTTCTGAAGATGGATTATTTCATTTTGAAACAAAAAGTAAATATTACAAATTAAAAATCACCAATGAACAAAAATCTAAGCTAGCTTACATTGCAAACTATTTTCTTTCAAAAAAGGATGGCACAATTTCTAAAAAAAGGGGAGTAAATAAAGTAGGTTGTAACTTATTAGGAACTTGGGCAGCAATTTATACAGACTCAAGTGGGAAAAAACATTTTTATAACTTTGAAATGAATGGTTTACCCCAGCAACTGGAAAGTATTTGTGAGGATTTTTATTTTAAGGCTTCATCAAATGAACTCCCTGCAAATATTAATAACATAGACCCACTGAATACCGATTCTATAATGAATTATCTTTTACTTCAAAAATCAATGAAGGATATCCCAATTTTAAGGTAGAGGAATTTTATTAGTAGGTTATAACGACTTCGGATTTTTTAAAATACTATTTTTACAAAGATTTCTTAGAAGACAATGATTTTTTTCTGCGTAATCTGTGAAATTTGTGGCTATTTTGAGAATTAACAAATCCTATTATATTAAATTTATATTGCCATTTAAATAAGATACCTTTTGTGAAACAAAAATTTAAAACTTTACTATTAGTATTAGTGCTTCCATATTCTATTTATTGTCAAAATTTAACTTATGAAGATATTTATGAAATCAACACAAAACTCGCTATAAGTTCAGTTTATAAATCAAGTGGAAAGTTAAATTGTGCTATCGAAGTTCTTAAACAATTAGATTCTAATTATAATTTTATTTCAAAATCAAATTACACATCTAGATTAAACTTTAATTTGGCTGAATGCTACTTAAACAAAGGAGATAGCAATTTGGCTGAAAAGTACTTTTTGAAAACTTTAAATTTTAATTCCCCTAATCTAATTTCGGAAATTGCTCTAAAAAACTCGCCTTACAACTATATTTATCTAAAAAATAAAACTACTTTAGATAGCCTGTATTTAAGCTTTTTGTTTAATGAAAAGCTCCAAAAAAAACTGGCTAAAAACAAAGAAAAAATGTTCGAATTGATTACAAAAGACCAATTCGTAAGAACTGAACTATCAAACATGCAATTCAATAAGATATTTTCTTTTTCAAAAGATTCTATAGTTTCAGCAATTTGGACCAATGTTGATTCTTTAAATACAAACCAATTATTAAAAATGATTGAAGAAGATAAAGAGTGTTACATTGCTAAGTTTGAATTTACCAATTTTTACATACTAAATCTGCATTTATCTCGATATGATACCGCTGTTTTGAAGAAACTTTTTGAGTATAATGAAAAGTGTTTAGGAAAGGCAAACTATTTGAATGCAATAATTTTAGAAAATAGGTTTTATAGTAAATATGGAATTCAACCATTGAGAACATATTTAATGCAAGAAAATTTTTCCGATAAACTTAATTTTGAATCAATTGATAAAGAACGAAGAAAGTATGGATTACCTAGTTTGTTTTTTGATATACTTTCATACAAAATGCAAATACCAAATTATTACAAAAGCTTTCATAAAAAGTTTTTTAGTTGCAATGATGTTAAGAAATAATCTCAAAATATTTGGAGCCAGTAATTTTTCTGCGTAATCTGTCAAATCTGTGGCTATTTTTTTTCAATGGCTTTTTTTCTCCAAAACCAATAATCTTTTATATTTTTGTACGCTATGCAAAAAACAGTTGCGTTTTATACGTTAGGTTGTAAATTAAATTTTTCTGAAACCAGTTCAATTGGTCGCCAATTAACTGAAGCTGGAATGCAAAAGGTTGCTTTTGAGGCTGGTGCCGATGTGTATGTGGTTAACACTTGCTCGGTAACCGACAATGCCGATAAAAAATGCAAGAAAATTGTAAAAGAAGCTTTACGCCATAACCCAAATGCTTTTGTGGCTATAGTTGGCTGCTATGCGCAATTAAAACCAAACGAAATTGCTAAAATTCCAGGTGTAGATGTGGTGCTTGGTGCTGCCGAAAAATTTAATATTGAAAACTACCTGAACGATATTAGCAAACGCGAAGTAGCCATAGTTAAAGAAGGAAAAATTAAAGAAGTTTTAGATTACCATGCCAGTTATTCTATTGGCGACAGAACTCGTTCGTTTTTAAAAGTACAAGATGGTTGCGATTATTTTTGTTCGTTTTGCACCATTCCGTTAGCTCGTGGTAAAAGCCGCAGCGATACCATAGCTAATATTGTAAAACAAGCAGAAGAAATAGTAAGTCAAGGAATTAAAGAAATTGTGCTAACAGGAGTAAATACTGGTGATTTTGGACAAGGAACTGACGAAAATTTTTACCAATTACTACAAGCTTTAGAGCAAGTAAATGGTTTGGAACGTATCAGAATTTCGAGCATTGAACCCAATTTACTTACCGATGAAATTATAGAATTAGTGGCTAAATCAAACGTAATTGTGCCACATTTTCATATTCCGTTACAAAGCGGTAGTGATAAAATTCTACAATCAATGCGCAGAAGGTATTTAACTGAATTATATACCTCGCGCGTTAATAAAATCAAAGCCCTAATGCCTCATTGCTGCATTGGAGTAGATGTAATAGTGGGTTATCCGGGAGAAGAACACGAAGATTTTATTGATACTTATAATTATTTAAACGAACTAAATATTTCGTATTTGCATGTATTTACTTACAGCGAAAGAGTGAACACCACAGCCTACAAATTACCCGGCAAAGTAAATTTAAGTGAACGTGCCGATAGAAGTAAAATGCTACATATTTTAAGCGATAAAAAACGTTTGGCATTTTACAACGAACATATTGGTAAAACTTATCCTGTGCTTTGGGAAGCCGAAAACGACAATAATGTAATGTATGGATTTACAAGTAATTACATAAAAGTAAAAACCAATTACGACCCTATGTTGGTTAACGAAATAGTAGCAGTAGAAATTACGGCTATTGATAATGAAGACATGGTAGCTAAATGTAAGCTTTTACAAATGGTTTATTAGTTTTGGCTTGTTTTATGCTACAATTCAGCTCGTTGTATATATTTTTATGTACTAAATTATTATTCAGTAAAATATTATTTCTAAAAAACTGTTTTTCGTAGAAATAATAAAATTTCCTAAAATTAAATTTCAATCATTCCATTAACTATGTGCGTTGGGCCGACAAAAATGCGGGCCAGCCTAGGCCATGCGGGCTGAAGCATATTTTTGTCTAGCTTTTTTGTTTCTTTTTCAGCAATGGAAAAAGAAAGAAGAAATAACTTATCCATTAGCTAACTTGGTTGCCAGTTGAAGGAGATTCCTACTGAATGACCCAACGTAATTTTATATTAATTTTTTAAAAAAATTATCCGCTCGAACTGACAATCTACAATTCACCTTATAAACAAAAAACGCAAGCACTTTTGGTACTTGCGTTTTTTTATTGTTAGCTAACTAAGTATTAGTTTAATTCAGCTAAAGTAGCGTTAATTGCTTCAAAATTAGGCAAATCGCCAGGACTTGCTAATACTTCAGCATACTGAATAACACCTTCTTTGTCAATTACAAAAGCTGAGCGTTTTGAAACACCTTGCATACCAAAAGCAGGGAAAGTTTCGTACAATGCGCCATAAGCAGCCGAAGTTGTTTTATTAAAATCCGACAATAAATCGAATGATAAATTTTGTTCAGTTTTAAATTTATCTAATACAAATAATGAATCAACCGAAATAGCTACCACATCAGCTTTATCGTTTTTATACATTGTAATGGCATCGCGCACTGTACATAATTGTGCTGTGCAAACGCCTGTAAAAGCTAATGGAAAAAAATGTACCACTAAGTTTTTACCTTTAAAATCTTCTAATTTAACTTCCTTTTTTTCAGTATTTAATAATGAAAACGAGGGTGCTTTATCTCCTTTTTGTAGTGTCATGTTATATTTTGTTGTTATAATTTTTAAACTGCAATACTAAAAAAATGTTTTGAAAGGACTGACATTAAATTTTTATTCTTTTGATAAACCTCAATTTATGACTGTATTTTTTGGTATCGCTGTTTAAAATGCCATAATTATCCATTTTATCAATCCTTACTTTACCACTTGCATGAATAATGGTTTCGTTATTCAGCATGATTCCAACATGGGTAATTTTGCCTTCTTCATTATCAAAAAAAGCCAAATCGCCAAGTTGTGCTTCTGCTAAAAAAGCCAAAAGTGTGCCTTGTTCGGCTTGCTGATAAGCATCGCGTTTGATGGCAATACCCAATTGGTTAAAAACTGTTTGCGTAAATCCGCTACAATCAATTCCCCAAGGCGATTTGCCGCCCCACAAATAAGGAGTATTTAAATATTGCAAAGCAGTTTGCTCCAAATCTCTATTATTACCAATATTCTCAAAATCAAACGAATACCCATCAATAACAAACTGCTCTTTAGGATAAATTTTACTTCCCGTGCTAATAAACATGGGTACATTATTTACCTTAATTTGAACAAATGGAAACTGTGTTACCACTTTGGCATTACGTAAATTATTCCATTCTGTTTCTGTAATTAAATGAGCCTGAGTATCGTTAATCCAACCAATATAATTATCGTCAACGGTTTCAATTTTTAGCCAATTGGGCTGCACATGCAAAACTTTGTATTTTTCGCCAAACAGCAATTGACTCACCATTTCGCTTTTGCTACTCGGTTCGCCTCTTAATGGAATGATGGGGAGTAAACTTATACCAAACATTATTTTTGAAAACTTAAATTTTATTGTTTATTTGCGTCAAAGCTAAATAAAAAGATGAACAATATTGACTTAACATATTTAAATGAAATTTCGGGTGGCGATAATTCGTTTATAAAAGAAATGCTAGACCTTTTTGTAAATACTACAGCCATTGAAGTTAATGAGTTTGACCAACTTTTAGCTGCAGGCAATTACGAAGGAATAGGCCAATTAGCACATAAAATGAAAGCACCTATCCAAATGATTGGCGCTAGTGAATTATTTGATAAAGTAAAAGCCATAGAAAACAGCGGTAAAACACGCAGCAATATTGAAAATATTCCTAATATGATAAATGAGGTAAAAGTAAAAATTGGCGATTTAACCAACGATATACACGCATTGTTAGCTACTATGTAATAAAATAAAGAGTTTAAAGCACAAAAAAGCCCGATATCAATATTGAAATCGGGCTTTTTTATTGAATAATTTTCTAAATTATGCTTCAGCAGTTTCAGCTTTTGGAGCTAAAGGTAATACTGATACATAACTACGATCGTTCGCTTTTTTGCGGAAAACAACTGTTCCATCAATTAAAGCAAATAATGTATGGTCTTTTCCAATTCCAACATTATCGCCTGGGTGATGTTTAGTTCCACGTTGACGGATAATGATATTACCAGCATCAGCGCGTTGTCCACCAAAAATTTTAACGCCTAAACGTTTACTATGCGATTCTCTACCGTTTTTCGAACTTCCGACACCTTTCTTGTGAGCCATGGTATTTTAAATTTTTTTTAGTTAAACAATAAATTAAGCGTTTATAGCTTCAATTTGAATTTGAGTGAAACATTGGCGATGGCCATTGAATTTTCTGTATCCTTTTCTGCGTTTTTTCTTAAAAACAATAACTTTATCACCTTTTAAGTGCGATAAAACTTTAGCTTTTACAGTTGCGCCAGCTACGGTTGGTAAACCTACAGTTACATTGCTACCATTATCTAATAGCATAACTTTGTCGAATTGAACACTGGCGCCTTCTTCGTGTTGTAAGCGGTGTACATACACTTTCTGGTCTTTTTCAACTTTAAATTGTTGGCCAGCAATTTCTACGATTGCATACATGATTTTTATATTTATTTAATTTTAAGGGCTGCGAATATAAAGTAAACTTATTTAATTACAAATACTTGCCTTATTTTTTTTAGTTTTTAGTACTTAGTTTTTAGTACTTAGTTATGGGTAGTAGATTGTTATTCTTTTCGCATTTTTGGCATTTGGGATTTAGAAAACTGATTTTATTTGTCAAAATTGTGTTCTTTCCAATTATAAGGCTCATAATAATATCTGTAATTTATTGAGTATTTGCGTTCAGCCCTTTTAAATATAACTGTTTTAACATTTGGTAATTGGTTCAAAGTTTCAACCCAAAAGCTTGGCATTTTTTTATCCTTACCATTCTCAGCTTTTTTACTAAGTTTATCCCAAACCAAAGGTCTTTTCCATTCAAAAGGATGAGCAATGATATTTCCATTCCGATTTTCATTATATGTTTCACTTTCGTAATAAGTTATCTCCAAAGTATCACATTTTATTCTAACCAGATTTTCTATTTTACAATCAATTAAGTTATCGTACAAAACACTAATTTTATTTAAATTACGAGTATTCCAAGAATATCCTATTTCAGCAAATTCATATAATTTATTGATATCGGTACTTATTATTTTTACATTGACGTCCTTATATATTCTGCTCCACTCCAAAAATTGAAGGAAATTTCCTTCAAAATCAATTAATTCAATATCCTTTATTTTGGAATTTGATAAAAATACCCTTCTCAAAAAATGTGGTTGTTTTGGAAATTTCCCTATGAAAGTTAATTTGTTTAAGTTGTTAAACCTAAAACTACTAATGTAATCAGACTTACCAATTTTCCCTTTATAAGTTGGATATGGAAAATCTTCGGGAGAATAAAATGTAAGTTCTTTTAAATTTTCAAACCAATAGTCCTTATAATAATTGGAGTGGTTTTTTAAATCTAAAATATTGGTCTGTAAAGAAACTAATTGTGTTAATTTACACAAATCTGAAAGATTATCGGTAATTTTCAAGAAATTACAATTAAATGATTTTAAGCTATGGCTTGCGCTTAGTAGGCATTTTGGCAAACTATTAAAGTAAATTATTTTTTTACTTTTTCGCTCTTGTTGTTCTATGTATCCTGGTTTATTCCATAATAAATTGATGTGTTGAATGTTGTTTTTGGAAAACAAATCATTCTTTAAATAATAGATAGAATCTGCTGCAAGTGAAATTATTTCTAGATTTTTAAGTTTTGCTAAATTGTTTTGATTAATGTCTAAACTTCCCCATGTTGAAATGGTAAGATATTTCAAATTCTCTAATTCATACAATTCATCTAGTGGTTTAAAAATAAAGTAGCTTTTTAGATAGTCTTTCTTTTTATAAAAATCATAATCTCTAGTTATTTTTTTTTCATTGAAATAGATTGTATCATAACGATTCATACTAGTTGAACCTTCACAAAAAATGATTAAGTTTTCGAGTTGTTTCAACTTTTTTATATTGGTTGGAATAATAAATCGTCTAGCTAATCTAACTTGTAAAGTTCTTAAGTTTTTCAGTTGAACCAAATTGTTAAATAAATTGCACAAAAACAATGTATCACTATATGCATCGTCAATATAAACATTTACAATATTTTGGTTTTTAGATAAGTCTAAAGTAAAAGTATCTTCGTAAAATAAACTAATAGTTAGACTAGTTGCATTTATTGGAATGGGGCATTTAGTATTGTTACAATAATAAAAAGTTGAGGTATCATTTTCATATTTTCCTTGTCCCTTTATTAAATCTAAATCATAATAAGCATAATTATTATTATAATTAGGACTAGTATAATGAGGATAAGACCAATGTGGCTCTTCATAATGATTCTCAATTATCAAACTATCGCAACGATACCTGCCTAATTGTGCATAAACTTTGTTGAATGCAACTAAAAACAGTAAAATAGATAAAAGTAACTTCATAATGGTAAAATGAACTCAAATATAAATACTTAACTCCGAATTTATCCTAAAAACTCTTCAATGGCTACGTTTACTTCTGCACTTTTTTCTATTTGTACAAAATGGCCTGCATTTTTTACAATTTTAACTAAACTATTGGTTATTAGAGCGTTTGATTTTTTAGCAATGCTCTGAATACTCTCGGTTGGATGCAATAATTTATTAGGAATCATGGCATCGTTATCGCCAAAAATAATAAGCGTTGGCATGGATAAACTTGGCAAAAACTGCTGCACTTGCTCATTTAACATAGCCGAAATAGATTCTTTTACCATGCGTTGCCACTTTACACTAGAGTGAATTGGAATAAATTCTTTGGCATCTTTTACCAAGTTTTTGATAATCAATTTATCAAAATTATAAAAGCTGCTATGAATAGCACTTTCTAAGTTTTGTTCGTTGGTTGAAAACAATTGCCCAAACTGCATGCTATTGTTAATCATCATTTTATCAAATTCGGTAAAATATTCTAATCCGCTTGCAGCTACTAAAACCAATTTATTTACCAAATGAGGATAACGCAACGAAAGCACCAATGCCACTTGCCCGCCCATGCTATGACCAATCAAAACCACATCGGTTAAGTTTAATTTATCAATAAATTGTTTCACACATTCAGCATAAAAAAACATGCTGTATTTATAATCACCATTGCTGGAGTGTCCGTTTCCAGGCAAATCAAGGGCAATACAACGGTAAGTTTTACTTAACTCAGCTATATTACTCTGCCAAACACCTTTAAAATTGGCCAACCCGTGAATAAAAACCAATGTTTTTGAGCCACTTCCTGTTTCGGTATATGCAATTTGAATTTGCTTTTCTATTTCTACTTTTTTCAAAAACTTAATTATTACTAACGTTCGCAAGGTATTGTTTTTTTGTTTACTTTTTTGATATGAGAGTTGAGAGATGGGAAGTGAGAGATGGGAGGCGAGAAATGAGAAAATGAGAATTTGGAGACTAGCTACTAAAAACGAAATCCAAAATTCAAAACTCGAAAACCCTCAACTCGTAACCCGTAACAAATAACCCAATAACTCGTAACTCGCAACAAAATAAAACCCGCAACTCGCAAACTCGCAACCCAATAACTCGCAACCCAATAACTCGCAACCCCAAAACCCGTAACCCGTAACCCGAAATAAATAACTCGTAATAAAAAACTCTCCATAAAAAGAAACCTGCAACAATATTTGGCATTTATATTGTCAATATTACTATTTTTACGATTACTAAAAACATTTATAAATGATAGATATGGCTGATGATGTGATGTTTGAAGAGTGGACAGAAAACGATGATTCGAATTTTGAAACCATTCCAATTAACTTAAACGATAAAGATTTAGATTTAAAGGTGGAAGATTTGCCCGAAGTGCTGCCAATTTTACCACTACGTAATACAGTGTTGTTTCCAATGATGGCTTTGCCTGTTAGCATTGGTAGGGTAAAATCTAACAAATTAATAAAAGACGCTAAAAAGAATAAATCGTTTATTTTGGTTGTGGCACAAAAAAATGTAAATGCTGAAGAGCCAACCATAGACGATTTATATACTACCGGAACTTTAGCCAAAGTTTTGCGTATTATCAAATTGCCCAATAATCAGGAAACTGTGTTTTTGCAAGGTGTAAAGCAAATTACTTTAAAATCGGTTGAAACTACTGAGCCTTATTTAAAAGGAACTTTTACCATTAATGAACAAATTGACGATAGCAAAGAAACTTTAACAAAGGATTTATTATCGACTATAAAAAGTGTAGCTTCTGATTTAATGCAATTGCAAGGTTCGTTTTCGCCCGATTTAATTAATGGCGTAAAACGAATTGATAATCCATTTTTATTAATGGCATTGGTAGCTACCAATTTAAATAGCGATATTGCTGCTAAGCAAAAAATTCTTGAGAACGATTCGGCTGGAAAAATGGCTGCCATTTTAGTGGAGCAAATGATGGCTGAAAAGGAGTTGTTAAAACTGAAAAATAAAATTCAAGATAAAGTTCGTGGCGATATGGATAAACAGCAACGCGAGTTTTTCTTACATCAGCAAATAAAAGCCATTAACGAAGAGCTTGGTTCTGAAAGTCCTGAACAGGAAATTGAAACCATAAAAGCAAAGGGTAAAGATAAAAAATGGAAACCTGAAGTAGAAGAAGCGTTTAATAAGGAAGTAGAACGCTTACGCAGAATTAACCCTATGGCTCCTGATTACAGTATTCAAATAAATTACTTGAATACTTTGTTAGACTTGCCTTGGAGCGAGGTTACCGTTGATAATTTTGATTTAAAACGCGCTGAAGAAATTTTAAACGAAGATCATTTTGGACTTGAAAAAGTAAAAAAACGTATTTTAGAATATTTGGCTGTTTTAAAATTAAAAGGCGATATGAAAAGCCCTATTTTGTGTTTATACGGCCCTCCGGGAGTGGGGAAAACCAGTTTGGGTAAATCAATAGCCAAGGCGTTAGATAGAAAATATGCTCGTATAGCTTTGGGTGGATTGCACGATGAAAGCGAAGTACGCGGACACCGCAGAACTTATATTGGCGCTATGCCTGGACGTATTATTCAAAACCTAAAAAAGGTAAAAAGTAATAATCCGGTTTTTGTGTTAGATGAAATTGATAAAATACAAACTAGTTTTAGAGGTGACCCATCAAGTGCGTTATTAGAGGTGCTTGACCCTGAACAAAATGGTACTTTTTACGATAATTTTATTGAAATAGATTACGACCTTTCGAACGTAATGTTTATAGCTACTGCCAATAATTTGGATGCCATTCAACCTGCCTTGTTAGATAGGATGGAAATTATTGAAATTAATGGTTATACGCTAGAAGAAAAAATTGAAATTGCTAAAAAATATTTGATTCCAAAACAAGAAAAAAACCATGGTTTAAAAGAAAATAGTTTTACCATAAGCAATGAAGTTTTGGAAAAAATTATAGACGGCTACACACGTGAAAGTGGTGTACGTGGTTTAGAGAAACAAATTGCAGCGGTAGCGCGCCATGTGGCTATGCAAAAAGTTATGTTCAAAAAGAACAAAAAAACTTTTTCGGTAGCCGATTTACAAACCATTTTAGGAGTAGAACGTGGCGAAAAAGAAATGTATCAAGGTAATGAGGTAGCCGGTGTGGTTACAGGTTTGGCTTGGACAAGCGTAGGTGGTGAAATTTTATTTATAGAAAGTAGCCTAACGCAAGGCAATGGAAAACTACAACTTACAGGTCAGCTTGGCGATGTAATGAAAGAGTCGGCTTTAACGGCTTTAACATTTTTAAAAGCACATTGCGATTATTTGGGCATTAACCCTAAAGTATTTAACCAATTTGATGTGCATATACATGTGCCTGCGGGAGCGGTTCCAAAAGATGGACCATCGGCTGGTGTTACCATGCTTACCTCGTTGGCAAGTTTGTTTACCCAACGTAAAGTAAAACCTCAATTGGCTATGACTGGCGAAATTACTTTACGTGGAAAAGTATTGCCAATAGGCGGTGTAAAGGAGAAAATATTAGCAGCAAAACGTGCTGGAATTAATACCATTTTGCTTTGCGAAGCCAATAGAAAAGATGTGGAAGAAATTAACAAAAGCTATTTAACTGATATTACTTTCCATTATGTAAAAAACATGTTAGAAGTAGTTGATTTTGCTTTACTTGACGAAAAAGTAAACAATCCAGTAAATATGGAAATTGTTGAAGTTAAACCAGCTAAAGTTTAGTATTTGGTTTCAATTATTATATTAAAGCCTCATAGCAATATGAGGCTTTTTTTATGGTTTAAGTTATTAATAAAAGCGTTTTATTTGAAACAATAAAATTCCTAAAAGGCTAGCTGTGTGATTGGTGATTTTTGAAGACCGATATTTAATTGAATTTGGTTACTTAAAGAGGGTGCCCAAAGCAATCTCATAAACAATAAAAGTTTTGTTTTCAATTTTGAAAGCGATAACCCAATCATGAAAAAAAATGCAGCTATAGTTTTTTTGTCTGAATTTTGAATATTTACACAATTGATATTGAACATTTGGATTCGAATAATCTGCAATGAATTCAAAAACTTTTTCAATAAATCTATAACCGCTTCCTTTGGTGTTTTTGCTTTCTACAAAATTAGCAATTTCGTATAATGTATCTAAAGCATTTTGCTTATACAAAACCTCCATTTAAGCCAATTTATTTTTCAAAAATGTTTTAGCATTATTGGCATTTAGAGGTGTTGAGGTATTTGGATTTGATTCAAAATATTGATCCCATTCTGCATCAGTTAATGGTCTTCCAATTCCTAAAGCTAAATCTCTTGATGTAATTTTTATATTATTTCCAATTGATTTTGCAAACGGAAGCGTTGCAATATATTCATCAAAAATATGTGCATGTTCTTCTGTATCAATTTCAATTGTTCTAATTATCATGTTTCAAATATAAAAAAAATTATAAACTAAAACTCGTACTAAATTTAAACTTTTATGGTTTTATTTGAATGTGGAAGATTTGGCAATTAGAGTTAGACTATTTAAATGATGATTTATAAAACAATATTCTTTTTACCCTTTTTATTATTTGGCAATTTTGTAAAAAGCCAAGTACTAATTTCTATAAATTCGAAAAAGAAAATTGACACTTTAACATTTCAAATCAATCAATTTGAAAAAATAATATTATTGGTTGATGCAAATAATCGAGTATCAAGAATTTGCAATATTAAATACGATAAATTGGATGGATTTCAATATTATTTGAATGAATATTTTTTGGATTCTTTAGTGAAATTTTCTAACGATTTGCCAACTAAAGAAAAATATATTAATTTAAATACAGGAGTATTAAATGAAATTTATAAACCCAATGGTGAATTGTCATTAACTTATAATACAAATCTTTCAATAAGAAATAAACCAACTACTCCATTTGGAATGAAAGAAGCAGGATTCCCTTTACTTTTTCAATATGATTCAATGGGGAATCTATTCAATATAAGCGAGGTAGATAGTAATTTTAATTACAATGGTGAAAGTTTATATCTAGACAGTGAAAGAAGAATCGTTCAAGTTAGAAGTTTTGTGAATAATATTTCTGTGATTTTGCTTAATCGATTGAGAAATATTCAAATTAGAGATTTAAATTTTACTGGTGAGAAATATGATTTGATAATTAACAATGATTTTAACAATTTCAGAACGGTAAGCGAAATTCAGATCTATAAAAACCGTTCTAACGAATTGAACAACTTTAATTTAATACAAACAATTAAAGTTAGAAAAAACGGCAAAGTAAAAGGTGTTAAACCTAACTCAAAATTGGTGTTTTAGATTTTATTCAAGTTATATTCGCCCATACATGCAATTCATCCGCACTCATAAATACAAACTAATATTGGCCCTTGCGCTTATTGGTTTTTATTTGATGTTGCCCAAACCTTTGTTTAAGACCAAATACAGTTTGGTGCTTTTTGATGAAAAGAATAATTTACTCCAAGCTCAAATTGCACCTGATGGACAATGGCGTTTTCCTCAAGCTGATTCGGTTCCCGAAAAATTTAAAACTTGCCTTATAACTTACGAAGACAAAAGGTTTAACTACCATTTTGGAATAGATTTTTTAGCATTGGCGCGAGCCATTAAACTAAATTTTAGCAAACAAAAAACCATCAGTGGAGCCAGTACCATAACCATGCAAGTGGCACGAATGGCCAATAAAAGCAAACGCAATATTTGGAACAAAGTATATGAAATGCTGTTGGCTGTTAGAATTGAATGTGGCTTTTCAAAAAATGAAATCATTAATTTATATGCGGCTCATGCACCTTTTGGAGGAAATGTAGTTGGATTGGAAGCTGCTAGTTGGCGTTATTTTAACAGACCCGCTCATTTATTAACTTGGGCGGAAGCGGCTAGTTTAGCCATTTTACCCAATGCACCATCTATAATCCATCCATCAAAAAACAGGAATTGGCTGCTGCGTAAACGCAATCAATTATTAGATCAATTATTAACAGAAAAAATAATTGATACAGAAACTAACAAATTATCCAAACTTGAGCCCATACCTGATAAACCATTACAGTTAGCGCAAGATGCACCACATTTAATTCAGTTTATTGCCAAGCAAAATAAAAAACAAAAGCTGCCTAATAAAGCCATAACAACCAGCATAAATGGTTATTGGCAAAAACAGGTTAACCAAATATTGTTTTTACATAACAAACATTTGGCAGCCAATGGCATTAACAATGCTTGTGCTTTGATTATTCATGTGCCAAGCGGTACCATTAAATCGTACATTGGCAATATTTATAAACCCAACGAAAATTCTTTTGATAATTTTGTAGATATTATACAAGCGCCACGCAGCCCGGGCAGTACTTTAAAGCCATTTTTGTACGAAGCCATGTTAGAAGATGGCATGATATTACCCAATACTTTAATTAACGATATTCCAACTCAAGTAGCAGGCTATTCTCCACAAAATTTTGATTTAGGTTACAGTGGTGCAGTGCCTGCAAACAAAGCACTTTCAAGGTCGTTAAATGTGCCAGCTATCAGAATGTTAAATGCTTATAAATACCAACGTTTTTACGAACGTTTAAAAATGTTAGGCATTACTACTTTAACCAAACCATCATCGCATTATGGCTTAGCATTGATACTTGGAGGCAGCGAAAACAATATGTACGAATTAGCCTCCACTTACGCAAATATGGCTAGGCTATTGAATAATTATGCCAACAACAACGGACATTATAATAACGATAATTGGTTCAATGCCAGATATGAATACAAGGCGTTGAGCAATAAACCATTTATGGAACTGCCTACATTTGGCAAAATGAATGCGGCAAGTGTGTATCAAACTTTTGAAGCCATGGACGAAGCCATGCGCCCGGGCGATGAAGCCCTTTGGCAACAATTTGAAAGTAGTAGAAAAATAGCTTGGAAAACAGGTACAAGCTTTGGTTTTAGAGATGCTTGGAGTATAGGCGTAACGCCTGAATATGTGGTAGCGGTGTGGGTTGGTAATGCCGATGGACAAGGAAAACCAGGATTAATTGGAGTGCAAGCCGCTGCGCCTATTATGTTTGATATTTTTAAAATTTTGCCACGTACTACTTGGTTCAATCCACCTTTTGACGAAATGAAAAAAGCAATAGTTTGCCAACAAAGTGGTTATAAAGCCAATCCAAATTGCTGGCCTATTGACACCATTTACATCAATAAAAAAAACGACAAAACTGCTGTTTGTCCTTACCACGAATTGGTGCATTTAGACAAAAGCAATACTTTTAGGGTAAATAGCAATTGCGAAAGTGTAAGCAATATGAACCATGTAAGTTGGTTTGTATTACCTCCCGCTGTAGAGTATTATTACAAAGCATCGCATCCTAATTACAAAACTTTGCCTCCATTCAGAAACGATTGTAACGATGGCAATGCCAAGCAGGTAATGGATTTAATTTATCCTAAAAAATCAAACCGATTGTTTATACCTGTGGAGCTTGATGGAAACACCGGAAAAGCCATTTTTGAAGTAGCTCATAAATATGCGCAAGCCAAAGTATTTTGGTATTTAGATGACGCTTATATTGGCAATACCCAACGTTTCCACCAAATGCAAATTGCACCCAAAGCAGGCAAACACGCATTAACGGTTACCGATGAAAATGGAAATAGCCTACAAGTAAATTTTGAAATTTTGGGGCGGTAGGGTCGAACCTATGTGTTCGCCCTATTCTTGCAACACAAAATTATTTTGTTACATATACTATTAAATAAAAAGATCGTTTAAAAGATTATGAAAAGAAAAATTATTTTGTTTGGATGCTTAATTACCTTAATTTATGGTTTTAAGCCGACAAACTTTGGATTAGAAAGCATATCATTTAATTTGAATCACGAATCAATTGCCACTTGGACATTACTTCAAACAAAAATTGATACAATTGTTTTAAATAATTTTGGTGTTAAGGATACAATTCAGCTTGTTAGTTGGTGCGACCACGGTTGTTTTGAAGGAGCGAAAATTAGTATTGAAAAAAATAATAAGAAAATTATAACAATAAAATCTAATACTGAGTTTCAAAATCACTTAGATTCTTTAAAAAATAATTTATTACTTAAAAAGGAAAAAGCCAGACCAATACAATTAAAAAATATACTTAGTTTTATCCCAAATTATGCATTAACATTTAATAATTTCCATAATTATTAATAAATACAGAACTTTGTGAAGATAAAAATTTTCACCATATGGGTGCAATCGATAACATTGAATTTAGCGACCATCAAGTAACAGCTTGGGGCGGAATGAAGTTAATGAAAGACTTGCTTGATTCGAGTAAAATAAA
>JAIXSO010000023.1 GCA_027484685.1 Bacteroidota bacterium
CATAGTTTGGCCTATTTGAGCATAATTAAACAGTATTTACAGTATTCAAAAGAACAATATTTGAAAGCAAATCACAACTGTGTTTATTGGATATACTTTTAACAAAACAGTATTTACAGTATTCAAAAGAACAATATTTGAAAGCAAATCACAACGACCTTTCCCTGAACCAACAACAAATTTTAAGTATTTACAGTATTCAAAAGAACAATATTTGAAAGCAAATCACAACTTTTTCTCAATCATTTTAGTAACGCTTCTGAGTATTTACAGTATTCAAAAGAACAATATTTGAAAGCAAATCACAACTACGTACCGACATTGTTTTAGTTTTAGGTGAGTATTTACAGTATTCAAAAGAACAATATTTGAAAGCAAATCACAACTAATGCATTTCATTACCGGTATAAGTGCCAAGTATTTACAGTATTCAAAAGAACAATATTTGAAAGCAAATCACAACTCACCAAGTATGAGCCAATTAGCACTCATAAGTATTTACAGTATTCAAAAGAACAATATTTGAAAGCAAATCACAACAATTTGTTCATAAACAATAAAAAAAAAAGAAGTATTTACAGTATTCAAAAGAACAATATTTGAAAGCAAATCACAACACAATGTATGAAAGTATACAATACTGCTATAGTATTTACAGTATTCAAAAGAACAATATTTGAAAGCAAATCACAACTTACCAACTACCAATCCTTTATCTGGTATCAGTATTTACAGTATTCAAAAGAACAATATTTGAAAGCAAATCACAACAAGCCTTTTCAATAGCCTCTTTTGTCACGAGTATTTACAGTATTCAAAAGAACAATATTTGAAAGCAAATCACAACCATCATTTCGCTATCATCCGCGTCCAATTCAGTATTTACAGTATTCAAAAGAACAATATTTGAAAGCAAATCACAACTTAGTTCTTCTACACTTAATAGTAATACCAAGTATTTACAGTATTCAAAAGAACAATATTTGAAAGCAAATCACAACTCTAATTTATCAAAATCAACATCTGGTACTAGTATTTACAGTATTCAAAAGAACAATATTTGAAAGCAAATCACAACAAATTCGCTTTGCACCTGTGCTTTAAAGTAGTATTTACAGTATTCAAAAGAACAATATTTGAAAGCAAATCACAACCATCATTTCCAAAGGTGTTAAAGTTACTTTAGTATTTACAGTATTCAAAAGAACAATATTTGAAAGCAAATCACAACTACGTTGGGTGAGTATTTGCCTAAACATTAGTATTTACAGTATTCAAAAGAACAATATTTGAAAGCAAATCACAACTGACTGCTGCAACACAGTTAGGTTTAACACAGTATTTACAGTATTCAAAAGAACAATATTTGAAAGCAAATCACAACAAATGGTATTCCTATTGCGTTTCCTAATGAGTATTTACAGTATTCAAAAGAACAATATTTGAAAGCAAATCACAACTCCAGGTTCGGTATAAATTGAACCTAGTTCAGTATTTACAGTATTCAAAAGAACAATATTTGAAAGCAAATCACAACCACCATCCATTGCAGCAAGTTCATTTAATAAGTATTTACAGTATTCAAAAGAACAATATTTGAAAGCAAATCACAACTATAACGCTCTTTGCTACCATATTCTACCAAGTATTTACAGTATTCAAAAGAACAATATTTGAAAGCAAATCACAACGCAATTGGCCTTGGTTTAAACCTTGGTCCTAGTATTTACAGTATTCAAAAGAACAATATTTGAAAGCAAATCACAACACAGCGCCTTCGCCAAAATGTACATCAAACAGTATTTACAGTATTCAAAAGAACAATATTTGAAAGCAAATCACAACTATAAAGGTTCCATCTATTTCTATCTTGCAGTATTTACAGTATTCAAAAGAACAATATTTGAAAGCAAATCACAACTAATACTAACGGAGGTCGTTTATTCGCAAAAGTATTTACAATATTCGAAAGAACAATCAATTAATTATTGTCTAAAACATAAATAAATAACAATTTCAAAAATGTTGATCAATAATCAAAGGCATTTTTTCATAAGTAAAAAAATAAGCCTTTAATAAATCATTTAATTTGCTTTTCTCAATTTGGTCAATGTTCTCCTCGAATTCAACTTTTCTAGTTTTAACAATTCCATTTACTCCTTTGGATTCAATAATTTGAAAATTTAATTTAAATTCATTTTCCATTTTTTCTAAATCGATACCGTAAGGAAAATAAACCCAATCACAATTATTTGTTTTGAGCGTTTTAAAAATAAACTTATACAAATCCCAAAAACTTCCTCTTTCTCTTATTCTTGGAGACAGATAGAAATCTAAATAATCAAATTCTTCATTTTGAGGATAATTAAAGTTGATATAATTAGCTATGAACGAACCGCTACCCCTATGAGAACCTAAATCATAATTTTTATTATTGGAATCAATAACCTCATTTTCGCTCGAGAATATATCAAATAAAGCTAATCCAAAAATATAGTGAAACTCATAATCTTCATCTATTTTATTCAAATTATTTTGTTTAAATTCCTTAATAGTCTTTAGTTTTATTACTTTTTTTTCATCACTTTCGAAAGAATTTGGTGTTGAATTCCATTGGATATATTCATCAAATAGTTGCTGTGCAGTTGGATTTAAAAACTGAGCATAATTAGAATTTCTCCAACCTTCAGGAATAAATTCATTTTTGAAACTATCTATATTTTCATAAATCAATCCAAATAATTTTATACAATCTTTATTAGATTTACTTTTATTCATTTCCATAATTAGTTGTTATCATAATTCTAATGCTATTAATTTATACATACCACCAATATTGATTTTTAAACAAAACTATATTTAAAGATTAAGAGTTAAAACAACCACTTAATTTCTCCATCCATTTTTATTTCAAAATGCTTATCTTCAATTGCCATGTTTAATGAATCTTTTGAATAAAGTAATCGAGGGAAAGGCTCATAATTATTATAGCCATTATATTTTAAAGCATCAGATACGGGTCTTGAAAATCCACTTGTGCCACTAACTCCATATTTTATTTCTTTGCTGTCTTTTTCAATCATAAATACTTTGTCTTTCGGATATGCCAATTTTAGTTTCTTATCATCTCTTGCTTCAAGATGATGCTGGAAGGTTGTTCTACCTCCTGAAAATTTAACAACGTAGTACATTCTATAGCTTAATCTTTTTAGATAGTCGATTTCTTTTTCATTGTTTTTTTGTTTTAGTTCATCAATTGCTTCATCATAAAATATTACTTTCATGCCTGCTTTCAAAAGAGCGTAAGGTTTAATTCTAAATCCATTCTCATCTAATACCTCGTTTCTTTTTTTATCTTTTTTGTATAATTCAATCTCTCTATTTTTATCTATTTGCTCAAGAGAAAGTAATGCCGCAGCATCTTTTAGAGTGACAATTTCTAAATCCCTTTCAGGTTTTTCTTTATCAGAAATTGTACTTTGATATAAAGCCAATATCATGTTCTCTCCATTTACCGCCCAATATTGTTCCTTATGTTTTCTATCTGTTAAAATTGTTGAAGGCTTTACATTCTTATATGTTTGTTCTTTTAGCGCAATTGGATTGGTTGCAGAAACTTCAATACGAACTCTTCTGATTTTATGTACCTTCTCTCCTTTTTTATTTTTCATCCAAATTCCTTGAGTCAACGCATCCTTAAAATCGCCTACTGCATTTACTTGAAGTTCAATAACATTGAAAAGTGATTTATCAATAATCTGATTTTTCAAGTCTTCCAAATCTTTAAATCCTGGACTTTGCGGATTCTTTTTATAAACTAACTCTTCTCTAATTACATACTTCAAATCTTCAAATTCATATTCTCCATTTTCTTTTCTTAGCCATTTTCCATTTTCGTCTTTCTTTACTAATTTAATAGCACCTAAAAATGAATCTTTATGCAGTTGTCCTCTTATAGCATCGCCTTTTGCCCATTTTTCTTTTATTTCGAAAACAGGAATTTTATTTCCATTTTCATCTAATAAGGGTTTCCCAAATTCATCATTTTTCCATATAAAACTTCCGTCTTTATGTTTTCGTTGAATTGGATTACCATCTTTATCAGTTTTGTAAATTATATTTCCATTTCCATCTTTTATAGGAACAGCTTTTCCTCTGCTTCTAATTTTTCTGTTTGCTGCTACAAGTGCATTATTTTTAGCAATATTATTGATTAAGATTTGTTCATCAACTTTCTCAATTACCGCATTTACGTGTGGAACATTGCATTGATATTTTAATACCCTAAGCTGCTCCTCTAAATAATTAATCTGTTCCTTTATTGCCTCTTTATTGGTTTCTGTTTTGGACATAAGCAAAACTTTAGTTTCCTGTATTTCATACCAAGTGGTTAGTATTTGTTCTCTTATCACCGGTGATGGAATAAGTGTCAATACAATTGCATCCTTTGCATGATGACTATGTTTACTTCTATCTTTCTCCGTTCCTATTTCTTGTACTCCAAATATTTTTCTGAACTCTGCTGTAATTCCTCCTTTTTGTACTTCAACATTATTGAAATATGTTTTTAGAAAATGAAATGCATATTTCGAAATAATTTGAGTGTCTACTAACTGGCTTTTTCTAAACCCACTTTTTACTTCCTCTATTGTAAAACGTGAAACTTTATCTTTCCAATAATCTAACTCAAATTGCCACAAATGCCTTTGTTGAATGGCTTTGTCTTTATTATCTTTTGTCGTTGCCCGTTTCGATTGTGCTTTCCAAAAATCAACACGAAGTTTTAAATCTTTTACTTTTTGTTCCCATTTCTCTAGACGTCTTTTTATTTCTGAGTAATTATCCAATTCAAAAGGTATTTTGTTTTTCTTAATGTTTCTATTAAAATCAGCATCGCAAACTGTTAAGTTTGCCATACTATTGTCTAATGATTTGCTTCTTGGAATGGTGTGCTCAAAATCAATGGAATTTTCTTGAAACAAATCTGTTATTCTTATCATTCTGCCAGTATAAAGACAACAGTACTCTTGCTCTTTCCACAAACGATATTTTGCTTCTACATTTTCTTTTGCCTTCTGCAACTTAAAGAAAAGTGATTTGTTTATTTTTAAATAACTATTCTCATTAAATTCTTCAATTTCTTCTTCTTCGCCTTTTCTATTCTTTTTTATTTTGATTGTTTTTTCAACTGGAACGAATATTTTCTTTTCTTCAAATCCATCAATCGAATCTTTGCCTTGAATCATTTCATACCAAATTCTAAATTTATCAATATCTGAATCACTATCAGGATTTACAATTGAACCTGATGCTTGTGGGTCTTTTATTAGTTCATAAATGGCATCTCTAAATTCTTTATTTTCCTCTCTTCTTCGTTTTTGAAACTCATCCCAAGCCCAGCGTTTATTATTATCATCTAATTCACGAGCAACTTCAATAACTATTCTTGTTTGCTCATCAACTTGTTCTGTTGCAATGAGGTAATTAATATACTTCCTCAATTCATGTAAAGCCCTCATTGCCATTGGGTTTTTAAATGCACCTGTTTTGGGTGATCCTAGCATTACCATTCGTTTATCAATTTCACCATACTTATATGTACCTTCTCTTGCAGAAGGGTAAATATCTATTTGCGAAGGGTGATACAACGAGTTTAATTTTTTACACGCAGCACAATTGCATTTTTGTTCTCCATCTTTTAATTCTTTAAATGTATTTGGACACCTTAAAAATTCAAATCTAGCAGATAAAAATTGTTTCATTGATTTTTGTAAATGAGGTAATTTTTTAAAACGCCTTTCTTTATCAGAAAAAAATAACTGATATTCACTAGAGATTTTTTCTATTAATTCTTTTTGTTCTCCTTCTGTTTTACTTTTCCAAGTATTTTTACCAATACTATCTTCAATTGCATTGAGTATCTGATTTTCATCTGTATGCTTACTTTTATTGTCTATTAGCTTATCATTATCTCCTAATACATAATCATAGTTATGTTTTGGATTTTGTGGTTCTGCTTTGTATTTAGCAATAAGATTATTGACAATGTTTAAGTTTCTTTTTTCCTCTCTGTTTTTTTCTATAACTTCTTTTGAGAGGCTTTCTAAAATTTCTTCTTTCTTTAAAGCCCAAATTTCATCACCTATTATCTTCGGAACTTTTGCTAACAAAGTAGCTTCTGTGTAAATTAAACCTTCTCTTAGAAAAGGTAGAATGTTATTAATTGCTTTTAAGCTAAGCATACTATAAGCTACGGGCATAGACTTATACAAGCCCATGAATTTATTTACTTTCTTATCGTCTAAATTTAAAATGTTGCTTGCAAATTCTTCAACAATATCTTCATCATCGCTATCAAATAAAATGTGCCAAATGGCATCAATATTATAAGATGTTTTATGTTCTTTTATTGTGCCGTCTTTCTTTTTTACTTCTTTCTTTTTATCAGTTTTTAAAGAATAGTTTTTCCAGTCATCACCAAAAATATCTTTCAGTTTTGCACTTACAGGACAAGCTGTAACATTTGTTTTATTATGATAATTTAGTTGCCATTTATCATGTTTATTTTTAACTTTTATCCATTTGTCAATCTCGAAGAAATCAAAATCTTTTTTTGACACTCTAAAAAATTTATCATTATAAATTTCTTTTCTATACTCAAATGGAATTGTTTCCCATTTTGCTTCTTTTTCATCTTTGATTTTGTATTGAATATTGTTTAAAAAACTCCATGCTCTGAATTCTTCAAATGCTGGATAACTAACAGGGCAACGATATTTATTTGTTTCCAAAGTACATTTTCCAATTGTTCCTTTTTGTGAACGTAACGGTCGTTGCCAAAACATTGGCGATTGACTTATTTTTATTTCTTCGCCTTTATTACTTTTAAAAATTAAACCAAAAGAAACTCCTTGAAACTTAAAAATGGTATCTACTTCATGCATTAACATTTTTCTTGTAACAAATTGGTGCAATTCTTTTCTTATCCGAATATTTGTTCCATTTTGTTTGTTACTTTTTTCAATTTGGCTGAATGCTTGACCGATAGTTAATTCTGTACTTATGTCTAAATTTAATTTTGTAATGGCTTTCCAAAAATCTTTCGTTTTTGTTCCTTCTGCTCCCTTTAATTTATCATAAAGTTCGCCATCATTTTCATCTTTTGGATCATCTACATTTTGAACTTTTTTACTACTTTTAAAACCACGATGTTGAGCTATATGATATAATGCTCTACCTAATTTGTGTTTATTTTCTTCAATAGAAAAATCTAATCTCCTTGTTACTAATTCTTCTCTCAATTCATAAGGGCTTGTATAATCAGGAATACAATCATTATTGAAATCAAGTTTTATCCAATTATTAAAATATATATCGCCAATTGGATATGCTCTACCACCATTACCTTTTACAGCTTCTGCTTTATTGTAGTGTTTCCATCTTTCTAAACTTTTTTCACTAATTGGGCAATAACCTTCCTTTCTTAGAATTTCTAGTGTTTCTAAAAGTTTGTACTTACGAGATTGATATAATCTTCTCAAACTTCTTTTACTGGTGCGTTCAGCCGCATGAGAAAGTGTGAATCTTCCATAATCATCTTTACCAACACCTGTTTCAAAAGTTATTACGGTTGTTTTTTTAAATTGATTTTCTTTATCTAATAAATCTCTAATTGTTCCTCCAATAGAGTTGCTACCTAAATCAAGTGCTAAAATTTTTTGCTCCATATTTTGCTTTTTTATTTATTTTATTACATTTGCCTTATTGAAAGACTTATCACAATAAGGCTATAAGCCGAAGAATTTCTTAGCCCTGCGTTTCGTGGGGCTTTTTTTATCAAAAATATTAATTTAATTTATATTAGCAAATCACAATAAGGATTATTCTTCCGATAACTCGGAATGAAAACATTTAAGGCGGTTCTGATTTTTCAGAATCGCCTTTTTCTTTTTATCAAACCTTCATTCCAACATAAAACTTTAAATAAAAAAAATCCCCTCAAACAACTTTGCTTGAGAGGATTTTTAGTGTTGTATTATGCTTTGTTTAAACTGATTTCTAGTTCGGTTATTTTACCTTGTTCTACCGTGGCAGTTAATTTTTCCGTTTGGTAAAATGGAATAACTTTTACTAAATCAATTTATTTGATTATACTTTTGTCTTTGGCTACAAATTTGGCAAAACCAAGTAACGCACCTGTCACCATTATGTTTCTAAAAAAATTAACCATTTCTAGTTCTTTTTCTCTCATTAAATCAGCAGTCATGTTTTCAGTGCCTAATTCATGTCCCATTGCCCTTGGTAAATGAACCAACACAGCCATTAAAATTACATACAAAGCCATAAGTGTATAAGCCAACTTATCGTATTTGCCTATTAGCGCACTTGTTATAAATAATACTATACAAACAAGGGTAAAATAATTCCAAAAGTATGGAAACGGAATATAATCAGGCACAAACGAAGCGCCTACTTCGGGCTTACCAAGGTGCAAACCCACATAAAGCAAAAATGAAAGTGGAAATATGTATTTCCCTAAATTTAAAATTCTGTCCATCATAATATTGATTTAGTTGGTTGGAAAAGGAATAAGTGGTCTAATTTCTACCGAACTATTTGGATATTTAAGAATTGGGCAAGTTTTACTCCACTCCTGCACTTCTGCTAGGTTATCTGATTTACAAATTAAATATCCAGATACCAAAACCGAATTACTCTCTTTATGCGGGCCAGCGGTTGTTCCTTCATTGCTAATAATGGTGGAGTCGTAACGCATAGGTGCAGTGTGAATTAGTTTACCTTGCATGGCAATATTGCCAATCCACGATTGCCACTTGGGCATATCTTCGGCCATGTCTTGCGAGGTAGCAATGTAGCCATCGTTGGCACTTGCATTGCGAAATAATAATAAATACTCTGTCATGTTATTTTTGTTTAATGGGTTAATAATGAAACAAAACTCACCAATTAAAATTTAGGTAACGATGACAAAAGTCGATATTTTACAGCTTGGCTTTTAACCTACTAAATACATCTTTATTAATACCTAAATAAGATGCAATGAGTTTGCTCGAAAGCCGTGTCATGAGCATTGGCCGATATTCCATCAGCCATTGAATACGCTCCAATGCTGTTAGCGAAACAAAAGTATTTACTCTATAAACCGAATTGGCGTATGATGCTTCAAGTATTTGCTTATAAACCAAATCAAACTGCGGAACAGTTTCCATTAATGCTTGAAAAGATTCTCTATCAATAGCCAACAGTTCGCATGGTTCTATGGTTCTAATATTTTCGGTAGCAGATTTACCACTTCCAAAACTTTGCAATTCAGAACACCAATTATCTTAAATTACAATATCGCGGGTGGTTTCGTTCATGTTTTTATCGTAAACATATACCTGTAAACAGCCTTTAGCCACAAAGTAAACATATTTACAAACATTGCCTTGCTGCAAAAGCTGCTCATTCCTTTTGGTTTTTATTTGTTTAAACTTAGCTAAAACAGTATCTAAATTAGCAATGTTATTGCCTAATCTTTTTATTATATGTTGTTTTAATACCTCAATCATTTTTTAAATATTTGAATATAATATTTGTCTAAAACCATATTGATTAATCGGTGCTCATTATACAGTTTTCGGTAACGCCAAAAGATAATTCGCTTTGCTCAGTATGACGAACAACGGTCAACTATTAACTGACAACTTTAAACAACTAGTACCCTCTCCTATTTAACTCCTGTTGATATTTACGCGCATTAACCTGATGTTGGGCAAATGTTTCAGCAAAATTATGGTATCCACTAAAGTCTTCTTTAGCACAAAAATAAATGTATTTATGTATTGGTGCATTTAACACAGCATCAATGGCAGTAGGCGATGCCAAACAAATAGGTCCTGGAGGCAATCCTTTGTTTTTATAAGTATTATAAGGCGATTCTAAAGCTGTATGAATGCTTAAAACACGTCTTACACTGGTATCGTTTAAGGCAAATAATACTGTTGGGTCGGCTTGTAATGGCATTCCAATTTGCATTCTATTCATGTATGCACGGGCTACAATGGGCATTTCATCAGCTTTATTGGTTTCGCTCATCACTATTGATGCCAAAGTAGCTACTTGTTGCGGACTCATTTTAAGTAAAATACATTTGGTAGTGCGTTCGCTATTCCAAAAGGTATTGTACTCTTTAAGCATACGCTCAACCAACCCATTACCAGTTATATTCCAATACATATTATAAGTATTGGGTACAAACAAGCTGATAATATTATTACTATCCATATTGGCTTTGTTTAAAGTAGTACTGTCGTTTAGTAATAATAATATGGCATTGCTATCTAATTCTAACTGTTTTGAAAGTGAAAGGGCTAAATTTTCTTTTCGTTTGGCATATTTTATTACCAAATTTACGGGCTCTTGTCGGCCAGCTTTTAATATTCTAATTAACTCTATATTACTTAAGCCTTCGGCAATTTTATACCTTCCAGGTTTTATTTTTTCATCTAAACTAAGCAGCTTGGCTACCCTTTCAAACGACTCACTGTTTTTCAACAAATCGTCTTTTTGTAAGTTAAACATCAATCTATCAAAACTTTGGTTTGATTTGATATAAATATAACAAGCCTTTCCGTTGGTAGGATTTACATTGTTTAAAAATAAATCGGCAGCAATTTTATATACCGCAAAAAGCAATAAAACTCCTATTATAATACTGGTATAACGCCAACTTATGGTGTAATTTTTCATTTAATTATCAATTTGAAAGGCCACAATAAAAACATTTGATTTGAATTTATCAATTCTATGAGGTTATTTGCCAAAAAATTCTGCAAAATGTATACAAAACTCCAGTATGTTTTTTCGGTAACAATATGGTTATTTGTAACTCTTAAAACAAAAGCTTAAAATAAATCATGGTATGTAGAATAAAATAATGGTGTTAGAATATAAGAAAATAACTATAATGAAAACTCGATGAATGCTTTACTAACTTAATGCATTTATATTTTTAATAAAACTAATAAATAAAATAATTTAAATGATAGTAATAACAGGTGCAGAAGGATTTATTGGCTCATGTTTAGTAGCAAAACTTAACCAGCATAATTACAACGATTTAATATTGGTTGATGATTTTGACTCATGGCCCAACCGTGCAGCTAATTTAGTTGGTAAAAAATACGCAGCTAAGGTTAATAGAAAAGATTTTTTTGAATGGTTAAAGCAAAATGCCAATCAAGTGCAATTTGTTTTTCATATAGGAGCTAGAACTGATACTACCGAAACAGATGCTGCCATTTTTAAAGAATTAAATTACGATTTTAGCCAACAGCTATGGAATATTTGTGTGGCAGAAGGTATTGGTTTGGTTTATGCATCGAGCGCAGCTACTTATGGCGAAGGCGAAAATGGTTACGATGATGATATTACCAAGCTTGATGCGTTGAATCCATTAAACTTATATGGCAAATCGAAAAACGATTTTGACAAATGGGCTATTTCACAACCCAAACAACCATACTTTTGGGCTGGACTCAAGTTTTTTAACGTATATGGGCCCAATGAATACCACAAAGGTCGCATGGCATCGGTAATATTTCATGCTTTTAACCAAATAAAAGAACATGGAAAAGTTAAACTTTTTAAATCGCACAGACCCGATTATAAAGATGGTGAGCAAATGCGCGATTTTATTTACGTAAAAGATTTATGCGATGTATGTTTATTTTTAATGGAAACTCGCAAAAATAGCGGCCTTTATAATTTAGGAACTGGCCAAGCTAGAACTTGGAACGATTTGGCAAAAGCTATTTTTAGTGCATTGCAATTAGAACCAAATATTGAATACATTCCAATTCCTGAAGACATTAGAGATAAATACCAATATTTTACTGAAGCCAACATGAGTAAGTTAAAAGCTATAGGTTATAACAAACCGTTTACTCCTATTGAAGATGCAGTAAAAGACTATGTAACCAATTATTTACAAACCGGAAAATTTGAGTAGTATGGTTAGAAGTTTAAAGTACTTAGTTTTTAGTACTTAGTTTTTAGTACTTAGTTCAAAAAACTAAATTTTATAATTCATTCACGCCTTGCGTGATTATAATTTATCTGTCACCCTGAGCGCAGTCGAAGGGCAACATTCATAATTACAAAAAAAGCATGTTAAAAGACCCAAAGTTGCGTAAACACATAGTTCGATTTTTAGTATCGATTGTTTTGATGCAGCTTTCGTTTTTAGCTGAACAAAGGTATTTAAAAAACACGCCTCAGCAACAGTTTGATACCTATCAACGTGTTCAAGAAATTATTCGCAATAAAGAGTTATCGTTTGTAAAAACTTTTCAGCAACTGCTGCTTGATACCACTAATTATGAAAAAAATTGGCTCAATGTAAATTCATTGGCTCAAAAAGAAAATTGTATTATTCAACTTTTTAAAAACGATACTCTAATATCGTGGACTAGTAATTTAATCAATGCACAAAAGTTCAATAATAAATTTAAAGATGGTATCAGTTTTATAATTAATAATAATGGCTCTTACTTGGCTTACAGCAAGGTTAGTGGCAGTTTTCATTTCATTATTTTTTACAATATTTACGAAGGTTACAATTATAAAAACCAATACTTAAGCAATAAATTTAACGAAGAGTTAGCCTTTTTAGACAATGGAATTATTAGCCCACAACCATTAAAAGGATTTTCAGACATAAAAGATGTAAGCGGAAAATACCTTTTTTCAGTTGAAATATTTAGTAAAGATTGGCTTGATAATGTTTGGCTTATTTTGCTTTCAGTATTAACAATAACTATTTTTTGCATTTGTTTTCATTTGCTTTGCAACTACTTATTACAATTAAATATTGCTATTGGAACCTTGTTTTATTTTGCTGTAATGTTTGCAGTAAAAAAACTGCTGCTCATTTACCAATTACCTTCTTACTTATACAGTAAACCACTTTTCAGTCCCATTATTTATGCCTCTAGCGATATCATTCCTTCGCTTGGCGATTTTTTAATTGTATCACTTATTGCATTATGGTTTGTGGTTTTAATTGATACCAAACGCATTTTAAATAAATCAGAAAACAATGTTTACTTAAAATATTTCAAACTGATTTTCTTGTTACTCATTACCATTATTTCAATTGATTCAGGCATTGATAGTATTAAAAGCTTGGTATTCGATTCGCAAATTTCGTTCAGTTTAAAAAATGTGTACCTATTGAGTCAATTTAGCTTTTATGGCTTATTAATTGGCGTAATTTTATTTGTAGTTATTCATATTTCAATAAAAAATACTTTTTTATACATAAGGCAAAATGCGTTTAACAAATGGGTTTTATTAGGCATTTTACTAATAATTTATTTTGTAATCCATCCTCTCATAATCAATTTTGTTTTTGGCCGACAACATATTTTTTACTTAGGCTCATCGTGTTTAATTTTAGCCTTTGTAGCCTTTAACTATTTTGTTTCAAAAGCCAATCGCTTCCAACATTTTTTTATCTTGGTTATTTTAATTTCGTTTGCCACTAGTTATTCGGTTAATTATTTTTCAAGTTTAAAAGACATTGAAAACAGAAAGCTATATGCCGGTAAATTAATCTCACAAAACGATATCAATACCGAATATTTTCTGCGCGATATTGAAAAGAAAATTTCGAACGACAAACAAGTAAAATATTACTTTTTAAACGAAATGGCATCTAAGTCGCAGTTTAAAAAAACACTGCGCCAGCTATACTTTACAGGCTATTTAAGTAAATACGAAGTAGCCATTTACGATTTCGATTCGGCAGGAAATCATTTGAACGAACGTAACAATATTTCGTTTAATCAACTCAACGAAATTTACTATAACCAGTCAATTGAAACCATTGATAAAAACTTTAAATACTTAAAAACAAACAGCTTTTTAAAAGGCTACTTATCTAAGTTTTTAGTTAAAAATGGCAATGAAAAATTGGGTTATGTATTTATACAATTGCAACCAAAACTGATTCAAGATGAAAACCGATTTGAAGAACTACAAATAGAAGGAACCAGTAATACCATTGGTTTTAAAAAATTTGAGTACAGTTATGCCATTTATAAAAACAACGCCTTAGTGAGCCAAAGTGGAAACTATCCTTACCGAACCATCAACAGTAAAACTACCGAACAAGAACAGTTTACTCATTTTATTGAAAATGGATTTGAACATTTACAGTATAAAAATGATAACCAACTAACCGTAATAGTGAGTAAAAAAGATGATACCTTCTACGAACCATTGGGTTTATTTTCGCTTATTTTTACCTTTTTTACATTATTACTTATTTTCTCTTTATCAATTTATGCAATTGTAAATTCAAGGTTTTTAAAGGGCTACAAGTTAATCAAATCAAAGGCTTACCGTTTTGTCAAGCATTTTATCAATAGGTTTTTATTTATCAAAGATCCTGATGTAGTTCTGATTAGAACCCGTATTCAAGTATCTATTATTTTAATTGTATTTATTACTTTAAGCATTACTGCTTATGTAACCATTAGTTTTATACAATCGGAATACAATACCAAACAAAACGAAAAACTAAGTCGAAAAATACGCAGTGTGGTTAACACACTTCAAGGCGAAGCCAGCGATTATATTATAAAAAATAAGCAAAACGAAACCAAGGCTTACTTAAACCAATTAGCCGATTTTTACGATACCGATATTAGTATTTATAACTTAAATGGAAAATTAGTAGCTAGTAGTATTAGCAAGGTTTTTGACGAAGGTGTTATAGCCGATTTAATTAATCCGACAGCGTATTACCATTTGTATTCATTAAAAGAATCGCAGTTTAGCCAAGCAGAACGCATTGCCGATTTTAGTTACATAGCAGCTTACGTTCCTATTTATAAAAACGAAAACGATTTAATAGGTTATGCGCAACTGCCTTACTTTAGTAAACGAGCAGATTTATTAAGCGAAATTTCGAGCATTGTGGTTGGGTTTATCAACTTATATGCATTGTTATTTATAGTAATTGGAATCATTGCTTATATCATTTCGCACAATATTTCTTATCCGCTTATTTTAATCCAAAAACAATTAAGCACTACCAATCTAGGCAAGAAAAACGAACCTATTTTATGGAATAGAAAAGATGAAATAGGCGACTTGGTGAAGCAATATAATTTAATGATTGATAAGCTAGAGGAAAGTGCAAATAAACTCGCTCAAAGTGAACGTGAAGGCGCGTGGAGAGATATTGCTAGGCAAATAGCCCATGAAATAAAAAATCCGCTAACGCCTATGAAGCTAAGTGTGCAACATTTGCAACGAGCTTGGAAAGACCAACACCCAAAATTAGAAGAAACTTTTCATAAAGTAAGTAAAACCATAATTACTCAAATTGATGTATTAAACGATTTGGCAAGTGAGTTTAGCAATTACGCTAAAATGCCAACTCCTGAGTTTGAAAACATACTTTTAAAAGACGCTTTACAACCCATTATTGACCTCCATCAGAACGATGATAATATTAAAATTATCAATCAAATACCCGAAGACCTTTATGTTCATTTTGACAATAATTATTTAAATAGAACTTTTACCAACTTAATAAAAAATGCATCGCAAGCCATTCCTGATGATAAAAAAGGCCTAATTGATATTAGTGCCACCATAGATGAAGCACAAGTAAAAATACACATAAGCGATAACGGAAAAGGCATAAGCAAAGCCGATGCTGATAAAATATTTACCCCTTATTTCAGTACTAAAATTTATGGTATGGGCTTGGGTTTACCAATGGTAAAAAACATGATTGAAGCAGCAGGTGGTAAAATTAGCTTTACCAGCAAAGAAAATGAAGGAACAGTATTTGAAGTAATATTACCTCTAGGAGAACTAGTGTAACATGAAAACCAAAACCTTTATTACAATCATTATTTTATTTTTTTCACTTTCAAAGTGTTACACGCAAATAAAAACACTTAACAGTGGCATTATATTTCAATTTTCTGCATTTGAAAAGAGCAATCCTATTTACAATATTGGATACGCTAAATACAAACAAAACAACATAGGTAGAAATTATAAAAGTTATTATTTTGAAATTGGCTATTCTGCTCAAAACAATATTAATTATGTTATTCCAAGCTTCACCTATAACTTTTTTAACTATTTTGGTAAATCAAGTTCAAGTTGCATAATATTAGGCGCAAGGATAAGTGATATTATTTTCAATAATAATAACGATATAAGAATTGCTCCAGTTTTGGGCTATACTTTTAGGAATTCACTTACAATTCATTATGCCTACAATTACCAATTAAGGAGTGATAATTATGAAGGTAAATTTGGTTTATATTCAGCAGGTATTATTTGCCCACTTTATCCTTTTTACAAAAAAGAATCTTCCACTCCTATGAAGTAACATCGAATACATTTCAATTATAAATTCCGTGTGTTTTTTCGTTTTCGGATCAACAAGTTCAAAGACTATAATTTAGCCTCTAAAGCAATTTGACATTACAAAACACAAATAAAAGCCATAATGTCTTTTATTTTCAATCAATTTTATTTAATAACACAATTAATAAGCCATATTGTCTTTAAATTTCGGTTGGAAAACTTTTTGATTATTAGAAAGTATCAATCAAAAAAAATTAAACAACAAACAATATGAAATTTTTAAAATTAAATCCAGCTCGCGAGTTCTTTATTGAAAACTCAGTACCTTCTCAATTTTTCAACACTGTTGATACCATTTTTAACCACAACTTAGGCAAGTTTGAGCGCGATGTTCATTTTACTCCAAGAGTTGACATTACCGAAGATGAGCACAACTTTACTTTACATGTGCAATTGCCAGGTGTAAAAAAAGAAAATGTGAATGTAGAAATAGTAAAAAACACCCTTGTAATTAGCGGTGAACGCAGTTTTAGAAAAGAAAACGATACGCGTAAATTCCACACCATTGAGTCGTTTGAAGGTAAATTTAAACGCAGTTTCCACTTAAGCGAAAGCATTGACAAAAACCAAATTGATGCAAAAATGGAAGACGGAATTTTAACCATTGAACTTAAAAAAGTAGAAAACAAAGTAGAAAAAATGGCTGTAGCTATTAAATAATACCATTTTGATTTACAAATTAAGCCATTGCATTTGGCGTAAATCTTAGATGGTATTATGCCGTAAATTTGATTTTATTATTTATCAAAGCGGTATAATTGGTTCGAAAAACAAATAGCATATAGTAAGCAAAAAGCCTATCCGAATAAATTTGGATAGGCTTTTCTATTTACAAAAATCGTTGTTTATGTCTCGCACTCGCTCGCATCTTGCGAGTGTGAGTTTAATTGGCGTCTCGCCATTTTTTAAAATTTATCCAAATAACTTTTATATTGCTTCATAATTTATGAGTGAACTCTGGCACTCGCTCGCATCTTGCGAGTGTGAGTTTGATAGGCGTCCCGCCATTTATAAAATTTATCCAAATAACTTTATATTGCTTTATAATTTATGAGTGAACTCTGGCACTCGCTCGCATCTTGCGAGTGTGAGTTTAATTGGCGTCCCGCCATTTTTTAAAATTTATCCAAATAACTTTATATTGCTTTATAATTTATGAGTGAATATAGAATAACAACACCTGATGAATTGTTTTTTGTAACATTAACCACTGTTGGTTGGATAGATGTCTTTACACGCAATGAATACAAGAATATTTTGATAGAAAATTTAAAATATTGCCAAGAAAATGAAAAATTGGATATTTATTGTTATGTTATTATGAGTAACCATATACATTTAGTTTGTAGAAGACAAGAAAAAGATTTAAATGAACTATTAGGTAGGTTTAAAAGTTATACTGCTAAGCAAATAATAAAAGCTATTGAAAATAATCCTCAAGAAAGCAGAAAAGAATGGTTGTTATATTTGTTCAACTATTTTGCAAAAGCAAATAAGCAATACAGTAAAAATCATTTTTGGCAATACACCGTTCACCCAGTTTTGTTATATTCGTATGAAGTTATTAAGCAAAAAATAGAGTATATACATATGAATCCAGTAAGGGCAGGATTGGTGAACGAACCTGAAAATTATTTTTATAGTAGCGCAAATATTTTTAGTCCTTTAAAAGTAATACCATTTTGAAAAAGGAGTAAATCAGCCGGAGGCTTTTCAATACACTCACTCGCAAGATGCGAGCGAGGGCGGGACATCTAAATAAGTTAATTAATTTTTGTAAAATCTCACCATTTTAAGTATGTTTAAACCCTATTCGACAAACAGAAATTATGAGCTTCAATAAAATTCTAACAAAATACCGCAAAATCTCTTTCCCCGAAAAAGACAAAGGAGAAAGATTTGAACGATTAATGAAATCCTATTTGCTTATTCGAATTCAAATTAATGTTAGCCATATGAAAAAATATTGGGGATTTATCACCTGCTTTTTGATGCTTTTCTCAAGCTCCTTGTTTTCTCAAAATTCTGTTTTAGTACCCTTTAGAGTGGGTAATTTATTTGGATTGTCTGATCTAAGTGGTAAAATAGTTTTAGCTGCTAAATACACCAATATTGAACCTATAGGAAATAATGCTTTTAAATTTGAGCTTTTAAATGACTCTCAAAAAAGCCTTGGGTCGAACCCAAAAATGGCCTCTAAAACGGGTGTATTAATTGGAACCAAAGAGGTAGTAAAAAACTCTGAACACAGCACTTTTTCATATTTAGATGAAGGACTAATCATAGGCTCGGAGAATTCCTATTCTAGTGTTAATAGTAATTTGTATAACCTTAAAGGTGAAAAATTATTGCTTGAAAATGTATCTAATTTTAAAGTTATTAGTCATCCTAATAAAAACTCAAAACTTACTAATCTAGCTGTAATTGTATTGCATAAAGATGAGCGCGTGAGTATTTACAATTACAATGCAAAAGCGCAGAAATTAAATCCTATCATTGATAAGGTAACGAATTTTAAATTGAAAAATGAGGAGCTTGACCAAGAATATTTGATTTGTTCATACCTTGATCAAAATCAATCATATTTTACGGATAAAATATATTTTGATGCCAAAGCAGGTCAGTTTATACGCAAGCCTTACACAAAATCTGCATCTAGAGAAGGAAATGCTTCGGAAGATGAAGAAGGTTATGGACAAGGAGAATCAGGTTCAGGTGAAATGTTGGTTGATGATGCAGGAATTGATATGGGTGAATCTATTCCAATGAGAGATGCTGAGGCGGGTGATGTTTCAAATGTGACCGATGCAACTCCCAAATATTTTGAGTTGAGCCAAGATCAAACACTTACATTTAATGGTAAACCCGTAAACTTGACCTCAAATGAAAAGTATTATTTTGCTACTTCATACAATACCAATATTCAAAAGGAAGCGATGCTTTTTTATGATGGAAAGCAATACGGATTATTTCTTTCGGAAAACACGCGCTCAGAGCAAATGTATGATACCCTAATTTACATTTTAAACCAATACACAGATTATGATGCGCCCGACATGATTAATTTTCTGGCAGGTAAAAGGGATGCAAAGGGTAATTGGAAATATGGGATTTTAAAGTATAATGGAAAGGTTCTGGTTCCACTGCAATATGATGAAATTAGGTTTAGCTTTACTCAATTAAAATACGAATATTATCATTTTGATGGTCAGGGTAAAATGGTATTCAAAGAACAAAATATTTATAAAGTTGATGCTAACTTTAGTTTAAAAGCATATTCTAGAGGCAGTTTTATAGTAATGAAAGGCGCTAAATTCGGAATTCTCAATGCTAAAAATGAAATTCTTTTACCTGTGGTTTACGATAAAATATGGCAGAATGAAATTAACTATATTTCCAACTATCCTCATTTAACTAATCTGTACGTATATCAATTGGGAGATAAATATGGATGTTTCTATTTAAATGGAAGCCGACCTATTGAAAAAAATACCAAGGCAATATTCCCCAAAATACCTCTATTCCTGCACGAAAACTACATGAATCAACTCGGATTAAATATCTATTATTTAGCCGATGAAACGGCTTCTAAATTCTGTTACGCAAGCAACAAAGGAATCATTTACTATAAGGCAAAATAAAGCTTTGTTTATTATATGCTATTGATGCTCCGCCTTCGCTAGCATCTTGCTAGTGAATATATTGACAAGCCTCTGGCTGATTTATTTGAATATAGGCGGGACGCTAATTACATGCACACTCGCAAGATGCGAGCGAGTACAAGGAAACATATAGCATATAGTAAGCAAAAAGCCTATCCGAATAAATTTGGATAGGCTTTTCTATTTACAAAAATCTTTGTTTATGTGCTGGCTTCATAACCCAACAAGTATCTGTTTTTCCGAAAATTTTATACCTATGCTTAGCAATAATTTTATAAATAAAATTATTTAATACAGTAGGAAAAAACTTAAAAACAGAAATCAATCTATAAGGCAATTTCAACTCATCAATTACCTTAAAAGCTGCATCAGATTGTATATAAAACTGTTGGTTTTTATAAACTATAACTGAATCAATATTGAGTGTTTCAAATTGATGTTGTTTAAAAAAATCTATTGCAAAATCTGATTGTAAGCTGCAAAATTTAAACGTTTGATTTTTTTCGTGAGTTAGTACAAACTGTACAAACCCATTGCATAAATTGCAAACACCATCAAAAAAAACTATGGATTGATTTGGTTCCATTTAGGCTTTATTAGCCAAATCTTTATTAAACTTTATAGGCGAAAATAAATACAACATCAAAACACGGGCGTATCTATAAGTAAAAGGAATAGACAAAAACATGGATAAAAAAATTGGAATGATATAACCCCAAAATCCTGCTTCATGTCCACTTAAAATATAAACCAATGCCCCTATTACCAACATCATCCCGGTAGTAATGGCGTAACTTACATACATGGCTCCCCAAAAAAATCCTGGTTCTACCTCAAAAGTTAAATTGCATACTGGGCAAGTATCAAACATTTGAGTAAAACCATTTAGTTTAAATGCACTGTATTGGTACATTTTTCCACTTTGGCATTGAGGACATTTTGCTTTTATAATAGATAACCCTTTATTAGGTTCAAATTTGTTACACATAAGTTTATTTTGAATTAGCCGCTAATTTCTTTTTAGCACGAACATTTTTTATATACAAAAACAAAAATACCATTGCTAAAATATATGGAAACACAAATAAATAAATGATTCCATTATTTAAAGTATTACCAACATTGGTTTCTCCATCAGCCCTTGCCGATGCTAATGATTGCTTACACATGGGGCATTGCGCATCTACAGTGTATGGCAATGAAACAATAAAACCAAAGATGGCTATGAGCGCTACAATTACTTTATTTTTCATACCACAAATGTATTTCAATTGTAACTAGTTGTTTGTTGATAGTTGTTAGTTTTGAGCAATAAAGAGCTAATTTTTAACATTAAAGCGCATCCACATCTATTTGTACAATTAATTGACTGTACAACTTGTTCTCGTAAAGTTTAGCTATTTGTTGTTTTATAAATTTTTTGAGCGATGCTAATCTGCTATCGTTTCTATCTATTTTAACCAAAAACTCCTTGATATAATAATTCCTAATTCGGCTAACATAAGGATTGGCAGGCCCTAACAAGTTATCGCCAAAAGTGGTGTACATTAATAAATGCAATTGATTGGCAGCATCTTCACTTACTTTATAATCTTTATGACGTAAACTTATTTTTATAATTCGCTGAAACGGTGGAAATAAAAATTGAGCTCTGTCTTGTATTTCGCGGTTATACAATGATTCAAAATCGTGGTTAATAACCGATAAAATAACTGGATGATTTGGAGAACTACTTTGAATAATTACCCTCCCCTGTTTTTGTCTTCGGCCTCCCCTGCCGCTCACTTGTTCTATTAATTGAAAAGCCCTTTCATTGGCCCTAAAATCAGGAAAAAACAATAATTGATCTGCATTGATAACTCCAACCAAAGTTACATTTTCAAAATCAAGTCCTTTAGTAACCATTTGCGTTCCAACCATGATATCGAATTTATGTTCCGCAAAATCTTTTATAATGCTTTCATGTCCATTTTTTCCTTTGGTACTATCTTGGTCAAACCTAGATACACGGGCCGTTGGAAACAAAATAGCCAATTCATCTTCTATTTTTTCGGTACCAAATCCTTTAAAACTTAAAGTATGGCTGCCACAAGCAGAACATGTGTCGGGCAACTTTTGAGTAAACCCACAATAATGGCATTTTAAAGAATCAATAAATTTATGGTAAGTTAAACTGATATCACAATTTTGACATTTAGGAACCCACTGACAGTTGTCGCATTCATATACCGGACTGTAACCTCTGCGGTTTTGAAACAAAATAACTTGTTCATTTTTAGCCAAGGTTTGCTTTATTTCATTGACCAAAATGGTTGTAAAATTACCTTGAATAACCTTTGTTTTGCGTTCGTCTGCAATGTTTGCGGTTATAATTTGTGGTAACTCTATTTCGCCATGGCGTTTATCTAAATTTACCAAACCAAACCTACCTTGTTTGGCATTAAAGTAACTTTCAAAACTAGGAGTAGCACTTCCTAAAATCAACTTGGCATTATATATTTTATTCAATACCACAGCCGAATCGCGCGCATGGTACCTTGGAGCAGGCTCGCTTTGTTTAAAAGTAGTTTCATGCTCTTCGTCTACTATGGTTAAACCTAAATTGGCAAAAGGTAAAAATATGGCACTTCGTGCACCTATTACTATTTTTATTTCACCACTTTTAACTTTATTCCAAATTTCTACACGCTCGTTATCTCCAATTTTATTGTGAAAAGCCACACATTTTTCACCAAAATATTTCCTAATTCGGTGAATGATTTGAGAGGTAATAGCAATTTCAGGCAATAAGTACAAAACCTGCTTTCCTTGATTCAATGTTTGCTCAATTAACCGAACATACACATGCGTTTTTCCGCTTGATGTAACACCTTTTAAAAGCACTACATCTTTAGTTAAAAACTGCTCGTTTATTTGGTTTAAAGCCTTTTCTTGGTATTCATTTAAAGCAAAAGTTTCTACTTGATGTTCATCAAACTGTAGCCTATCAACTGCCAGTTCAAACTCTTCAAAAACACCATTTTTAATGAGCGTTTGTATAGCCGAGGCACTACTTTCAGGATGTTTTAATAATTCCGCTTTCAGCACATGTGGCTTATTTTGTTTTAAATGCAAATACAACATCAATACATTGAGTTGTTTTTCTTTTTTTGCAAGTAAATCAAATAATATTCTTAAATTCTCTTCATCGTTTTGATAAGCAGGAGTAAGCTTTAAGCAGCTTACCAATTTTTCTTTATACTTAGTTTTTAAATCTTCGTTTATTATAATGGCTTCTTTAATTACTAAGCTTTTTATAATAGGTAAAGCATTTTTTACATTTAAAATTTGCTGAATATTATCAATGGTAAGTTCATGTTGAACCGCCAATGCTTCCATAACCAAGAACTCCCTATCATCAAGTTCTATATTGTTATCAAAATCAGGATTAGCAATTATTTTACTAGCACTTTGCAGTTTTAACATAGATGGCAATGCTGCTTGCATTACATCACCCATATTGCATAAATAATAATCGCTTATCCATTGCCAAAATTTTAATTGTTGAGGGTAAATAATGGCCTCATCATCCAAAACAGAAAGGATGTATTTGGCTACATAATCTTTGGGTGGAGTACTATGTATATTGGCAATAATAGCCGCATATACTTTGCTTTTTCCAAACTGAACCGACACACGTTTGCCTAATACAATTTGCCCAGTAATGTCTTCAGCTACACGGTATGTGTATAGCTTAGGAACGTATAAAGGTAAAATTACATCAACAAATGTTGCAAACGATTCAGTCATTAATTATTATTTGATTAATTAAATACCAAATTGAGTGAAATGATGGTTCAGGTGCTTGTAATACATGTTATTCCATTCAATAGCTGTTAATTTACCTACCGATGCACTTTCTCTTCCTTCGTAAAACGATGGGCCTTTGGCTTGTGTTTCTTTAATATTAGCAATCAGTTTTTGCTTTTCTATTTCAAAATCTTTTTCAGTATTTATAATAAATGCAGGTGCTGTTCTTGAATTGGTTTTGTATGGTTTTTCATTAACCAAAACTGGTTTTAAAAACAACCTCAACATAAACTTTACCAATGCTGGAGTTTTTGTTTCTATTTTACCATTATCCATATCGTAAGCTACATTCAGGTGCGCAAGCATTTGTGCTGCGTTCATTTTACCCCATTGAGGTGCTGTTTGGGCAGTTAATTTCTCTAATCTATCAAGTATTATATTGATAGTTCCTTGTTCGTAAATGTTAGGTAATGACATATGTTTTTATTAAATTTTTCGCAATAAAAAAGGACAAATATATAAAACATTTGCCCTTATTAAATAGGTTATTTTATGTAATATTTTCTCTATTTCACCTAGTTTCATTGATACCTTTAATAAACAAATAAACTTATTAACCTGAGTTCGGTTTAAGCCACTAATGAAAGTTGTTGATCAAACAACATTAACATTTCAGGATTTGTTTCTTCTACATCTTTTCTGATAGATGGCTTTTTAGGAAAAAAAGA
>JAIXSO010000060.1 GCA_027484685.1 Bacteroidota bacterium
CTGCCTAAACTGAAATAAAATAATAATAAATGGTAATAAAGTATGAAAACTTACCTTAAAAAACACCTTTTGAGCTAATTTAAAGCACCAAATTAGTAAATAACTGCTTGAATGCTGAGCAAAGCCGAAGCAAAAATAATGATAATCTACAGGCTTTATTATTAAAATCCCATAATACAAATTTTATCGTTGAAACTATTGTTGCAGCAGGCTACCGAAGCTTCTGTCAACATAGTTCCGATGTGTCGGAAAAATCGCACCTTTGTGAAAAACAAAGCTGCGTTTAATCCTTATATGTTATATGCCGTTTTTATTTCTTTCGTTCTAAGCTGTCTATGAGTGGATTTACGCCACCGTCATACATTGCTTTCATCATCCAATTTACTGCCCAGTTTGTCTTTTCGGGTGTTCCGCCTTCAATTGGTGGTTGTGGGTCATATTCCATATCTAACATTATGGCTTGTGCATACTTGTCGCCATAAATGTCTTTCATAATGGCTAACGACATATCCATTCCTGCTGTTACTCCTGCACTTGTCCAATACTTTTCGTCTTGTGTGTAACGTTGGTTTGCTGGTATGGCTTTGTACTTTTTCAAAAATTCTTCTTCTCTGTACCAATTGGTGGAAGCCTTTTTGTTTTCTAAAAGTCCTGTCGCACCCAATATCCAAACGCCAGTACAAACTGCTCCTGTGTATTTAGTTGTCTTGTCAATTTTTCTAATCCATTCGTGAAGGTCTTTATTGTAAGCAGCTTCAATAGTTCCTGTAAAACCGCCAGGAATTATTAGAATGTCTAATTGTGAAACAGAGTCAATAACGGTGTTTGGTACTATTTCTACACCCATCACTGTTTTAATATTTCCTTTTTTTATTGCAATAAGTTTAGTTTTAACTCCCATAGCCTGACCTAATACATATCTTGGACCCATTACATCTAATTCATTCACACCATCATACACCAAAATACCAATGGTTTTGATTTCGTGTTTAGGTTTGCCAAAAATCATTTCCATAGTATTAACGTGATTGTCAGGACTGAAATTCTCAATTTCTTTGGCAAGTTTTAGAGAATCTTCTTTTGTCATTACAACCTTTTCAGGTTGTTGTTTGGCTTCATGTTTTGGTTGGTTATTACAAGCAAATAGCAATGAAGCGATAGCTATTATTGATATTATTTGTTTCATATTTTTGAATTAAATTGAGGTTGGCTTCGCCAACCCCAAAAGATGAATAAATTAGAATTTTGCACTAAGTGTAATACCAAATGTTCTTGGTGCAGCTGTTCTTACATTTCTACCAAAGCTGCTGTCTGCGCTACCAAAAGCCAAATACCTTTCGTTGTTCAGATTTTGCCCCCAAACAAACAAGCTGTACTTGTCATAAACAAAACCAATCCTTGAATTGATGAGTGTATAAGTAGGCTGTTCAATTTTGTTTTGAATGTCTGTGTAGTAACTACCAATATTACGAACTTCGCCACGGACAACGGCTTTCAACTTTTTTGAGATAGCGTATTCGTATTGTGCACCAAAGAATATAGTATGGCTTGGCGCATTTGAAAGACGGTTGCCACCAATAGGTGTTATTATTCGTTCACCAGTAAAGAAATTAGATCGAATTAAATCAAAACTTTTGTATTCTGTTTCATTAAATCCAAAACTTCCGTCCAATTGTAATCCTTTCAGTGGTATTGCAGAAACTTCCAATTCCAAACCCATTGATTGTGCATCACCTACATTGGTTCTTGCAAATGTGCCAGGTGCCACCAAATTGAAGAACTGCAAATTTTGCCATTGAATCAAAAATGCGGATGCTCCAATACTCAGTTTATTGTTTATCAAATTAGTTTTGTAACCCAGTTCATAATTGTCAGAATATTCAGGGTCAAAAGTTTGACGAACACCACTAGGTACTTTTTGTGAATTCACACCTCCAGCACGAAATCCTCTCGTGTAAGTAACATAAATATTTGAACGCTCATTTAAAGCATAACTTAGAGCTAATTTTGGAGATAGGGCAGAATAGTTGCCACTAACTACTGTATCTGGTCTTACAATAGTAAATGTGCCATTTGCAAAAACTGCATCTGGGTCAGGAATAAAAGTAATTGGATCAAATCTAACTCCATTGAAGGTAGCTTCACGCCTTTCATAATCGTACCTCAAACCCGCAGTTGCTTTCAATTTTTTGGTAATTTGGTAACTCAATTCTCCAAAACCTGCTAGCCCAAGGTTATTAGCTTTGTTTCTGAATACAGCATAGTAACTTGGAGTGTATTCTTGCACCAAGTTGGTAGATGGTTCATAACCCACTTGGGAAAATCCATAGAAACCTGCCGTATATTGAAGTTTGCTATCAGAGTTTGAATTAATACGTAATTCTTGGCTATATACTTGCTGTGGTGGTAGTTTTTCGCCAATCGCACTTTTGTAAAAAGAATGATAAATGCCAGGAAAATCAATATCCCTAAATGACAAGTCAATCGTTTGGTAGGCTGAAATTGAAGTTAAAGTAAACTTATTACCGAAATATTTTGCCACCAGCGATGAGTTTAAGATGTTGCGTTCGTGTTGACCCACTCTTGCCAAATTAATTTTATCTGGGTTTGCAAATGCAATACTGTCATTGGCTTGTGAAACAAAAAAGCCAGTGTTGTTGCTCCAATCTCTTTGACCTTTAAGATTTAGGGTCAGGCTTATTCTTTTATTAGGCAACCATTTTAAATAAATATTTCCATACAAATTATTTTCTCCTCCAACAGTTCTTCCATTGGCATTTCTATCTGCATTAGCAACTCCTGTAGTGTCATTTTTCCAATAACCATTTTGAGTTTGATAAAATGCATTTATACCCAAGAATAATTTATCTTTCACTAAAGGTGTCCTAAAACCAAAACTATTTCTAACCAAGCCTAAATTACCTACCGAAAACTCAGCAAAAGTCTCTTGTTTATTAGTTGGCTTTTTTGTGATGATATTGATTACACCACCCATTGCATTGCGACCAAACAAAGTTCCTTGTGGGCCACGTAATACCTCTATTCTTTCAATATCGGTAAAAGCAAAACCATTGGCTAAGATGTCAATGTTATTTACATCGTCAATGTATGTAGAAACCGCAGGATTTTCGCTAAAAACTTGAATACCACGAATAGATTGTACTTGTTGAAACGGAACTCCTAATTCTTGATAAGTGTAATTCGGTACTAAGGCAGTCAAACCACCAAGACCCCAAGTTCGGGTATCTTCAATTTTTTTCGCAGAAAGTGAAGTGATAGAAGTGGAAACCTTTACAATATCTTCTTCTCGCTTGTTGGCAGTAACCACTACTTCACCCAAAGTTTGGGTATTGTCGGAAAGTGTTACATCAATAGTTAAGGCTTGGTCTGCTACTTCTATTTTTTGAACTTTGTTAGCATAACCAACAGCACTAATCTGTAATTCGTATATGCCTTTTGAAAGGTCAAACGTGAAATTACCGTCTTTGTCTGCAACTGTTACGTTAGAACTATTGAGAATTGAAATGTTTGCAAAGCCTATGGCTTCACCTGATTGGGATTTGATTGTCCCTTTTATGTTTTGAGCAAAACTTCTCGATGCCCAAAGGCACAAGAATGTTATGATGATGTTTTTGAAACTCATTTTGAAATTTGATTGAATGTTAGAAATAATGAACTTAGGGTAAGTACATAACATACCCCAAAAGCACGCTGCCGAAGGCAAGTGCTTTGCTTTTTGTTAGGGCTTTGCCCAAACTGCAACCATTAAATCAAATTGAGTTTTGGTGGTCGGAAGATGTCCGTGATGAATGAAGATGCGAAAAAATCTGCGTTGTTTGTGTTCAATATCTGCCTTTCAAGAAGTAAAGACAGTTTTCTTAAGTCCATTGCCCTATGATAATCGCAATATAACACTTCATATTTCTCTTTAAGATTTGTCGGAGCTTGTTTTTGTTCGTTCTCATCTGCTTTGTCCAATTGTTTTTTCAAATGGCACTTGCCTTGACAACCATTGTTTTTAACTTCTTTCTTTACGCAAAGTGTCTTGGCTATTTTGTCTTGGTTGATTTTGAAGGAAACGTAAATCCACATCTTGCTGAAAGGTTGCAAGAAAATGAGTGTTGCCAATATGAATGTTACTATCTGTTTCAATTAGGGTGCAAATGTAAATTTTTATCGTCTCTTGTCCTTGTAAAAGTTGTTTTTTGTTAGCAAGTCGGTCTGTTTAATGGTCGTCCTAAAATGGCATATAACGTCAGAGTGTGAAAAAACTATTCACAATCTACATTCAAACATGCGGATAAAAGGATAAAAAACAAAGATAAAAAAATTGTTTTTTTGAGTAGTAAAATCAATGGAATACATTACTCCTCATAACCGTAGTCAGGTCGAATTTAGTAGCCTAGACGACTTAGTAGAACAAGACAATCAAGTTAGATTTATTGAAGCTTTTGTAGAAAAACTAGACTTAACGCAGTTGAGTTTTATTACAAAAACTATCAAAAGCGAAGGCCGTCCATCATTCAATCCCAAAGTATTGCTAAAGCTATATTTTTATGGTTATTTAAATGGCATTCGCAGTAGCCGTAGATTAGAAAAAGAGTGTAAACGGAACATAGAGTTACAGTGGTTAATGCAAAAATTAACACCTAATTACCATACCATATCTGATTTTAGAAAAGATAATCCTCAAGCCCTGAAGAATACCTTCAAACTATTTGTATTGTTCTTAAAAGACATGGGATTAGTTGCAGGTCACACCGTAGCCATTGATGGCACAAAAGTAAGAGCCCACAATAGTAAAAAGAACAATTACAACCCAAAGAAAATAGAACGTCACTTACAATACATAGAAGAAAGAACCAACGATTATCTTAATCAATTAGATGCAAACGATACGCAAGAAGACACCATTAAAGTAAATAACATAAAAGAAAAGATAGCCCACTTAAAAGAAAACAAAATAAGATATGAGCTATTAAAAACAGAACTAGAGCAAAGTAACGAACCACAGATAAGCACTACCGATAAAGATGCACGAGCCTTACTATTACAAGGCCAAGTAGTAGAAATAAGTTACAACATGCAAGCAGCAGTTGATAGTGAACATAAATTAGTAGTTGCTACACATACCATTAACCGCAATGATAGAAATGCTTTGTCAGACATAGCACATGAAGCAAAACAAAACTTACAAGCAGAAACATTAACAGCTATAAGCGATAAAGGCTATCACAACGGACGCCAATTACAACAGTGCAAAGACAGTAATATTAAAACTATTTGTGCGCAACAAGAGATTGTGAATAGCAACACAAAAGGAACTACACCCGACTATTTAGTAACCCAATTTAAATACAACAAAGAACAGGATACATACACCTGCCCGCAAGGCGAAATATTACGTACACAAGGCACATGGCATAAAAAAACTAGTACCAACTCTTATAACTTTAAAAAATATAGAACACCAGCTTGCAAAACCTGTCCAGTAAAACACCTTTGCACAGGCAAAGAAAAAGGAGGTAGAGAGATTGACCGAAGTGAGTTTGCACAAACCGTAGAAGAAAATGCACAACGCTACAAAGCCAACACCGATTTATACCGCCAACGCCAAGAATGGAATGAACATATATTTGGAACCATAAAGCGCAAGTGGGGTTATAACCACACCAATTTAAAAGGACTCAAAAAAGTAAATGGAGAGTTTGCCTTAATCATGACAGTTTACAACATGAAACGCTGTATGAACATTTTAGGAATGGATAACTTGATTGAAAAAATCAAGAAATGGGTGCCTAATTACAAAGGAATAACTCATGCTTTTGAAAAGATGGTCTGTTTTAAGGCTATTACAGCCAACTATTTTTACCAATCAAAATTTGCAGCTTAAAAATTAGCTATTCTATAAATTTAGCTAAACGCGTAATAAAGGAAATTTTAAACCTAGTTTTTATTAAAAACTTAGTTTTTTCACAACCTGACGTTTTGCAGCTACCCGAAGGTGGCGATTTCGGAGCACTTCACTGTCAACCAAGCAGAAACTTTGATAGAAGCACAAAGCTTGATTTAACCACTGAACCGCCACTTTTGGGTAGGTGCTGTTAGCGGTTCGGGCTTCTATTTCACTATACCTAATTCCTTGATTCTTTTTTGTCTCCATTCCGGGAATGTTTTAATTCTACTTTTATTTTGAGCCACCCATTCTAATGTATATTCATAAGGTTTACGCTCTTCTCCTTTAGGATTTTCAATAGGATATAATTTTTTCATTTTCAAATACTCTTTGGCTTCGAATTCAAAATATGATTGTCTTATACCATTTTCAACATATATCCCCAATTCAAGAAATTCCTTCTCTCTTTCTTTTGCCACGTCAAGGTTAGTTCCATTTTTCAAATGTGATTTTATCCATTCTATTTGGTCATTTAGCCAACCGCCTAATTCTGCATCTTCTGGTACTTTGTCTGTTTGTGAAGGTAGCCATTTTCGGTTTTTCTCGTTCAGTCGTTTAGTTTTGAATTCTAATATTTTAATTAAGTTTCCTATGAAATCATCTTCTTTAAGCTTACCACCTTCATTTTCGGATTCAGTTAAAAATTTAATGTCTTTAAGTCTTTGGATTTCATAGTCAGTAATTTTTCTTCGTTTAGTTTTATAGTTTTCTGGGTTTTCTAATTGTCTCAATCTCATCCTTTGTTCCAAACACCATTGCCCTAAATCATTCAAAGGATTTTGCTTATTATTTTTATCGACTGTTATCCAAGCAAACTCTTGATTTATTGATTTACAATATGAATTTACTCTTGCTAATTTTTTTTCCCATTTTTGCATCCATATAACTTCATTTGGGTTTCCCCAAAAGAAATTTTCTTGATTCAATAATTCCAAATGCTCGGGTAAAATTGCCCTAACACCATTTTCGTTAATATGCCCATAAAACGCTTTTTGTCTTTTGTACCAATTATGTAGTTTGTGCCCTTTAGGTATAATTGTATTTCCATTATTTTCAATTTTGAATTGTTTAAATTCTTCAAAATTTATTAGCCAGTTTTTTTTGTACTCGTCAGAAATTACAAATCTATCTTTTGTTGGGTCGGAATTTGTATTTGTTTTTTTACTTTTTTCTTCTTCAATCTTTCGTAATCTGTCTTCTTCTCTTTTTCTTTCTTCTTCATTAATTTTCTCTTCTTCTTTTTCAAATTCCTTATCTGCAAATTGATGTTTTTCTCTATAAATTTTATATCTCTTTTCGTAGTCTAAAATGGTTTCAAGTTTTTCAACTCTTTTTGATTTAGTCTTGAAGTGATTGATTTGCTCTATTAAGTCGTTATGAAGTAGTGAATCTGTTGTTGTGTTGCATTCAATTGATATTTCAATATTTGTCTCTAAACCACCACTTGTCATATTTGCAGAACCGATAAATAATTTTATTTCGTTTTGAGTTCTTAGTAAAAATATTTTTGGGTGAAATGTCGGTGTTTTATCTCTGTTAAGGTAAATAATATGACCGTCACTAAAAAGTTGTTTTAAGGCACTTGGTTCGGTCTGATAAAAATTTGTCCCAACAAAAAATATTGTCTTTGTTTTTTTTTGATTTAATAGTTCTAATATGCTCTTTAGTCCTGAGTATTTTAGAAACGCAGTACATATTGTAATTTCTTCAGCAAGTTCAATTGCATTTGAAATTTCAGTTTTGTGATTTTTGAATTCGTTATTTGAAAGTAACTTCATTGTCTGTGTCGTCTTTTAGCCTGACCGCTAACTTGTATATAACCCTGATTTTTCAGGTATATCTATCCAAATTGGAGAGATAACCCTGATAGCAGTCAGGCTTTTTTACAAATGTATTTTATTCTTTTATATATTCAAATCGTTTAAAGCATCCCTCATAACTTTAGTTAGCACATATTTAAATAGAAAATGCAGTTATCTATTTGGTGCTAAAAACCACAAAAAACTAGCACCAAACACCATATTTTTATATACATTCGCTTTAGCTGAGGTGTGCTTTGGCAGTTATTGGTTTTAAAAAAATATTTCTACAATATGGTTACTATTAGTCAGTTTGAGTTGCGGTTATTAATGGCTTTGGTTTTAGGCGCTGCCATTGGTTTGGAGCGTCAGTGGCGCCATAAAATGGCTGGTGTAAAAACCAATGCTTTGGTATCGTTAGGTTCGGCTTTGTTTATTTTATTGGCAGCTAAAATTACGGGCGATAATTCAAGCTCAGCACGTATTGCAGCGCAAATAGTTACAGGAATTGGTTTTTTAGGCGCTGGTGCCATTATGAAGGAAGGTTTTAGCGTATCGGGTTTAAATACTGCGGCTACTATTTGGTGTAGCGGTGCGGTAGGTTGTTTGGCAGGTTTAGGCTTTTGGTACGAGGCCAGTATTGGAACTTTTTTTGTAATTGTTTCGCATTTGGTATTGAGGCCAGTAGAAAATCGAATTGAAAAACGTACGATTAGCAATAATGGAAACAGCCGTTTTAGGTTATTTATAAAATGCGGCTTGCAGGTTAAAGATGATGTTAGAGAAAGTATTTTTAAATCAATTGCAGTGCACAATAACTTAAAAGTAAGTACTTATAATGTAGAGTTTGTAACCGAACAAAATGTAAACATCGAAATTATGCTCAAAGTAATTGATAAACCCGATGAAGACATTTTGCTCATTAACAATACCATCAATCAATTGAAAGATATTCAATTAATCAAATGGGAAAACGTTGATTAAATACTAATCCTTTGCCTAACTGTTTCGTATAAAGCTATACCCGCAGCCACACTTACATTAAGCGATTGTACGCCAAACTCTAAAGGTATTTTAGCCATTTCGGTACATTTTTTTATAATATCAGGACTAATACCTGTTTCTTCATTACCCATAATAATAGCTACAGGCACAGTCAAATCTATTTCATGAAAATTCTTTTTGGCTTTTTCGCTACAAGCTATGGTTAATACGCCACTTTGATTTAATAATTCCATTACCGTTTTGTAGTTTTTTTCGCGGCAAATAGGAATATGCATCAATGCCCCTGCCGATGTTTTTACAGCATCTTCGTTAATGGGTGCATTATCGTTAGTTGGAATTACAATGGCATTTACACCTGCGCAATAAGCCGAACGCGCAATGGCTCCAAGGTTACGCACATCGGTAATTCTATCAAGCACCAATATAAAAGGAGTTTTTCCTTCTTCAAAAAGTTGCGGAATAATGTCTTCAATTTTTTGAAAAGTAATAGGCGATAAATAAGCCATTACTCCTTGGTGATTTTTTTGCTGTAAAAAAGTAAACTTTTCCTTTGGCGCATACTGAAAAGGCACATCCAATTCCTTGCATTTTTTTAAAATATCGCTCAATAAATCGCTTTTAACTGCTTGTTGAACTATAATTTTATTGATGTCTTTGCCGGCCATTAATGCTTCTAAAACTGCATGTTGGCCGTATATTAACTGACTTGTATCTACTGGTTTTGGATTGTGTTTTGGGTAAAATGCCATAACTGCAAATAAAAGCTTTTTAAACCTATTTAAGGCTTTAAAAATTAAACCTTAATTTCTATCATTGCCAACCCAAAAATATACTCATGGAAACTAAAATGGTAATTTGTACTCAAAAGCACAGAGCGGTATTAACCGATATTGGTGCTACTACTTTTTACGATTCGTATAGGCACGAAAATACCGAAGCAGATATGCAAGATTATATTGCTAATACTTATACTATTGAAAAATTAGCTCAAAATATAAGTAACCCAAACATAGTTTATTTTTTGGCTTACAACCATTTAGGCGATGTAGGATACATCAAACTTTTATTGAACCAAACCAACGAAAAACTACAAGGCACAAGTGCTGAGATAGAAAAAATATATGTACGTCAAGCTTTTCATGGCAAAGGTGTAGCTCAGCAATTAATGCAGTTTGCCATTGATTATTGTAAACAACAAAATTATAATAATTTGTACCTTGGTGTTTGGCAAGAAAACCACAAAGCCCTTAAATTTTACGGTAAAGTAGGCTTTAAAACCTTCGATACGCGTACCTTTCAGCTTGGCGAAAGGCTTTGCGATGACTACATGCTTAACTTGGAGTTATAAATTATATTTAAAACAAAACAATAATTATCAAATTGAAAAGAGCAATTCATATCTAAAAGTTTTGAAAGTATAAGTGGGATGGAAAAATATCCAATAATTTGAAGAGCTTCAATAAATTAAATAAATGACTCCAACGGAGTCAAATGTTTATAGAAAATACTAAAAAAAACATGCGACCCCAACGGGGTCGAACACACGAACAAATTTAAATTTCTATAAACATTTGACCTTTTTAAGGTCAAGAAATTCACATTGAAATGAGGGTTCAACATGCAAATGTGATTGGGAGTTTTTTTTCGTAAAGTCCCACTTTGCGGGATTGCATACTTTTTTAGCAATGAAAAAAGTATGAAGAATAAAAATAGAGAGCCTAAAAGGAGAAATTTTTTTCCAAAAACCAAAATCTTTGTAGTTAATTTGGTTAGAAATAAATCGAGTAAATTTCCTTAACTTCAAACTTACAAGCTTATCTTTAACATAATAGCCAATTTTAACACCGCTGCTACACTCATACTATCCGTAATTTCGCCATTCATTACCATTTTATAAACTTCGGTAAAAGGTAGTTTTTTAATTTGCAACTGCTCTGTATCTTCGGGTTCGGCTTCTTTTTGGGTTAAACCTTTTGCTGTAAATATTATTGCCAATTCATCGCTTACCGAATTACTCAAGTGCATTTGCAAAATTTCGGTCCAGTCATTAGCTTCTAAACCGCATTCTTCCAAAAGTTCACGTTTAGCACTATCAATTGGCGGAACGCCTAATATGCCTCCACCTTCCGGAATTTCCCAGCTGTATTTATTTAACGGATATCGGTATTGGCCAATTAACCAAGTATTATTGTTTTCGTCAAGCGGAATAATGCCTATGGCTAGGTTTTTATAATGCACTTTGCCATAAATACCATTGTTACCACTTGGGTTTATCACTTCATGATGTTCAACTTCTATCCAGTTGTTTTCATAAGCAGTTTTTATGCTTTTTGTTTTCCAAGGATTAAATTTTTCGTCAATCATTTGCAATTATTTTTTTAGTAAAGTTTTCCAAACAACTCCTTTTTCGTAAAAAGGCTTGCAGTCTTTACATTCAGTGTTGATGGTGGTGTATAGTTTTAACGTATCTTGGCTAAACTTCCAAATGGTAAGTCTTTTAGCTTTGTTTTTTAAATGAGTAAATTCCATTAAATTATCCTCACTCATTCCAGAGTAATCGTTATTTATAAATGTTTGGTAATTGGTAAATTCCTTAAAGCCTTTTGCTTCGTTAAATCCTGTAAATGAAACAGTTTTGTTGGTTTCTAAATCAGTAAATTGGTGTTCAAATAGGTTTTTATTTATTTGGTATTTTATAGCCGGAAGGTCAATATTTACTTTAACTATTGGGTTATTAGGCACTTTAATAAAGTAAAAAGGTTTTCCTGCTGCCGAATCGTAGTAAGTTAATTTATTATCGGCTGTTAAAAATAAATTGCTGTGCGGCATGTGCGATAGGTGTTCTAAAGACATTTCAGTTTCCGAAATACTATCACATTTGGTTTTCCAATATTCAAAATCGCCATTTACTATGGTTACACTATCCGATTTTGGCGTTATAATTATTTCAGAACAAAAAAACTGTTTGTGTCCTAAAATACTTTTGGTGCTATCAGCGTAATTTAATAAACTTTCTAAAAGCCAATGTCCGTAAATTTCGGGTTTTACCTTTTCTTCTACTTTTTTATTTTCGCCACAATTGGCTATAAATAAAATAGTTATAGTTAGTAATATAATTTGTTTTTTTAATTGCATTGGGGTGTTTGTATTTAATCAAAAATACAAAGGTTCAATTACTTAAGTAAATTACTTTTGAACAATTAAGTTGTCAATTAAGCGCACCTCTCCACAAAAAACAGCAGTTACAATTACAGCTTCGGTATATTGATTAGAATGGCCAAATAGTTTTTCTAAAGTAATGTGGTTACAAATATCAAAATATTCAATCGTAAGGCTTTTTTCGTTAGTAATCAAACTTTTAGCATTTTCTAAAAGTTCTGCAATGGTAAATTTACCCCAATTATCATTTACCCAAAATAATGCTTTTGAAATAGCTAGTGCTTCAGTTTGTTGTAATGCGTTCAAACGTGTATTTCGGCTACTCATGGCCAAGCCATCCGTTTGCCTGATAGTTGGTTCTATAAAAAGTTCAATATCGTTGTAGTGCCTGTTAATCAATTCATTCACTACCATACATTGTTGGTAATCTTTTTGCCCAAAAAAGGTTTTATTGGGTTTAATAATGTCAAATAATTTAGAAACAATAGTTATTACACCATCAAAATGGCCTGGGCGTTTTTCTCCTTCAAAAACTTGTGTAATAGGGCCATAATCCTCGGTATTTTTGCCTTGTCCGTTTGGATACATTTCTAAAACACTAGGCATAAAAAGTACATCGCAATTAACCGATGCCAAAAGTTTCATATCATCGGCCGCAGTTCTTGGATATTTATCTAAATCTGCCGCATTATTAAATTGAGTTGGATTAACAAAAATACTGCAAATAGTTAGGTCGGTTTCGGCTAAAGATTTTTCAATTAATGAAATATGTCCACGATGTAATGCACCCATTGTTGGAACAAATCCGATGCTTTTTCCACTACCTTTTTCGTAATTTAGGTAGGTTTGAAGTTCATTTATAGTTTTAAATACAATCACTTGAATTTGATTTACAGCACTTTGGCTATTTTTCCTATTTTTTTTGTGCCCAATATTAATCAATATATTAACATTATCGTAAATTTGCATACTTTTTTAAAAAGAAAGTTTTAGTATGGCTAAGAAAAAAGTTCTTTTTATTTCATCAGAAATGACACCTTACTTGCAAGTTACCAATGTTGGTGAATTGGCAAGAAGATTACCACAAGCAATTCAGGAAAAAAACAATGAAATACGTGTTTTGATGCCTCGTTTTGGTTGTATTAATGAAAGACGAAATAAATTACACGAAGTGGTTCGCTTATCAGGTATTAATATTACTATTGATGACAACGATAATCCACTTACAATTAAAGTAGCATCGCTTCAAGAAGCAAAAATGCAAGTTTACTTTTTAGATAATGAAGATTATTTTCATCGTAAGTTTGTGTTTGCCAATGATAAAAATGTTTTTTACGATGACAATGATGAACGCACCATTTTCTTTTGTAAAGGAGCTTTGGAAACTGTTAAAAAACTAGGCTGGCAGCCCGATATTATTCACTGCCAAGGTTGGATGACAAGTTTAATTCCATTGTATTTAAAAACTATTTATAAAGATGAACCAGTTTTTAGAAATGCAAAAGTGGTTTACTCAGTATTCGAAAATCAATTTGAAGAAAATTTAGGGAAAGATTTTGCTCGCAAGGCAGGCTTAAACGAAATTGACAATAAACAAGTTGCTTCGTTGGCTAAATCAGACAGTAATGCATTGTATATTACAGGAATAACTCATGCTGACGCAATAGTAAAAGCCAGTGCTGATATTGATGCCGAAGTAGCTAAATTTATCAAGAAGCAAAAAGGTAAGTTAATGCACGAGCATGTAGAAGGCATGTATGGCGAAGCTTACGATAATTTATACGAAGAATTACTACAAAGTCAAAATTAAAACCTTACCGCTATCAAACATTTAATCGTTTTTTTGAGTGTAATTGCACTTACTTATTCTTCTTGTAAAAAGGATACCAATACCCTTGCGGTTGATTTTATTAATCCTGACTCAACTTTTAATGGAAGTTTTGAAACTGTGGGTCTTAATGCTTACACAGCTCCAAATGATTCATTACCAACTCATACTCAATCTTTGTACATTTTAGGTGCCATTAACGACCCCATTTTTGGAAAGTCATCAGCCGAAATTGTTACATCATATTCAATTCCTAATACAGCGGCTTCGTTTTCGTTAGGTAATAATGCTGTGGTTGATTCGGTAGTTTTACAATTGCGTATAGGAAACGATTCAACTTGGATTGGTGATGTAAATGCCATACATGATATAAAAGTGTATGAAATGACCGAAAAGTTAAGTTACGATTCGGTTTATTATTCTAATAGAAATTATTCAAAATCTCCTACCGCAGTAGGAAGTTATAATCAAAAATTTTCACCAACTGATAGTATTTCAAATACTTATTTTTACAGTTCGGTTAAAATTCCACCTTGTATACGAATAAAATTAAATGATGATTTTAGACAAAAGCTGCAAAATGCAAATACGTTTAGTTCATCTGATTTTTATGACCTTTACAAAGGTTTTGCTATAGTTGATGAAAGCAATTTTGGTGTTGGCCAAGGTGGATTTTGGTATTTGAATTTAAATTCATCTTACACTAGCATGGTAGTTTACTATAGAAATGATACTACTAGATTAAGAACTGAATTTCCTATAGTTATAGGAAATGGTAGGTATAATAAATATAATTTGAGCAGCAAAGACTTAACTCAACCTAAAACAACACGTTTTACTCCTTCTCAACAGCGTGATACTTGTTATTTGCAATCAATGGGAGGTACACGTGTAAGGGTTTTTATTCCTGATTCTATTTTAAACAGATTGGCAGCCACTCCTCAACTAGGAATTCAAAAGGCCGAAATTGTGGTAAGAGCTATGGATGGTTTTAGCTCTGATATTTTTAAAATACCCAATCAGTTAACCTTACTTTCTATGGATTCTTTAGGTAGAAGTGCTTTAACGTTAGATTCATATACCGAAAGTTTACTCTACGTTGGAGGTAATGTTTATAATGGCGAGTATCGATTTAATATTGCTCGTGAGTTAAATGATATTCTGAGAAATTTGAGAAATGGAAAAGGTAATACACATTATGGATTAAGTATTATTGTTCCAAATAGCACCTTAAATTCTATTTTTCAAACAACAGGAAGGCGAGTGGTTTTAAATACTAAAAATTTGAAACTAAATTTAAATTATACAGTTATAAAATAAGTAGTTTCAAAATTTATTGTGATAATTCAACTAAGCCAACATGCCGGTGCTAATCAAATTAGCAGTATAAAAACCTTTTTCCAACAAAAAGGCGTAGAGTTTTTTTTTCAAGACTTCAATAACCAATTTATAGTTCCTTCATTTAATGATGAAGCTGCTTTAAAACAATTTGATATTATTAAGTCTGTAATTGATATTAAAACGCCCTACCAACTTTCATCAAAAAATTACAAAACCAAAACCACTTTTAATGTAAATGGTGTAGAAATTGGTGGCGAAGATTTAAATTTAATAGCCGGTCCTTGTTCGGTTGAAACAGAAGAGCAAATTTTTAGTGTTGCAGCTTTTTTAAACTCGCAAGGCATAAAATTTATTAGAGGTGGAGCTTTTAAACCACGTACTTCTCCTTACAACTTTAGAGGTTTAGGTAATGATGGATTAAAACTAATTCGCCAAGCTGCCAATAAGTACAACTTGCGTGTTGTTACCGAATTAATGGATTTAAGCAATTTAGATGAAGTATATAATCATACAGATATTATCCAAATTGGTGCAAGAAACATGAGCAATTTTTCCTTATTGGCTGAGTTGGGAAAAACCCGCAAACCAATTATGTTAAAACGCGGAATGAGTGCAAAAGCAACAGAATGGCTTTTAGCTGCTGATTATTTGCTTTGCGGTGGTAACGAAAATGTGATTTTGTGTGAACGCGGAATAAGAAGTTTTGATATGCAAAGTCGAAATGTATTTGATTTAGGAGTTATTCCTTTAATGCAATCGCTTTCGCACTTACCAGTTTTTGCAGACCCAAGCCATGGTGTAGGAAAAGCAGCTTTTGTAAATAAAATGGGTTTGGCAGCCATAGCTGCAGGAGCCGATGGTTTAATGATTGAAGTACATCCAAATCCTGAAAAGGCTTTAAGTGATGGAGAGCAAGCATTAACCTTTAACGAATTTAGCGATTTTATTGCAGCTTCTAAGCCATTACTGAATGCTATCAATAAAGGAGCTGACTTTGTTAACAATAATAAAATTTTAAAATTAGAATCTTTTTAATAATATTGCCCTAATTATGTGTGGAATAGTAGCTTATATAGGCCATAGAGAGGCCTGCCCAATTGTACTAAAAGGGTTAAAACGTTTAGAATATCGCGGTTACGATAGCGCTGGTGTAGCTTTACTTGACGATAGTAAAGAATTTAAAGTTTATAAAAAAACTGGAAAAGTTGCAGATTTAGAAGCCTCAATTGGTAGTCAAAGTACTACAGCCCATACTGGTATGGGTCATACTCGTTGGGCTACTCATGGTGCTCCAAACGATTTAAATGCGCATCCACATTTAAGTGGTAATGGCGAATTTGCAATAATTCATAATGGAATTATTGAAAATTATGCTTCGTTGAAGGAAATGCTCACCAAACGTGGACATGAATTTAAAAGTGAAACTGATACGGAAGTATTAATTCATTTAATTGAAGAAATTTACAAAAATAATGAAGTAAGCTTTGAAGAAGCAGTTCGTATGAGTTTAACACAAGTCATTGGTGCATACGCAATTGTTATTTTAAGTAAAAAAGATCCTAATTACTTAATTGGTGCCCGAAAAGGTAGCCCAATGGTTTTAGGTATTGGCGATGGAGAGCACTTTATAGCAAGTGATGCAACTCCAATTGTAGAATATACCAGAAATGTAGTTTATTTAAATGATGGAGAAATTGCTATTATCAAAGGAACTGATTTAACCATAAAGACCATTGATAATACCATCAAAACACCTTATATACATGAATTAGAAATTAATTTGGAGAGTATAGAAAAAGGTGGTTATGAGCATTTTATGATGAAAGAAATTTTTGAACAACCTCGTTCAATCCTTGATTCATACCGTGGTAGAATTCACATGAATGAAGGCCTAATTACAATGGCTGGTATAGATAAATTTGAAGATAAATTTAAAAATATCAAACGTATTATCATTGTAGGTTGTGGTACTTCATGGCATGCAGGTTTAGTTGGAGAATATTTATTTGAAGATTTTGCAAGAATTCCTGTTGAAGTAGAATACGCTTCGGAATTTAGATATAGAAATCCAGTTTTAGATGAAAACGATTTTGTAATTGCTATATCTCAAAGCGGTGAAACTGCCGATACATTAGCAGCATTAGAGTTGGCAAAAAGCAGAGGTGCAACCATTTTTGGAGTTTGTAATGTGGTTGGTTCATCCATTCCACGTTTAACCGATGCTGGTGCTTACACGCATGCTGGTCCTGAAATTGGTGTGGCTTCAACCAAAGCATTTACTGCTCAGGTTACTGCTTTAACTTTAATGGCATTATCTATTGGTCAAAAACGTGGTACTTTAACCACGCAACGTTTACGCGAAATGATTGCAGAAATTGAAACAGTTCCTGCAAAAATTGAAGCAGCACTAAAATCGAATGATATGATTAAGGAGCTAGCTAAAGAATATAAAGATGCTAAAAACTTCTTATATTTAGGTCGTGGTTACGGTTTTCCAGTTGCTTTAGAAGGTGCTTTAAAATTGAAAGAAATTTCATACATACATGCAGAAGGTTACCCTGCTGCTGAAATGAAACACGGACCTATTGCTTTAATTGACGAAGAAATGCCAGTAGTAGTTATTGCTACTCAAAATGCCAATTACGAAAAAGTAGTAAGCAATATTCAAGAGGTAAAAGCACGTAAAGGAAAAGTTATTGCAATAGCAACCGAAGGCGATAAACATGTAGCTGAAATGGCTGATCATGTTATTTATATTCCAGCTTGCGAAGAATCAATGTTACCATTAATTGCTACCATTCCATTACAATTACTAAGTTACCACATTGCCGTTTTACGCGAGTGTAACGTAGATCAACCTCGTAACTTGGCTAAGTCAGTTACTGTTGAATAAATATTATTTTTAAAAAATCAAAGCCTGTAAGATTTTCTTGCAGGCTTTTTTGTTTGGTGTTTTAGTCAGCAAATATTTATTCTTTAAAGTAACATTGTTAATTTGGTACATTTCATTTATAAAATTTCATTAACCCGCTTGTTTTAAATGAAATAAGTTTATATTTGATTTAATAAAAAACTAATTTTAAATATGAACATAGAAACCAAAACCATTAATGATTTAAGAACTATTAGCACCACGCCTACCGTTGGGACTTATTATTACGTAACAGACCCAGGTAAAGAAGGAGAATGGTATTATGATGGTGATGATAACTCTACAGTTGATAATTCAGGAACTGTAATTACATCTCCATCTAATCCTTCACCCGGAACTAGTAGGAAAGTTTTTAGAAGAGTTTTTGATGCTGGTTTTGTTAATGCGCCTTGGTTTTTTGAAAGTAGCGACCCTGATGCAACACTTGGAATACAAAGGGCTTTGGACTTTATAAGTAATACAAGCAATTTTTCAACCCCTTATTCTGAAACAGTTATACCTGGCGGAGGAACTGTATTTTTACCTAAAGGTATTTATAAAATTAGCGATACCTTATTGGTTGGTTATAACTGTACAATTAAAGGTGTAAGTAACAAAGCTATTGATAACGGGGTAGCAAACATAAACTCTTTAGGTTCAGTAATTAAATGTGCTTTTCAAAATCCCAATAAATGGGCCATTTCTTCGGCTAGTAGAATTGGTAATTGGAATCTTATTAATCCATCCCCCCCTCCTATATTTTTTCCAGACAATCCATGGGGCTTAGCACCAGAAAACGTATTACCATTTGATAAATACATTTCGTCAAAAGCCGTAAGCAGCACATTACTATATGGGTATGATAGATTTACACGTCCACAAGGAATTTTAATAGAAAATATTGTAATAGACGGAATGATAGAAGATGAGGAAGGAGCTGTTATAGCAAATGCCTTCGGTGGTATTAGATTAGCCAATTCGTTCAGTTCTACCATTCGTAATGTAAGGGTAATAAATGCCAAGGTTGGTATTATGCTTAATACCAGTTGGTATGCTACCATAGAAAATAGCTTTGTTAATGCCTTATGGTATGGTGCTGCCATAGTTGAGTGTAATATAGCAGGTATTATTGGTTGTAATTTTAGAGGTACTTTGGAGGATGATGGAATTGTTAATTATAAGCCCCTGATTGAAGCAACAGATTTACCTGATTTTATTTACCACGACCAACCTTACAGCAATTGGGGCTTAAACGATACCATTAAATTTGGCAAAACAGGCATTTATTCATTTGGAACAGAGCTAACAATAATTAATACTGGGGTAGAACAAACAACTAATGGTTTTACATTACTCAACGGAATTTCAACACTAGAGGGTACTTATTCCGAATTAAATTTACACTATGGCGTTTCAGCAGGAATTAACGATTTATTTAATAGTAAATTGGTGGTTAATGGATTTAGCATTAGCAATAGCAATTATGGATTTTTATTTGGAAATAATTTGATAGCTTCATTGGTAGGAGTAAATCAAAGTTTTTATGGAAGTGGTTTTATAAATGAACTTTTTGACCCTTATTTAAACACAGGTAGAAACATTACTTTTTCAAAAACAACTTTTGTAAAACGTAAATACACGCCTGATATACTTTTTAGCGATGAAGGCGAAAATGGTCAAAACTATGGTTCGATATATGTTGACCCTGTTAATGGCAATGATGACAATTATGGATTTAACAAAAATGATGCAATCAAAACTTTTGATGCGGCATTAATAAGGGTACAAAACCAAAGCACTATTAATCCTGTAAAAACAATATTTATCAATGCAGCAGAGGTTTCTTCTGGTGCAAGTGGTTCTGTGGCATCTGCAATCAAGAATATTGAAAAAATTTCACTTCAAAATTGCAATATTTTAGTTACAACTTATAACGAAACAGAAAATATACCTTATGCTACTATATTTTTTGAACCTGAGAATTTTACAAATGCTAATATAGGCCAAGTAGAGTTGCTAGGTAACTCCTCACTTACATTTAGAAATGTACGTTTGTTCACTTATTACCCTGGTAGTACTACATTAAATAATACTATGTTTGGAATAGCCAATGGTTATGCTAGATTACAGTTCGAATATTCATTTATCATATGGGAGTTTAATCCAATTGAACATATATTTTTACATGAAGTCTATCACTTGGTTCAAGCAAATATTCCCACATTACCATTTGTTGGTAAATCCTATTTAGAAGTTAAATTTGTGAATACAATAATTAGGTTAACTTCTTTAGCTTCTTTATCTCCTAATCAATTTGGAAATAAAGACTTAGCTGTCGATTGTCAACAAGTAAATAGCTATGCTAATTCATTAGGCTTTGGATTATGGCTGGATGCAGAAATTTTAAGAAACAATTTTTAAACAATAAAACCATGAAAAATTTAATTAAATTAATATTTGTACTTTTATTATTGGTGTTTGCCAATTGCATATATGCTCAAAATGCTTGTGAGTTTGATTCGAGCTACGAAAAAACAGCACAAGGGCATCGACTACTAGAAACTGAAGATGGTAATTACTTTCTAGTTACACTTTCAGGTTTTGATGGTGGTATTAATTATGCAAACAAACTTATTTTAAAATTAGCTCTTATAGGTAAATGCGGAAATGAAATATGGAAAAAAAATATTGATTCACTTGGTAGCGGAACTGCGCGAGTTATTGGTTTTTACAAAGAGAGTGATAATGTATTGATATGTGCGGTAACAAATTTGGTTGAAAACAATACAATGTTTTATAAAATTGATAACAATGGCAATCGTCTTCATAAATGGAAGTATAATGCTACGAATTTTCAAACAAAAAACATATTGAAAATTAGCGATAATAAGTATATAACAATGGGTTATCTTATTCAATCAAATGGCAGTACTAGCCATAATAATCCTCAAATTGTAATGACCGATACGTTGGGCAATATTTTAGCAACAAAAAAAATTTATGTAGATTCTAACTCTAAAGGACAAATATTTAACGGTTATAAGCTTACAAACAATAATATTTTGCTATTAGGGTCGGAAGATAGTTCCCTAAGGCTTACCTATATTGATACATCTTTAGTAATAACAAACAATATAAAAGTTAAAAGTTCTAGCTATATTGGTCGATTGAGTGAATACATTTTATTAAGTAAAGATAGTTCTCAAATACTCTATACTGCTCCAGTGTATACCAATAATTTTAATTCATTAAAAGGTTTCTACCTAGCAAGATTTGATTTATTGGGCAATATATTACAAGAAAAGAACTTTTTCGATATCGACAGATATGGAACTGGAGATCGTTTGCATGTTTTTGAAACAAATAAAGTGCTGTTTTTAAAAGGTAGTAAAAACTTTATCAGTTTTATTTATTTAGATAGTAGCTTTAATATCATCAAAATGGACAGCATCGAATATCCACCTTTAACAACAGACACCTATGTAAGAGGAGCTAGAGACTATATATTTTCAAATGATAATGCTGTTGTTTTTGCTGGTTCCATAGAATTTACAAGTCTTATGAATTACAGAACTACGGTTAATGTATTCAAACAAAGTTTGTTTACTAAAATTAAAACAATTATCATTAGTGGTACAAATTTTATTAATCAAAAAAATGGTATACTACAACTTACTACTGCTATAATACCAACCAACGCAGCCAATCAAAATGTAATTTGGAGCATTTCCGATACCAACTTAGCTACTATAACCCAAACAGGCTTAGTAACTGCCAAGGCTAATGGAACAGTAATAGTTACTGCCACCGCAGCAGATGGTGGTGGCGCAACAGCTTCCAAAACAATTACTATCAGTAATCAAAATATTATTGTTCAACAAATTTCTATAATTGGTAATGATAGCATTTTTACTAAAAACGGATTTATTCAATTAAGCGCTGCCATATTACCAACCAACGCAGCCAATCAACAAGTAATATGGAGCATTAAAGATACTAACTTGGCTTCCATAACCCAAGCAGGTTTGGTAACTGCTAAGGCTAATGGAACTGTTATAGTAACAGCCACCGCAGCAGATGGAGGTGGCGCAACAGCTACTAAAACCATAACTATAACCAACCAATCCGTAGGTTTAAATAAAGTAAATTTAAATAACCAAATTAAAATTTACCCTAACCCTGCAAGTAATAAACTAATAATAACAACAACCAATAATTTAACTCCCGATGCATCGGGACTACAATTACAATTACTTGATTTAACAGGTAAAGTTATTGCTAATTATAATAACCAAACCGAAATAGATATATCAGCCATAGCTAATGGTATGTATTTGTTGCATATACAAACACCAAATGGAAACTTGGTAAAACAAGTGGTAGTTAATAAGTAAATTTAGATATTGTATATATTTTTTAAAAAATTAAAGCCTGTAAGATTTTCTTGCAGGCTTTTTTATTGGCTATTACTTTATATTGCAAACCAAATGATAATTCAATTTGAACATAATGGAATCAAATGCTCGGCTAACTTGGCCGAGCCTTTAGATATTTCGCTACCCCTTTTTAGTGGTGAACATAATCCAAACGCATTTCATATAGCTCATCCTAAATTTGAACCTGTAAAAGTTGGGAGTTTTGTTGGGTCGGTTCAAGAAGGCGGTGCATGTAACTGCGAAAATTTATTTTTAAACGCACACGGAAATGGCACTCATACTGAATGTGTAGGTCATATAACCAAGGATAGAATAACCATCAATCAAACTTTAAAACAGTTTTTTGCAATTGCTCAAGTAATTTCAGTTAATCCAATTCAAATAGAAAATGGTGATTGGATAGTAACCAACGAAAGTATTGCAAAGCATTATAATAAAAATTCAAACGCATTGGTTATAAGGACATTGCCAAATAATAATGATAAAAAATTAGGTCAATATTCAGGCAATAACCCAACTTATTTAGAACCTGCTTTAGGAGCGTTTTTAGCTAATAATAATGTCAAACACTTATTGGTTGACTTACCTTCGGTAGATAGGGAAGAGGATGGAGGTGCTTTGGCTACACACCATGCTTTTTGGCAATATCCTCATCAAACAAGGATGGACGCAACTATAACTGAAATGATTTTTGTAGATGATTCAATTGCTGATGGCATGTATTTAATTAATATGCAAATTGCTTCGTTCGAAAGTGATGCAAGCCCAAGTAAACCAGTATTATATAAACTCATATAGCCATGAATAATTGGATAGAAGAAAATAATAAACTAACTAAAACATTTGTTTTTAAATCGTTTGTAGATGCTTTGGCATGGATGGTGAAGGCATCGTTTGCTATTGAAAAGTTAGATCATCATCCTGAATGGACTAATGTTTACAATAAAGTACATGTAAGTTTAACCACACACGATGCCGGAAATACGATTACTGATAAAGATAGAGAATTGGCACAAGTGCTAGATAACTTGTTTAATGCTTAATGAAAACATCGCTAAAGCAGCTAATTAAGGAAGAGTTTCAATATTTGTTTTTAATAAAAAAAACAGAACGGGTTTGGCACATTCCTTTATTGGCCTCGCTTTGTACCGGAATTCCTTTGTTGGTAGGTTTGTATTTTAATAATTTACAATCAGGCATATTGGCTTGTATTGCTGGATTGGTTATTCTGTATTTGCCAAGTAAGTTAACTTTATCTAGTCGAATGCTTACTCTTTTAGTTTGTTCATTTGGTTTTCTTATTTCATTTACTATTGGAATTTGTTTCAGCTTTAATCCTTATGTTTCCTTAATAGTTTTAGGATTATTTTCGGTAGCTGTGCATTGGGTTTGTTTGTATTTTAAAGTTCCTGCTCCAGGAAGTTTCTTTTTCATATTTGTGGCTGCCATGGCTAGTTGTATGCCATTTAATTTACAGGTTATTCCACAAAAAATTGGCTTAATTGGACTTGGAGCCATGTTTGCTTGTCTTTTGGCTTTTTGCTATACTTTATTGATTTCTAGAAAGCAATTGTTTAATAATGAAATTTCTGTTGTGGTGGTTCAAAAAACTACTGATACTGATTTTTTAGAGGCTTTTACGGTTGGTTTATTTGTTTCAATTTCGGTTTTGGTGGCTCATTTATTTAAAATGCAAAATCCATATTGGGTTCCAGTATCGTGTTTGGCAGTTATGCAAGGTGCTAGTTTGAGGCATATTTGGCGCAGAAGCTTACACCGAATGTTAGGTACTTTTATAGGTTTGGGTGTTTGTTGGCTTATTTTATTAGGGAGTAACAGTAATTCGTTAACTGTTTGCTTAAGTATTATTGCTTTGCAATTTATTATTGAAATGCTCATAGTAAGGCATTATGCATTAGCTGTAATTTTTATTACACCTATGACCATACTTTTGGCCGAAACAGTAAACCCCATGTATTATACCACTTATACATTAATTCATATCAGATTTTGGGATATTATGTTAGGAAGCGCCCTAGGAGCAGTAGGAGGTTGGGTAATGCATTACGAAAAAATTAGATTTTATGGTTTAAAAATCATACAAAACGCCAGCGTTCTTATAAATAAAAGAGGATAATTCCCCTTTAATTTGCAATTAGTTTAAAGCCATTGCCATGAACATTTTCAATACTAATACTCTCGTCTTCTTTTATAAGTTTTCTTACTTTATTTATATACACATCTAGGTTTCGTGCAGTATAAAAATCATTTCTGCCCCAAACGTGTAAAAGCATGTTGGCTCTTGGCAATAAAGCATTTTTATTCACAATCATAAGTTTTAAAAGCATTGCTTCTGTATTACTCATTTTTTTGGGAGTACCATTAACTACCAAAGTATTATTTACAGTATCTATTGAAGTATTACCAATATTAATTATTTCTTCTTTAGCGGCTAAATCGGTTTCCGGCCTAGCACTACTGCGTTTTAAAACAGCTTTTATGCGTGCCAATAATTCTGGCGTACTAAAAGGTTTGGTTATATATTCATCTGCACCAATAGCAAATCCTTGTAGTTTATCGCTTTCTGATGAGTTGGCAGTTAGAAAAATGATTGGAATATGTTGGTCTTTTTCTCTTACTTTTTTGGCTAACTCAAATCCACTAAGTTTAGGCATATTTACATCAAAAATGCAAAGGTCAAAACGCTCGTTCATAAATGAACTTAGGCCTTCTTCACCATCTTTACAAAGCCTTACAGTGTAATCTTCTAAACGCAATGTTTCTTTCATTAAAAAACCTAAGCTGGTTTCATCTTCTACTAAGAGTATGTGTGTTTGTATAGCTTTCGACATAGTGGTAATTTTTTTACGAATGTATAAATACTAAAAAAAATCTTACTGTTTAAAATTCACAATTAAGTTTATTTTATGATAATACCATTTTGATTTACAAATTAGGCCAATGGATTGGGTGTAAATCTTAGATGGCATTATTCCCGAAAGCTTTCGGGAGCAAAAAAATTGTACTAATCACGCGTCAAAGCGGTATAATGTAATTTAAGTGACATTTATAATATTTAAATTTAAAAATATACAATTGATTACAAAACAAAATTGTAACTATGCAAAGTGATACCTTTTTTTGATAAAAATACCATAAAACTTTTACGTATTCCGTTTAGTTTTTTCTTAATGCCAGTGTATTTGTTTGCTTTGGCTTCGCTTAATGAAATAAATTTTACAAATGCCATTTTAGCTTTTATTGCTTTGCATATTTTTATTTATCCAGCTAGTAATGGTTATAATAGTTATATGGATAATGATACTGAAAGTATTGGAGGCCTAAAAAATCCTCCAAAGGCAACAAAAAATTTATTTTATGCCAGTTTTATTTTCGATTTAGTGGGCATAATACTTTGTTTTTTCGTAAGTATGGCATTTGCTGTATTAGTTATGTTATACGTATTAGCCTCAAGAGCATATAGTTTTAAAGGAATTAGGCTTAAAAAATACCCATTTGCTAGCTGGATTACAGTTAGTTTTTTTCAGGGCAGTTATTTGTATGCAGTTTTATTATTGTTTTTAACCAATGATTTAAAGATGGAAACTTTTCCAAGTTTTATATTCTTTGTTCCATCTTTATTAATTGGCGCTACTTATCCGCTATCGCAGGTTTACCAGCATAAGCAAGATAAAGCAGCTGGAGATATTACTTTAAGTATTCTTTTAGGTTATAAAGGTACTTTTATTTTTAGTGCCATATTGTTTTTAATAGCTACCACTTTGTTTTTTATTCAAACTGAAATAATTACACCTCAATTTTTACATTTTTATTGGTTTCAAGGTTTTTTATTTCCAGTTGTGGCTTACTTTTTATGGTGGGCTTATATGGTTTTTAAAGATAACAAAAATGCCAATTTTGAAAACACTATGCGTATGAATATGTTGTCTTCATTACTGTTAGCAAGCTATTTTATGACAGAAATATATTTTAAACATATAAACACTAAATGGGATTTATAAATAAAATTGGAACAGCTACTGCACCTTATAAAATGATGCAAAAAGATGTAAGCAGCTTTATGCAAAATTTTTATGAAATCTCGGTTGATGAAAAGCGTAAAATGGCTTTGATGTATGATAGGTGCGGAATTGAAACCCGTTATAGTGCTGTTCCCGATTATCAATTATCGTTTCAAAAAAATGAGTTATTGCCAAAAAATAAAAATGAGCCTTTTCCTAGTATTGATAAACGCATGGAGCTTTTTTTTAAAGTGGCTCCGCCAATGTGCGTAAATGCAATAAAAGAATGTTTGAACCAAACAGATGATTTAGAGGACATTACCCATTTAATAACAGTTAGTTGTACTGGGATGGCTGCCCCAGGTTTGGATTTAATATTAATGGAGCAACTTAATCTGCCAAACAATACACACCGAACTTCGGTAAATTTTATGGGTTGTTATGCCGTTTTTCATGCATTAAAAATGGCCAATGCTTTTTGTGCTGAAAACGAAAAGCATAAAGTTTTGGTAGTTTCAGTTGAGCTTTGCACGCTTCATTTTCAAAGTAATTTTAGTATGGATAATGTAGCTGCAAACTTACTTTTTGCCGATGGTGCGGCTGCTACCATTGTTACTTCGAAACCTACTTATAGTAATGCAATTGAACTGAACTCGTTTTACAGTCAAGTGGTTTTTAGTGGAAAAAATGATATGGCTTGGCATTTATCAGAAACTGGTTTTTTAATGACCTTAAGTGCTTTTATTCCTGAACTAATAAAAACTGGTATTGGTAATTTATTAAATGGAGTTTTGGAGCAAGCCAATTTACATAAAGATAATATAAGCAATTGGGCTATTCATCCTGGTGGACGTAAAATTATAGAAACTATTCAAACAGAATTGGGATTGACAAATGAAGATGTAGCTGCCTCATTTAATACCTTAAAAAATTATGGCAATATGAGTTCTGCCACTATTTTATTTGTGTTAAAGCGAATGCAGCAAGAAGCTAGAAAAGGAAATGTTTTTGCTTGTGGGTTTGGTCCTGGCTTAACTTTAGAAACCTTAATTGCCAATTTTGTATAATTAAACAAAAATTAAATATTTTATATTTAAACCATTGGATAAAAACTTGTTTTTTGTTTTGATAAAAAACTATTTATTTGCCGCCACACAAAAACGACTACAAAAAATGAAAAAGAATTTACTAAGTTTAATTACCGTATTTGCTTTTGCAGCTATTTGCATGAATGCAACAGCACAAAAGCGTTATGTTGATGAAGTATTTACCAATGTACTAAAAACAGCTAATATTGAGTATGACTCTAACAGAGCGATCAATATTTTTCCGCCAAATACTCCACCAATTATCACCACTAAATTACGTTGCGATATTTATCAACCTGAAGGTGATACAGCAGCTAAAAGACCATTGATTATTTTAGCTTCTACTGGTAGTTATTTACCGGTTATTATCAACCAACAACCAACGGGTAGCAAAGACGATAGTTCTATTGTAGAATTAGCTAATCGTTTAACAAAACGTGGATACGTGGTTATGGCGGTTAATTACCGTTTAGGATGGAACCCTAATGCTGCATCTGCCGCAGCTACTGAACAATTAATTAAAGCTACATATCGTGCTATTCAAGATGTAAGAAATGCAATTCGTTTTATGCGTGTTAATGCAGGTACTTATAAAATTGATACTTCAAGAATTGTTGTTGGTGGCCAAGGTACAGGTGGATATGTTGCTTTAGGTTTAGCAGCTGTTAATAGCAGATTGGATATTGAAGGTAAATTGAAATTTCAAAGAGGTGATTTCTCTCCAATGGTTAGTGTAGATACATTAGGTGATTGGAATGGTATAGGTGGTGTTTCAATTCCTGGAATTGGTGCATTAAATTATTCAGGCGATCCTACAGTATCAGGAAATGCTCACATGGTATTTAATTATGGTGGTGCTATGGGCGATACTACTTGGATGGATAATGCTACTTTACCAATTATTGGTTTACATTGCCCAACTGATAGATTTGCTCCATACAGAACAGGGAACGTTGTTGTTCCTACTACAAATGCTACAGTAATTGAAAGCGCCTCAGGTGCAGGTTCAGTAATTCCTTATGCAAACTCATTAGGTATCAACGATAAAATGAATGCTGGTGTTTACAATGATGCTATAACTGCTAGAGCATTAACCGTTACTGGTGGAGTTAAAAACTTATATCCGTTTATTTCAAGTTTCCCTGCAGAAGGTTCACCTTGGGAATGGTGGGATAGACAAATTGTTCAAGGAATAAATTTCCCAAGTGTTGGTGCTGGTAGAAATGCTGATTCATTAGCATTTTTAACCAATCCATTTATGAGTGCAGCTCGAGCAAAAGCGTATATTGATACCATTGTTCAATTTATTTCTCCTCGTATTGCTGTTCAGTTTGATTTATTACCTCTTCCAGTTGATACTTTAGCTTCATTTGGATTAATAGCTCCTCCAAATAATGCTAGTGTTACCGTTAGAAACGATTCAACTAAGACAATAGTAGTAAAATGGGCTAAATCAAACTCACCATTCACCACTACTTTAGGTCCTATTACTTACGAATGGTTAATTACTACTGCAACTGGTAATTTTAACACTCCTGTTGCAACTATTCCAACTGGAATTGCTGATAGTTTAGTACTAACTGAAAAAGCGGTATACACATTATTATCAAGTGCCTCAGTTCCAGTTGATGTTGCTTTAGCAGCAAAATGGACTGTTAGAGCCACAATTGGTAGCAGTTCATTACTTTCTAGAGATGTTTTCAATATTAATTTGACAAGAACTGACAAAGGTATAGGGTTTAACGAAATTGCCATTGCCAATGCTATTTCATTATATCCTAATCCTGCAAAAGAAAATGTAACTGTGACTATGGATAAACTGCATTCAGTTATTAGTCAAGTAAATGTATTGGATATTACTGGTAAAGTGGTTTTAACTCAAAATGAAGTTTCTGCTCACGAAGTAGTTTTAAATACTGAAAACTTAACTAAAGGAATTTATTTAGTAAATGTAAAATTAGCAAACGGAGCAAGCGCAACTAAGCGTTTAGCAATTCAGTAAGCTTAAATTTTATAATCAAAATATTTAAAGGGCCTGTAAATTTATTTTACAGGCCCTTTTTTTGATATAAATCGTAAAAGCCGCAAAATTTGGATATTAGCTATAAAAAGACTTACTTTTGCAGCCTTACAGAATTTATTTAAACCTATAATCACGAGTGAAAATTGTTGTAATTGGAGGAGGAGCAGCTGGTTTTTTTGCAGCTATTAGTGCTGCTAATGCTAACGCTGAAGCCGAAGTTATTATTTTAGAAAAAACAGCTAAGCTTTTACAAAAAGTAAAAATTTCGGGTGGTGGAAGATGCAATGTTACTCATGCATGCTTTGATTTGAAACAATTGTCTTTATCGTACCCTAGAGGCGAAAAGCACCTTAAGAGCGCTTTTAGTCGCTTTTCAACCACCGATACTGTAGCTTGGTTCGAAAGTAAAAAAGTAAAGCTTAAAACCGAGCCCGATGGACGCATGTTCCCTATTACTGACGATAGCCAAACCATTATTGATTGTTTGATGAAAGAGGCTAAAAAGCTAAAAATTGAAATTTTAAACAACAAAGAGGTTAGAAGAATAGAAACCCGTGATACCAGCTTTAAATTATATATAGCTGATGGAGAAAATATAGAGTGTAGCAAAGTAATTGTTACCACAGGTGGTGCTCCAAAATCTGAGCAATTGAATTGGATAAAAACTTTAGGTCACGAAATTATTGAGCCAGTTCCTTCATTATTTACATTTAACTTGCCTAACAATCCTTTAAACGAACTTTCTGGCATAGCTGTAAATCCGGTTAAAATTAGAATTCCTGAATTAAAACTTGAAAATACAGGTCCAATTATGATAACTCATTGGGGCTTTAGTGGTCCTTCTGTTTTACGTTTATCAAGTTTTGGGGCACGTTTAATAGCAGAAAAAAATTACAATTTCGAAATTCAAATTAGTTGGCTTAACGATAAAAAAGAAGAGTCGTGCAGAAACGAATTGATGAATATAAAAGCTGCAAATCCTAACCGTCAGGTTAATAATTTATTTCCGTTTAAATTACCTGCTCGTTTGTTAGATTATTTATTTGAAAAAAGTGAAATCAATTCAAAACTAAATTGGGCAGAAATTAGCAAAGACCAAGTTAATAAATTGGTTCAATCATTATTATACGACACTTATCAAATTGAAGGTAAAACTGGTTTTAAAGAAGAGTTTGTCACAAGCGGTGGTGTAAATTTAAACGAGGTTGATTTTAAAAATATGCAAAGCCGTAAAATTAAAGGGCTTTTCTTTGCTGGAGAAGTGCTTGATATTGATGGTGTAACTGGAGGATTCAATTTTCAAGCAGCTTGGACAACTGGATTTTTAGCAGGAACAGGCGCAGCAGCAGTTTAATTCAAGTTTTGTACTAAAAATTGCTCAATGGCAATTAGCCATTTTGTTGTTTCATACCATCGTTAAAGCAAAAGCGGCAACGTGCTTCATAAGTATCGTGCTCGCCAAGCATTACTAAGCTATCATTATTTATTTTTCGGTAACTGTGCGTAGCAATATCGCCACAAACCATGCAAATGGCGTGAACTTTGGTTACATATTCAGCTATAGCCATTAATGCAGGCATTGGCCCAAAAGGTTTGCCTAAATAATCCATGTCTAACCCTGCCACAATAACCCTTACACCTTGTTCAGCCAATTTTTCGCAAACAAAAACCAATTCTTGGTCAAAAAATTGAGCCTCGTCTATCCCAATTACATTGGCCTCGCCACACATCAATAAAATATTGAGCGATGAAGCAACTGGGGTGGAATGAATAGAGTTTTGATTGTGTGATACTACCTCGGTTTCATCGTAACGTGTATCTACCGAAGGTTTGAAAATTTCAACTTGAAGGTTGGCAATTTTTGCCCTGTTTAACCTGCGAATCAATTCTTCGGTTTTGCCCGAAAACATAGAGCCACAAACTACTTCAATCCAGCCTTTTCTTTTATCGGTATGCGCACGAGGTTCAATAAACATAGAGAGCGAAAGTAATAATTTTATTTTTAAACCAAAGCTAGCTTTATGGCTATTTTTTTAAAATGAGATGGTTAGTAACACATGTTTATTATTAAATATTGTTTCATGTTGCATTTAATGTAATTTTTGTATTATGAATTCCATTCAATTAATTAGTAAAATAAATGCAAGAATAGAAGATTTAGCCATGCTAAGTCAAGAGGTGTTACAGCCTAATAATGAGCTAAGTAATATAGAGAAAGAAGTTTTAAAAAGAACTTGCAGCGATTTGTTCGAATTGGTTTTAAAGTTAAAAACCAGCAATGATTTAAGCGATGAACATATTGCTTTAAAAGAAAATATTTCGCAAGAGATTAGAAAAGAAGAACTGAATTTCAAAGAAATAATCGCCAATAAAATAATAAGCGAAGAAGTAACTATTAATACTTTAGCTGAAACAAAATTGGTGGAAGAAGAGCCTGTTGTGGAGCCTGTTGTTCCAGTTTTTAACCAGCCAATTGTGCATGAAGTTAAGGTGGAAGTTCCTGTGCAAGAAATTGAACCTGTTGTAGAAGCGCCTCAAATGCCTTTATTTACATTTACCCATGAGCCTGAGGAAATAAAAACTGAGCCGGTTGTAACTGCGGAGCCAATTATTGAAAAACCGATTGAAGTTGTTGCACCTTTGGTTGAAGCACCAAAGGTAGAGGTGGTGAAAGAAGAGCCTGTAATGATAGCAGAAAAACAACCTGAACCTGTTGTTATAGAGCCAAAACAACCTGAAATTATAGTAGAAAAAGAGGTAGAAATACCAAAAGTAATAATTACGCCTCCGGCTCCACCTGTTCAAGAAATTAAGCCCGTGGTAGAAGCTCCTAAACCTATTGAACCAAAACCAATAGTAGAGGAAAATGCCAATAAGCCAAATCCGTTTTTTAGTATTGGTAAAACTGTTATGCCATCATCGGAGCCAAGTTTGAACGAGCGCATTGCTCAAAAAATGGATGGTTTTCAGTTTACTGAAAAAATTGTGGAGCCTAAAATTGACAGTTTGAAAACGGCTATTTCGCTTAACAAAAAAATTGCTTTTGTAAATGAATTATTCAAAGAAAATGTGGTGGAATACGCTAAATCGATTGATAAAATAAATGGCGCCAATAATTTAAGTGAAGCTATGTTGTTTTGGAGCGAAATGAAAATTACGCATAATTGGAACAATGAGCATCCTTTGGTTAAAGATTTGGAGAAACTAATTCAGCGTAGATTTAGTTAAGAAAAAGTTTTTTTAAATAAGAAAGATTGAGCCACCTAGAACATAGATACATAGCCTAAAACTATTATTCTATGTTCTGGGTGGTTTTTATTTTAAACCTAATTCAGGTTTTAAAAATTTAGCTGTATGGCTTTTGGGTTCGTTGCAAATTTGTTCTGGTGTGCCTTCGCACAATATTTGCCCACCATATTTACCTCCTTCAGGTCCTACATCTATAATGTGGTCTGCTACTTTTATAATGTCTAAATTGTGCTCAATAACCAAAACCGAGTTTCCTTTTTCAACCAATTTATTAATTACATCAAGCAGTACTTTTACATCTTCAAAATGCAAACCCGTACTTGGTTCATCTAAAATATAAAAAGTATTTCCAGTATCACGCTTACTTAATTCGGTAGCAAGTTTTACCCTTTGTGCCTCGCCACCACTTAAAGTAGTGCTTTGTTGCCCAAGTGTAATATAACCCAAACCTACATCGTTTAAGGCTTCTATTTTACGTAATATTTGTGGAGTGTTTTCAAAAAATTTAACTGCATCTTCTATCGACATGTCCAACACATCGTTAATTGATTTGCCTTTGAACCTTACCTCTAATGTTTCGCGGTTATAACGTTTACCATTACAAGTTTCGCACTTAACATACACATCAGGCAAAAAGTTCATTTCAATGGTGCGCATACCTGCACCTTGGCAAGTTTCGCAGCGGCCACCTTTTACGTTAAACGAAAATCTACCAGGTTTATAACCTCTAATTTTAGACTCAGGAAGAGCTGCATATAAATCTCTGATATTTGAAAAAACCTCTACATAAGTAGCAGGATTACTGCGTGGTGTGCGCCCAATTGGCGATTGGTCAATTTCTATTACTTTATCAATATGTTCAATGCCTTTAAACTCTTTATAAGTTAAAGGTTTTTGATGTGAATTGTAAAAATGCTGACGTAAAATAGGGTATAAAGTTTCGTTAATTAAACTAGATTTTCCACTACCACTTACACCTGTAACACAAATTAATTTGCCTAAAGGAAACTCTACCGTAACATTTTTTAAATTATTGCCTGTGGCACCTTTTAAAACCAGTTTTTTGCCATTGCCTTTGCGTCTTGTTTTAGGAACTTCAATTTGTTTGGTGCCATTTAAATATTGCGCAGTAACCGAATTCGATTTTATAATTTCATCCCAAGTGCCTTGCGCAGCAATATGTCCACCATGAATTCCCGCTCCGTAACCAATATCTAAAATATAGTCACTTTCCTGCATCATGTCTTTATCGTGTTCTACAACAATAACACTATTGCCCACATCGCGCAGCGATTTTAAAGAATTAATTAAGCGGTTATTATCGCGCTGATGCAAACCAATGCTTGGCTCATCTAAAATATATAACACACCTACTAATTGTGAACCAATTTGAGTTGCTAATCGAATGCGTTGAGCTTCGCCACCACTTAAGGTTTTGGAAGGTGAGTTTAAAGTTAAATAATCAATACCAACGCCAATTAAAAACTGAATGCGGCTACGAATTTCTTTTAAAATTTCGGCAGCTATTATGGTTTGTTTTTTATCTAATAGTTTATCTACTTCGTTATTGAACCAATGGCCCAAAGCAGTAATTTCCATTTGGGCTAAATCTGCAATGTTTTTATCGCCAATTTTATAATGTAACGATTCTTTTTTTAACCTAGCGCCATTGCAATCGGGGCAAGGTAGGAGCTGCATAAATTCTTCAGCCCATTTTGAAATAGAATCGTTGCTTTTTTCTAAATAGTTTTTGGTAATAATAGGTATTAATCCATCCCAATGGCTATTGTAGTTTTGGGTGTAACCGCTGGCATATTGATACGGAATTACCAAGGCTTCATCGCTACCGTGTAAAATGGCATCCAATGCTTCTTTCGATAATTTTTCAATAGGATCGGCAAAACTGAATTTGTATTTCTTGGCTATTTCGCGCAGCTGAAGAAAAGTCCAGTTTTCTCTTATTTCACCCAATGGAGTTAATGCCCCTTTGTTAATGCTCAGTTTTTTATCAGGAATAATGGCATTTTCGTCAATAATACTTTTTACTCCCAAACCATCGCAGGTAGGGCAAGCACCGTAAGGCGAGTTAAACGAAAATGAATTGGGCTGAGGTTCATCGTAACTGATACCACTTTTGGGGTCCATTAAGTATTTACTAAAATGGTACGATTGGTTGGTTTCATTATCGAGCAAAACCATGGTTCCTTTACCCATTTTTAAAGCACTTTTTACACTTTCGGCTACGCGCACTCTATCGGGTTTGCGCACTTCAATTCTATCTATCAGTACTTCTATATCGTGTATTTTATAACGGTCGGCTTGCATTTTGGCCGCTATTTCTTTTACCTCACCATCAAGCCTTACTTTGGTATAACCCTGTTTGCGTATTTGTTCAAAAAGTTCGCGGTAATGGCCTTTACGCCCTTTTACCAAAGGCGCTAAAATGCTGATTTTTTTATTTTCAAATTGGGTAATAATGCCGGTAATAATTTGCTCTTCCGTCATTTTCACCATTTTTTCTCCACTTTCGTAACTGTAAGCATCGGCAGCGCGAGCATAAAGCAAACGTAAAAAATCGTAAATTTCGGTTATGGTGCCCACGGTAGAACGCGGATTTTTGTTTACCGTTTTTTGCTCAATGGCTATAACGGGCGAAAGTCCATTTATTTTATCTACATCGGGGCGCTCCATATTGCCAATAAACTGACGGGCATAAGCGCTAAAACTTTCCATATACCTGCGCTGTCCTTCGGCAAAAATGGTATCGAAGGCTAACGATGATTTGCCACTTCCGCTTAAGCCAGTAATGGTAACTAACTTATTACGAGGAATTTTTACATCAATATTTTTTAAATTATGCTCCCTTGCACCAAGTATTTCTATAAACTCGTCTTCTAAATGTGTCGTGTTTTCCGTTTGATTATTTGTCATTTTTTGCGGCTGGCTACTGGCTGCTAGCCTCTGGCAAGTTGCTGTTACACAAGTTTACCAAAAGCATCAGTATTTACTTTAGTAACTACAAAAATAAGCACTTTGTTTTGTATTAATGGATTTAAATTTAGTTAGTTTAGTTGATAGTTGATTGTTGTCAGTTGATAGTTGTTTGAGTTGTGAATTGGCGGGTTATTGAGTTTTATCCATTTGGCCGATGTTGTGCGTCCTCGCCAACATCAATTTAGTGCCAAACGTGACAAATTGCTAGTATCAAATAAAAGCCAGTTTGATGATTTATAAGAAAAAGTTTTGTTTGATATAAAAAAACGCTGAAATAGTTACTTAAAGCCAACACAAATGTGATGGTTTTAGCTAGTTTTGTTCTATAATATATAAGTTAGGCATCATATCATATACCTCAACTTTTAACAAAACTATACTAACAATCTTAAAAATTATTTGTTATTTTGCATTGTGGACAAATTAGGTTACATAGAAATTAGAATTACAGGTTCAAGAGGAAATCTTGAACTATCGCCCAACAATTATGATATTCGGGAGATTGTTTCTATACTTGAAAATGCAGAAAACCTACTTTATCCTAATGACAAAAAAGACAGACCAACAATAAGTTACAGTATTGAAAAGGGTTCTGTTAAACACATTCTTAAAACTTCAATTCAATATATCATTGGCTTTAATGCAGTTATTGGACAAGTAAACCAAATTCAAAACATTGATTTTTTAGACCTTTCAACTGCAAAAGCTTTTGAAAACATACAAGATATTGCTTCAAAAAAAGACTATGTTTTTAGTATAAAAACTTCTCTCGACAATACGAATGAAGTCAATGTTGACAGAACCACTAAATTTAAAAGAACAGAAGCCATTTGGGCCGAAGCTGAATTTTATTTTTATGGAAAAGTTACAAATGCAGGAGGTAAAGACAAAGCCAATATACATATTTACACAGAAGATTTAGGTACTATAAGAGTACAAACTCCAATTAGTTTTTTAGAAGATTATGAAGATAATTTACTTTACAAAACTCTTGGAGTTAGAGCAACTGGTAAGCAACATTCAGAAACAGGAGAAATTGATACAACAACCTTGAAGTTTGTTGAATTAATTGATTATCAACCAAAATATGACGAATTTTATTTGAAAGGTTTGAGAGATAAAGCAAAAAAATCTTGGCTTGGAAGTATTAACGCTGATAATTGGTTAGCTGAAATTAGAGGTGGATATGACTCATAAATCGGTACTTCTTGACACAAGTTTCTTCCTTCGGTTTTTAAATGATGAAAGTCCTCTTTATAATAATGCAGATAGGTATTTTCGTTATTTTATTCAAAATGAAATAACCATGATGGTTTCGACCATTTCTATAGCAGAATATTGTGTAGGGGGTGATATTCAGGAATTGCCATTAAAAAATTTACAAATTGTGCCATTCAATTTAGACCATTCAAAAAGAACTGGAGAGTTTGCTAAAATTGTATTTCAAAACAAACAAAAACTTAAACTGAACGAGAGGAATATTATTCCAAATGATACAAAATTATTTGCTCAGGCTGATTGCGAAAAATCTGTTGAATTTTACCTTTCCTCAGACACTGAAAGTTTGAAAATTTATAACTTATTGAAGCAAAGTATTAATCCCAAATTTCAATTTATAGATTTGAATACTCCATACAATGAAATCTTTGGAGTAATTGACTTTGGATAAAAAATTACCGCTTTCAACTTTGTTTCCGCCCTTGTTATTGTTTAGCGCAGCGTCACCAACAAGCAAATTATTTTAGTAAACCACCAACAGCTAGTTTTTATAAAAATAACTTTAATTGCTAAATGGAATTAATAAAATTGGGTTAATGGACAAAATAGTTCCTTGAAAACTTGAAACCTCTTGATATTTGTACCTTTGAGGCAAATGAAAGGTTATGAATAAAAAAACTGCTTTTATTGTGGCAGCAAAATAATAAGTAAAAAAGGGTTTCAGAGTGGCAAACAACGATATAAATGTGCTTCATGTGGTAAAATATTTAACGGTGGTTCTCGATTAAATTCAAATATTATTTGGGAAGAATACACCAAAGGCAAGCAAACATATTTGCAATTAGCACAAAAATATAATTGCTCACCAAAAACAATTCAGAGGAAAATTGATAGAGTAAAACCGACTCCCAAGACTACCTTTTTGAATGTGGCAAATGTGTTAATGGACACAACTTATTTTGGGAATAAATTTGGCGTAATGGTTTTTAAAGATAGTATTACAGGCGATATTTTATTTAAGCAATACGTAAAACAAGAAAGCAATTTATTGTACCTAAAAGGGATAGAAGAAATAGCCAAAAGAGGTATAAAAATTCAATCAATTATTTGTGACGGAAGAAAAGGTTTGTTCCAATTATTTCCTGATATTCCCGTGCAGATGTGCAATTTTCATCAAGTAGCTATTATACGAAGATACTTAACCAGAAAGCCTAAACTTCAAGCTAGTAAAGAGCTTTGGGAGATTACCTTGTTACTCAAAGATACAGATAAAGAAAGTTTTGAAGGATTGTTAAAGCAATGGTATGAAAAATGGAAGGACTTTTTAAACGAACGTAAATTAGACCTCAATGGCAAAAATAGATATGTTCATAAACGGCTTAGAAGTGCTTACAGAAGTTTAACAACAAACCTAAATTGGCTGTTTACCTGGTATGATAATATATCTTTAAAAATACCTCATACCACTAATGCAATTGATGGACACTTTGCCGATTTAAAGAACAAATTGAGAAATCATAATGGCTTATCAGAAACTAGAAAAAAGAAGTTTATAGATGAGTTTTTTAAGGCATAAAGACCTTTAAAATTATCAGAGGATTATCCTAAAACAACCCTCTGATTGACAATTTTGTCGGTCATCAAACTATCCCTGAACAAGTTGCTCTCCAGCAGAGCTTATCTCCGTTTTGTTTGATTGGGTAAAAATACAAATTTTAAAACAGCAAAGATAAAAGCCTTAAAAAAATAGGAACTATTTTGTCCACTTGAATCAAACATCTAAAAAATAGGAACTATTTTGTCTATTACTTCATAAAATTGTAGAAACAAAACAAAAAGTTGTGCAATCCCAAACTTTTAGGGGGAAATTTTATGTATTTATAAGTTACGCATCATTTTTAAGATACCCAGAACAATGATAAAAAAGGACATAAAAAGTTTTTTTAAAGCAGTTTCAGACGGAGACATTCATAAAGTTTCAGAACTTTTGGAGAACAACATTAAATATGCAACAATTTGTAATATTGCACCACCCAAAAAAGATGATGGACAATCTGGTCTTCAAGTTGCCTTTAAGACAGGAAACTTTGAAATTGCCAAGCTCCTAATAGATAAAGGAGCTGACATTAATTTTATTGAAACTTCTGAAATAAACGAATGGACTGCTCCAGTTTTACATGACTGTATAAGAGCAACAATTTTTAATTCATTCACTTTACAAAAAGATACAAAACGGTTTGATGAAGCTTTTTCTATTTTGAAGTTAATGTTAAGCAAAAAAGCTGATCCCAAAGCAACTGACTCTTACGGTAATAATGGTTTGCACAGAGCTTTATTAGACGCAAAACAAATGCTTGATAACCCAACCACAGACTTTTCAGATGATATTTTAGTAAAACAACTTCAAAGTGTTTTCAGTGAATTAATTAAAGCAGGGGCTAACATTAAACAAGGTAGCGAAAAAAACGAAAGTGCTGAAGAATTGTATTTGAATTTTAAATTAGATAAATATAATCTGTGGTAATAACCAATATTAAACGTGACAGTTTTAAAAACTTGTTACGTTTTTTTGTAGGAACAAATTGCTAGCGTAAAATAAAAGCCAATTTGATGATTCGTAAGAAAAAGTTTTGTTTGATATAAAAAATGCTGAAACAGTTACTTAAAGCCAACACAAATGTGATGGTTTTGTGTAGTTTTGTTACATATAAGCAAGTTGGGCGTAGTATTATGAAGATCATATTTTATATAATAACTTTTCTGTTTTTGACCACTACTTTCTGTTTTGGACAATCTAAACGTGTACCTAAAAATCTTCATCAAGCTGTAAGATTTTTAAACAAAGACTGTTCAGACAGTTTGAAGGATATCATAAAAACTACAGAAGACAAAAATATTAAAGAGTTAAGTTATCCTTGGGGCGGGGATTATAAAACAATTTTCAATTGGACATCTGACGAAAATGAAAATTCTAAAATTGTTCAATTCTTAAATTCAAAAGGCATTTCTTCACATCAGGAAGAAGTAATTTTAATTGCGTTTAAGCAGTTTTTACTCAGTCAACAATTTGATGAAACTGCAATTATAAAACCATTCCAAGACATTGAAACTAAATGGGCGAATGAAGACAAAGTTAGATTTACATCTGACAGCCTTAGAGGAGTTTATATCCCAAAAGATTTAGAAGACTGTTTTATACAAATAAATTCTTTTTGGGTAGATAGTACAAAGCTAAAAATGAAAAAATTAACTGAAAGTGAATTTTCAGGAAGGCTGCACCATGGATTTGGAACTTGGATTAGAAATAATTGGCAATTATGGGGTGGTTCAAGGCTTTCTAAATATTTTAATAACAAAGGTATTTATCACCCAGATGATATGTCTGGAATAATTTTAGATAGTTATCACAGAAATCTGAATGGACAAGAAATCAACCTTGATGAACAAGTAAAGTATTATCAAGACTTTTGGGAAGAATCAAAACTTGCGGAGAAAGAACGCAAACTAAAGGAATTTTCAGAATACAAATTAGGCGATACGTTACTTTATAAATACGAATTGGGTTACGTAAGCAAAAGGCAAGAAGAAAAAGATGATGATGACATTTGTATTGCAAAAGGCATTGTAACAGAACTAAACAATGACAAGTTTCTAATAAGAGTAAAACTCATAGAGAGTTGTGACAGAAAAGGAATTATATACTACGACAACAAGGACTATAAGATTTGGAACAAGGAAACCAAAAAATGGGAAAAGCCTACTAAAAGAGAAATAAGAAGAATGAAAGTAAAACAAGAAAATTGGTTCTACTATGACGATTGGGAAACGAATGAATAGAATAATTTCGCCCAACAGCAACTATCCAAAAGACGGGGTTTCGTATTCCAAAGACAGTTTTGTGGATAATCAAATATTAGTTTTTCAAATAAAGTTTTGTGGTAAAAGTCCCGCCCTTCTTCGACTACAATTCATAACCAATATTAAACGTGACAGGTTTTTAAAAACCTGTCACGTTTTTTTTATGAAGTAAACTGCTAGAATAAAAATCACTAACAACTAGTTTTTATAAAATTAACTTTAATTACTAAATGGAATTAATATAATTACTAAAAAATATCTTTATTATGATGTTGCATTTATAAAAGTTAGGCACCATTTTTAAAACCTCAAAAAATGCAGAAAATCATTATAAATATACTCAAAGTTATTTTAGCACTTTACATAATTTTATGTGGATTGCTTTATTTTTTTCAAGAGAAATTGATTTTCTTCCCTCAAAAGTTGGATAAAAACTATCAATTTGAATTTGTACAAAAATTTGAAGAAATAGATATTAATACTACTGATAATAAGAAACTTAATGGACTTTTATTTAAAGCCGATAGTGCAAAAGGACTAATATTTTATTTGCATGGAAATGCAGGTTGTTTGAGTTCGTGGGGAGATGTTGCAAAAACTTACACAGATTTAAACTATGATGTATTCATTATTGATTACAGAAGTTATGGAAAAAGTGAAGGTGAAATAGATGGACAAAACCAACTGTTTAAGGACAATCAAATAGCTTATAATGAAATGAAAAAGAAATATCCAGAAAATAAAATAATAGTTTTAGGATATTCAATAGGAACAGGACTAGCTTCAAAACTTGCTGCTACAAACAATCCTAAACTCTTGATTTTACAAGCACCCTATTACAATTTGACAGATATGATGAAACAGACCTATCCTTTTGTGCCGACCTTTTTATTGAAATATAAGTTTGCAACAAACGAATATTTAACAAACTGTAAAATGCCAGTTGTTATTTTTCACGGAAACAAAGATGAAGTTATTTATTATGGCTCGTCACTAAAACTGAAAGAAGAATTTAGAAAACAAGACACTTTGATAACACTTAACAATCAAGGACATAATGGAATGACAAACAATAATGACTACAAAATAGGTTTACAGAAAATATTAACACGATAAAAAATGAACAACTAACTTGGGTTTCTGCCCTCGTTATTGTTTAGTGTAGCGTCACCAACAAGCTAGTGACTAAACATCAATTCATAACCAATACCAAACGTGACAGGTTCTAAAAACTGTCACGTTTTTTTATTTTCAAATAACTATTTCTTTTGCTAAATCATTCTAATAATTATTTTTTAACAAATCAAATCATTAAATTTTACTTGGTATTTTATGCTTTTATTTGCAAGTCCATTTAAGCATAGCATTTCAAATGCTGAAGTTGGTGGCTACTGTTTCGAAATACAATAACAATTAAAAGCAATGCAAAACCTATTATTTAACTTTATATCAAAATACATTTCTATAACAGAAGAAGAGAAAAACGTACTCGTTTCTTTGAACCTATTTCATTCTGTTAAGAAGGGCACTATTTTATTAAAAGAAGGACAGCATTCGAAAGAAAGTTACTTTGTGCTAAATGGCTGTATTCGTACCTATTATATTTTAGATGGTGAAGAGAAAACCACAGCTTTCTATACAGAAATGGATGCTTTAACTCCTCCTTGTGTAATAAGCCAAACCCCTTCTGAATGTTATATTAGTTGTGTAGAAGACTCAATAATTCTGGTTTCTAATGAGGATATGTCGGAAGAAGTAAATAGTAAATTCCCGAAATTTGATATTATGTGTAGGAAGTTCTCAGAAGAATTATTAGCTAAACAACAAATTAATTTTGACGAGTTTAAGACTTCATCTCCTGAGCAACGATACTTGAACTTACTTAAAAATAGACCTGACCTTATTCAGCGTGTGCCTCAACATCAATTAGCAAGTTTTTTAGGTATAAAACCACAATCATTAAGTAGACTAAGAGCAAGAATGCTAAAAAAAGAAAGCTAAAACTTATTTCTTCACTTAAGTGAACGAGTTATGATAACTCGCCAATCTACTTTTGCAATATCAATTAAAAATGAAAAAAAGATATGCGAAAAAAGATTTTATTTTATGCCTTAATTATAGTATTGGCAAGCAGTTTACAGGCAAATGCTCAAAATGCCCCAAAAGACACAACTTACAAAAGGTGGTTTATAGGTAGTACCTTATTTTTATTGGGTAATTTTGATCAAACAAACAACCCGGAGTTTATACAAATAAATGCAGGATACAGGATAACACCTAAAGATGTTATTCTTTTTAAATTTAAAAGGTCCATTTATTCTTGGCCACTTGGCATCCCATTTGGACCTGATTTTGATAAACCAGGGCTAAACTATCCCGGACACGCACGTATTCTTGCTCCTCAAATAGGCTATCAGCGATTTTGGTGGAAAGGTGTATTTACATCCGTTACCGCAATGAATGCCTTTGAAAAATATTTAGATAAGGATAACAAAAAGATTGGAAATGGTTATACCTTATACCTAGACTTTTATTTGGGTTACCAATTTAAGTTTGGTAAAAAACGCTTCTTTTTCGAACCAGCAATTGGAATTAGTACTTGGCCTATAAGAACTAATGTTCCCGAATCATTTAAAGCATTAGATGATAAATGGAATAACTACTTTATTCAACCAGGGTTTGATTTTGGCATTAACTTTTAGCATCAAAATCAATAAATAATCAATTTACATAAAACAATAAAAAATTTCTATAATGAAAAAGAAATTCAACTATTCCTTGCTGTTTTTGCTAACAGCATTCCTTAGTTCATGTGGCATTGGTGCAGCATTTGTTACCAATCACAATCAAAACGCAACTGAGGTACACTTAAGTGGCAATAACTTCAAAGTAATTGATCAAGTAAGTGGAAGTTCAGAAACATCTTATGTGTTTGCAATTGGAGGTATGAACAAAAGGCAATTGTATGAAAATGCATATTCAACAATGATGAAGAAAGCCAACTTATTAAATGGTTCAAAAGCTATCATAAACGTAATGACAGAGGAACACGTTAGTGGTTTTGCTCCTTTCTTTGTTAAACGAACGATAACAGTGAGTGCCCAAGTAGTAGAATTTACAAGGTAGTTTTAAATAAATAGGTAACGGATTTTTAAAAAGTGATAAAACGTATTTCTTCACTTAAGTGAACGAGTTATGATAACTCGCCAATCTACTTTTGCAATATTATTTAACAACAAAAATAGATATGCAAAAGAAAAATTTATGGATTGGACTTGTGTTAGTTTTATCAATCAATTTACATGTAAATGCTCAATATGCTAAAATAGATAGCACTTACAAACGATGGTTCGTTGGTAGTACTTTATTTGTAGTGGGTAATTTAGCTCCCGTAAACCCACCAGAATTTGGTCAACTCAATTTAGGTTACCGCATTACAGGAAAGGATGTAATCTCTCTTGAGCTAATAACTTGGAAATATGCTTGGCCACTTGGTATTAACCCTTTTTATAATAAGGCATATGGAACACCAGAAGAAAAATTTCCTGGATACGTACGAGATTACGGTGTAGGTGTGGCTTACCAAAGGTATTTATGGAAAGGTCTTTATGTAGCAGTGCACATTATGCCAGCTTTGCAAACATATACAAATGAAAACGGCAAAAATGTGGGTAATGGTTTCATGATATTCAACACAAACCGAGTTGGTTACCACGTAAAACTCTTTAAGGATAAGTTTTTTATAGAACCATCACTTGGTATAGCTGGCCGCCCTTATGCTACCGAAATGCCTGATGGATTTAAACAAAAAGATAATAAATGGTCCAAATGGACTCCCGAACCAGGACTACATATTGGCTATAATTTTTAAACAAACAATTTGTACATATAAAAAAGAACAAAAAAATTTAGCCAATAACTTATAGGGGGTAAACTCAGATTTTGTTTTACAAAAGGTGTTTTTCCATAAAATAAAAATGTACAGCATTTAAAGCCTATTTATTGTTTAAAAGGATGAAAAATGAAAAATGAAAAAAATAAAACTAATAAGCATATTTATATTCATTGCTACCGTAAATATTGTAGCACAAGAAAATGATAGTTTGAAAACAAGCAAAGTTCAAGTAACATTTGCATATCCATTTGGTAGTAACGGAACAAGTTCAATGAAATATTCAAATAATTTTTCATTTAATGTATTGTATGGTTTAAATGGCGGTGTAGATGGAGCTGAAATTGGTTCAATATTCAACTATAATAAAGGAATTGTCAGAGGATTTCAATTGTCAGGAATTTCAAATATTTGTTTGAATTCAACAAATGGTTTAGTTATATCAGGAGTACTAAATTATTCTAAGCAAAACTCAAAAGGATTTCAATTATCAACTGTAAACGTTTGTGATAATGAGTTTAGAGGTTTGCAATTAGGTGTTGTTAATTATACTAAGAAGCTTAAAGGCGTTCAAGTTGGTTTATTTAACTACATAAATAATGGTGACAATGCTTTGCCAATTGGATTATTCAGCATAGTAAAAAATGGTTATTATGAATTGGAACTTACTGGAGGTGATGCAATAAACTATAACCTGAACTTTAAAATGGGAGTTGAAAAGTTTTACACTATTTTTAAAACTGGCTACTCTTTATTTAAAAACAATGCTATTTATAGTGTAGGTCTTGGATTTGGAAGTAATATACCTATTTCTGAGAAACAAAAAATCAGCATTGATTTATCATACAATCAAATTGTGTACAATAACTATTGGGACAACGGAAAAATTAATATTCTAAATAAGGCCGATTTTAACTACAAATACAGCTTTTCAAATAAATTTTCTGTGTTGATAGGTCCATCATTTAACATTTACATTACAGAAGAGAAGGTAGAAGGTAAATACGGAACTTTAAATATTCCTAATACTATTTATTCAAACGAAAGAACGAATAGTAAGTTGTTTATGTGGTTTGGAATTAATGCAGGTTTGTCTTTAAAACTATAATTACTGAAATCAAATAATACCTAAAAACAGTAATTGAAAACTGGAAAGGTAATAACTGGCCCAAATGGCCTCCCGAACTTGGGCTACATATTGGATATAAATTTAAATATATAACTTATGCATACACAAAAAACACCACAAAATGAACTAAAAGTCGATTTGAAACTAAAACTCGCTGCACTGTGGGCTAGTTTTATGTTTCTCTACGTCTATGTTGATTATTTTCATTTATATATGCCAGGCTCCATAGAAGAAATTCTCGCGGGAAATGTATTTATTTTTGACATTTCTTACGTCTTTTTATTGCTAGCAATGACCTTTGTAATAATTCCAACTCTTATGATTTTCCTCTCTGTTGCACTCCCTGCTAAAGTAAACCGATTAATGAACATAATTGTAGCTATACTTTATATTCCATATATGCTGTTTAATTTGGCAGGAGAAGCTTGGGCTCATATGTATTTTGCAGCAGCTGTAGAAGTATTATTACTTTGTCTAATCATTCGTTATGCCTAGAAATTGACATGTATTGAAGCATAAAATTAATAGTTGATTGAAAATAAAAAACAAACCTTAAGGATCATTTTACCAAATACTTATATCATTTACTTGACTCATAATGAGCAAAAATACATAGGTAAATTCATCAAATCCAATTAAGCAATTAGCTTCTTCTATGAAAATCAAAAATTAATAAAAATCTATAAGTACACATGAAAAAAAACAACTTACTGGCATCATTATGCCTTATTTCCTTGGCATTTTTAAACAATTCACTGAATGCCCAAGATCTAACTTCCATCAAAGTAGGAACTACACTACCTCTTTTTACTTATGAGGCATCATCAAAAATTTTAAATGTACAAATGACTATTAGAAACATAGGATTTAGTAACTCAGAAGAATTTGATGTAACCTTGGTAATAAAAAACACTAGTACTAATACAGAATATGAAATTGATAAGATAGTTCAATCAGGTTTATCGTATACCCAACTTAACAATGGAAATACAAGTTATATAAAAGATTGGAAAGTAGACTTAAAAGATAAAACTCAGGTACCAAGCGGCACATACCGCGTAATAGCTAAAATAAACGATGAGAAAAAAGCGTTCGAAACCAATTACGCTAATAATAATGAGAACTTTGCAAGTAGTAGTTTTATTTATAACACTTCAAGTTTAGGAGTAGTTGAAAGTAGTAATAAACAAAACATACAAGTTTATCCCAATCCTTCTAATGGGAAATTTAATGTGGAGTTGGGTAATATTGAAAGAAATGCTCAACCTATTACTATAACCATTAACAATATTTTGGGAGAAGTAATCAATACTTTTTCTGTACAAAATGGTTTATCAAATTTGGAAATAAACCTTTCAAATCAAGCAAATGGGTTTTATTTCATTACTATAAAAAATGGTTCAAATTTATATACTAGGAAAATAAAAATTCAAAATTAAATAGTAATACATTACAGAATTGAATAGGACCATGGGCTATTTAGTAAAGCAAAACAATGGTCTGTTGTTTTATAAAAGTCAATTGCAATTAAACATTTAGTCAAAATTTTTAAATTCAATCTCTTAATTCTTCACATATCAAAAAAGGCCTAGAATAATACATGACCCTTATAGAATCGCAGCCATTAAATAAAATATGATCAAATATTATTCAATTACTTTTATACTTTTTCTTGTTTTTAGTACCGCTTTTGCCCAAACTAAATTTACTTTAAGTGGCGAGCTTAGAGACAGTTCTAATGGAGAAACATTAATTGGTGCAGTAGTAAAAATTATTGAAACCAATAAGGCTATTTCAACCAATACTTATGGCTATTTTGCATTAACACTGCCTTCCGGAAATTATACTGTTCAAATTACTTATTTGGGTTTTCAAACTAAGATTTTAAAGGTTAATTTAGATAAAGATACCAAGTTAAATGTAAAACTTAGCCAAAAGAGCATTACAGGAAAAGAAGTGGTAATAAAAGGTGAACGTGCTGACAAGAACGTGCGCAGTACCGAAATGAGTACGGTAGAATTATCGGGCGAAAAAGTAAAGCAATTACCAGTAATTTTTGGAGAACCTGATATTTTAAAAGCCATCATTTTATTGCCAGGTATAAAAAGCGGTGGTGAAGGCGGAACAGGATTTTATGTAAGAGGTGGCGGCCCTGATCAAAATTTAATATTAATGGATGAAGCTGTAGTTTATAATCCATCGCATTTATTTGGTTTCCTTTCAGTATTTAATACAGACGCAGTTAAAAATTTAGAGGTTATTAAAGGCGGTATGCCAGCAAATTATGGCGGGCGTTTATCATCAATTTTAAATGTTAGCATGCGCGAAGGCAATAACCAAAAATATGAGTTTAATGGTGGCATTGGTTTAATAGCCTCACGTTTTAGTGTTGAGGGACCCATGAAAAAAGGTAAAAGCAGTTTTTTAATTGCAGCCCGTAGAACTTATATTGATATTTTAGCTCAACCTTTTTTACCTAAAAGTGCACAAGGAAATGCCTATTATTTTTATGATATTAACTTAAAGATGAATTGGCAGTTAGGGGCAAAAGATAAATTATACTTTTCAGGATATTTTGGAAGAGATATTTTAGATTTTGTGAGTCCAACTAATAAAAGTGTAAACCTTAATTTTGGTTGGGGAAATGCTACAGCTACATTACGTTGGAACCATGTATTTAAACCTAAATTGTTTAGCAATACTTCTTTAATTTATAACCGTTACGATTTATTTAACGATTTTAAATTTGGTGCAAGTGGTTTTAGTGTGCGTTCAGGTTTGTATGATTGGAACTTAAAGTCAGATTTTACCTGGTTTGCTGCTGATAAACATTTGGTTAAATTTGGTTTCAATTATATTTTCCATACGTTCACTCCAGGTATTGCCAGTGGTGCTTTAGGTACCATAAAAATTGATGAAGAAATTAGTAAACAATATGCGCATGAGTTTGCAATATACGCCCAAGATGAATGGCAAATAAGCCAACGTTGGAGTGTAAATGCTGGCTTGCGAGCTGTAGCTTTTAATAAAGTGGGTCCCTATACTCAAGAAATATTTGACAATAACAATCAAAAAACAGGAGAATCTATAAAATACGGTGCCAATGAAAGTATTGCGTTTTATCCTAGATTAGAACCAAGGTTAAATGTTAATTATTTGATTAATGAGGAATCATCGATAAAAGCATCTTATACTAAAACATATCAGTTTGTGCATTTAGCCACTACAAGTGGTGCTCAGTTTCCTGTTGATTTATGGGTGCCTAGTTCAGCTAAAGTTAAACCTCAAGAGGCCAATCAAGTGGCTTTGGGTTATTTTAGAAATTTTAAAAATAACAGATATGAAGCTAGTGCCGAGGCTTATTATAAAGTAATGGATAACCAAATTGAGTTTAAGCCATTTTCACAATTGTTTTTCAATGCTAATTTAGAAAACGAGATGGTTTTTGGACAGGGAAAAGCTTATGGTTTAGAATTGTTTTTAAAGAAAAAAGTGGGTAGGCTAAATGGATGGATTGGTTACACATGGAGCCGAGCTTACCGCCAATTTGATCAATTAAATAATGGAGAAGCATACTTTTTCAGGTACGATAGAACGCACGATATGTCGTTGGTGTTAAGTTATACTTTTAATAAAAAATGGACAGGAACTTTTGTCTTTGTTTATGGAACAGGCAATGCTGTTACTTTACCAAACTCTCGTTATCCATACAGAATTGGTTATGACCCACAAACAAACGAACCTAAATTCACTTTTATTGACGTATATGATAAAATAAATTCATATCGGTTACCATCCTATCATAGGGCAGATATCAGTTTTGTTTATACCCATAAAAAAACTAAAAATTGGGAAAGCAATTGGAATTTTAGCATTTACAATATTTACAATCGAGCTAATCCATATTTTATATATTTTTTACCTGATTTAGATAAGTTAGAAGTAAAAGCTTATATGGTTTATTTATTCCCCATTTTACCTTCGGTGGCTTGGAATTTTAAGTTTTAAAAAATGAAAAAAATAATTATACCAATATTATTCGTCATCACACTATTTTCTTGCGAAAAGGAAATTACTATTGATGTACCTCCAGGTAAATTGCAATACGTAGTGGAAGCAAGTATTAACAATCGATTTCCATTGTTAAACTATGTATTTATTAGCACTACTATCGATTATTTTAAACCTGATTTATCGCTAAATGGTATTAAAAATGCGGAAGTTTATATTACACCTGGGGTAATAATTGGAAATGATACAATGTACAATAAAGCTAATCGAATCAGGCTTTATTCTGTTGATTCTTTATCAAAAATAATTCCTGAATTAGATAGCATGGTAAGCTCATTTTCGGGCGTGTATATGAATCCATTTGAACTTATTGGAAATGTGAATACTCCATATAAATTAGATATTTTGTTAAACAATGGAGCTACAGCCATTACTGCTAAAACATTTATACCGCGTACAGCAAATATTGATAGTATAGTTTACCAAATTGAACCAAACGAAGACAATGATACTTTTGGAAAAGCTTTTACTAAATTTTGGTTTGTAGATGGGCCTGAAAAAAATAATTATAGATTGGCAGTAAATGTTAGTTCTGATTCTATTTTGTATGGTTGGGGAGCTTGTAAGTTTTACCAAACTTTTGACGATGAATTTGGAAATAATGGAATTAGACCCTATGATTTTTTCAGTCCCTTTAATCAAGGTGACACATTGAATTTATACCTTTCGCATATTGGCAGAAAAGAGTTTTTGTTTTGGGAATCGTTTGAAAATGCTGAAAATAACGTTGGGCCATTTGCTACTCCAGGTAATGTAAAATCAAATGTTAACGGTGCAATAGGTTCGTTTACTGGATATGCAGTTGATTATAAACAAATAATTCTGAAGTGATAAATTATTATATAATACCCAACTATTAATTAATAATCTCCTATTACCGAATGTGACAAGTTTTTAAAACCTGTTACGTCTTTGTGTAGGGAAAAATTGCTTAAATCAAATAAAAGTAAGTTGGATGATAATTAACAAAAAGTGTTTTAGTTAAAAAAACAAGAAAACAGTTACTTTAAGCCAACACAAAAGTGATGGTTTTGTAACACATAAATGCAAGTTAGCGGCCATTTCAACATACGAATGATTGCTGATAAAAACCAATTGACATTACAAAAAATGACACAAGACGAACAAATAATTGAATGCGAAAAAAGACTTTTAGAGGCAGTGAAAACTCGCGATATCCAAGTTCTTGATGAACTGCTACACGACAATCTTATTTTTAATATTCCAACCGGACAGACAATTACTAAAGAAATGGATATTGAAAATTATCGTTCTGGTATTATGACCGTTTACGATATTTCGATAAGTGACCAAACAATAAGCACAATTGAAAATATTTCAACTGTTGTGGTTACTGTTTATTTAAAAGCAAAATATGCCGACCAAATTATTGACGGAAAGTTTAGATATTTAAGAGTATGGAAATTGTTTAATAATTCTTGGAAAGTAATTGCAGGAAGCGGATTTCAAATTCAATAGAATGACCAATATAAAAACAACAACTAATCGTTAATAAAGGTTTTACATCAGGCGCAGCTGAAGTGCAAAATTTAACAGTGATAATATCAATTTTTATACTTCGATTGCCCACCCGGACGCAAAGCCACTGACGGGCATTGAATCCCCAAACACCACTATCAATAATTTTTGCAACGTACTCTCGGATTCATAATGAAAGTAGTGTTACATAACTTTCAAACTCCTACATGGTACAAAAGTAAAGTTATCAATTCATGGTTAATACTAATCAAGTATTAAACATGACAGTTTTTAAAACCTGTCACGTTTTTTTATTTGTATAAGGTTTTATTTCTTTAACAGTTCTTTGTAAATAGCTACTTCCTTTTGTAAATCCAATACTTGTTTTTCAAGTTCTGTTTCCTTGGCAGTTGGGGTGTTTACAGGGTGAAGTTGTGCCAATACAGTAAATAAATTTATATTCATAGCATTGCTAAGCTGCCAAAGGTAATGGCTGCTAATACTTTCTTTTTCTATCAACCTAAATATGGTTACATTTTGCGTACCCAGTTCGTAAGCCAGTTGCGATTGCGTATAGCGCCTTTCGTCCATAAGGCGTTTAAGCAGTTGCCCATTATGAGGCATATTCTTGTTTTCGTTCATGGTAGGTATGGTTTTTATACAAAAATAATACTTAGCCCATTATTTAAAATACCATAAATGTTAATTATATTATCCAAATGGTAATAGATAATAGCAAAATGGTAATTTTATTTATAGCCGACAATGTCAGAAACAAATAAATGTAATAAGTTTTACAGCAGACTAAGGCGCGGACAAATTGTTGTAATGCAATTTACAGCCGACTAAGGCGCGAACGAATTGTTGTAATAAGATTTACTGCCGACTAAGGCGCGAACAAATTGTTGTAATTAGTTTTACTGCTCTGTAGTGGGGCAGCAAATTGTTGTAATAAAAAATTATCTATCCAAAGAATTAGTAACGTGCTACATGAATTAATGGTTATTACTAATCAGGTATTAGACGTGACAGGTTTTTAAAACCTGTCACGTCTTTATGTAGGAACAAATTGCTAGTTCAAATAAAAGCCTGTTTGATTATTTGTAGCTAAAAATACAGAATCAACAAAAGATACTATCCCATTTGTGTATCTCTTTTTGAATCTTTTAAGTACCATACAATAAGTAAAATAATAACTATTCCTTTCAATAACCCAAGAATAACAAAAAGAATATTTTTTATTATTGAATGGTTTTCAATTAAGAAGAAATACAAAATTATATCAATTATTACCAAACCTAAAGGTGATAGAGCCCAAAATTTATTTTTTCCAACATCATTTAGTCTTCGACATTGGATACTTAAAGTTGGTATTATAGTTAAAAGACAGAAAGCTATAGTAATATAGTTAACTGATAAAAGGGAAACTAAAATACTTAATAGAATTTGTATTAGTATAAAATACCAAAATTCTTCTTTTGTACTTTTTCCCGACATGTTGAAGTAATTTTGGAAACCTAAGATGTAGTATTTCATGATTTAAAAATCTATTTTTTCAAATGTAAAATAATTTGTATTTAAATTGAAAGAATAGATGGTTTTAACAAAATATGAAAGGTAACAGGTTTTTAAAAACCTTGTCATGTCTTTGTTTACGAATAAATTGCTAGCGTCAAATAAAAGCCAGTTTGATGATTTGTAACAAAAAAGGTATATTCGTTAAAAAATGCTGAAACAGTTACATAGGTCTAGCATAAATGTGATGGTTTAGGTAGTTTTGTTACATATATATAATACCAGTTACAAGGCTTCGACAGAGTTAAATTAAATTAGCTAGATATTATAAAATCAATGAGAAAATATATTGACTACAAAAATGAAATAACAGATTCTGAATTATTTGATGGTTTAGTTGGTTTTGGACTTTTTGCCGAAAAAATTCCGAACTTTTTGACAAGTGCCGATTTCTTAAATTTTGTAAGTACTTTACCATTTCCAATAAATGACAAACCTAAAGATTACATACGCTATTCAAATATGCGTAATATCAATATACCAAGACATTTGGCAATTCCAGAACCATTTGCTTATGCAAATCAATGTAAAGTACTCTCGAATAATTGGTCTAAAATAAAGAAACATTTTGAACAAAAAACAGATAAAGACGAATTTAAAATAAGTAGAATTCATTTAAGAAAAATGGTTCGAAAGTCTGAATTATTTGAAATGAACTATAAAAATTTTGACAAAGATGGATCTCCTGACCAAGATATTGTTATCAGAAGTAAATACATTGCTTTTGCAGATATATCAAATTGCTTTCCTAGTATCTATAGTCACTCAATTGCATGGTCGTTAGTAGGAAAAATTAAGTCGAAATTACATAAAAGCCCATTGTTATGGTATAACCAGTTGGACTTCTATACAAGAAATGTAAAATTTGGTGAAACAAATGGTGTGCTCATTGGACCTCACTCATCGAATCTAATTTCTGAGATTGTTCTTGTTACTGTAGATAAAGAACTGACAAAGCATGGCTTTAAATTTATAAGAAACATAGATGATTATAACTGTTATGTAAACAGCTATGAAGAGGCAGAAAGATTTTTTTTATGTTTGTCAGAAGAACTTAAAAATTATGAATTATTTTTGAATAATAAGAAATCTAAAATAATACCACTACCTCAAGCAAGTGTCAAAAACTGGGTAACAAAGCTAAATCATTTCAATTTTACAAATACCTATATAGTAAATAATAAAGAAGCTATTAGAGTTAAAGAACTAAAAGGTTTCTTGGATTTTGCTATTGAATTGATGCTAGAAGAAGATTCTGATGCTTCCATAATTAATTATGCTATTAAAATACTTTCCAATAAACATTTGGATAGAAATGCCAAAGATTATTTTATTAAAAAAATACATCACCTAGTATTATTATATCCTTATTTAATACACCTTCTTGAAAAACAAGTTTTTGAACCAAACCAAATTGACAAATCAGTCATTAAAACTATTGCTGAAGATATATATGCTTATGGAGTGAAAAAGAAAGTTTATGAGGCATGTTCTTATGCATTATACTGGGCAATTAAATATGGTTTTGAAATGGACACTGAGACAATAAAAAAGGATTCTATTAATTCTATGGATTGCATTTTTTTAATGTTATCATATTTGTATGACAAAAAGTATCATAGGAAATTGTATTTGAAAGAATATAAAGACCTTGCAATGGAGCTAAAAAAGAACGACTTTGACAGGTATTGGTTATTTATCTATGAAACACTTACTGAGTCTCATTTGCCTGACAATTATGGAAATATGAAGCGGTTAAATTTGACATTTATCAAACCTGAATTTAACTAAGTGTAATGGACTACCTCATAATAGTATGCTTGCGCTAGCTGCTGATTTTTCTATATTTTGTAGTTTCAAATTTTTCTTTTAGGTTATAGTAGGTTTGTAGTTTCTATTCCGTAGCCAGCGCTAGCCTGCAAACCGTTATCAACTCCCAAAATACTACTATCAAGATTTCATACTTTGCAACTTACTCCGCATTCCACATTCCGAAATCCGCACTTCGGGCTATGCACTTAACATTTCGCATGCTGTTATTTGATTATTATCAACTCCAGTTCAATTGTTTTTAGGTATTTTTACCAAAAATATTTAACACAAATGCAAGAAAAAATTACAATTGTAGGTGGTGGTCTTTCGGGTTCATTATTAGCTATATACATGGCAAAACGTGGTTTTGAAGTGAGCCTTTTTGAACGCAGACCCGATATGCGTAAAAACAAAATTTATGCTGGTAAATCAATCAACTTAGCATTGTCAACTCGTGGTTTAAATGCACTTTCAAAAATTGGTTTAGATACCGAAATATTAAACGATGCCATTCCTATGGCTGGCCGCATGATGCATAGTGTAAAAGGCGAACTAACTTATCAGCCTTATGGTAAAGAAGGGCAAGCCATTAACTCAGTTTCGCGCGGCAGGTTAAATACCAAATTGGTAGAATTAGCCGATGAATACCCAAACATTACCATTTACTTTAATGCCAAATGTGTGGATGTAGATTTAACCAAAAACTTGTGTGTTTTTGAAATGGAAGATGGCAGTAAAAAAGAAGTTTGGAGCGATAGAATTATAGGAACTGATGGTGCTTTTGCAGCTACTCGTGGTAAAATGCAAATGGGCGATAGGTTTAATTACTCGCAAAATTATTTGCACGTAGGTTATAAAGAATTGGTTATTCCTGCGGGTCCTAATGCGGAGTTTTTAATGGAAAAAGGGGCATTGCATATTTGGCCTCGTGGCTCTTATATGATGATAGCTTTACCAAATCCGGCAGGCGATTTTACTTGTACTTTATTTATGCCTTTTGAAGGCGAATATGGTTTTGCTAACTTAGATACCAAGGAAAAAGTGGTTGAATTTTTCAATACCAATTTCCCTGATGCTGTGGCATTAATGCCTACTTTAACCGAAGATTTTTTCACCAACCCAACTTCAAGCTTGGTTACTGTTAAATGTTATCCTTGGGTAAAAGAAGATAAATTGGCTTTAATGGGCGATGCTGCTCATGCCATTGTTCCATTTTATGGTCAAGGTATGAACTGTAGTTTTGAAGATGTGGTAGTTTTTGATGAGTGCGTTGAAAAATATTTTCCCAATTGGACAAAAGTATTTGACGAATACCAAAAATTACGCAAACCAAATGCTGACGCCATAGCCGATTTGGCTGTTCAAAATTATTATGAAATGGCCGATAAAGTAGGCGATAAAGAGTTTTTACATAAAAAACATATTGAACACGATTTAAGCGATTTATATCCTGAAAAATACAAATCGCAATACGAGTTAACTACCTTTAGTTTATCATCGTATAGTTATGCTTTAAACCAAGGTAAGAAAAACGAAGCTTTGATAGACCGCATTATTGCCGACAAAGCCGAAGACAAAATAAAAGATGCCGCATACATGGATACCTTGTGGCATTTATTAGCATAAATTTTTTTGTAAGTCCTCTAGCTAATGGAATTGCTATTGACACTTTAAAAAAATTATTTGGTCATACTGTAAGCATCTTCCTTGAATTTGTAGAAGATAGCTAATGGAAAGAGGCTAGTAAACGAGGAATATTCCTTCGGAATTACCCATATTGTTAAACACAAAAATAGTCATGCTGTAAGCATCCTCCTTGAATTTGAAATTGTTAGCTAATGGAATGAGGATAGTAGACAAGGAATCCCGCAATGCGGGACTAGGAATGACTTAGATTGTTAATTACAAATTCGTCATGCTGTAAGCATCTTCCTTGATTTTGAGTAGTTAGCTAATTGAATGAGGATAGTAGACAAGGGGGATTCCTACGGAATGACTTAGATTGTTAAACACAATAATAGTCGTGCTGTAAGCATCTTCCTTGAATTTGTAACAGATAGCTATTTACAAAACTAACATCATCTTACTTTAACAAAAAATTTGCTTCTTGTTTATCAATAACTAATTTCGTCAGTAATTTTTGATTAATGAGTAATTTTGATTTAAACAACTATGTGTATATAACTTCAAATCCTGGAAGGACAGTTTTTTATATAGGAGTAACTAATTCATTAGAAAGAAGGATAGCTGAACATTTTAGTAATAAAGGTAATTCCAAAACTTTTGCAGGAAAATATTACTGTTACGAATTAATTTATTTTGAAATATTTAAAGATATTAAAGAGGCAATTTGCAGAGAAAAAGAACTTAAATCCTGGTCGAAAGCAAAAAAATTAGACTTGATTAAAGCAGTAAATCCAAAATTGAAACGATATGATATTTTATAAGTTTCTATTTCAATTAAATAGATTTAGGAATATTCCTTCTGAATGACATGGTTTTCCGAACACAAAAATTGTCATGCTGTAAGCATCCTCCTTGAATTTGGAGTAGTTAGCTAATGGGTTGGGTTTAGTAAACAAGGAATCCCGCAATGCAGGACTAGGAAGGACACGGATTTTCAAACAAAAAAATTGTCATGCCAATTGCATAAAATCTTTTTACTTTTGTAACCACTATGAAAAAAATACTTTTTGTACTCATCATATTTCTTTGCCAAAAAGGATTTGCGCAAAACTATACTGCCGAAAAATTGGCTATTTCTCAATTATTAATAAAACAGCAAGCTGCTTGGAATAATGGCAATATTGAGGGTTTTATGGCTCCTTATTGGTATAGCGATAGTCTTCAGTTTATTGGTAAAAAAGGGATTACTTTTGGTTGGCAAAATACGTTAGATAATTACAAAAAATCGTACCCCGATACTTCAGCTATGGGTCAGTTAACTTTCGAAATTGTTAAAATAGATGTATTGGCTAAAAACAATGCATTTGTTATAGGTAAATGGTTTTTAAATCGCCAAGCAGGTAAAGGAAATTTAGGAGGTTATTTTACTTTATTGCTTAAAAAAATGAAAGGTAAATGGGTTATCGTTTCCGATCATTCATCATAAAGGGAAAGATTGAGTATGGCTTAAAGAAGTAAATTAAAAGCTCCATAGGAGCGATATTATTGTAATGAAAATAAATACAATCAGCATTTAAGCCCCTTCGGGGCGATACTTACTAATTAACCAATGCTTTAAAGAAGATTGTTGTAGAATATTGCTCTCAAATAAACCACATAGAACATAGAAAAATAGTTTTAAATTATTCGTATATTTTCTATGTGGTTTACATGCTTTTATGCAAAAATAATTAAGAATAAAATTGGGAAAACAATCCCTGCTAAAGCCAATTTCCAACCTCTTTCCTTAAACGATAATCGGCCTTTCGGAATCATAATAATACCTGTAATGGCAATGGTAACCAACGATAATCCAAAAATATCAGAATAATAAATCCACCAATTAGAAGTATTTTTATGCAAAGTCATCATTTGGCTAATTAAAGGTGTTTTGGTAAAAGCTATTATTTCACCTTTGCCGCTAGCTAGTTCTATTTCTACTTCGTGGTTTTCGGCTATAATTTTTAGTTTGCCTTTGCGCACAAAATGTTTCTTCACTTTATCTTTAATGCCTAGTTCAGTATTTAAATAGTTTTTTACATAGTCTTCGGTAATCGAATCTTCTTTGGGCAGTTGCTTTTGAATTTCGGTAATGTTTAAAGTATATTTTTCGGGGTGCCAGCTATCGCGGTGGTTCATCATAATACCTGATAAGGCAAACGATAAAATAAGTCCTACATAAAAATAACCTAAATCTCGGTGTATGGCTCTGCTTGTTAACTTCATTGTTATATATTAAAATGTTAATCCTACTTGTACTGAATAATTAATGGGGGCAATTGGATTTAAGCTGTTATCGTCATGTATATTATAACTCATTTCGTTTAATACATTGGCTAATTTTCCGTTCAATCTCCAATTTTTATACTTGTATCCAGCTACTAAATCCAACACAAAATAATCGTTTACTGGAATTAATCTATAAATATCGTTAGCTACTGTTAATCTGGTAGAACGGCCAGCAAAGCGGTTTCCAAAATACTGACTAATTAAGCCAACGTTTAAGTTTTTTAGTTTGCCTTTGGCAATTTCGTAATTAACGCTTGCATTGGCTGTGTGGTTTGGATTATAGCGCAATTCGCTACCTACTGTAAAAGTATTGCTTTTGGTATAAGTAGTTTGGTTATAGCTGTATCCTGCCATTATTGAAAGGCCTTTTATGGGTTTATACATACCATCTATTTCAATACCTTTACTTTCTGTTTCACCAGCTAGTTCTTTAATATTACTATTGGTATTTCCATTTAATAAGGATGTTTGAGCTAAATTGCTATTTACAATTAAATATACAGTAGCGTTTAATTGCATTTTCCCATTTAAAAAGCGGTTTTTTACACCTACTTCATATTGGTCAATAATGGATGGTTTTATTGCATTTCCGTTAATATCTACACCTGTATTTAAAGCAAATGAGTTAGAGTAACTACTAAAAATAGTATGGTTAATAGTTGGTTGTAAAATAATACCAACTTTGGGCGAAAATGGCTTGTCAAAAGTTTCGGTATTTACTGTTTTATTGGTCGAATAAGTTAAAACTTCTGATTGGCTCTGAACGTAATTATACCTACCGCCAATAAATATTTTTACATATTTAGGAAAACTAATCAAGTTTTGAGCATACACACCAAAGCGGTTAATTGGAGTTTTGGTCAATGTGTTTTTAGTTAAATTAGGTGCGTTGGTTTCATTATTGGCATTGTACTCGTTGTAAATATTTATAGAGTCATAGTTAGCAAAGTTGTTGTAAGCAGTAGTTTGAGTGGTAAATTGTTCTGCATCGGCACCAACTAATACTTTATGAGTTATTCTGCCAGTTTTAAATAATACATTGGCATCTATTTGTTGGATGGTGTAATCATCACCAACTTCCGATTTTTGTATACTACGTTTCCAATTTCCATTAGCTAATACCGCAGTAGAGCTTGGTCTAGCATTGGCAAATAACTCAGTGCCATAATTTCTATAACCTACTAAAGCGCTTAAATCCCATCTCTTGTTAAGGCTAATATTGTATTTGGCCGATAAAAATGATTGGTTGGCATTGTACCTTCCCCAACTTACGCCTGTAAATCTATCTCTTGGTAAGTCAACTATTTGGTAATTAATAATACCTGCTCCAAAATCAGGGACGGTGCTACTTTTGGTAAAATCACCTTCAATTAATAAGGTTGATTTTGGGTTTATTTTAAATAAAAAAGATGGATTGATGTAAAACGAACTACTTTCTACGTATTTTCTAAAACTATTACCCTGTTGGTACGAGGTATTTAACCTAAATGCGATGGTTTTGCTTTTATTTAAAGGTCCAAACACATCAATTTGAGGTTTGAAATTATTGAAGCTAGCGTAGGTAAAATCTATATTTCCACCAAATTCAAATTTGGGTTTTTTAGTAATAATATTCAATATACCTCCAGGAGCTACATTTCCATATTCAATAGCAGTATTACCTTTTAACACTTCTATTTTATCAATTCCGCTCATTTCTATTTTCATTCCGTTAAAAAAGCGGATACCATTTTTAAAAGTATTGGTCGATGAAATATTTGAACCTCTTGATGCAATTTCTTCTTGATAACCTCCCGTGTTTCCCATTATATAAACACCATTTACATTCTTGAGCACATCGGTTAAATTACTAATTTGTTGCTGTTGCAATGTTTTTCCATCTAAAATGGTAATAGCTTGGGGTAAATCCATTTCAGTAATGCCATTTTTCGATATTTTGGGTGTTTTTAAAATAGAACCTTCAATGGTAACCTCTTGTAATTCTTTGTTTTGAGTAGAATCTTTTTTAGAAGTTTGAGCAAAACCTCCAATTGAAATAGTTAATAAAGTAGTGAGTAAGTAAAATTTCATATTTGCTATTTAGAATTGTTTTAAATATGGGCAAATGTATATTATTTAGATTTGGTCTAAATAAAAATAGGGTGATATCTATCAAAAATTAATCTAATATTGGTCTTTATTCATTTGGATGAAATTTATAAGTACGCAAAACGCTTATAAACAGAATATTAGCAAATTTTAAATGTTTTTTGGAAATGTAGATAATGGAGAATTGCCGAAAGGGCATAAAAAAAGGGCAAGCTTACTGCATCGCACCGCTACAACTTTACGCCCTTGCTACATTCCTGTCCTGGGGGATTAAAAGGAGCTGGTCGTACAGGGCTCACCCGAGCGCAAAAGTAACTTTTTTTCTATTTTATACAAACCATTAATTAAAATAAGTTTTTGTTTGCCTTTTCACCTTGATTACTAGTGATAAAATAGTTTTTAATACAACTAAAAACCACCTTTTGATTACTTATTATTGAATTGAATAAAAATGAAATTTCTACAATATATATTATTAGCCTTTTGGTTTTTGTTAACTAACGCAGCTTTTGCTCAAAATGATGCTGCAAGTTGGAGAACTCATTTAAAAATAGTTACCAAAAAAGGTAAGCAAGGTGTTTATAATACCAAAACCAAAAAGTTTGTTATTAAGCCTGTTTATGATGAAATATCTTATCTTTATTTTGAAAGTTTGGATGCATGGTATAGCGATAATGAAATCTTTAATTGCTACATTGGTAATAAAAAGTTAAGTTTAGTCGTGGATTTAAAAGATAATACCCTCTTTGATTTTGATGAATCGAGTAATTTGTTTGAATTTTTGATAGTAAATAATAGGCAAAAAAAGAAAGGTATTTATAACGCTTGGAAAAGTAAAACTATTGCAAAACCAATTTATGATTCTATTTTCTTTATCAGTTGGTCATTATATCATGCTGTAAATGGTATTAATTTCAAGAATAATTATGGTGGTTGTGTAGTAAATAATGAAATAGATTTTGAGACAAAACGCAGACAATCTGAAATTTACGCTATAATGATAAAGGGGAATAAATTTATTGCTTTAAATTTGAAAAATGGGGCAATAGATTCTGTTTCTACTTTATTTTATTTTAAAGATATTGAAAATATTTACGGCATAGGTTATCAGTTAATAGATTTAAAACGTGAAAATTACATTTTCGATTCAAGTTTTCTGTTAATGAATAAGTTTCAAGTTTTTTGCCCTAAAAATGATATAATTAAAAAAGGGAGTAAATATGGTTTAATGAATAGGCAGGGTAATGTTTATATGCCAGTGGAATTTGATTCTATTCAAAGTATAAAGAACTATTATTTATGCTTCAAAAATGACAATGTGAGTTATGCAAAAACTACAATATTGAATTATGGAGATTCTACTTGGTTTAAAATAGATACAATTAAAATAGGTAATAATGGAGTTCAACAAGTTGTTGGTTTTGATGAAAATACATTTACCATAAAAATCAATGATAAATGGAGATTTAGGAACTTTAAAGATTCATTTGAATATGATAGTATTTATAGTTTAGCCCTATATGAGGATAATAAAATTTATGTTGTAAAAATTAATAATAAATGGGGATTCAGGAATTTTAGTGATACATCTAGGTTTGATAACGTTTTCAAAATAAGGAGAAGCATTTATCTTAAAAATAATGGCAAGTGGTCTATTAATCAATTACCCACATATACTCGTTTTGGTTTTAATAGAACACGCACTGCAAGAAATATTCCTATACAAAAAAAGAAAAAAATTAGAATATATGAAAATAGACTTTATGAATATCAAACTGGTTTTATTTGGGATTCAGTTGTGCCAATGGGGAATTATGATGGAAATTACAAGGCGATTAAAAACAATTTTGTACATATTTTAGATGAATGGGGTTTTTCTGAATTTAAGATAAATTCAAAAAAGGTATATGAAGTTGGTGTGGGATTACTTCCTTATCCATACAAGTATTTTTCATCTGAAAAAATTGATAATCTTTATAAAGTTGTGAGAAGGAAAAAAGAGGGACAAAAAGTGTTTGTTTATATTGTAATTAACAAACAACCATTATTCAAAAAACCTTATCAAGCAAAAAGGTATTTGCAAAATGGTAAATTGGTTAAGCAGCCTACTTTTAAAAAGTCAATTTATGCTGAAATAAAAAGCTATTTAAAAGAACGCAAATGGGCAAGAAATGAGAATAGAAAATTGAAAGAAAAATAAAATAATTTAGTATTAAAATATATTTTGAAAATCCTTTTACTATAATAGTTTTGTGGCAATAGTTGTTGGTTGTCAGATAATAGTTGACAGCAATAATTTCTAACAACTATCAACCATCAACAATCAACTAAAAAAATGCAAGAACTAGTAAACCAATTAAACGAAAATTTAGCTAAAGTATATTTAGGTGGAGGAGCAAAAGCAGCTGCCAAACAAAAGGAAAAAGGCAAAATGCTTGCTCGCGAACGTGTGGAATATTTATTAGACAAAGATAAACCTCAAATAGAAATTGGTGCGTTTGTGGGGCAAGATATGTATGCCGAACATGGCGGTTGTCCTAGTGGTGGCGTGGTAGTGGTTATGGGTTATATCAGCGGCAAACAATGCATTGTAGTGGCAAATGATGCCACAGTAAAAGCAGGAGCTTGGTTTCCAATTACAGGTAAAAAGAATTTAAGAGCGCAAGAAATTTCAATTGAAAATAAATTGCCCATTATTTATTTGGTAGATAGTGCGGGCGTTTATTTGCCTATGCAAGACGAAATTTTTCCGGATAAAGAACATTTTGGTAGAATTTTTAGAAACAATGCGGTAATGAGCAGCATGGGAATTACCCAAATAGCTGCCGTTATGGGAAGTTGCGTGGCAGGTGGTGCCTATTTACCAATTATGAGCGATGAAGCCATGATAGTAGATAAAACAGGTTCTATTTTCTTGGCAGGAAGTTATTTGGTTAAAGCTGCCATTGGCGAAGATGTTGATAATGAAACGCTTGGTGGTGCCTCTACTCATTGCGAAATTAGTGGTGTAACAGATTATAAATTTGCCAATGATGCCGATTGTTTGGATAGAATAAAAAGCATTATTAGCAAAATTGGCGATTTTGATAAAGCTGGATTTAACCGCATTGCACCAGTTGCTCCAGCAAAAAGCATGGATGATGTATATGATGCAGTGGCAAACTTTGCCAAACCATTTGATGTAATGGAAATTATAGAACGTCTGGTAGATGCGGGTAGTTTTGATGCTTACAAAGAATTATATGGCAAAACCATTACTTGTGGTTATGCCAGAATAGATGGTTGGGCTGTGGGAATTGTAGCCAATAATCGCCAAGTGGTTAAAGCAAAAAAACCTAAACAAAGTGCTGCTGATAATCCGGTAGAAATGCAAATTGGAGGTGTAATTTATAGCGATAGTGCCGATAAAGCAGCGCACTTTATTATGAATTGTAACCAAAAGAAAATTCCTTTATTGTTTTTGCAAGATGTAACAGGTTTTATGGTTGGCAGCCGCAGCGAACATGGTGGAATTATAAAAGATGGAGCTAAATTGGTAAATGCACAAGCAAATTCTGTTGTTCCTAAATTTACCATTATTACTGGCAATAGTTATGGAGCCGGGAATTATGCCATGTGTGGCAAAGCTTATGATCCACGTTTAATTGCTGCTTGGCCAAATGCTAACATTGCAGTTATGGGAGGTGCGCAAGCTGCCAAAGTTTTATTACAAATAGAAGAAGCCAGCTTAAAAGCCAAAGGCGAGGTGATTACCGATGAGAAAAAAGAAGAATTGCTAAAAACAATAACTGACAGATATACCAAACAAACTTCTCCATATTATGCAGCAGCACGCTTATGGATTGATGCCATTATTAATCCAACAGATACACGCAAATGGGTTAGTATGGGAATTGAAGCCGCTAATCATGCACCTATAACCAAAGAGTTTAGACCGGGAGTAATTAGGGCGTAACGTCCGTCAAACGATTGTGTGTTGGCATTTGAGTTGCAAGGCGACAGACAGATTTAGCACTAACTAACAAAAACTGCTTAACAAAATAACTAAACTAACATGTTAAACCTTAAAAATATAGTTGTAATAATTATGTTGTTGTTTGCAGCTGATGCGTTAGCTCAACGAGGTGGTAGTGTGAAAAACTATAACTTGAACAAATCAATTGTACTTTATACCACCAAACTTAAAATTACCCAGCAAAAAATGGATGAGTTTATCTCGCTAAACGCTGAAAAATTGGTAAATAGCATGATGAGTGAAAATAATTTAAGGTTTGAATTTGTGTTAAATAAACTAAAACTAAAAAAATTAGATTCGTTAGTGGCTACTTTTGGTTATTTAAGCGAAAGTAATTACAGCACTACCAATTTTAATGATAGAATTGAGCAACTGAAAAATGAATTAGCAGACGAGCAAGAAAAGCTAGCTAAATATTCAAGTAAGCCAGATAGCAATACTTATAAGAATTACATTTTTGAAACGGAGAAAAACATTTCAAGGATTAGAAAAAGCATCAGAGAAATTGATGTAAACGATTCATTAGTTTGGGTAAGTTTAAATGTTTATAATGAAATAAGCACCCCAAGTAATTCGGGTAGTAGCCGAGTCTCATTTGTAAATATGCCAGGTTTTGAGGTTGGTTATTTATTTGTAGAAAACCCTAAAGCAGGATTATCAAGCACCGCTTATCAGTCGCTTACTTGTAAGTATATGTTTACAAGGGGTAAAAGTTATATTAATTTAGGCGTTTTTAAAGATGCCAATGCCAATGTTACTGATAGTTCGCGCATAAGAGAGTTATTTCTAATAAACTTTGGACAAGATTTTTATCCTCGCCATTTTGGAAGAGGAAAACGACAGTTTTTAAATCTTTATACTGGCTATCAGTTGGGTGGTTTTATTACAAACAGAAATAATGATAATACTAGCAGTTTTATTCCAAATGCCAATGTTTCTTTGGGCTTAGAGTTGTATAAATCAAAATACATTTTGTTGGATAACAAAGTGAGTTATTTTTTACCTTTAAATGATTTGAACCGAAATTTGAGAGGCATTTTGTATAATATTTCTTTAAACTTTGTGTTTTAAACATGAAATTTCAACCACCATATTTAAATAATGAGTTTGTTTTTAAAACAAGTAGGAGTGGAGGTGCCGGTGGTCAAAATGTAAATAAAGTAGCCACCAAGGTGCAAATTGATTTTAATATTGCTCAATCGCAATTATTAGAACCAACCGATAAAGCCATTTTATTAGAAAAACTAGCCAATAAATTAAGCAATGAAGGTGTTTTGCAAATAATTGCTCAAACCGAAAGAACTCAATTAGGCAATAAGTTAATTGCGCTCAAAAAAATTTATGCATTGATTAATAAGTGTTTTATTGTGAAAAAGCATAGAAAAGCCTCAAAACCAACTAAAACCAGTATTGAAAAGCGGTTAGTTTCTAAAAAGTTAAAATCAGAAACTAAAAGACTCAGGAACAATAACTTAATTGATTAATCCTGAAAAAATTAATACTTTAGTAACCATATTACGTAAGTAAAATTCAATTGACTAGAAAATACATAATTGCGTAAAAAAAATTAAGCGTATTTCAAATTTGCACTAAAAAACTATATTGCACGTTCAAAATCCAACTCAAAAACTATATTGATAAAACATTTTACTTTTTAAAACATAAATAATCACTTTTAATTCAGTTCGATTGTAAAATTATTTTTGCAAGCAAAATGTATCAATGAAAACACAAAAAATGTTAAATTTTAAAAAACTTAGTTTAGTTATTGCAGCAGGTTCAGTATTTACTAATACTTTTGCTCAAAAAGTTATAACTACCAAGGACTTACAAAATGGGCAAAACTCAATAAGCACTGCGGTACCTTTTTTAGGTATTTCGCCTGATGCTAGAGCGGCTGCGCTTGGCGATGCCGGTGTAGCAATGCCTGACGATATAAATGCCATGCATTGGAATTTGGCTAAAGCACCATTTAATTCCAAAAATGGTGCTGTAGCAATTTCGTACACTCCTTGGTTGCGTAATTTAGTTCCCGATATTTCATTATCATACCTTACCGCTTATTATAAACTTGATAAACGTTCAGCTATCGCAGGGTCGTTACGTTATTTTTCGTTAGGTCAAATTCAGTTTACCGATAATTTTGGCGCAAGCACTGGTAATTTTACACCAAATGAATTTTCATTAGATTTAGGTTATGCAACTAAATTGAACGATAAGTTTAGTTTAGGTGTAGCTTTCAGATATATTTATTCAAACTTGGCAGGCGGTTTTAATCAATCGCAAACACCCATTGATGCTGGTGTTTCTTACGCAGGTGACATAAGTGCTTATTACAGAAATAATACCGTTTTTAAAGATAAAGCCAGTGGTAAAAAATATAATGTAAATTATGGTTTTGGAGCTGTTATTTCAAATATTGGGTCTAAACTAACTTATACTTCAGCTCAGTTTGAAAATTTTATTCCTATTAACTTACGTTTAGGCGGTTATGCAAATGTTGATATTGATGAATACAATAGCATTGCTTTAATGATTGATGTAAATAAGCTATTGGTGCCAACCAATCCATATTATTTAAGAAACTCTCGAAACACAGCTGATTCGTTAGATTCAAGGACAAGAAAACCAATTATTACTGAAGGTATGGATCCAAATGTACCAGTGGTACAAGGTATGATTCAATCCTTTTACGATGCACCTGGTGGATTTAGTGAAGAAATGTCTGAAATAAATATCTCCACAGGTTTAGAATATTGGTATAACAAACAATTTGCTTTACGTGGAGGTTATTTTCACGAACCACCTACTAAAGGAAACCGTCAGTATGCTACATTTGGTGTGGGTTTACGTTATAACGTATTTGGTTTAGATGTTGCCTATTTATGGCCTTTCCAACAACGTCATCCTTTAGAAAATACTTTACGTTTTACACTTACATTCGATTTTGATGCATTTGTAGAACAAAAAGATGAACCAGTTAAAAAGAAGGTTAAAGTTACTGAAGACGAAGCGCCAGCTGAATAATTTAAATTAGATGAGAATAGGGTTTGGTTTTGATGTGCATCAATTGCAAGAGGGTAGAGAATTTTGGTTAGGTGGCATTAAAATTCCTGCTGAAAAAGGCATTTTAGGACATAGCGATGCAGATGTATTATTACATGCCATTTGCGATGCCATATTAGGTTCATTAGCTTTGGGCGATATTGGAAAACATTTTCCTGATACCGATAAATCGTTTAAAGGAATTGATAGTAAAATTTTATTAGCAAAAGTAATAGAGTTAATTACTGCTAAAGGTTATAAAATTGGAAATATTGACACTACTGTAGTTTGTCAAAAACCTAAAATAATGCCTTATGCCGATGAAATGAGGGCTTGTATTGCTCAAATTTGTAATATTGGTTTGGATGATATTAGCATAAAAGCAACCACCAACGAAACCATGGGTTTTATTGGCCGCGAAGAAGGAATAGTAGCTTATGCAGTAGCATTATTAATAAAATAATTTATTTATTACAATATATAAAAAAGGCAGTTCTAAATCTTTTAGAAAGGCCTTTTTTTGTTGATTATCAATAGTCTTATTTTAGTATTGAATAATTTTTAATTAGGAACATTAAAACAAAGTACGAAAAAAGTAAAATAATTTTGCTTGCTAGTCGTTTTTTGTTTTAATATGTTTTTATATAATTGCTTAAATTTTAAGTTAAATTGTAATGAAAGATAAATTTTTATTTGGATTATTACTCCTTTGTTCAACTCAGTTGTTTTCGCAAAGTCCTATTGTAAACAATTTTATGTTTTCAAACGAAAGGATAATTTGTCTAAATTCAACCATTTCTTCTATTGGTGCTTATGTGGCTTCAGGAGGAAACGGCACTATTAATTATAAATGGATAAGTTCCAATATAGGTGCATCAACAGGATTTGCAGCCGCACCTGGAATAAACAATAATCAATTCTACACGCCACCTTCACCTTTTATGGATACAGTTTGGTATAGGAGAGTGGTTACCTCAGGAACATTTGTTGATACTTCAAACGTTTGTGTGGTAATTGTATTAAGCAAATTTGCCAATATTCAGCAATTTTCTCCTTCAGCAGGCACTCCAACGTGGGATTTAGTGACGCTTCATTATTAACCTGAGTTCGGTTTAAGCCACTAATGAAAGTTGTTGATCAAACAACATTAACATTTCAGGATTTGTTTCTTCTACATCTTTTCTGATAGATGGCTTTTTAGGAAAAAAAGA
>JAIXSO010000009.1 GCA_027484685.1 Bacteroidota bacterium
CATAATACAAATTTTATCGTTGAAACTATTGTTGCAGCAGGCTACCGAAGCTTCTGTCAACACAGGATTAAATCGCACCTTTGTGAAAAACAAAGCTGCGTTTAATCCTTATATGTTATCGGCTGCCCTTTCTTCAATCCCTCTTACTGTCTGTGAAATATACATTGTTCCAATTCTTTGTAAACAGCCATATCTTCTGTCACATATTGTGATAAAGTCAGTTTGAATGTTTCAGGATTGATACTTGTTGTTATGCCACAATAGTTTTTAATTCGTCCAGTTTCGTCTTTAAGATTTTGGTCAGTTATATTAGTTACAAATTTATCATATTCAGTTTCATTGAATACCAATCCATTCTTGCTACAATAAGCTACTAATACTTCTTTGTCGTAGAGGTAATTTTCAATTTCCCAACGCTTCATAATTCTGAAATGTTGAAGGTTGTTTTGTAGATATAGTTGTCTATCTTTTTCGTCATTTAGTTTACCAGACGATACATCTCTGTCTTTTAAAACAAGAATTTCAATTTCTGAAAATACTTTCGTTAAAATTGCTATTGCGATTTCACTTCTTTGGTCAAGTTCTGTATTTCCACCACTTGAAATAAATAATGTGTCGTGGTATTTTTCACCATATATGTTATTAAACACTTTAGCATCAAAACCCTTTTCAATACCATTTGCACCAGGTCTGTCTTTGCCTTCACAATAAACAATTCGTTTTGGACTAACCAACCCAGTTAAGTCATCTAATGCCGTTTCAAAGATTTCTTTCCATTTTGAAAGTGATTTTTTAATTGGGATGAGAGTTTGTTGAGTTGATGCCCAGTTAATTCCTTTTTGAAATTGAATAATTTGACACTCATCTTTCAAGTCTTCTTGTAATGCTCTCAAAAAACCAATACTGTGAGTTGCAAGCCAAATTTGACAATCTTTCCCAACAAGTTTATTGATTTCAAGTAAGAGCTTCTTTTGAATAGAAGTATTGATATGGAGTTCAGGTTCATCAATTAAAAATATTGTATCATTATATTCATCTTGTCTCAAGTAAAGGTCTAGTAATAAATCAACAACTTCCTTTTCCCCTGATGAAAGAACATTAAATTCAAAATCTTTAGGATGGTCATTTTTTTTAAAATATAAAGTTCCTTCACCAGCTTCAATATTTCCTATGCTAGTTATTATTAAGTCCAAACAATTATTGAGCGAAGTATTTAAGTCTCCAATTATTTTTGCTTTGGCTTGTGATGGAGTGCAATCCTGAGAATTTAGGTAACGGTCGTATTTGATTTTTAGACGCCTGTAGTTCTCTTCCATTTTATCGTCTAAATCTGATGATGCTGAAGCACCATAATTATTTAGTCTTATTTCAGTTGTTGCTCTAGATTCGTTAACTTTTAAATTACTATTGTATCTGTAAGGACTTCTAAAAGAAAACAAAGTATTTTCCGTTCCAACCTTTTGTCGCTGTTGTTTTAATTCTCCAAATGAACCTTTATCTAATTCAATTACTATATTTTGATAATTGAAATTTGGAGTCTGAGTCATTGAATGATAATTATGGTCTTTGCCACCTTTATTACCAATTTGATGATACGCAGCATTGTGAAATAATAAGCCATCAAGAACGCTACTTTTTCCACAACCATTTGGCCCAACAAGAGCAATAATTCTTTTTGGGTCTGAACCCAAGTCAATTGTCAAGTCGTGAAATCGTTTGTAGCCGTTTTTTAGTTGAATTTTTCTAATTCTCATTTTCGATTTATTGGTTGCGTTGTCTTACTAGGGTTGCCGATAACGTTTCACGGCTTTGTGAAAGTGGCGGTTTAGAAACACGAAGTTGTCTAGGCAGAAAAAAGCTAAAGAGGAGTAGTAATTCCACAATAGTAGCCATTGCACAAAACCGTTGTTAGCTGCTCGCCTTATGTCGGAAGATAAAGTGTCAAATGAAAACTTGTTAAAGGGTTTGGAAATTATTTTTGTTGATGAATTTTCTCCAATAGAAGGAGAATGGTGTCTATACGAAAACACTTTGTCAGAAAACTTGAACTATAACAAACTAACTGTCTATTTAAAAAGTGTAACAGAAAACAATAAAACTAGAAACGCTCCATCACTATTTTATTATATGCTGCCAAGTCAAGGTCAACATTAAAAATAAATATGTTATGCTGCCCTTCAATTTGGCAAGCGGCACTAATTATTTTTTCATTAATTGGCTTGAAATCTTCTCCTATTACGATAAATGTTTCGCTGTAAATACTGCAAAAATAGTCGTAATTATGAGCGTCAGCACTACTAGAAAATCGTGAATGCTTGTTTATTTCTAAAGAAACTTTACCTACTTTTATTTTATTATCTAATACTTTAAAAGTGCCTAAAGAGTCCAAAAACAAAGAGTCTAGATTAATTAATTCTTCTACTGTTTCTGGTTTTGTAGGAAAGGTAAATACTTTAAATATTTTTGAGCAAATAGGGTGTTCTTCTTCTTGTCTATTTGTTTGGGAGAAAAACTCTTCTGTCTTTTTGAGTCTGAATTTTATGTCTGTCATAATATAAGGTTTTAAAGTGTCTACGAATACGTTTTGTGTTTATGTTTTCTCAATTACCTCCAAGTTTGTATGGATTTAACACAGAAGATAAAGGTGTGTCTACTCCTGTCGATATTGATAATAATAATAATAAGGAGTGTCCTTGCAACAAAAAGTGTCCATATTGTGACGGCATTTTATCTTCGGAAAAAATACTTGCTTTAATTTCATTGTGTCTGGCGATAATATTTGCTGCTTTGGTAGTAGATACAGTTCATTCTCATCTTTCTTCAAATAAGACAACCAAGAAATCAGAAGCGATAGAATTGATACGAATACAGTAGCCCATAAAATTCTAACTTGATTTAAATTTGTCCTCTTCACAGATTCATTAACTTCTATTGCAAGTTGTCTGTCTTTTTCTGCTTGTTGCTCAATGTCGTTCAAATGCTTTAAATAACTATACCAACCACCAAGTCGAATAACCTTGTAACCTTCTTTTGTTAAGGTGTATTTTCCGTTGTTTTCTGTGATAATGTCGTAAGCAAATAGTTTTATAAAAGCACGTTCTTTTTTGCCGTCTAATGCTTGGAATATAGTTTGTTCGTCAACTTGTCTTTGGTATAAAACATTGTCTTTGTTTAAATACCATTCAAACAATTTTTCTATAACATCGTCTATATTGTAGTCGTTTATGTCTTCTTCTGTCATAACTCTGTCTTAAAGGTGGCAGCTAACTTGTTTATATAGGAAGTTTTTATGTTAAAACCTTTCCCAATACTTCCATTTTTTAAATATAGGAGGAAGTTTTATTTCTTTTCGTTTCCTTTTATTTTTATGTCTAATTTATCTATTGGGCTATTTATTTTATTAATAGCCCTTTTGCTTACATGCGTATAAATTTCAGTTGTTTTCGATGATTTATGCCCAAGTAATTCTTGTATATATCTTAAATCTGTTCCATTTTCTAATAAATGTGTTGCATAACTATGCCTTAGCATGTGCAAATTAATCTTTTTCTTTATTCCTGCCAAATCAACTCCTTTTTTTAAAACCAACGCCAAGCTTCTTTCATTGTATTGTTGGCCATTTTGCCCTTCAAATAAATAATCTTTTGGCTTATATTCTTTATAATATGTCCTCAATAAGTTTAGCACCGTTTCACTTAATGGAGCTATTCTATCTTTCATTCCTTTGGCGGCATTTATTTTTATAAGCATCCTATGGCTATCTATATCATTTATTTTTAAATTTAATAGTTCGCTTCTTCTCAATCCTGCACTATAAATTAAACTAAGCATACACTTATGTTTTATATTATCGAGTGCATTCAAAATATCTGCTATTTCTTGTTCGGCCAATACTTTTGGCAATATATGTGGGTTTTTGGGTCGGTGTACTAATTCAACATTGATGTTGGCACCTTGTATTTGCTTGTAAAATAATTTAATGGCATTTACAACCTGATTTTGAAAAGATGCCGATAATTTATTTTTTAAAATATAGTCGTTGTTAAAAGCAATCAAATCCTCGTTAGTAATTTGTTCTATTGTTTTGTAATGAAAATATTTTAAAAAGGTTTGTAATGCTTCTGAATATGTTTTGATGGTGTTTGGGCTGTATCTTTTTGAGCTAAGCCATCGTTTAAATTGTTCTATTTTTTGTAAATGTATTTCGCTTAACACAATTGGTAAATCAAGTTTAAACCTCAATCGGTTTTCATCCGTATCGGGCAAATGCCATGCCTTTAAAGTTTGGCTCCACCTAACACCATCTAGCTTTTTTATGCGTGCTATCCATTCAGCATTTTTTTCAAAATACACCGCTATTCTGCTTTCACCTTTGTGTTTTATGAGTTTTGCTGTCCAAATCATTTTTATACAAATAACTAAAATAATTTCCATAAAAAAACGTGACAGGTTTTAAAAACCTGTCACGTTTATATTTTAAATGATTATAGCCAATCTTTTTAAACTAATAGCCATAAACAGTTTAACAATAAAGCAATTTAACCATTGAAACTACTTTGCTTTTTTCTTTACGTAATCAAAAATTAAACGCACGCCTACACCGGTTCCCATTTTTAATCGGTAGCTGTCGTTACCCGAAATAAAAGCTGGCCCTGCTATGTCAAAATGCATCCAAGGATAATCCACAAATTTTTCTAAAAACTTACCCGCAGTAATAGCACCGCCAACTGGGCCACCAATGTTTTTCATATCTGCAATGTCAGATTTAATCAACTTGCCATAATCGTCCCAAAACGGAAACTCAACCAAACGCTCGTGGGTAGCATTGCCACTTTCTTTTAACTCAGCTTTTTGTGTTTCGTCAGCTGTTCCCATGCATACTATTCCGTATTGGCCAATGGCGGCAGCTGCTGCACCTGTTAAGGTTGCAAAATCCATTACCATTTCGGGTTTGTATTTTTTAGCATAAGTTAAAGCATCGGCCAATATCATTCGGCCTTCAGCATCGGTATTTAATACTTCTACGGTTTGTCCATCGTACATGGTAATTACATCGCCTGGCGTGTAAGCATTTTCGCCCGGGCGGTTATCGGTAGCAGGTACCAAAGCTATTACATGGTAGTTTAATTTTGCTTTAGCAATGGCATAAATAGCAAAAGCTACAGCTGCCGATCCGGCCATGTCGCATTTCATGGTATCCATGCTATTTGGGGTTGGCTTAAGGCTTAATCCTCCTGTATCGTACACCACACCTTTACCTACCAACACCAAAGGTTTTTTGTTTTTTGGTTTAGCTGGTTTGTACTCCATAATGGTAAAAGTTGGAGGTGTTTGGCTTCCTTTATTTACTGCCAAAAGTCCGCCCATTTTTAGGCTTTCAATTTGTTTTTTGTTTAAAACCTCTACTTTAAAATCGGCCTTTTTACCCAATTTTTTAAACTCTGCTGCTATGCTTTCCGCATCAATTACGTTTTGTGGTTCGTTTACCAAATTACGTGCTTCGCAAACTGCTTCTACCAAAATATTGGTTTCTTCTACAGCTGTTTTATTAAACTTAGCCCCTACTATGCTTATGGTTTTTAAGCTATTGGCTTTGCCTTCGGTTAAATATTTTATAAACTGATAGTTGCTCAATGCTGCGCCTTCGGCAATGGCCAATACTTGCGCTTCGGTAGCAGTGGTTTCAGCTATTTGTAGGGTATCGTATTTATGGGCATTAACAGCAGCACAAACTTTGTTTCCTACATTTCTGTAAGCTTCAAGCGTTTGGTTTTCGTTTTTCTTTTCAAACTCTTCTACCAATTGTATAAAAACCAATCTTTCAAATTGGTTAATGGTAATAAAGGTATCATCGGCTTTTATTTTTTTATCAATATAGCTTGCCTCTGCCTTCGAAAAACCAAGGCTTGCCCATTTGGTTTTTTTATTACATACCATTAAAGTACTTAACTTTTCGTTGTACTTACTTAATACTGTTATTTTAGTTGTCATTGTTTTTAATTTTTATTTGGTTCAAATATATTTTTTTAAAATGCTGTGCAATACTAATTTTATTCAGATTATTTACTGTTAATAGCGCTTATATGTACAATATAATCCAATGTGTTTTGTGGCGCTTAAATACCATTTAAAATTTAAGCCAAACGCATTGGCCAATTGACCAATAATACAATATTTAGCAACCAAAACACGTTAGTTGTACACAATTAATGGTTTAATTACGTTAGCATTCCATCTGTTTTTTAATAAATTGGCACACTTAAATTTTTAAATATGCTTTTAAAACCCTTTCGCATTTTTACCTTATCCATTGGATTTTTATTGTTAACCATTTCGGTTTTTGCACAAGTAAATTTACCCAAAAAGTACCAAAGTCTTTTATGGGAAATTTCGGGTAATGGCTTAAAAAAACCTTCGTACTTGTATGGAACCATGCATGTAAGCGATAAGTTGGTATTTAACCTCCCCGACTCTTTTTTTATAGCCATAAAAAAAGTAGATGCGGTGGCTTTAGAGCTAAACATGAATACTTGGATTGACGATATTATGTTAATGCAAGAGGCAGAAGCTAAAAATAACTTTATGCCTTTTTACAATAATAACGGGGGCTTTTACAGCAATGCCTTTAACTTAGATGCGCCAACTGAAAATGATTTAAAAGCCATTATTCAGTTTAGACCAACCATAAGCGAAAGGCTTATGTACAGAAATAACCGCCAAAACAGCGATTACCAAGAAGATACTTATTTAGATGCTTTTATTTTTCAAGCAGGAACCAAGCTAAACAAAACTGTAATTGGGTTAGAAAATTTTAAACAAACCGAAGTGCTTTCGAAAAAAGCCGAAAAGGAAGAGAAAGATGCGGCCAACGATGAAAAAAAGAAAGAAGAAAGAGAGCAAAAACTACTTTGGCTAAAAGAAATTAGAGGCGATAAAGAGTTTTATGAACTAATGGATGATAGTTACCGCAAAGGTGATTTGGATTTATTAGATAGCTTAAACAAGCTTACAGATAGTGAGGGTTTTTTAAGATACATGCTTTATGAGCGCAATGCTATTATGGCCAATAAAATGGATTCAATTATGAAAAAAATGTCGTTGTTTACCGGAGTTGGTGCATCGCATTTGCCGGGCGATAGTGGCATTATCAATATGTTGCGCAAAATGGGTTATAAAGTTAGGCCAGTTGTTTCTAATAAATTCGATATAAAATCAAAAACCGTAATTGACGAAACCCGCTTTCCAACTCAAATGAAAGTACAATACGCTCATGATTCTGTTTTTTCGGTTTCAGCTCCCGGTAAATTGTACGAAATTCCAGTTTATGGCTCCTACAAATATTACTTGTTTAACGATATGGGCAATGGAAGTTATTACTGTGTACAGCGTATGAATCATTATGGAAAACTATTAGGCCAAAACCAAGATTATATTTTAAAACGCATTGATAGCCTCATTTTCGAAAATATTCCGGGTAAGTTAATCAGTAAAAAAGAATCAAAAACAGTTTTGGGTTATCCTAAAATTGAAATCATTAACAAAACCGCTAAAGGCGATATTCAAAAACAACAAATAATTATTACTCCTACCGAAATTTATTGCTTTAAAATGAGCGGAAATCAAGAGTATGTTTCGAAGGGAACCGAAGCCAACGATTTTTTTAACTCCATTACTTTTTACGAAACCAATAAAAACAATTCTACCTATCAATCGCCTTTTGGTTATTCGGTTTCAGCGCCAACCAATAAGGTAATAAGCATTACTCCAGCCTTATCGTACAATAAAGTTCAAAACGAAATTTTAAATGGTTGGTCAAAAAATAACGAAACCTATTCGTTGGTAATTGCCGCATCGCTTTTCGATTTTGATTATTTAGAAGAAGATACCTTTGAGTTAAACATGCTTGCCGAACGCTTTTGTTTACAAACCAATAGCACACTTGCTAGCAGATCAATATTTACTAAAAGTGTCAAACCAACTATAAACTTTAGCTTTGTTCAGAAAAACAATACTGCACAAAAAACCTTTGCCCAAATTATAATTTCGGGTGCTAATTATTTTTTACTGTGCTCATCGGCTGATAGCAATGCTTCAAATACTTTTTTCAATTCATTTTCGGTAAATAATCAAACTTACAAAACACCATTTACCAAAATTACCGATACCACACTTTGTTTTTCGGCCCAAGCCCAAGAGTTTAAAAATCTTTATTCTGATTTAATTGAAACAGGAAATAATAATAACAACCGATACAATTATTACAACGAAAAAGAAGACGAAAACGACAAATGGTTTTTACCCAAAAAAGAAGCGCGTGTTTATACCTCGCTCGATACCAAGGAAAAAGTATATGTAGAATTCCGAAAATTTAGCATGTATTACCACGAAGATAATATGCAAGAGTTTTGGAAACTGAGAGAAAATACTTTTGCTAACAAAGGCAGTTTAAGAATTTCTAGGACTTCTACCACCAAAAATGGCAATAATACAGAACACAGCCTTTTACTTACCGATACAGGTTGTTCAAGAGGTATTTTGATAAAAACAGTTTTGCGTTGTGGCGTTTTATACACCCTTAAAACAGTGGTAGATACAACTCAAGAGTTATCGGCTTTTACCAAAACATTTTATAACTCATTTACACCAAAAGATACTTGTATTGGTATTGATGTGTTAACCAATAAATTAAATCCTTACTTTTTTAGTTTAATTTATTCAAAAGATTCGATTGAGAGTAAAAAAGCAAAAGGTGCTATTGAATACGTACAAGAAAATATGCGTGCCGAAAATGTGCCCGATTTAATAAAAACCATTAACCATGAGGAATTTAACAAGCTTCCTTCTTCTGACAAAAAAGAATTGATTAGCTGTTTTGAAAAAGTAAAATCAAAAGAAACCATTCCTTTTTTAACCAATTTATACCAACAATATGCCGATTCAGTTGAAATTGAATTGGCTATTTTGCGCACTTTAGGTTTATTACAAACCCAAGAAGCTACCAAAACTTTCTTAAAACTTTTAACCATTGATGTGCCTATAACCACCAACGAAAATGGCGTTTCAAACATTTTAGCCGGCTTTTTCGATAGTTTAGAAATAGCTCAGTTTTTGTTTCCCGAAATTATAAAATATACCAAATACCCAGAATATAAAAACTTGATTTATAATTTAATGGCCGAAATAAATGAAGACAATATTTTTAAAGATAATCAATATAAAAGTGCTGTTGGCGAAATTTTATTAGATGCCAATTACGAACTTAAAAAATACATTTCTGATAAAGACAGAGACAAAGAACCTTACCGATATGGTTACTCAAAATACGAAAGTGTCTACTACGATTTAAATTACAGACAACAAAAAATTTATAATTACACCTCACTATTAGCGCCATTTTATAAAAATAAAGATGTAAATAAATTTTTTAGTAAACTACTCAAATCAACTACTAGCGAAATGTTTAGCAGCATTATTTATGGTCAATTAATAAATACTGGAATTACTTTTCCAGATTCAATTGCTACCAAATATTCTGCCTCTGTTTCTGCTAGAATTGTTTTTTACAAAATACTTAAAAAAGAAAATCACTTAAGCTTTTTCGATAAAAAGTATTTAACCCAAAAAGAACTTGTTATATCTGATTTATACGGAAACAAAGAAGGTTTTAACAACGATACTTTGGTATTGCTTCAAACGTATTCTGTATTTTCAAATAATAAAATGGGAAATGTGTATGTATTTAAATGCAAACCAAAAGACAAAAGAATTTGGAAATTAGGTTATTCTGCTGTTCATCCAGCCGATTTAAGTGCAGTAAATTTAAAAGCAGAGTTTACCAAAATTGGTTTTTCGTTTGATGTAGAAAGCCAAATGCAAAAAGAAATTACCAATTTACTCAGACGAATTAGAATAGAGGAACGAAATAGAGCCTCTATGAACGACTTTGAACTTGAATCTGAATCAGACTACGATTATTAGTAAATAACAGAAAAAACGGCCTCTTTTTAACTTAAAAGAGGCCGTTTTTTTAATCATACAATTCAAATTTTATATCGTTTTTGGTATAACCCAAAGCCAATAATCTATCTCGTGCTTCTTTAATCATTGCGCTCCAGCCGCATAAGTAAAAATAACAAGGTCTTTTATCAGCATAAATATCTTCATACACCTCATGTACATATCCTTTTTTACCATCCCAATTTTCATCCTTTTCGCGCGATAAAACCGGTATAAACTCGAAATTACTGTACTCTTTTTGTAACTGCGACATTTCTTCTTTATACAGCAAATCGTCTTTGTATCTGCTGCCAAAAATTATTTTTACAGGATAGTGCAATTTTTTATTGTTTACCAAATCGTGCAACATGCTTCGCAATGGTGCAATACCAGTTCCGGTGCATAAAAAACAAATTTCTCGGTCTAGTTCCTCAGGTAATAAAAATTTGCCAATGGGGCCTGCTACTTTTACTATGGAGCCAACATTTATGTTTTCCCACATATATGGTGTGCCTTTTCCTGGTGGATTAAGTACTATCAATAATTCAAACTCGTTGGTATTATTTGGAGCGGAAGCTATGCTGTAACTTCGGTATGTAATTTTTGATTCAATTGGCAAATCAATCATTACAAATTGGCCTGCTTTAAATTGAAATTGAGGTAAATGATGGACTTTAAAAAAGAAACGTTTAGTAGTAGTCGTTTCGTCAATTATGTTAATTATTTCAGCATCGTAAAAGGTCTGTTTCATAATTGTATTTTTATTAATTACACATGTGAATTAACAAAATAATTATGAAACAAACCGATTTAAATCGTTAAATATTTTAAACGTTGCTAAATTGCTTTAAAAAGCGGGTATCGTTTATAAAAAATGTTCTTAAATCTTTAACATCATATTTAAGCATGGTAATACGTTCTATACCCATTCCAAAAGCAAATCCTGTGTATTTTTCTGAATCAATACCGCAATTTTCCAACACATTTGGATCAATCATTCCACAACCTAAAATTTCAACCCAACCACTGTGTTTACAAATATTACAGCCTTTTCCTTTGCATATTTGGCAGCTAATATCCATTTCAGCACTTGGTTCTGTAAATGGAAAATAACTTGGTCTGAAACGAACTTCTACATCATCGCCAAACATATCTTTTACAAATGCGTATAAGGTTTGCTTTAAATCGGCAAAACTCACCTTTTCGTCAATGTAAATTCCTTCTATTTGATGAAAAAAACAGTTTGCTCTAGCCGAAATTGCTTCATTTCTATAAACGCGACCTGGCATAATCGCCCGTAAGGGCGGATTTTTTTGTTGCATTAACCTAACTTGTACGCTGCTAGTATGGGTTCTTAATGCAATTTCCTCATCTATAAAAAACGTATCCTGCATATCGCGCGCAGGATGATTAGGCGGAAAATTTAAAGCCGAAAAATTATGCCAATCATTTTCTATTTCTGGCCCTTCAGCCATTGTAAAACCTAATTTATTAAAGATTGCGACAATTTGATTTTCAGTAATATTTAGTGGATGGCGTGATCCTAATTCTGTTAAATCGGCTGGTAATGTGTAATCTATATTTTGGTTATTATTTCCTCTTTTATCTGTTTTAAATTTTTCGGCCGCTTCGTCAAATTTTGCTTGAACGCTGGTTTTTACCACGTTCATTAATTTGCCTAAATCGCGCTTCATTTCATTTGGAACTTGTTTAAATTCTTCAAATAAATCATTCATCAAACCTTTACGCGACAAATATTTTAAACGAAAATTTTCTAAATCTTCGCTCGAATTTATTTTATACTCATGTAGCTTTTGCTGAATCTCTTCTAACTTTTGTTTCATTTTTTATTTTAGAATTTAAATTTTAATCTTTTCAAAATTTGTAACCAATGGTGCGGGATGCAGGAGTTTTTAATTTTGAAATTTTAACACTGCAAACATAAGTATTCCATTTAAAAATAAAACGGTGCGGGATACCCACACCGTAAATGTATTATAAATTATTTTAAAGATATAATTGTAATAATAGTATATGCTGTTAGTTTATGGAATAACTTTTTTTAAAATACTTGTTTTATAGCTTATCAAATTTAACTAACATTTTGTGCTTTTTATAAAGTACTTAAAACTATGTGATTAGCTATTTATAAACAGCTTGTTAAATGCGACATTCACATTGTATTGTTTATAAAATGTCGCACTTAATTTGTTAGTTTACTGTGGGTGTAATTGGCATAAATTGGTAGTTATTACATATCCACAAATATTTTGTTTTGCTATCCACTTTTTATTTTAAAATTGTGGCTAACTATTACCTTATTGTTGGTTAATTATATCGTTAATGTTAACGTTTTGTTCCAAGTCCCAGTAAGCCCTGATATTAAACACTTGATTATAGTTAAATACTTTTTCTGGTAAAATCATCTTTTCCAAGTCTCCATTATCCCATAATCCATTGTTATTCAAGTCTTCTATTACTTTAATTTTTGCTTCTACAGGATTTAAATACTCCAATTTCAATTGAGTGCTTTTGTTAACATTAAATTCTCTAATTACTTCATTGGTACTTTTATTCAGTAATTGAAGAATATAATTATGTTTTGCACCTGCTAATTCTACGTTTAATACTAAGTTTCCATAGTCTTTAAATTGTTTTATATTTATGTTGTAAGTAGTTGATTTATTGTAATTTCCATAAATATCTCGTACAGCTGAATCTTTGAATATAATGCTGTATTTTGTTGACTCTTTCCAATTTGTATAAAACCTAAATTTAAATGTATTAGTTTGATAATCAAATAATTGTGGTTTAATTGTAACTGTATCTTCTTTGAATAATATGCTATCCTTAATAAATGTTTTTATTGGAAGAGATGCTTCGACTAAAAAAGTATCTAAAGGATTGATGTCTGTTTTAGCATTTAAATTCAATTCAGGAAGCTTACTTTTCTTTTTTGGTGTTATTTTGATAGAAAAACTCGTGTCTAACGCGTTTATTTTTAAAATAGGTATCTCTATGCCATTTTCAACAAATGCTTTTATTGTATCAATTGAATTATTTCCTTTTATTGTTTTTTGATAAATTTGTTTTCCATTATTTAAAGTTACTAGGAATGACTTGGGTTTATATACAGCCAAATTGTAAATACCAATTTGATTTGAACTTGTATCAAAAATTTTATTTATTTTATGTTCGTTAGGCTTAAATAAAAATAAGTTATAAAAATTGCTGCTTTTTCTTGTATCTACTTCTAATTTGCTAATTGCGACACTATCGTTTTTCGCGTATTTTAAATCAATTCCTTCCTTTTTATAGGCATATAAATAAAATTCATCAGCTGGCATATTTTCAATTGTAAATGTTCCATCTGCTTTTGTTTTGGTAAAATAGGTTGGGTTAAATTTATAAATTGTAGTATCTGTAAATTGTGATTTTTTGTACAGTGAAACAATTACACCTTCGGTAGGTAAATCAGTATAAGCGTTTTTTACTTTTCCTTTTATAAAGTTACTATCAATATAGTTTCCCGTAGAAAATGTATATTGTAAATTATTAGCTACAATTCCTTCATGATTATCTATAACTGCATTACCAAAATTTATGGTGTAAGTGGTATTATTTGCTAAAGGTTCTTTGAATTTTATTCTTAGTTCTTTTCCATTTATTAAATATTCTGGAGTCTCCTTTAAAGGTGGACTCATTACTATTTGTTTACTAGGATCTTTTAGTTGAATAAATTCATCGAACCTTATTCTTACATCTTGATTGATTGCTGAAAATTTAACAGTTTTATCCTTTGGCAATACTTCCAACACTTTTGGTTCTATTTCGTCTTTTGGTCCACCTGTTGGCGCAACAATTTGAGCACAGCTAGCCAATATTACTAAACCAAATAAAAGTGTTTTATTAAATAATTTCATTATAAATATGTATGAATTAAGCTTTTTTCACCACAAAAAGTAATGATGAATAATCACCTTTTATGCTTGCATTATTGTTTGAAATAATTCCGTTAATAGCACCTCTTATCATAGTAAAATTATTTTGTTTATGTGTTTCACTTCTCATTGAAATGTATGGTGCATCAAACAATAATGGTTTTGTTTCTACAATTTTGAAGCCATGTTTTTCCATTAATAATTTAAAGCTTTTTTGATTGAAATGATAAAGGTGTCTAGGTACATCATATCCATCCCAAAATTCTTTGTAGTTGTTAGCGTCCCAACTATCTGAATTAGGTACAGCAATAAACATCGTTCCATCATCTTTCAACAGTTTATTTAATTGAATCATGCGTTCGTTTAAGTAATGTACATGTTCCAATACATGCCATTGAGTTATTACATCAAAACTATTATGTTCAAAAGTATCTAATTCGTTTTCATTTTTTACTTCATAACCAAAAGTAGATTTCACGTAATTAATTGCATCATCGCTTACATCTACACCAATACAGTTAAATGTTTTATCTACCACAGCTCCATGTAAAAAGTAACCTAACCCACAACCTAAATCCATTAAATTACCTGTTGTATTGTAATTTTTTATCAAGTCGAGTTTTGCTTTGATGCTGTAGTTTCTAACTATATCATAAACTTTATACATTAATCCAAAACCTTCTTTTTTGCCAGCGTGCGATACGTATTTATCACTTTGGTAATACCTACCAATTTCTTCGGTATTTGGTCTTGGATTGGTGAATAGAAATGTACATTTTGAACATTTGTTAAGTTCAAAATTTTCGTTAGTTGCTACAAAATCTTTGCATGTTAGTTCAGTAGTAAATTCATTGTTTCCACAAACTAAACAGGTAGTTAATTTTTCCATATTAATTATCGGCCCAAATGTATCATTAAAACTGAAATATCAGAAGGAGATATTCCACTAATTCTTGCTGCTTGGCCTAAAGTTCTTGGTTTTTGTTTATTTAATTTTTGTCTTGCTTCACTACTTAAATTATGAATTGATGTAAAATCAAAATCTTCATTGATATTTACGTTTTCTAATCTATTCATTTTTTCTACCATCAATTGTTCTTTTTCTAAATAACCTTCATATTTCATCAATATTTCACCTTGAAGAATTTCATCTTCATTGTATTTATTTAAAAAGTTTCCAATTGATTCCACCTTATCTTTCAAAATATGTATGTCTAATTGAGGCCTGGTAACAATCTGCATTAATTTATAATTTTGAGGAATTGGTGTGGTATTATATTCTTCCAATAATGGATTAATTTCATCCGGAGTTACGGAAGTTTTCTTAAAATGTTTAACTATTTCATTGGTATGTTCAATTTTTAGTTTAACATTTTCCAATCTTTCATTGCTTGCTAAACCAATTTTATTTCCAATTTCAGTTAGTCTTATATCAGCATTATCTTGACGTAATAAAATTCTATATTCAGCCCTTGAGGTAAACATTCTATACGGTTCGTCAGTTCCTTTATTTACCAAATCATCAATTAATACCCCTATATAAGCTTCTGATCTCTTAAGTATAAATTCTTCTTTTTCTTCAATTTTTAAATGAGCATTTATTCCAGCCATTAATCCTTGACAAGCAGCTTCTTCATAACCTGTCGTCCCATTAATTTGACCAGCAAAATACAGGTTTTCCATTAGATGAGTTTCTAATGTTAGCTTCAATTGGGTAGGAGGAAAATAATCATATTCAATGGCATATCCTGGTCTAAACATTTTAGCATTTTCAAATCCAGGAATTAACCTCATGGCTTTTAATTGTATTTCATCAGGCAATGAAGTCGAAAAACCATTTACATATATTTCTACTGTATTCCAACCTTCAGGTTCTACAAATATTTGATGTCTATTTCTCTCTGCAAACCTGTTTATTTTATCTTCAATTGATGGACAATACCTTGGGCCTAAACCTTTTATTCTTCCTGCATACATAGGAGAATCATCGAATCCAGTTCTCAATATGTCGTGCACTTTTTCGTTGGTATAGGTTATCCAACATGGTCTTTGGTTGGTTAAAGGTTTGGTATTTGTGTATGAAAATTTACCTGGATTTTCGTCCCCTTCCTGAATTTCCATAGCTTCATAATTTAAAGTTCGTCCATCTACCCTTGGTGGAGTTCCAGTTTTCATTCGCCCACTTTCAAATCCTAAACTTATTAATTGTTCTGTTATTCCACTAGCCGATTTCTCCCCTATTCTTCCACCACCAAATTGTTTTTGTCCAATATGAATTATACCATTTAAAAATGTTCCATTTGTTAAAACTACAGCTTTTGAATATATATTCATTCCCATTCCAGTTTTAACTCCAACTAGTTTACCATTTTCTATGAGTAAACCACTTACCATATCTTGCCAAAAGTCTACATTTGGTATTTGTTCTAAATGTTCTCTCCAATATTGTGAAAATAACATTCTATCACTTTGTGCTCGTGGACTATACATGGCAGGTCCTTTCGACCTATTTAGTAATCTAAATTGAATAGCAGAGTTATCAGTAACAATTCCTGAATAGCCTCCTAATGCGTCTATTTCTCTAACTATTTGACCTTTAGCCACACCACCCATTGCTGGATTGCAACTCATTTGGGCTATTTTATTCATATCCATTGTTATGAGTAAAACTTTGCTCCCCATATTTGCAGCAGCAGCAGCGGCTTCACAGCCTGCATGTCCTGCACCAACTACTATTATATCGTATTTTCCTAACATTTTATTTTTGTTCCACGTGGAACTATAATTTATTTAAATAATAATTTTCTTTTTCTCTCATCAAAAGTTCTTCTTTTTTACTTTTATCTTTATAGCCGCATAAATGAAGAACTCCATGTATTAGAACTCTGTGTAATTCGTTTTTAAAAGGAATATGTAAAGTTATAGCATTATCTTTTACCCTATCAATACTTATATAAATATCTCCTTCTATTGGTTCATCTTTTTCGTTCAGTTCAAAGGTAATTATATCGGTATAATAGTCGTGTTGTAAAGCTTCATTATTTAATTGTAAAATATATTCATCACTACATAGGTTAAATGCAATATTATCGATTGTTTTTCCTTCTTCAGAAATGCACAATTTAATCCAATTACTAAGCTTTCTTTTTTCTTTGATTATGTATTTATTATCGATATTATTATAGTATATCATTTATCTAATTATTGTTATTGTACCGGATTTGTTTATTTGTTTACCATCTAATCCAATAATTTGTGCATCGTATACATAAGTATCGGTTTCTGCAAAACTATTATTTTCATCTGTTAAATCCCATCCAATATTTAAATCAGTTATTTCTTTAACTAACTTACCCCATCTGTTATAAATATTCATTTTAGACTTTTTATAATCTATGTAAACTCCAATAGGTTTAAATACGTTTGTTTGGTTTCTTGCAATTACACCGTCTGGAAAATAGACTTTCATTCCACCTACAATACATACAGTATTTGATTCGCTTGTATAACCTGTAGTATTTTCAGTTCCAATCACTTTATAGCATAAGGTAGTTCCATCAATTGTATTATCAGTAGTATTATCTGAATAGAATGAATCTAGTCCATTATATCTTTGTGAAAATGGATTCAATATTTGTGCGTTAAGCCTTGTTTCTCTGTATATTACGTATTTTTCTACCCCACTGTTCCACGTGGAATATTGATTCCACCATAATTTATTTTCTACTATATTTTCCTTCTGTTCTAAAAGAATATTACCAGAAATACTTGAAGTATCTGTCCATTCATTACATGAGTTTTTCGATACTAAATAATAATAAACTCTTTTATTTCCATCTTCATTAATATCTACATCATTGAATGGAGAAGACATTGTTTTTATTTTTTTGTATAATTCAAAATTTTGATTATTATTTGACTTTAATATTTGAATTGAATCTATATCAGATAATGAATTAAAATTGATATTGATATTGATATTGATATTGTTATTTAAGGTTATATAATTTATTTTTAAATTATGATTGGATATTCTTTTACCTGATGTCAATGATACTAAATTAGAATTACTTTGATATTTTTCATATGTAGTATTTACCGCCATTATATAATATTCGATAGTTTCATTGCTATTTATTTTATCTGTGTAATTTGTTGTTAAATTTGAAACACTATCTATTAATTGAAAACCTGTACCATTTACATTTTTATAAATGTAGTAATATTTTATATTATTACCCCAACCGATATACTTTGTCCAATTTAGGTTGACTCTATTTAAACAAGTATCAATGGTAGCTGTATTATAAATGGTATAATGATAATCTTCTGGAAGGTAATCCCATCTTTTGGTGCAACTATCAACTGCCGCTATAACATATTTTAAACTTCCCGTTTTTGGGTCTAAACCAGTTATATTATCAATAAAGAATGTATCAATTATTCCTGTCTTTATTGCATTATCGTTAAACATATCTACATACCAAAAACTTGGAAAAGTGTTTTGTTCCCAAACTATAAATGGTTTATTGGTTGTTATATTTACCGATACATAAGCTATTTTACTTTTTGGTAGGTAAAATTCAGATACATTTTGAGTATCTGAATAACATAAATTATCTATACCTGAGCAATCAAACACTGTTTCTACATAATAATCCCAGTTTTTATTACTTGGTACATTTGCATTTAAATGACTCCAATTAGTTATATTTTGGTTTATTTCAGTATTTAATAAGGTATATGGATTTGATGTTTTATCTCGTCCATAAATTCGGTATTCTTTAAATGTTCCACATGGAACACTTTGATTGTAGTTCCAAAAAACATCGTTATTTAAATTTGCTCTACATATTCTTCTTAATTTTGAGCAATACTGAGCCTGAGCAATATTTGCTGTAATAAATAATAGAAGTAATATGTAAAGTTTTTTTATCATTTAGAATTAGCACCAACTCTTACTTTTGTAAAAGTTTCTTCGTTTAAATATTTATCAGCAAGTTCTATCAATCTTTCTGGTGTACTATTTTTTATAATATCAATATACTCGTAATAATATTGATACGTTAAATTATAATCTTGTAATATTTTAAATCTATCAGCTAGGCTAAAAGGGCCATCTATACTCCTTAAAAATGATCCTAAAAGATAATTTTTTGCAACCCTTAATTCATCAATTCCTATTTTTTCAGTACGTAATTTTTTTACTTCCTTGTATATTTCTTCAATACCTTTTTCGCATAATTCGTTGTTTATTTCAGTGTCAATATACCAACATGCATCATTTGGATAAGCTTCAATGGCTGAATAAATGCCATAAGTAAGCCCTTTTTCTTCTCGAATATTTTTCATTAATCGAGATCCAAAATATCCACCAAGAATTAAATTTAATAACTGAATTTCTCTAAAATCAGGGTTATTTCTATTGAATAATTTTTTACCAATCCTTATTGCACTTTGAACTGATGATGTTTTTTTAATGAAAATATTTTCTTTTATAAATGTTTTACCTTGATAAGAAGTATTTAAATCAGAATTTTTTGAGAATGTGTTATTTCCGAAATTAATTGAAATAGTTTTTATTACTGAATCATCAACAAAACCAGAAACAATAATGTACTTTATTCCTTGCTGGTAGTTTGTTTTATAAAAACTAACTAAATCATTTCTGTTAATATTCTGAATATCTTCTTTTGCAGAAAAACTGCCGTATACGGTATTTCCAAACACTGATTGATTGAATGCTCTCCTTGCTAAATAAGAATTTCTTTCTTCATTAACTATTAAATTTTGAATGGTATTTTTCTTCAAAATATCTAAATCTTTTTCAGGAAAAATGCTATCCGTTAATATTTCAACAAGAAATGGAAGACAATTATTAAGGTGTTTATTGATACAATATAATGTTAATGTGGCTTCGTCAGTGCCACTTTTTGCTTGAAAATAGGCACCATAAAAATCTAACTTTTCGGCTATTTCTGCTGCGGAATATCTACTGGTTCCTTCACTTAACATTTTAGCTGTAAAGTTTGCCTGCCCCTTTATTTGCTGGGCTATTGCTCCTGCATCAAATACAAAATCAAGCTTTAAAACTTCTTCATTACCTGCATTTAATGCATAAACTTTTATACCATTTGGTAAGGTATTATGTACTGCCTCCTTAATTTTTATATTAGTTATTTCTGCAGCAAATGGTGCTTCTTTTCTATTTAGCATTGTTTGAAAGGTAATAAAGGGTTGAACAATTGTTAGGTGTAATTATTTCGTTAGCAGCTTTTAAAATGTCTTCTTGAGTAACTTTTAAATATAAATCAATTTCTTTATTTACCAATTCTACATCGCCTAAAACCCAAGCATAAGCCAATTTCATGGCTTTGTTGAGTGCGGTCATATCATTAAAACGAATATTCGTTTCTGATTTGTTTTTTATTTTAGTCAATTCATCCTCTCCTACCCCATTTTGTTTAAAGTTTTCAAGTAAATCTAAGATAGCTTTTTCGGCAGTTTCTACTGAAATTCCTTCACTTATTTTTCCCTCAATCATTAATAATCCGGCTTCTACATCTCCACTGATATAAGCATCTAACTCACTAAACAGGTTTTTATTTTTAACCAATTCGGTGTAAAATCTTGATGATTTTCCAGCACCTAAAATATCTGTTAACATATCTGCTGCATAATATTTTTCATCAGTTCTTGCAGGCATGTGATAGGCTTTTACAATCATATTTGCTGGTACATCAGCATAAACCGTTTCGTATCTTGCTTCAGTTTGAACAGGTTCTTGTTGGTAGTTTGGTTTAACATAATTTTGCGTAGGAATTGGTTCAAACCATTTACTAACCAACGCTTTACACTTATCAAAATCAATGTTTCCAGCTATAACCAATACCGCATTATTTGGGCAATAAAAGTTTTTAAAAAAGGCTTTTACATCATCAAGTGTCGCATTTTCAATATGGCTAATTTCTTTGCCAATGGTAGGCCAACTATATGGATGAACTTTATACGCCAATGGTAATATTTTCAACCAAACATCTCCATAAGGTTGATTGAGGTATCTTTCTTTAAATTCTTCAATAACTACGTTGCGTTGAATATCTAAGCTTTCTTGATTAAAATCCAAACTCAACATTCTGTCGCTTTCAAGCCAAAAGCCTGTTTCTATGTTATTTGCAGGGAGAGTTAAGTAATAATTGGTTATGTCGTTACTCGTAAACGCATTGCTTTCTCCTCCAGCATCTTGAAGCTCTGTATCAAAATCCCCAATGTTGATAGAACCACCAAACATTAAATGCTCAAACAAGTGTGCAAAGCCGGTTTTATTAGTATTTTCGTGTTTTGAACCTACGTTGTATAATAAATTCAGAACACAAAGTTGTGTGCTATCATCAAAATGATGAATTACAGTTAAGCCATTTGGCAATTGATATTGGTTATACTTGATCAAAATATTTTTTCTTTATGTAATGTGCGAAAATAGTGGTGATAAAAGCAATATGCGCATTGATTACCTAACACTTAAACGCACATTTTTAAAACGTGTATATTTTTATTGAAAATTTTACGTTTCAAATACAATTTACTTAATGAACACAAAATGAACCAAATAGTTGTTTTGTTAATTTGCTTTAGTTATAAAACATGATTTGAAATCTTTTTGTTTATTTAAACTAACAAGCGTTAGGTTTAAATGTCGCATTTGTGAAGTCATTCTATTGAAGGATATTTACAAGCCTTTTTCTTCGATTTAAGATGCTTTTTTGCGAGTAATTGAACAGAAGTTCAGAATTTGACTTATTGAGTAAAATTTAAGCTTTAAAAATGGCTAATTGGAGTATCAATTATATTTAGTAATAATTAGTTTTTTTAAAAGCATAAAAAGAGGTTAAAACGTAAAAAGTCTTTTACTTTTATCAAAATTTTTGAAAATAGTTTTCATTTATTCAATAATTGACCTAAAATCATCAAAAATCACTGAAATTTTCATTTAAAGCGATAAAAAATATTTTGTGTGTTGTCGCGATAGTGTGGTTCCCATTATTAGCAAGACTTTGCGTAATTTTTTAGAGTAGAAATTTAAGATTTTTAGGGGAAATGAATGTACTGCTAAATTTTTCAGTTATTTTGCTCAAAAGTTATTGAGTTTTATAAAATGTCGTACAGAGATAAGTTGCAGTATTTATTGGTTAAAAAAATGCAGATTTCAAATGCTCATGCTAAGGAATTAATTGCAGCTAATATTGTATTGGTAAATGCTGTAAATGTGAACGATAACATTTTAATAAAAGAAACAGATAGGGTAGAAATGAATGGAGAAATTATACAAGAAGGAAAAAAAATAATATATGTCGCATTACACAAACCACGTGGAATAGAGTGCACTCTAAACCTCGAAATACCTAATAATTTAAAAGAGTTAATTAATTATGATGAAAAACTTTTTCCAGTTGGTAGGCTTGATAAGGAATCGGAAGGATTACTCATTTTAACCAACGATGGTTATTTATTTAACAAAACCATTAATCCAAAAAGTGAGGTAGAAAAAGAGTATATAGTTACTGTAAATAAATTAATTACAGATGATTTTATCTTAAAAATGAGTAGGGGAGTTGAAATTTTAGGACAAACTACTTTGCCTTGTGTGGTGGAAAAAATAAAGGATTTCACCTTTAAAATTATTTTAGTTCAAGGCCTGAATCGCCAAATCAGGCGAATGTGTTATAAGCTTGATTATTTGGTTACTAGCTTAAAGCGAGTAAGAATAGGAAATGTATGTTTGAATAATTTGCCCGAAGGCGAGAGTAGGATAATTTTTGAAGATGAATTGAAGTAACAATTACTTCAATTCATTGTTAGTAAAGTGTTTGATGCTTTTTTCTTGAGCAAATTTTTTAGCATTGTATTTGTTCGAATTGTTTTTTGGAATGGATAAACTGTTCCACGTGCTAGTTTTTAATTGCTTGCTATAAAATACTATTTGTCCTACATGGTAGCTGTAATGTGCTAATTGTCTGTTAATTGCATCCATTACTGTATGGCCTTCGTTCCTAATATAAATAATTCGTTCTAAATCAGATGCTTGTAAACTATTTAGCGTTTCTAAAAAGCAGTCCCAACCTTTATTCCAAGTAAGAAGTATTTGTTCTTTGGTTTCTATGTTATTTTCAAACTCAGCATCGCGCATACGCCAAGGCTTTTCACCATCTGTATTAAATATATCAGTCCAACGCGAAAGCATATTTCCAGTCATGTGTTTTACAATTGTCGCAATGCTGTTTGTGTCATAATTTGTTTGAACAAAAAGCTGATTTTCTTCTACTTGATCAAACGATTTTTCAGCTAACGATTTATAGTATAAAAATTGCTTTTTTACACTTACTAAAAATTGTTCGTTCATGTTATAAACTCATCATGTCTTTAAACTTAACAGCTTGGCGTCTGCTAACTTCAACCTTAGAGCCATCTTTCATGTAAAACAAAAGTCCACTATTAAAGAAAGGCTCAATCTTGTCAATATAGTTCAAGTTCACAATTTGTTGGCGATTGGCTCTAAAAAACATTTTCGGACTTAAGCGCTCGTCCAATGAGTTTAAAGTTCTGTGAATCAACGGTTGGTATTTATCAAAAAATATCTTGGCATAATTTCCGTTGCTTTCAATTAGTCGAATATCCGTTAATTTTACATACCAACAACGGTCGCCATCTCTAATAAAAACTTGGCTATCTTCTGCTAGTTTTCCATTTCCTTTTTGTTCTTCGTTAGCAGCAATTTGTTTCTTAGCTTTAGAAATGGCTTCACGTAATCGGCTGGTTTCTATTGGCTTTAAAATATAATCAAGCGCATTTACCTCAAAAGCTTTAATGGCAAATTCATTGTAAGCAGTAGTAAAAATAATAGCAGGAGTTTCAATTAGCTCTTCTAACATTTCAAAACCAGTTTTTTCAGGCATTTGGATGTCTAAAAAAATCAGTTGAGGTTTCAATTTATCAATTAAATCTAAACCCTCATCGGCATTGCTTGCCTCAGCAATAATCTCAATTTCGTTAAACTCTTTTAAAAGGTTTTTTAAGCCTTCGCGGGCTAATTTTTCATCGTCTATAATGATTGTTTTTATCATAATGGTAAAATTATTTCTGTTAATACGTTCTTTTCGTCAAGGTTTCTAATGCCAAATGAGGCTTTGTCTTCAAATAAAATGCGCAACCTTTCTTTGGTGTTTTCAATTCCAAGTCCCGAACTTTCATGTTTCGGGTTGTATTGTCCACTGTTAATTATTTGAATTACGGTATTTTGATTTTTTATAAATGATTTGATTAAAATGGTGCCACCATTTTTTAAATTACTGATTCCGTGTTTAATACCATTTTCTACCAACGTTTGTAGCATCATGGGTGGTAAATTTGTTTTTAAAGTTTCAGGTGCAATTTCCAACTCAGTATTCAAGCGTTCGTCAAATCTAATTTTTTCTATGGCTAAATAATCGTTAACAGTTTGCAATTCATCGGCCAACGAAACAGTTTTATTTTTTTCCATTTTTAAAGAACCGCGTAAAAGACTACTTAATCTGGTGATTGCTTCTTTGGCATTTTCAGGATCAACATCTACTAAAGTTCTTATTCCATTTAATGAATTAAATAAAAAATGTGGATTTAGCTGAGTTTTTAAATTATTATATTGTGTTTCTTTTAAAACTGCTTGTAATTCAAATTTGTCGGTTTCGGTTTTGAGTAGTTTTTCCCAATAAACAAAAAAGTGGTACATAATTGCCCATAAAAACACGTATTTTGACAAATTGAAAAAGAAAATTGGTAAAATCGCAAAATCTATTTTTGCCAATAATTCATGCTCAATATCAATACTTTCTGAATTATTGGAAATGGTATAAAAATCTAAAACTACATTTATAATTGTTAGTGGAATTGATATCAAAATAATCATGATAACACCACGGGGAATTAGCTTTGGCAGTGGTAAGTTTAACCAATTGGCTTTTATTATAAAAAGTCTGTAGCAATGTGTTAAAATAATGCCAGACAGCCAATTCACTAAAGCATTACCTAATAAGCCAACTGAAAAACCAAACACATTGATATAAGTAATAAGTTCAATAAAAATAAATATGAACCAACCCCCAAACTGGCAATACCAATATATTTTTGCTTTATTTAACATATTTTATTTCGCTAATATAATTGCTTCTGATTGCAAATTAACAATTTGCTTACACAAAAGGAACCATTAAAAGGTTAGAAGGTAAAAAACGAATTGAATTAATTTCAAAAAATGGCTAAAACTAAAAACCTTTATGGGAGTTTTATTTGTATGCAAACATATTTAATAGTAGGAGCAAGCTCTGGAATTGGTTTTCAATTAGCAAAAAATTTAACCGAAAATGGTAATAAAGTTATTGCATTGAGCAGAACTGATAATAATTTATCAAGTTTAAATAATGTAACTTATTATCAAGTAGATATAAGCGAAGAAAGCCCAAGTTTTCCTATAATTGAAGAAAGTATAAATGGACTAATTTATTGCCCAGGCACCATTAATTTAAAACCATTTAGGGCTTTAAAACCTGAAGATTACTTGAACGAATTTAATATAAATGCTTTAGGTGCCGTTAAAACAATAAAGCAATATTTACCAAATTTAACCAATGCTGGCAATGGAAATATTGTGCTTTTTAGCACAGTGGCTATGCAAACAGGAATGGCTTTTCATGCAAGTATTGCTATGGCTAAAGGTGCAGTTGAAGGATTAACACGTAGTTTAGCAGCAGAGTTCGCACCTAAAATTAGGGTAAATGCGGTTGCTCCATCGTTAACCGCTACACCGCTTGCCGATAAGTTAATTAATGCTGAAGCAAAACTAAAAGGAGCTGAAGAGCGCCATCCTCTCAAAAAAATTGGAAATGTAGAAGATATTAGCAATGCTGTAACGTATTTATTAAATGCTTCTTGGGTTACAGGCCAAATTATGCAAGTAGATGGCGGAATGAGTGCGGTAAGATAACAGATTGATATTGATTATTTTACAGTGATGACATTTTTGTAAATGTCTTCATACATTACTTTAACGCCATCTTGCAAAACAGAAACTATTTCTTTTGCTTTGGTAGTAGATTTTTCGCTATACACCACATTATCAATAATTTTCACTTTTTCTCCATTTAAATAAATAACAGCTTGGTATCTAATTTCGGCTTGCACTTCCACTGTTGAGGTAGTACTTGAAGAATTTTTATTGGCATAAGTTGAATTATTGGTAACACTTTTTCTGTTCCAACCTGGTTTAACTTTTACAATGTTTAAGTAAATACCTTCGTTGACGAATAAATCAGAAAAACTTACAGAATTGTAAGTTGTGTTAAATGTGTTAATTGCGGCAGTATGTAACGATTTTTTAAATTGTAACACCTCCATTTTTAGTAAACCTGCCGATCGAATATAAAATGAATCTTCAATGGCATCACCAAAACGAATGCTAATATTGGTATTAGATTTTTCATAGTAAGCTTCTATAAAAGGCTTTGTTTCAAAATAAGTAGTTTTGGGTAAGCTACAAGCAGAAAGTAAAAGCACTGAGGCTATAAAAATCCATTGTGTTTTTTTCATCACTATTTTTTGAATTATTATGGCAAGTTATACCTATAAAAAACTTCTTTAAGTTGACATTTATCAAATAACAGTTCTACAGTATTCAATTAATATTGCAATGTCTTTAGGGGTGGCCATTTAATAGTGGTCTGAGATTACACCCTCTGAACCTGATCGAGGTAATGCTCGCGAAGGGAATAGACCACCAATGCATTTTTTATTATTTAGCTAGCCGCAAAAGTGCATTTTGGGTTTTTCATTCAGAGTTAGATAAACAATTTATAGCCACTAACAGCCCCTGTTTTTGGTTTTGTTTAATCTTTCAATTTAACAAAAATGTTAAAAAAATTTATTGCCGCAGGCACATTCATGGCTGTAAGCCAAATGGTTGCCGCACAAACTGACAGTTTAAAAACTAAAACAGATCTTCAAGAAGTAGTAGTGTTGGGAACAAAAGCTCAAGCCAACAATCCAATTACATTTCAAAATTTAAACAAAAAGGAAATTGACAAACAAAATTTTGGTCAAGATTTACCTTTTTTGTTAAACCTAACACCCTCAACGGTAATTAGTTCTGATGCTGGCGCAGGCGTAGGTTACACAGGAATAAGAATTAGGGGAACCGACCCAACAAGAACCAATGTTACCATTAATGGAGTACCAATTAACGATGCAGAAAGCCACGGAACATTTTGGGTAAATATGCCCGACATGGCATCATCTTCGCAAAATATTCAGGTTCAGCGAGGAGTTGGAACATCAAGTAATGGCGCAGGTGCTTTTGGTGCCAGTATTAATATACAAACTGATGGTTTAAACCCTAATGCGTATGCCGAAATATCGAGTGGTTATGGTTCATTTAACACTTGGAAAAATACAGTAAAGGCAGGTTCTGGATTACTTTCAAACAATTGGGCATTTGATGCACGACTTTCAAAAATTACAAGCGATGGATTTATTGATCGCGCGAGTTCTGATTTGAAATCGTTTTTTGTGTCGGCTGCACGTTATGGTAAAAAAAGTATTTTTAAGGTAAATGTGTTTTCTGGCAAAGAAAAAACTTACCAAGCTTGGAATGGAATTTCGGAGGATTTGTTAAAAGCTGGAAACCGAACTCATAATGATTTTACATACCCAAATCAAACTGATAATTACCAACAAGATTATTATCAAATGTTTTATACTTATCAATTCACTAAGCACATAAAAGCAAATATTGGTTTGCATTACACTTATGGCCGTGGTTATTATGAAGAGTATAGAGAAGGCGATAAATTTAGTACATACAAATTGAAAGATACATTATTTGTATTGAATAATAAAGTTATTGATACAATAACTAGTGGCAATTTTGTGCGCAGACGTTGGTTAGATAATGATTTTTATGGAACAGTATTTTCGTTTGTTTACGAAAAAAATAAATTAAACATAACTATAGGCGGAGGTTTAAATCAATACGATGGTCGCCATTATGGCGAATTAATTTGGAGCCAATACGCTATGGATGGAAATATTAATGATCGATTTTATAACGGAAATTCCACCAAAACAGATTTTAATATTTATGGAAAAGCCACTTATAAATTAACAAATAAATTGGATGGGTTTGTTGATTTACAACAACGCACTATCAATTATAAAGCAAAGGGAGAAGATTTAAACAATGGCGTTTATCTGCCCTATAATATTAATTTAAATTTCAACTTTTTTAACCCTAAAGCAGGCTTAACGTATTCTGTTCAAAAAAACGCAAATATTTATGCTTATGTAGGTGTAGCCAATAAAGAACCTGTGCGTAACGATATTATTCAAGCAAACCCTTTGAATTTACCCAAACCGGAACAATTAATAAACTATGAGTTTGGTTTTAGGAAAAATTGGAAAAAGTCGGCCTTTAGTGCAAATATTTATTATATGGATTATAGAAACCAATTAATAACAACAGGGCAAATAAATGATGTAGGTGCATATAACCGTGTTAACGTGCCAAATAGTTATCGCGCAGGAATTGAACTAACAGCAGGTTTGCAATTGATTAAAAACCTAAAATGGCAAACTACATTTACCTACAGTCAAAATAAAATAAAAGAGTTTACTGAATTTGTAGACGATTGGGATAACATAGGGAGACAAATTCAAACCCAACATAAAGATGTTAGTATTGCATTTTCTCCAGACATAATTGGATCATCTATATTTACTTATTCGCCATTTGAAAAATGCGACATTGATTTTATTTCTAAATATGTTGGTAAACAATACTTAGATAATACTGAAAATGATAACCGGAAAATTGATGCGTTTTTTGTAAATGATATGAGGGTAACTTATGGTTTAACTGTAAAAGGAATGTTTAAATACATTGGGTTAGGATTACAAGTAAACAATATTTTTAATGAATTATACGCGCCTAATGGTTATACTTTCAGTGGTTATAGTGGAGGAGTAAGAGGAGATTATAACTTTTATTATCCACAGGCAGGAACAAACTTTTTAACCAATTTGGTTTTGAAGTTCTAAAAAAATATATATATAAAAAAAACCGCTTGTGGCTAGCAAGCGGTTTTTAATTGAACAAAATTTAAGCCTATGAAAAACTATTTAATTAGTTAGTAGCCACTACAAATGTAAAAACTCGCAGCATATTTACAACCACTCACATAAAAAAACTTGCGCTTAACATGCGACATTTGTGTAAAAACATAATAATCAATTAAATAAAATTTTGTTTTTTGATTAGTTTCCAGAGTTTTCCATTAAAAAAGCCTTTACAAATAAGTCTAAATCACCATCCATAAGGGCTTGAACGTTACTAGTTTCTGTATCAGTTCTTAAATCTTTAACTAATTTATAAGGGTGCATTACATAATTTCTTATTTGACTACCCCATTCTATTTTACGCTTTCCTGCTTCTACTTTATCTTTTTCTTCATTGCGTTTACGCAACTCAATTTCGTAAAGCTGCGACTTTAACATTTTCATAGCACGCTCTTTATTAGCACTTTGTGAGCGATCTACTTGACATACAATTACTATACCTGAAGGCTTATGAGTTAGTTGAACTTTGGTTTCAACCTTATTTACATTCTGACCGCCCGCACCACCAGAACGAGATGTTTGAATTTCTATATCAGCATCCTTTATTTCTATTTCAATGGTGTCGTCAATAATTGGATAACAATAAACCGATGCAAAACTGGTGTGTCTGCGTGCATTACTATCGAAAGGAGAAATACGAACCAACCTATGAACGCCATTTTCGCCTTTTAAAAAGCCATAAGCAAAATCTCCAGTAACTTCTATGCTGCACGATTTAATTCCAGCACCATCGCCCGCTTGTTCATCCACCACCGATGCTTTAAAGCCTTTTTTGTCAGCATACATAATGTACATACGCATCAACATCTCTGCCCAATCTTGACTTTCGGTTCCGCCTGCGCCTGAGTTAATATTAATTACGCAATTAAACTGATCTTCTTCGGCACTCAGCATATTTTTAAACTCAAGCTCTTCAACCGTTTTGGTAGTTTGTTCAAAGTTTAAATCTAGTTCTTCTTCACTTACTTCATCAGCTTGGTAAAATTCGTAAAGAACAGCCAAGTCATCTACTTTGGCTCTTGCTTCGGCAAAACCATCTGTCCATATTTTTTTTTGTTTAATGCCTTTTAGAACTGATTCTGCTCTTTTAGGATTATCCCAAAAACTAGGTTCGTGGGTTAGGTTTTCTTCCTCGTCTATTTGGTGTAATTTGGTGGCAACGTCAAAGATACCTCCTCAGTGCTTCCACTCTTTCGTCCAAATTTTTTAATTGATCGCTTGTCATAGTTGGCAAAAGTAAGTTTTTAGCCACAGATTACACAGATGCCGCAGATTTATTAAAAAAGTAATAGCTTGTTAAAGGCAATTTTTTCAATTTCCAAATTTTTCAATCTTGTAATTCAATCCCACTTATCAACATTTTTTAACCAAAAAAACTAAAATTAACCTACCTTTGCGCCTTTAATGGGAAATATAGTAGCAATAGTAGGAAGACCAAATGTTGGAAAATCAACACTTTTTAATCGCTTAACAGGCAATAAGCACGCCATTGTTGACGATTTTAGTGGCGTAACGCGCGATAGACATTATGGCAAAGCCGAGTGGCTTGATAAAGAGTATAATGTAATTGATACAGGTGGGTATGTGCCAAATAGTGCCGATATTTTTGAATCGGCCATTCGTAACCAAGTAAAAATAGCTATTCAAGAAGCCGATGTGCTTTTATTTATGGTGGATGTGGCAGTTGGCATAACCGATTTAGATACTGAGCTATCAATTATGTTGCGTAAAAGCAAAAAACCAGTTTTATTGGTTGTAAATAAGGTAGATAATAGCAACCGTCAGTTAGATGCACACGAGTTTTGGGCTTTAGGTTTCGATAATATTTACAATATTTCATCAGCAAGTGGTTCAGGAACCGGTGATTTGCTTGATGAGGCCATGAAACATTTAACTTTTGAAGACCAAGATACCGATGTAGATGAAGTTGATTTACCTAAAATAGCTATTATTGGTAGGCCAAATGTGGGAAAATCGAGTTTGGTAAATGCATTATTAGGTCAAGAAAGAAATATAGTAACCGATGTAGCCGGAACCACCCGCGATGCCATTAACTCGCATTACAAATTATTTGATAAAGAATTTGTATTAATAGATACAGCTGGAATTCGCAGAAAAAATCGCGTTTCAGAAGACTTAGAGTTTTACTCAGTAATGCGTAGTATCAAAGCATTAGAAGATTGCGATGTAACGGTTTTGGTTATTGATGCTACCGTTGGTTTAGATAACCAAGATATGAACTTGGTTTCATTGGCAGTAAAAAACAATAAAGGTCTTGTTATTTTGGTTAACAAGTGGGATTTAATAGAAAAAGATACCAAAACCTCGCTTGAATACGAAAAAGTAATACGTGAAAAACTAAAACCGTTTAGCGATGTGCCTATTGTGTTTACATCGGCAGTTACCAAACAACGTATTTTTAAGGCCATTGAAGAAGCATTGCACGTAGCTGAAAACAGAAAACGCAAAATTTCGACTAGTAAATTCAATGAGTATATTTTAGATAAAATAGAAAATTACCCGCCACCAAGTGTAAAAGGTAAGTTTGTAAAAATAAAATATGCTACGCAATTGCCAGGCCGTAGTCCTCGTTTTGCCTTTTTCTGTAACCATCCACAATATGTAACCGATTCGTATAAACGTTATATTGAGAACAAAATTAGAGAAGAGTATGACTTTAAGGGAGTTCCAATAATTATTTATATGAGAGAAAAATAAAAATTTTTTTGTTTATATTTTGTTATTAACAAAACAATCATATATTTGCACCCGAATTAGAAAATCAAACAATTTAAAATCAAAACAAAATGAAAAAAGTATTATCAATCGTTGCCGCTTCTGCTATGTTAGCTATCGTAGCTTGTGGTCCTTCTGCTGAAGAAAAAGCTAAAATGGAAGCTCAAAAACAAGCTGATTCAATCGCTGCTGCTACTCGCGCTGCTGATTCATTAGCTGCTTTAGAAAACACTATGGTTGACACAACTGCTGTTTCTGCTGATACAGCTGCTGCTACAACTGAAGCTGCTCACTAATTTTTTCTTTCAAACAGAAACAAATTATTTAAAAATGCCATACTTTTAAAAGTGTGGCATTTTTATTTTATACTAGTTTGATTATCAACTAATAAAAAAGTGAATTATTTGCGAATAACTTTTTTGTTTTTATAAAAAAAAAGTACATTCGCAGTCCTAAAAAATTAAGCTAATGGCACAACGTACATACCAACCATCGGTAAGAAAAAGAAGAAACAAACACGGTTTCCGTAAAAGAATGGAATCTGCTGCGGGCAGAAAGGTTATTGCTGCACGTAGAGCACGTGGTAGAAAAAGATTAACTGTATCTGACGAAAAACGTCACAAAAAATAGAAAACCTAATCCCGAGTTTTACGCCTTAGGTTTAAAATTCGGGATTTGTTTTTTATTTTGTTAAGCACACATGGTAATTAGCATGTGTTTTTTTGTTTATATACAACTCATTTCCAATTAAATAATTACATCATTAGTTTTAAGATGAAATATCGTTTTCCTAAAAAAGAAAAAGTGGTATCGCTTAAAATTATCAATGCTCTTTTTGAAAAAACTGCACATAATATTTTTGTGTTTCCTTTCAAAATCTCTCTAATTTTTTTATCAGACCAAGAGGTTTCAAGCCAAGTTTTAATTATTGTTCCTAAACGTAATTTTAAAAAAGCGGTAGATAGAAACAGGATAAAACGACAGATTAGAGAAATTTATCGCTTAAACAAAGGCCCTTTTTTACAGCATTTAAAATCTTCACAAGTTCAAGTGGCTATTTCTATAGCATTTGTTGGAAAAACTGAATTGGAATACGCCAAAGCCAATCAGGCATTTATTAAAGTACTTAAACAGTTAGCTGATTATATTGAAAAAAATAGTACAAGCGCCATTCATACTGCTAATTAAAATTTATCAGCATGTGGTTTCGCCATATTTGCCCAATGCTTGTAGGTATAATCCTACTTGTAGTCAATATGCCATTGAGGCACTAAATAAGCATGGTGTGTTTAAAGGTTTGTATTTGGCTATTAAGCGCATCAGTTCCTGCCATCCATGGGGTGGAAGCGGTTTTGACCCTGTGCCATAACTAACCTTACACTTAAAGTTTTATTAATAAAATCATTTATTTGTGGTTAACTTAAACCAATGTTTAAAGTTATTTTTGTAAAAAATATATAAATAAAAATGGCGAATTTTAACCCTTGGCACGATGTACATTTTGGAGACGATGCTCCAAACCACGTAACAGCAATTATTGAAATACCAAAAGGCAGTAAAGGTAAATTTGAACTAGATAAAGAAAGCGGAATGCTAAAGTTAGATAGGGTTTTGTTTTCGGCTGTTCACTATCCGGCCAATTATGGTTTTATTCCACAAACTTATTGCGATGATAAAGATCCATTAGATATTTTGGTTATAACTTCTATTGAATTACCTCAAATGTGTTTGATTGATGCCAAAGTTATTGGTGTAATGCGCATGGTTGATCAAGGCGAGGCCGATGATAAAATTATTGCGGTAGCACAAAACGACATGTCGGTTAATTATATGAACGATATAAGTGAACTACCTCCACATACTTTAACTGAAATGCGCAGATTTTTTGAAGACTATAAAAAATTGGAGAACAAGGAAGTAAAAGTAGAAGATTTTTTGGGTAGGGAAGAAGCGTTAAAGATTATAGATGAAAGCATTGAGCTATATAAAACTACGTTTTTAAACAAATAATTAGGAGCCTTGTTGTAAATTATTATATTGCCAATTCTAAACATAAAACAGACTGAGAGTTCAACACAAATATAAAACCGAGGAAACACTGGTAGCCGATTTAAAGGAGAAAAACAGAGAAGCCTTTAGTTATTTATACGATAACTATTGCAGCGCTTTGTTTGGTGTTATCAATCGCATTGTGCAGTCGGAAGAAATTGCAAACGATGTTTTGCAAGAGGCTTTTGTAAAGATTTGGAAAAACCTACCATTTTACACCAGAGAAAAAGGAACACTTTATACCTGGATGCTGAATATTTGTAGGAATATGGCCATTGATACAGTTAGGTCTAAACAATATAAAAACGAAACTCAAAACCAAAGCATTGAAGATTTCGTAAGTGTAGTAGATCAAACAGAACAACTGCAATCAAAAGTTGACCATATTGGCCTACGAAAAGTGCTTGATAAACTAAAACCAGAGCATTTAATACTTATAAATAAGGTTTATTTTGAAGGTTATACCCAAGAGGAAGTTTCTAAAGAACTAGGAATTCCGCATGGAACAGTAAAAACAAGGATTAGGGCTGCAATATTGCAATTAAGAGGAATATTGAATACAGATGAGCAATAGTGAAATAATAGAAAGCGGAATTTTAGAAAGTTATGCATTAGGATTGTGTAACGATTCTGAAAAACTCGAAGTTGAAAAACTTTGTGCTGACAATGCTTTGCTAAAAGCTGAACTCGAATCTATACAAAAGGCACTTGATTTATTTGGTGAATTGCACAAAGTGCAACCAAAACCAGAGGTTAAAAACAATATTTTTGCTCAATTAAATATAAAGGAACCTAATAAAATAGATACACAAGTTGTTCAATTACAGCCTAAAAAGTTTAATTATGCCGTTGCTGCATCGCTGGCATTATTTGGTATAAGTTTATTGGCCAATATTGTTATTTACTTAAAATACCAATCGGCTAACGAGCAGGTATTAGCCCTGAGTAGTAAAAATACTCAAATGGCCGAAAGCCTTAAAAGCAATAAGGTTAAATTGGAAACAATTAATACTGAGTTGGCTTTTATAAGCAGTGTAGAAACCACTAAAATTCCTTTAAAAGGTGTTTCTAAATCGCCAGAAAGTTTGGTAATGATTTATTGGAACAAACAAACCAAAGAAGTTTATGCTGAAGTTAAAAACTTACCACAGGCTACTGAAGGTTTGCAATATCAACTTTGGGCCATAGTAGATGGAAAACCTGTTGATGCTGGTGTAATTGCTAAGAATAGCTCAGATTCGGTATTGTTAAAAATGAACAATTTTGAAACGGCCCAAGCCTTTGCTATAACTTTAGAAAAAGAAGGCGGAAGCCCAAGTCCAACACTTACAGAAATGTATGTTATGGGATCTGTTGGAAGCTAATTATTTAAAATAAGAAATTAAGAAAGCCGATTTTTTAAAAAATCGGCTTTCTTGTTTAATTTAAGGTTGCTTTTGATAAAGATGTTTCGGCCTTATTTCCAGTACCTTTAATAAAGTAGAAACCAACAAAATTGCCATTTGCATAAATTTTGGTTTCTATGGTAAAACTATCAGTTGGGTTAATGCCACTTGAAGTAGCCGATAATTCTAAAGCACGAGGTTTTGAAGCTTTATTATTAAATGAAACTTGCCAGCCTGTAGTTTGATTAGTAACAGATACCTTTTGATTGTTCTCGTCTAAATAATAGCCACTCCAGTTTTGTGCATTAGTGGTATTAACTACATATCTAATACTGTCAGTAGTATTGTTATTGTTGGTTGTTGAACTTTCTTTACTACAAGCCCAGAAGCAACTTGCAATAATCAATAGTGCAATAATTTTTTTCATACAAAGTTTTGTTTTACCTAGCAATATTAAGAAACCAGCGTAAAAATATTTTCAAAACAAATTCACAAAATAGTTCGTTTCAATATTGAATAACAACAAATTAATACACTAAAAACATGAGTTTTTTAACAGCAGAATGGAACGATTTACTAATGATTAATTATAAAATTGAACCTAAAATATTAGAAAAATACGTTCCTGTTGGAACAGAGTTAGATTTGTGGAACAATAACTGTTATGTGAGTTTAATAGGTTTTATGTTCGAAAATGTAAAAATGTTAGGTGTAAAAGTTCCGTTTCATGTAAATTTTGAAGAAGTAAATTTAAGGTTTTATGTAAAAAAACTAGAGGATGGAAAATGGAAAAGGGGTGTGGTTTTTATAAAAGAAATTGTACCCAAATTTGCCATTTCGTGGGTGGCTAATTTATTGTATAACGAGCACTATGAAACAAGGCCAATGAACCATAAAAATGAAAAGTCGCAGTTAAGTAACTCCTTTTCATACAAATGGAAAAAAGGAAATAAGTGGCACGAAATTGCAGCGCAAACAGCTACTGAAATATTGCCAATAGAAACAGGTTCGGAAGCAGAATTTATAACCGAACATTATTTTGGTTATACCAAATACAATGAGGTAAAAACCATTGAATACGAAGTAACTCATCCAAAGTGGAATCAATATAAACTGATAGATTATAAAGTGGATGTTGATTTTGTTTCGGTTTATGGAAATGATTTTGCATTTTTACAAAACCAAAAACCTGATTCGGCTTTTGTGGCTATTGGTTCGCCCATAACCATTGAACCTAAAAAAACTTTTTGATGAAATGAACTTAAGACTTTTATTTGTTTGTATATCAATGTGTTTGGTGTTAAGCTCCAAAGCACAATTTTATGCAGATTCTATTCCTGATTTTTCATTAGAAACTGCCAAAAACCTGGCTAAAAAAGGACGTTTGGTAATTGTAGAAGAATTTGAAGATTTTAGGTATTCAAAATGCGCAATAGCAGTTGCAAAAGAATTGGGATTTAAAATTGTTGGTAATCCAGAAAATGGTTCATGTTCACCAAATTATGATATTTTAGCAGATATAGAAGCATTTAATGTTTTTATGAATCAAAGGTTGGTAGAAAAACTTGGTGAAACTTGGAGAGATAGATTTGATTCATCTGTTTTGAAATGTGTTGGGAATTTCTGCTGTACTACAGCTGATTTAGATTCATTTTTTGGTAGAGTAGAGGCTTTTCCAGACTTTTTATTTGATTATAAAAGTTCGATGTTAAACGAAGCCCAAAAATGCATTATTACCAATACATTATTAGATATAATGAATACCTATCCGAAGTTTGTTTTTAAAATAGATGGAGCATCCTCGTTTGATGAAAAAGATGTTTCAGGAAAATTGGCATTGAATAGAGCTTTGGTAATTAAGCAATTTCTTGTTTCTAAAGGAATAAATCCGAAAAGGTTAATTACTGTTTCTTCTGGTACCAAAAGAAATATTTTTAAAAGAGAACCAAGAGCTAAATGCAGTTTTCAAAGAAGAAACAGAAGTGTAACAATATCTTTTGTGTCAAATGATTTTCAGATAAATAAAACAAAATGAACCTAAGACTTTTCCTTTTTTTAGCGGTTGGCTTTATGTTTTTTACCGTTTTTGGAACATTGTCGCACGAGTTTGGGCACTTTGCTGTTGCAAGGTTTTTGGGCTATCCTGCCAAAATAAGTTATGGAAGCACTTATAATTCTGATGCCAACATTCGTGCTCAATATGATTCCATCATGAAAAAATATGAAAAGGAATATAAAGCAGATTTAGCTTATCTGGGCAAGGAGAGATTTGAATTAGAAGTTTCAAAATTTAAAGCAAATCATATATTTATCATTCTTGGAGGCCCGGTTCAAACATTGCTTACAAGTATTATAGCTTTCATACTAATTTTGATAAACATTGAAGCATTTAGGAACCAAAATAATTTGAGTTTTAGCAAATGGCTTTTGGTTTTTTTTGCTTTGTTTAGTTTAAGGCAACCTGCAAATTTGTTTACAGGAATAATAGGGTATTTAATTACGGGTAAGTTTTCAAATGCTAACGATGAAGCCAAAATTGATTTTCTTTTAGCACTTCCACCATTTACCAGTTCTGTTCTTACAAGCCTATTGGGTTTGAGTATTTTTGCTTTTATATATTTTAAAATTATTCCAAAACGGGTTAGGATTACCTTTGTTGCTGCGGGTTTGGTAGGGTGTGTGTTGGGCTTTTATTGGTGGTTTTATGTTTTGGGTCCAGTTATTTTACCTGGTTTATAATTACTAAAAGTTTTAAAAAGCTATTTTTCAATCCAACTATAAGCGTTATTTAATTGTCATTTATTTAATAGTAATATTTACTATTGCAATGCTTTAAAAACCCTTATTATGCCGCTTTTATAGGCTAGAGCTAGGGTGTTTTATAAGGCGGCATTTACCATTGTAATGTATAAAATAGCTTACAACTATTTTATAAATACAATTGGTGTTATATTTGAAGTTTAAGTTCAATTTTGTAAAACAATGAAAATCCAATCTTGTATCTATATTTTTTTGTTGCTGTTTGTTTCTCAAAAATTATCAGCACAGCAAAATCCACCGCCTTATCAGTATGAGTTGGACAAGGCAAATGCTGCCTATAATGCCAAAAAGTATAATACCGCTGCGGGTTTGTATAAAAAGGTTTATCCTAAAATAAAAGATGCCGAGTTAAAGCAAAAGGTGCTTTTTTATATAGCTGAAAGTTATCGTTTTGGAAATAATTATGTACAAGCCATTAAGTGGTTTGAAGACGTGTTGAATTCAAAATATCCTGACCCAATTGTATTATACAGTTATGGTAATTTGCTAAAGTATTTTGAAAAATATGATGACGCTAACCGAACTTTTAGCGATTATTTGTTTGAAGTACCTGAGGATGAAAAAGGAAAAGTTGCCCAAAAATCGTGCGCTTTGGCGCAACAATGGAAGGCCAATCCGCTTAAGTTTAATGTAAATAATGTAAAAGAATGGAATACTGAGTTTAGCGATTATGCGCCTTTTTACAGCAATGGAAAAATGTTTTGGACATCGAGCAGAAAAGAAAGTACAGGTAGTTTAATATTTGAATGGACTGGCCAAAAAATGTGCGATATTTTTGAAGCTAATTACGATAATGCTTATGGCAAACCAACAAATGTGCTAGGTAAAGTAAATACTAATTATAACGATGGTGTAGCTTGTTTGGATTCAACCCAAAATACCATGTATTTTACGCAGTGCAATGGCACAGACGGTAAAGGAATTAATTGTAAAATATATGTAAGCTACAAACAAAATAATGTGTGGGGTGAACCAAGTTTATTGCCTTTTAATTCTGATAGTTTTAGTTGCGGCCAACCAAGTTTAAGTGCTGATGGTAAGCAATTATATTTTGCAAGCGACATGCCTGGAGGTTTTGGCGAAAAAGATATTTATGTAAGTAATTTTGATGAAGTAAAAGCAGTTTGGCAAACGCCCAAAAACCTTGGTGCTGTGGTAAATACTTTTGACGATGATATGTTTCCATACATAAGTGAAAGCAATGAGTTGTATTATTCTACCAAAGGCAAAACGGGTTTAGGAGGATTAGATATTTTTAAAACACAAGATTCTGTTAACACTTACAAGGTGCCACAAAATTTGCAATATCCCATTAACAGTGGGGGAGACGATTTTGGAATAACATTTTTACCCAAACATTTGCAAAAACCGGATGCACCCATTGCGTTTTTTACATCAAATAGAATGGATGGATTAGGCGATGATGATATTTACAGCATAACAGTAAAACCATTTGTGTTTTTGGTAAAAGGGAAAGTTTTGGAACGCGAAACCAATTCGCCAATTAGCAAAAGTTTGGTTACTGTAACGAACAATAATGGTAAAAATATTTTTACCGTAAATACTACCGATAAAGGGGAGTTCAGTGGAGAAATTCCATTAAATACATTGCAAACACTATTAGCTAACAAAAGCGGTTATTTTGCAAGCACTCCAGTAGAAATTTCGAGTATGGGTATGCAAAAGGACTCGGTGGTGGAGTTAACTATTTATTTGGATGCGATTCCTGCGCCTGAGGTTGATTTTACCTTGCAAGGCATTTTATACGATTTAGATAAATACGATTTGCGCCCTGAGTCGAAAGTGGTTTTAGATTCGTTGGCCATTATTTTAAAAAATAACCCGACTATTACTGTTGAAATTGGTTCGCATACCGATAGCCGCGCACCTGCTGATTACAATTTAGAATTATCGAAAAAACGCGCGCAAAGCTGTTTAACATATCTCATTAGTAAAGGAATTGCCAAAGACAGAATGGTGGCAGTTGGTTATGGTGAAACCAAATTATTAAACGATTGCAGCGATGGAATTGATTGCAGCGAAGCTGAACACCAAGTAAATAGACGCACTACTTTCAGGGTTTTAAAAACCGATTACAAACGATAAATAGAAAAATATGGAAAGCATTGAGCCACACTACTTATGGCGCGATATGTATAAAAGTGAAGACGATAAAAATTCGCCTTTTTATGAACGAGAATACAGCGAGTTTGATTTTACCAATCAAATATATAATTACTTAATCCACCCGCAGTGGGACGATTTTGGAACGCCAACTTTGTATGTAAAAATAATTTTTGCAGATTATAACAAAGGTTTTCTAGTAGCAGAATTATTGGGCGAATGGAACGATGCTTTGCATAACGATATTATGTTTTTAAAGCGTGATGTAATGGAAGTTTTTAACGCAGCCGGAATCGATAAATTTATATTGATTGGCGAAAATGTTTTGAATTTTCATGCTAGTGATGATAGTTATTACGAAGAATGGTTTCAAGATATTGAAGATGAAGGTTGGATTGTGGCGTTAAATTTTCAAGAACATGTGCTTGATGAAATGAAACATGCCAATATTGATTATTACCTTAATTTTGGTGGTGAGTTTGATACTATGCCTTGGCGAACATTAAGTCCATTTCAGCTATACCAGCGTATAAAAGAAATTATTGGAAGAAGGCTTAATTAGTGTTTGGCGAATAGTCGATGGACCATAGACCATGGTTAAAAATTAGGGCTAATGTCAAATTTACCCAAAAACAGGGTTATGCTGTAAGCATCTTCCTTGTTTGGTTAACCAATATTCCATTATCTTAAAAACTTTGTGTTTTTTAGCTTTGACCATTTCCCCGCAGATTAAAATCTCAAATGAAATGAAAACTGGCAAAAACAATTCAACAATATAGCCATCCTACCATCTAATCAACAAATCTCCAAATCAAAAATCAATAAATAAGTAAATGAATCAAACAACAGGAATAATAGCAGCATTGATAACTTTAACTGGTTGGACAATTGGAACGTTTTCGTTTACCAAAGCATCTAAACTGTATGCGCCAGTTTCGGTTAATAGGGTGCGTTTGCTTTACGCCTGCATTTTGTTAAGTGTAATTACTTGTGTAGTTATTTCGTTTAGCCATGTTTCCCAATTAGCCATTTTTGAGTTATTTAGTGGTCCGCTTCCAATGCATTGGGTTTGGTTAGGTGTTTCGGGCATTATTGGTTTAAGTATTGGCGATCATTTTGCTTTTACAGCTTTTAAAATATTAGGCAGCAGCCGAACCAGTTTGTTTAACTCTTTTGCGCCAGCAGCAGCTTTAATTGGTGGCGTGCTTATGCTTGGCGAAAGCATTAATATAATTGGCATTTTTGGAATGCTTATTTCCATAGCAGGAATAGCTTGGTTTATAAAAAGCAATGCCCATAACAATGAAGTTTTAGATAAAAAACACGTAACCAAAGGAATAATTTTTGCCATATTAGGTGCAGTTTGCCAAGGAGTTGGGTTGGTATTTGCTAAAAAAGGTTTGGTTTTACAAAATGCCAGTGGTGAATTACTTTCGCCCATACATGCCACTTGGATTAGGCTTTTTATAGGAACCATTTTTATTTATGCCATGGGCATTTTTAAAGTAAATGTTTGGAAAGAGTTTAAAGAAATTAGCACTACTAAATTGTATTTTAAACCCATCATTATTGGAACTGTATTTGGGCCTGTAATGGGAGTAAGCATGTCGCTTTTTGCGGCAAGTAATATGGATGTATCGTTAGCGCAAACCATTTTTTCGTTTTTGCCTATAACAGTAATAGTATCAGCGCATTTTATGGGCAAAGAAAAAATTAAACTAGAGTCCATTTTTGCAGCATTGTTAAGTTTGGTTGGTGTCTTTGTTCTGATGTGGCGAGTGGAGATTTTGGAATTAGTTGTCGGTTGATAGTTGACAGTTGATGGACAATGGTTCATAGACCATGGAGCAGTTGAAAATTAGTTTTGGAGTTGGGAACTGTTCAAAGAACTGTTTTACAGCAAGTTATTTTAACTAAAGAATTAAGATTATATATGAAAAAGGGAGTACAAATATTTTTTATCTCGCTTTTTTTAGTTGGCTGTTATAGAATGTCAGAAAAGAAAGAGGTTGTTCATGAAAAAGAAACAGTTGCACCTGTTAAAAAGGTAGGAGATACCCTTTTTGCAGTAATACAAAATCCTAAAAAAAAGCCAGTTTCTTTATCAAAACAAGAGTTGGCTAAAATTGATTCTATTTTGGTTTTAAGTGTTGCTGCTTATAATAAACAAGTAAAAATGGATAAGTTAGGTGAGTATTGGTTAATTGATTTAAAAGAATACAAACGGCAGTATTTTCCTAGTTATAATAAAAAAGGACAGAAAATTATTTGGATTGGATGTTTTTGTCAAGACTTTGGATTGGATTGGACTAAAGTGGAAATTAATTCTAAAGTTCTTGGTGGAGGAAAATGTCATTTTCATTTAGAGTTAAATCTTAATACAAGTAAATATTCAGAATTAAAGACTAATTTTTTGTGCTAGGAGGACAGGTAACAGATTTGTTTGAATAGTTATACAAAAAATAAAGGATTTGGGGTAAAGCAACCATAAAGTTATATTTTCTCCAATCTCATTTTGAATTCCTTTTCACTAACCTTTATCCACTTCTATGTTGGTTTCTGTTTGGTTTAAAATAATTGTATCGTTCACTTCTGTGTGCCTTATTTTTCCGCCTAAATAGCCTGTGCGGGCTACTAATATAAAACTGAAAACGGATATAAATAATATAATAAATGCAGTGGCAGTGGTGTAAATTGATTTTTTAAAGGTAAGGTAAACGCCAATTATGGAAGCTGTTCCTAAAACAATTAAGGAAATTAAAGTAACAGTGGCTGAATCTTCATGTATTTTAATACTTTCTTCCACTACACCTTGAATTTTTTCCACTACTTCTTCGGCTCCTTCGCCCGTTAAATAAGCTACCGCTGCTCCAATAGCCGAAAGTATAAAAACATAATAAGCCGCTATTTTGGTTTGATCGCTTTTTACACCAACGCCATGCAAAAGCACCAATGCGCCTAACATGGAACCAAATATTGGAAGATGGGTGATGAGTAAATGAATATGTGTTTGGTTCATGTTAGTATAAATATTCTTTAGTAAAATTTAAAATGTATTTCTTCTTTCTTTTTCCTTAGATACTTCGGCTTCGCTCAGCATAAATTCCAAAGAAACAATCCCGCTTTGCGGGATAAGGCAAAAAAATGCTTCCACGCGCAGGCTTGGGCTGGCCCGCTTTTTTGCCGACCCAACGCACCGCGTTAATGGAATATTGGTTTTTATATTAAGGTTCTTTCTTTTTATTTCACAATTTTAATATGCTGACCTGCATTATGAATTTTCTCGAATAAAAGTTTAAATGTTTATTGAGCGCACATGCCTCCGTCAATAACCATGGTTGCTCCGGTAATGTATTGGCTGTTATCACTTGCCAAAAACAAAACTAATTTTGCAATTTCAATAGATTCGGCATAACGTTTTAATGGAATGGCTGCTTCAAAAAGTTTCTTTACCTCTTCGCCATGTCCTGCCGATGAACCTTCTTCAATTGAACGCATCATACGGTTATTAACTGGTGCTGGATGTACAGAATTTACCCTAATATTTAAAGGAGCTGCTTCTAAAGCTGTGGTGCGCATAATGCCTACTACTGCGTGTTTACTGGTAACATAAGCGCCTAAGTGAGCAAAACCAATTAAGCCCGCCACTGACGAGGTCATGATGATGCTGCCTCCTTGATTCATTTTGGGTAATACATATTTGTTCCCTAACCAAGTGCCTTTTACATTTATTGAAATTACTCTGTCGAATTCATCTTCGGGGTAATCAACAATGGGTTTAACCGCGCCTTCAATACCTGCATTGTTAAAAAACACATCAATTTTGCCAAATAACCTAACCGCTTCGTGCACATATTTTTCTACTTGAACCGACTGCGATACATCGGCAACGCAATAGGCCACATGCTCGTGGTTCAACTCAGCTACTACTTTTTTCAGTTGGTCTTCGTTTAAATCTACCAATAAAACTTTGGCTCCTTCTTCTAAAAATAAATTGGCGGTAACTTTTCCAATACTGCCTGCGCCACCTGTTATAATGGCTACTTTGTCTTGTAACTGTTTCATCATTAAATTTTTTTACTTGTTTGTTTGATGCAAGGTTAGCTATTGCGCTATGCCAAGCACTTACATAAGTTAGGATAATGATTGCAGTTTTTACAGACTTTTGTAGTAGGTGGCTTTTGGCAACTAGCTTCTAGCGGCTGGCAGTTGGGCCATAGTTTATGGATGGGTAAATGTTTATTTTGGTGCTTTTGTGTTATGATGTATGAGTGTCCTGAATAATAAATCACAAGCCAATATTTACTTTACTTGTTTTTAAGTCTATTTCTTACATTGCATTCAAATAAAACCAGATTTTTATGCTTAAATTTAACACAACACAAAGCATCTGAAATAGATAATATCAAATTTGGAAAAACGGGTGAATAATATAAATTTGTTAAGATTTACATTAAAATTATTATGAAAAGATTTATTCAAATAGTTGTTCAAATTTTCTGTTTTAGCTTAACAGTTTCTTCTCAAAACATAGTACTTTTAAAGGACAATTTGGTTCAAGATGAGATCACGGATTCTATGAATTACATTTATTCCCAAAAAATTATTCCATTTAAAGATAGTGGAGTAGTGGTTATAAGTTATGCCGATTCTGTTCTTAAATCTGGAAGCCAACATCGAGTAGTTGTTAGATCGTTTGATAAAAACTTAAAAAACATATGGACAGTAAAGCTTCCGTTTTCTACCACCACTGCTAGTATTTCAGCCGATAAAGACGACAGTGATTATGTTTATGTAATATATTTTGATGGTTCATTAAGTTCAACCAAGTTAACCAAAATAGCACCTAATGGAAATATTGTTTACGATAAGGTTATAAGCAGTCAAATTTCTACAAGCCCAATAATTGTCAATAAGGTAAAAGCGTATTTAGGTCGTGTTTTAATTTTGGGAAACGTTTTTATTACTCAGAAGAGTTTTTCTCCTGTTATAGCTTTGTTTGATAAAGATGGAAGTTTAGTTAAAAAAAGTACACTTGCAAAGGCTGTTAGTAGGTCGTATCAAGATTTATATAAATGCTCAATGTTAACTTTAACCAATGAAAATAATTTTGTATTTACCTATCAAAAAGATACCAATGATAATTATGGAATTTGTTGTTATGACAGTGTTCTTACTTCTGTTTGGAGTAAAACATTTAATTTAATTTTGAATAGTAACTATAATTTGTTTTGTCAAGATAAAAACGTTGTGTTTTTTAATAAAATTGATATTAATAACAGCTTTGAAATTTTTAAGTACAATTCAAAAACAGGAGAAGCAATAAGCCCAATGTCTTACGCTATTAATAACTTTACCGATGAGGGAACAAACCTAATATTGCCAACAAAAAATGGAAATTATTTAATGTTTGGCAACTATAGCACATCAGGTGGTTTTGATAATTATATTGATTATTTTGATACTAATATGGTAAAAACATCTTTTTTGTCTAATTCAGCTAATTCAAAATTTAGCTTTGGTGATGCTTGTATTGTTGGTAATAATATTTTTACAGTTTCTGTTCAATTTGTTGATGATTATTGCTATCCTCAAGTTTCATCAGGCTATAGGGGTATGTTAAAGCTTAGAAAGTTTCAAGCAGATTTTTTAAGGGAAAGTTTAAGTATTAATCTGCTTAGAAACACTAAAAATGCAATTAGTATTTATCCTAATCCAGCTAAAGATAAATTATTCATTACAATGAACGATTTTAAAAAATACAGTTTTATTGTTAATGATTTATCTGGAAAACGTGTTTTGAATGGCGAATTATTGAATAGTGAAATCAATATCAGCCCATTAAACGCGGGATTGTATTTTGTTGAATTCTTAAATTCAGAAAATGACATTATTGAAAATTTAAAGTTTGTAAAAGATTAGAATTAGCGAATCAAAACGAAAGTTAAAACATAGAGTATTATATTTTGGTAAAGTAAAATTGTTTAAAATCAAGCTTAAAGTTACAACTTTATCAGTTTTGTTTTGCTGCTTTTTCCTGTAACATAGATTATATAAATTCCTTTAGGTAAATCTGCCAAATCAATTTCTGTTTCAGTAGAAGTTATATTCAAATGTTTAACCATTTGTCCATTGGTGTTTATTATTTCTATTTCATTAATGGTATTGGCAGTTAAGCCATTAACCATTACTTTATCTATAAACGGATTTGGATAAAAGGTTACATTTTCGTTTTCTAGTGTGTTATTTAATTCCACCTTTTCTACATTCGAAAAGCTAAAGTTACCATCAAAATCTACTTGTTTAATTCTGTAATATAAAGTAGTTATATTACTGTTTAAATTGCTTATATTGTCATTATACGCATAACGATTAACCACATTACTATTGCCACTGCCTTTAATGGTATTGATAAATTCGAAGTCAATTCCATTGGTAGAACGCTCTATAATAAAGGCTTTGTTATTTATTTCTTGAGAGGTAGCAAAATTTAATTGAACTTTTTCAGCAATGAGTTTTGCTGTAAAAGATTGCCATTTAACAGGTAAAGTTACAGCAGTGAATATTCCTGCATCGGCCCCAATATCATTTGGAGTTAAAAGGCTTCTTGTTTGTCCGTCAAAATCAACTAAAACACTTGGTATAAAAGTGCCATTCGATTCAATGGGTGTGGCACCACTCACGTGCAAATCTACCGTTGTTTGGGAACCGGTTGCATTTATAAAATTAGGGTTAACTCGTCCACTTTCCGCATCAATGGTAGATGCCGCTCTCCAGGGAATGATTGAATCAAAGGCTGAAGCTCCAATTTGTGCTAAACCTGTTCCTGCTCCAGCATAAAAATAACAATTTTTTATACCAGTAAGTAAGCTATTAGTAATGATGCCAATACAAAAATTTCTTTTACTGGTACTAGCAGAAAAGGTTCTATTATTTACCATAATATTATTGGCAATGTTCATGTTGGCCGAACTGTTTCTTTTCACACAATATGTATTTGAATTACTACTAGACAATGTTCCGCCAATATAAAATGAATTATGCCAAACATCTACATTATCTGAACTGTTGTTTTCAAAACAGCTAATGTTAATTGGGGCTAATAAACTTGCCCCACTAGCTGTTATTCCAAGCCTAACCATGTTATTGGTAAGTTTTATATCGCCTTCAATTAAGGTAATACCAGTTAAGTTTGAAACATTGTTTTGACTAGTATGATTGAACGAATGAATAAAGTTTCTCGAAATATTATTGGTAAGGTTCGAAATGGTATTAAAATATATTCCTGCTGTATTGCATATTCCGGTAGCACTTGCATTCACTAGGTTTCTTATGGTATTTGCAGTTAAATTATATCCTAAAGCATTTGCAGTATTATTGTTTATTAAGTTAATGCCTTTAAGCGTGAATGAGTTAGCCGTGGTTGAAGGATTGTTTACAGTAAGATTTTGTATCAAGTTGTTTTGAATTGTAGCAGAATTTGCATCCAAAATATCTATACCAACTAATCTATCTATTGTACTTGAGGCAGTAAAATTGTTTTTTAAACCACTGATGGTGTTATTGTTGATGATGTAGTTTTCCGAGGTTCTGCTAAAGCCAGGAAATGAGCAATTTGTTATGCCATAAATTGCCTGACTTGAACTTACAGCGCTGCTGTTTATTCTTATGCTGTTTTCATTACTTAAGCTTCCAATTAAATTACCATTTATAGTTCCTGCTGAACTCAATATAATTCCCAAAAATAAAACCCCATCGTTATTGGAAGTTCCCGACATGCTGAATGCCCCAATTTTGTTATTGTTAATGGTAATATTCGAGGTGTCAAAAGCTTCGGCTAAAATACCAATTACTTGTGCGTTGGTGTTTCCTTCGTTTATAATAGTAATGCTGTTGGTTCCGGTATCGTTCCCAATATTATTATTGTTAATATTAATGTTTGTGCTTTTTCCGAAGGTTGTAAATTTAATACCTGTAAACATAGGAGTACCGAAACTACCACTGCTGCTTCCTATAAAAAAATTTCTGATGGTGTTATTGGTAATGTTCATAGATGATGAACTGCCTACAGTTACCTCAATTGGAATTACTGCATTCGCTTCAGAAACGGGTCCTACTTCCCACGGATTTCCTAAAGCAAATGGTTGACTTCCCCCAATTATATTATTACTTATGGTATGATTGCCCACTTCATTAGAGTAAATATTGATGGCATTCATGGTAAAGATATTACTAAACGTAATGGTTGAAAGAGAAGAAGTTTGAAAAAAGTTATTATTTGAAATGGTAAATGAATCTACCTGACCTCTAACTAAAACAGCACTGTTATAAAAAGGAAAATTGCCTAAAAAATCGTAAAAAATATTATTGCTGATGGTGTTGTTTTTTGAAACAGCTGGGTTGCTAGAAAATACATTAGTTCCAAAAGTTACCAATGCGCTTGGAGAATTGATACCAAAAATTTCGTTATTCAAAATTCCATTATTGTTACAACCAATTAATGTAACATTGTTTTGACTTGCAAACGATATTACACTTGATAGAGGAAAGGAGCTGCTACTATTATCGTTTAACGAAAGCTTGCAAAACCTAATGGTATCGTTACTACAATCACCATCAAACAAAATGGTATTTTTTCCACTTGTACAAGTAATATTTAAAGCCCTATTGGTGCCTGTTCCTCCCGGTCTTCCATCAAGTATTATAAAATTTGAATTGGTAATTACAAATGCAGAAAGATTGCTTGGAGCACTAATTGTTAAATTAGTTACATTACTAGCTGGCCTTATAGTTAATATTCTGGTGCTTGATGTGCCAATATTACTTATATCTATTGGATAGGTTTCTAAACTGCTATTGTAATTGGTGTTTAATTGAATAGTTATAGCACTTGCCATACCGCTCGATCGAATGGCGTTTAAGGCGGCAGTAATGGTGCTGTAGTTTCCTGGAACGTTTAACACTCCTCCTAATGTTCCTATTAGTGTTGAGGCAGATCCTGTTAAAGCTGTACTTAAACGCCCTTCATTTAATGCAAAAACCCTATAAAAAAAGGTGGTTCCACTTGGTAAATTTGTTAAACTGTAGTTGGTACTATTGGGTGCAATTAATTCAACGAAAGAAAAATTAACATTATCGGTTGATCTAAATATAACATAACCCGATTCGTTACTTACACCATCCACCCAGTTTAAACGCATGCTGTTAATGGTTATGAGGTTTATAAATAAATTGGTTGGTGCACTTACTGCATTATTTGCAAATCTATAAATTTGACCTGTGGCGGGTTTGGTGTTTAATGAGTTGGTTGATAAAGTACTGCTGCTTGTAGGGCTTGTGCCTGTGCCATTTAATGATTGAAACACAATATTAATATTATTGGTGCCTTTAATTCCAATACTTGCACTTGCGCCTGCAATTAAACCTGCTTCTTGTTTGTATTCAAATTGAATATTACCCGAAGTTTCAAATAATTTAACTTGAAAAGAAATGACACTTGTATTAGTATTCCAATTCCATTCTACATTGCTCCATTCTGCTGTAAAAATTCTATTTGGAGCTAAGCCACTAGTTTGATACCTAAAACTTCCACTGGCAAGGTCTAAATCGTCCCAAAGGGGTGCTATTAAATTTGTTGGGGCTGAAACTGAACTTAAATTATTTGCTGCAAAAGCATTAGTAATTGTACCTGGCGTTAAAGCTAGCCATCCATTTGTGCTTGCCGAAAGAGTGTTATGGCGGGTGTTTAAATAAAAAAAGTCAAAACCAATAGGAATGTTATTGTACAAACCTTCGTTACTTGATCCTGAACTTAATGCAGGTAAAGTAGAGTTGAGCGAAGTAAGTGGTGTATATGTACCGCTTTGAGCTGTAAAAACATAATTACTGATGTTTTGAGCAGTAGTAATTGCGGAAAATGATAATGCTAAAAAAATAAAAGTAAAAAGTCTCATCATGGATTAAGTTTTGAGTTTTAAACCTAAATAATGAAATTAAGTTTTGAATAACTATTTAAATCGAATTTTATTACAAAACATTTACTTTTAAATCATTACCATTAAATCGGCCCAATAAATAATTGGTTGTTTAATTTGTGGAGGACAAAGGAAAAAACTCGAACTTAGAACTCCTAATTGATGATATAAATAGAATAGTATTTTTTTGCTAAATCGCGTACTATAATGGAAAATATTTTCCATTTTTTAAAAAACTAAACTTATAATGAATAAAAATCCCTAATACACCTTCAAGAATTATTATTTTCATCATCTAATTCGGGCATTTCAAAGCAATTAATTTATTTAATAAAAGAGCAAAAAATAAAAAAAATGGCACCACGTATTTACGCTTCTAACTTCGAAGGTTTGGCTGAGGAGATTATTCAAAGAAATACTTTAAAACCCTAGTAATTCGTTTGCTTGTAATTTAAATATTACAAAATCGAATGCTATAAAAATGCTGAACAATTTTCCTGATTTGGTATGGAGCGCTTTATTACAAAGCCAAAACACCAATTATTGATTAATTGGTATAAATTCAATCAACCTTATTCGTTTGTGTATTATGCTACCTTAATTGATGCGGCTGCTGTAACCACTACCCAACAAAGTAATCTTAACATTTATACCACCGCACCTAATAGCAACGGAATTAACTTGTATTTTAACCAAATAAGGGCTTATTTTGGACAAAGTATAGCCGATCAAATACTGAACGAGTTTTTACCAAATAGCAATTTATACGTTGATAAACTAATGCTGAACGAATGGCACATATATGGTAGCAGTAGGTTAGGAATTTACAAAGCCGAGGTATTAGTGGCTAGTAAAACCTTAACACAAAGCGATGCGCAAAGTGCCAATGGAAGTGAACCAACTTACAGTGCAGTAGAACAAAACCCTCCTGTGCTTGATTATGCTAATTATAGCCAAATACGTGGTGCTAAAAACTATGAGTTAAGCAACCACCTTGGCAATGTACTAGTAGTAGTTACCGATAAAAAAACTTACAACTGCGGTAATACCGAATTGATAAATGCTAATTTTGATAATGGTAGCTATAATAATATATTCCCTATTACCAGCAATACCAGCATGAGTCTTTTGGGCAATAAACTAAACGTAAGTGGAACAAACACCCAAGTAGGAACTTTATTTAATAACGAAGGCGAAGCAGGCCGAATATTTAAAGTAGATTTTGACCTAACCATAGGCAGCGGCATAAGCCAAGTTTGGTTTGAAACCAACGCAAGTTATAATAGCACAGGCGGAGGCTTAAGACAAAATATAACCAATAACAGCAGTAGTGGACATGTAAGCTTTACCTTTACTGCACCGCAAGGCGCTTATAGGTTTAAAATAGGTGGCACAGGTACAGGAACTTACAGTGTAGATAACCTAATAGTAAAAGAAGTAGGCCCAGGACGTTACCAAGCCGAAATAGTAACGGCTAACGATTACAGTCCATTTGGTGCACCAATGCCAGGCCGCAGCTTTAAGGCCGATAATGTATTGGTAAAAACTACCTTGAGCAATAGTAATTTTACAACAGGAACTGATGGATGGGTAGCTACTACTAATGCGACTTTAAGCAATTTATTTGGCAACATAAGAGCTACCGTAACTGCTGTAAATGCAGGTATGAAAAAAACCTTTAGTACCGAACCTGGCAAAACTTATAGGGTTATGTTTAAAATAAACTTACGTGGTTGGCCATACATGTATATTAAAGATAAATATACCAATACCAATTTACTGAGCATAACCAACTATATAGTTCCAGGCGATGCAAGCTATACCTTTACAGCTACAGGTTTTGAAACCGATGTAATATTTAATGAAGCTTCAAACCCAGCAGGAAGCATACAATTAGCTAACTTTACTTTAGAAGAAGTAGAGGCTAATATTGGTTATCGATTCGCCTTTAATGGGCAGGAGAAGGATGATGAGGTTTCTGGTGCTGGTAATACAATGACTGCAACCTTTTGGGAGTATGATGCAAGGTTAGGTAGAAGGTGGAATTTAGATCCAAAACCGATAGCAGGTATTAGTAATTATGTTTGTTTTGCAAATAATCCAATTGCTCTGACAGATCCTTTTGGTGATGTTGTTAAACCAACTGGAGACAAAAAAGACATTAAAAAATTTGTTAAGCAAATAAGTAAAGCAACAGGAAATAAATATGCTATAGATAAGGATGGTAACTTATATAACAAATTAGGTGTTGAGAATACTAAAACCACAAAGAATAAATCCGCAGAATTAGGACAAATTGTAAAATCTGCAATAGAAGATAAGGAAACATTTAAATTGGATTTAGTTAATAATGACGCATCAGTTTTAATTGATAATTATAATACAGGAAAAGTAGATGTAGGTGATTTTGCTAAAATGGATAGAATTTCTCAAGCTGGTCAATTTGCCCATTTTTTAACTGAAAGAATGGAGAATCCAGGGGATTACTCAATTGCAAATAGAAATGACCCTAATTTTCTAAACATTGCTCATCCAAAAGCTATGATTGCTGAATCGAAAGTTGTAACAGCAATGTTAAAAATACCATACGCTTTAGGGATTCAAACACAACAACCTAAAACTTGGAAAGATGTTCAAGGTGTCGAACATCATCTTGTAGAATTAAGAACTACTTATGGTTCTGCTATTTTTGGTGTTGATGTCCTTACAATATCAAAAAGAACCAATACATCAATGACTACATATAGGGAAGATTTTGAAGCATCAGGTACATTTTACTCAAAGTATTCAAGGTTAAAATAAAAACATGAAGAAATTTATCAGAAGCCTTATCAAATTAGTTTTTGTTATCTCCATAATTGAGAGTTGCATAGTGAAAAAAAAAATATCGTACGGATATCCTCCTGATTTTGATTTTATTGAAATGTCAGATTCATTTGAAATGAAAATTATTGCTTACATGCCGAGTTTTCCTTGTGGTGGATATGTAAGTGCTTCAAATTGTATTGGACAATTAGTTGGAGGCGATACTATAAGAGTTTTAACTTTATGTAATACTGATACTACATTTAAAAGTGAACAAATCGTTAAAGTTATTCCAAGAAAAAAACCTACTTTCGGGGTAGGTGTAGGTTTTTTTATTTTTTATGATTCGTTAGGCAACAAAATAAAAGTTAATCCAAAGGTAATTTATGGTAATTTAATTAAAAATAATTAAAATTTCTTATTAAATTTGGTATAAAGATAAGAAATAGAAGTGAATACCAATTATTTTAAATAAAAATTCAAATCTCGTAATACCAACCAAACCAAAAACTAAAGCGGTTTTTTATGTAAAATATGAAGCATAACTAAAATTAATAAAGGTAAAAAAAACTTTATTGTTTTGGTATATTTGAAGTACAAAATGTACTTAACCAATTTTCATTTTTACACCACAAAAAACTACCTTTACAGTAATCCTGTAAAGGGTTTGAGTGGTTATGGGGTTAGTTATGGCTTCGCCTTTAATGGTATGGAGAAGACTGATGAAGTCTATGGTGAAGGAAATGAATATTCAACTGAGTTTCGACAGTACGATGCCAGATTAGGTAAATGGTTAAGTATAGATCCTTTATTTAGAAATTTTCCATGGCAAAGTCCTTATGCTGCTTTCGATAATAATCCAATATTAATAAAAGACCCTCTTGGTTTAGCTGGTGAAAAGGCAACCGGAGATGACAACAAAAAGCACGATAAAGAAAATAAGAGATATGACAATTTAAAGAAAAGGCTTGCAAAAAAATATGCAGATGACCAAGGAAAATATTTATCAGAATTAGCGAGAATTGGAAGTAAGAAAAGATATGGTTCGGCATCCGTTAGGGCGGGTGGATTGAGGGGTGAAAACGATGGAAGCCCTTCCTCAACGACAGGATCAACATTTCAAGATGGTTACGATAATAGGAAGAGTGAAAGTTTTAAAAAAAGCTGTTATCAAATGACATCTAATTTAAGCAAACCTGTATATGGTAAAGAAGGTGAGCAAGCGAATGATCCAATTGAGTTTGAAATTGAGGTTAAAGATGGTGAACAAATATATTTAATGGCTAAAACTATGGCAGGCTATAAGGTAAGTGTTCTTGTTAATGACCAACCTTTTGTTGAATTTGCTGAGGCGCCACAAATACTGCCACCTAATGTAAAGCTCCCAGCGCAGGTTGGTGCACATCCTTATTCAACTGACTATAAAGTAGCAACTATAAATATAGGTTCTTCTACACCCACCATAGTTAAAATAACATATGTTATTACATTTACTTATGAAGGGTCCCAAGTTCATTATACTTCTTACCCTAATCGGTCTAAAATCTCCGAAGTAACATTATCCAAATTTTTACCGGCAGCTTTTGCACCTAAATATTAAATATTATGAAAATTAAAAAAATATTGTGCCTTTTCATTTTAGTAATGATTTCTTTAACTGCTTCTTTCGCTCAAGAAATTACAAATAGAGTTGACTCGTTAGGACGAAAACAAGGGGAATGGAATTTATTTTATGATAAGAACAAAATAAAAGCAAAACTCTTTTATGTAGATAATAAATTGCATGGGAAAATTTATTATTATAACCGAAAGGCAAAAATTACGCGAATTCAATATTATAATCATGGGGTTTACTTGTTTTACAAAACATTTTATATTGATAAGAATAAAGAATTAGGTCTTGTAAAAACAGTACATGGTAATAAAGTTGATTACACGAAATCTAAATTCTATTATTCTGATGATTTGTCAGGCGTTAATTCTGACACAATTAATCAAATCGATTCCAATGGTTTTAGAACAGGAGTTTGGCATGAGAGAAGAATATATGCTTTTTTTAATATACCTTCTTATGATGAATATTATGTAGTTGGAACTTATAAAAATAATAAGCGAGAAGGCAATACTAAATTTTATTTGTATGACGGTCATCAACTGCAATATGATGCAAATTATGAGGCGGGTCTTTTAAATGGGGAGTTTAAAATATATAATAAAAAAGGTTTATGCAAAGCAAAATATAATTATATTAACGGTGTAAGGAATGGGGAGTATGTTACCTATTTTGATAGTGGTGGAATAAGATATAAGGGAACAATGAAAGATGATAAACTATTTGGTGAATATTTTGAGTATGATAAAAAGGGAAATTGTATATTACACATTAAAGATGTAAAAATAACGCCCCCATATTAGTTATGGCCCCCCTAGCTAGCGCACGAGCAAACCCTGCAACGCTGGTTCACGCATTTGGCGAAGACAAAGCAACAAAAGCAAATGCCAACCAAAACCGCTTCTGCCAAAAACTAAAGCGGTTTTTTAGTAATAATATAGGTAGTATAACCAAAACTAATAAAGGTAGTAAAAACCTTTATTGTTTTGGTATATTTGAAGTAGAAAATGCACTTAACCAATTTTCATTTTTATCCTTATAAAAACTACCTCGATGACAAGCCTGTAAAGGGTTTACAAGGTTTTGGG
>JAIXSO010000019.1 GCA_027484685.1 Bacteroidota bacterium
AAATTAAATTTATCAATGAACTAGATAATGAATTACTAAAACAAATAATTATTGAGTGTAATGGAGACCCTAAAATATTTATGCAGAAATATCAAACTTAATGTTTCGTACAACCGTGACTTGTAATCCGAACTTTATATAATAAGGATTGTAATCCGTTTTTTGCATTTCAAATGTGATAAATATTTCGCCCTTGTTGGTATTTAGCGAAGCGTCACCAACAAGAATAACTTTCGCTCCTATAGAGTTTTTAGGTTTATTTATTGGTAGCAATCATTATAATCATCCCAATTGATTGCAGGCGAGGACGCCTGCAATGGCCGTAAATGAAGAATCATTCAAATTGAAAATCCATAGTTCAGACAACGAACGGGAAACCTTTTGTTTGCTTGAGATTGCTTTCCCGCTTTGGCGGGACTAGCTGTGCCTCGCAATGACGTAAAATGAGCGAGAAACTTTTGTTAGCTTCTATTTTTCATTCTCTCAAAATGTGATAATCATACAAATTGTTTGAGAAAGTATGTAATAAACACATCCTCAAAGTGAGGCACATTTGCAATATATAAAACCACCTAAAACGAAACAACATGAAAAATTTTAAGACAGTATTCATCCAAGCAACTTTAATTATTGCTGTTATCATCGGCTTATCATCATGCGGGAATAACAACTCCAAAAACACCAAAGATGTAGCTGAAGATCATAATGATGCAAAATTCGATAAAAATGACAACGAAAAAGATGCTCAATTTCTAGTAAATGCTGTCGAAATAAACATGGAAGAAATAAGCTTAGGGCAATTGGCTCAACAAAAAGGCAGTACGAATCATGTAAAAGAATTAGGCAAAATGATGGAAGAATCACACACTAAATCATTGGCGGAATTAACTGCATTGGCACAAACTAAAAGTATAACACTTCCTACTTCGCAAACCGAAAACGGTAAAGAAGCTTACAAAGATTTAAACGAAAAATCAGGTAACGATTTTGGAAAAGAATACAGTAGCATGATGGTGAAAGGTCATGAAAAAGCCATTGAACTTTTTGAAAAAGCATCTACCGATTGTACCGACCCTGATATCAAAGCATGGGCAACTGCCACTCTTCCTTTATTAAGAACACATCTTGACCGCGCAATGGTATGTGAAAAACAATGTAAAAAAATGTAATCATCATTAAATAAAAAGCAACATGAACAATATTGAAAATTTGAATAACAAAGAAGCCATTGACAAATTGAAAAGTTTGGTAAATGAAATAATGGTTTGCCTTTTCTGTACTGACTTAAAAACAGATGATGGAGCCACATGCAGACCTATGAATGCCATAAAAGTTTGCGACCAAGGTAATATTTGGTTTTTTAGCGAAAAGTTAAGTGATAAAAATAAAGCCATTGCAGCGGATAAAGAAGTGCAACTCTTTTTTTCTCATCCTGGCAAAAACAGTTATTTGATAGTAAATGGAGAAGCAGCAATAATTTTAGACAAAACTACCATTGAAGAACTTTGGATTCCTGATGCCAAAATTTGGTTTAAAGAAGGTAAAGAAGATCCAAATATTTCTATCATCAAAGTAAAACCAACCTCTGCTTATTATTGGGATACTGACGGAAACAGAATGATTAACATCTTAAAAATGGCGGCTTCTGTTATTACTGGAACAAATTTAATTACCGGCAAAGAAGGTGAGATAACTGTTTAATAAAAACCCAACATGAGTTTTATAAAATCAAAATCATCGCCTGCCAAAAGTTCTGTAAATATTTTCTATCAGGAGTATGGCAAGGGTAAGCCAGTAATATTCATTCATGGTTGGCCGCTAAATCACGAAATGTGGGAATATCAATTAGCAGAATTACCAAAACACAACCTTCATTGCATTGCATACGACCGCAGAGGTTTTGGCAAATCTGACAGACCTTGGGAAGGTTATGATTACATTACGCTTGCCGATGATTTGCATGAATTAATTACTCAATTAAATTTATCAGAAGTAACGCTTGTTGGGTTTTCAATGGGCGGTGGAGAAATTGCCAGCTATATTGGAAAATACGGAACTGATAAAATTGAGAAAGTGGTTTTTGTAAGTTCTGTTACACCTTTCAGACTAAAAACAGAAGACAATCCTGAGGGAATAGATAAACAAACTTTTGAAGAAACCATTCATAAAATTGAAGAAGACCGTCCTGCATTTTTGATTGAGTTTGCTAAAAAATTCTACGGTGTGGAAGAACAAAAGCAAGCTGTTAGCCAAGCAATGTTAGACTGGAATCAGAACTTATGTTTAATGAGTTCGGCAAAGGCAACGGTTGATTGTGTGCGTTCATTTTCCGAAACCGATTTTAGAGATGATTTAAAAAAAATAAACATTCCAGTTTTAATTATTCATGGCGATGCTGATAAAATTGTCCCAATAAATATATCAGGAGACAAAACAGCGGCAATAATTCCACATGCCAAATACTTAGTTTATAAAAACGCTCCTCATGGATTATTTATCACTGAAAAAGAAAAGCTAAATGCTGACTTAGTCAGTTTTATTACAGAAAATATTCCTGAATTGGAATCGAAAAAAATTCAATATCAATCAATTCATTAGGTTAAAAATCAAAAAGAATTCAAATCAAACAATCATTTCAATTAGCAAATTAAAAACAAAATAATATGGATAACGAAGAAACAATTGATGTGTTAAACACACTTATTACTATTAACAACGATAGAATTGAAGGTTACGAAACAGCAGCCAATGAAACGAAAGAACAAGATTTAAAGGCATTTTTTAACGAACTAAAACAAACAAGTATTTACTGCAACAAAGAGCTTTCGGCCGAAATGACCAAATTAGGTGGAACTGCCACAGAGGGAACAAAAACTACTGGCAAATTCTTTAGAGTATGGATGGATGTAAAAGCAGCAATTACAGGCAATGACCGTAAAGCCATTCTTAACTCATGCGAATATGGTGAAGACGCTGCAAAAGAAACTTATGAAGAAGTATTGAGAAATGAATTAGAATATTTAAATAAGGATCAATTAACCATGATTAAAGCGCAACATACTTTACTAGTTGCCGACCACAATAAGGTGAAAACCTTGAGAGATTTAGCAGCTGAATAATAAAAATTATTATAAAAGCATAGGGATAAATTAACTTTTATGCCTATGCTTTATTATTAAAATGAAAAAGAAAAAAACAAGTGCTACTCAAAAAAAGATAGCAAAGGTAATGCATGAATTTAAGGAGGGTGAACTTCATATTGGAAAATCAGATAAGATAGTTACTAACCCAAAGCAAGCCATTGCCATTGCGTTGAGTGAAGCGAGTGAAATTAAAAAATAACAAATAACATGATGTGGAAAGAAGAGAACAATCAATTGCAACGCAGCTTTGAGTTTAAGGATTTTGTAGCAGCATTTGCGTTTATGACCAAGGTAGCTTTTGCGGCCGAAAAAATGGGTCATCATCCTAATTGGAGCAATGTGTATAACAAGGTAGATATAAAACTATTTACGCATGAAGCCAAAGATAGCATTACAGAAAAAGATGTAAAACTTTCAAAGGAAATAGATAAAATTTTTCTTGAAAAATAATGATGAGCCATAATTCTATCAGCAACTAATTAGGGTTTAAAGTAGATTGATTTCATCAACCTAAAACCAAACTTACCAAACAAAATAGATGAAAAAGCAAAATATAGGTAATCAAACAAGGCGAAAATTTATTCAGCAGTCATCCATGGTTGCTACGGGTGTTTTGCTTGCAAACCCATTACCACTTTTTTCACAAACAAATCAATCAAACAATATGAACAAGAATATAAATTCAAAAGGTTATGCCGGAAAAGACGAAAAGGGAAAATTAGTTTCTTGGAATTTTGAGCGTAGACCAATTGGCGATAACGATATTTTAATTGACATCAAGTTTAGTGGCATTTGTCACTCCGATATTCATACCATAAAAGGCCATTGGGGAAAGCAACAGTATCCGCAAGTGCCCGGACACGAAATTGCTGGAATTGTATCTGCAGTTGGTAAAAATGTAACCCAATTTAAAATTGGAGACCAAGCAGGCGTGGGCTGTATGGTAAACAGTTGTATGAAATGCGATACTTGTAAAAATGGTGAGGAACAACATTGCGAAACCACAGGTATGGTTGGCACTTATGGTGCACCCGAAAAATCATCTCCAACAGGAATAACACAAGGCGGATACGCTACCAATATAGTGGTAACAGAACATTTTGCTGTAAAAATTCCAAACAATATAGAGCTACAATATGCGGCTTCATTGCTTTGCGCAGGCATTACCACCTATTCGCCCATGATGAAAGTAAAACTCAAAAAAGGAGATAAAATTGGTGTGGTAGGCATTGGAGGTTTAGGACACATGGCCATTAAACTAGCTGTTTCAAAAGGTGCGGAAGTTTATGCCTTTACCACTTCGCCTTCAAAAGTAAAAGACATCAAAGATTTTGGTGCCAAAGAAGTTATTTTGGTGAATTCAAGTGAGGATTTAAAACCATGGTTTGGAAAAATGGATTTCATGATTTCTACTGTACCTTATGCCTATGAGATGTCTAATTATATTTCTTGTGTAAAACCGCATGGTTATTTTACCCAAGTTGGTTTACCTATAAACGGTGAATTGATGATAAACAATACCAATATGGTTTTTAACCGAGTAAATTTCAATGGTTCGTTAATTGGTGGCATAGCTGAAACACAAGAGGTAATGAATTATTGTGCAGCAAATAAAATCTATCCACAAATACAAATTATTAAGGCCGAAGAAATAAATGATGCATGGGAAAAAGTGGTAAACAAAGAAGCCCGTTACCGTTACGTTATTGATGCCACCACCATTTAATATTTCAAAAAAATAACCATCATGAGACATATTTCCATCATTTCCTCTAGCGTTAGAGAAGGGCGAAAAAGCCATAACGTTTCGCTTTATTTTCAAAATTACCTTACTGAAAACAAACTGGCAACCACAGAGATAATTGATTTGAAAGCATATAACTTTCCAATTTTTGAAGGCACTTTAAAAACCATGGTTAATCCGACTGAAAATGTGCTAGCATTTGCAGAAAAAATTAAATCGTCAGACGGTATTATTATAGTTACACCCGAATACAATGGTGGTTATCCTGCCAGTTTAAAAAATGCCATAGACCTGCTTTATGAAGAATGGAAACACAAACCCATTGCAATAGCCACGGTTTCAGGAGGACCGTTTGGCGGTAATCAGGCTTTGGTATCGCTTCAGTTTACGCTTTGGAAAATGATGGCTTGGACTATTCCTGCTATGTTTTCTGTACCAACGGTAGATAAAGCTTATGACGAAAATGGAAGACCAATGGATATAACAAATTCAGACAAACTAGCTGCCGTTTTTATAAAAGAATTACTTTGGTGTATAGAAGCAGATAAACAAGACCATTCAGCTTAATTTTATTTTATTAATCAATGAAATTCGTCAAACTAAAAAATCAACCCTCAAAAAGTTTTTCTTCTTTCTTTTTCCTTAGATACTCCTTCCGATAATTATCGCAATGGCGTCAACTTATTTTTCTTCTAAACATTGATAAACCTTATAGTTCCGTAGGAACGATACTTTTGTAACAACGGTCCCGATTTATCGGGATTAACCCGTTGAAAAATGAACGCAACCTGTTTTACAAAAATCCCAAAACATTTGCGCAAAGCCTTCGGCTTTGCGCAAATGTTTTGGGATTTTTGGTGTTTTTATCCATACTTTTAATCCCGAATTTCATTCGGGGCTATTGAAATTAAACTCCTTTGGAGTTTTTCTTATTTGACGCGTATTCGATAATTATCGGGATTGCTCAGTATAAATTCCAAAGAAACAATTCCGCATGATTAGGCCGGCCTCCCGAAAGCTTTCGGGATTTTTGCCGACCCATCGCACATCGCTAATGGAATAATGATTTTTAAAATTTCTATGGTTTTTCTTATACTATTTCATGCTTGAATTTTAGTTCAATAAATAGTATGCCTGTTAAGTATGAATTATGCAACTATTATTGTTAAGTGTGTAAGTTCATGGAAATATATATTCCTAGTTTTACATGGTTATGAAACTTAGTTCGTAATACCTAAAGCAAACATGAAAAAACATCTTCCAATATACCTATATGGTTTAATCATCATTCTTGTGGGTGCCTTTCTATTGTTTTCAGAAAACAGCTCGTTTCAAACCATCAAATTAACATTAGGCATCAGTTTAACAGCCGGGGCTATTTTGGCCTTTGCTGCGGCATTTGCAAGGCAAAGACACCAAGTTCAATTTGCTTACCACCAAATGCATGCTTTGGCTTTGTTGGTATATGGAATTATGCTCCTATTGTTTTGTAATTCGTCAAAACAATTAATGGAGTTTACAGCCTTTCTATTTATTTTTTATGCTTTTTCAGAAATCATTTTTTGCAATTGGCTTTTCAACCTAGCACAAAAGGTAGTCATTAAAATTATAGCTATTCGCGCACTACTAGGATTGGTAATTGGTATTGGAACGGTGGTAGCCATGAATTATCCCGATTTTACACTCAGACTTTATGGTGTTTTATTTATTTTGGTTGGCATAAATATTATGTTTTATGTTCCGGTAATGAGGGCTAACCAATCAGTTGAAAATGATAAAGCGCAGTAGTAAAGTAATTTGCACGTATTTGCCCCCACCACCCCACTCTTTCTTATTTCAAATAAAGGAAAATTATAGGAATAAAATGTTTGAATGATACAAATTTGTCCAAGGTCGGTGTCCTCACAGCACCTTATTCGATTGGTGAGGACACCAACCGAGGGCGAAATTTTGGTGTCCTTTTTTTTATAACAGCCAGAAGCTGCAATATAAACTCACTAGCAAGATACTAGCGAGTGCGAGGCATTTTTTATTAAAAATCTCTTTTTAACTGAGCAACATATTGAGATTCTGTTAAATTAAAATCATTAAGATCGAAAAATAAATTAAAAGTAATATTGTTTATGGTAATAGAAAAGTCTTTGTCTGATGTTGCCCAACTTTTAAATTGAGACGGATTGGCTTTTATTGCTGTAAATGCCTGACCAATGATGGTTTTGTAATAATCTCCTGCTGCACACTGCTCTTTGAAGTTTTTCAGTTCTATTAAATAATCTCTAAAGCTAATTGTTGATGCTTGATATCTTTCTACTTTTTCATAGTCTCCATACCAAGATATATTACCTTCGGAAACAATACAAAAAAATTGTGTACCCCAAGTAAGATCACTTAATTGCCCTGCAATAACTTCGTTTAATTCGGATAATGTTTCCGTTATTTCACCTAAATTCATATCGGATAAAGCTGATGCTCCAATCAAATTTGAAGGAACCACTTCAACAATTACATTTTTGGATTTTATTACGGTTAAATAATAATCGTATATCATTTTTTTTATTTTTATTTGTCCGTGTTTGCTTTCCCCCACCAAACCACTTTTTCTTATTTCAAATAAAGGAAAATTATAGGAATAAAATGTATGAATGATTCAAATTTGTCCAAGGTCGGTGTCCTCACCGCACCTTATTCGATTGGTGAGGACGCCAACCAAGAGCGAAAACTTAATTTGGAAGAATCAGCCAGAGGCTGCAATATTAACTCACTAGCAAGATGCTAGCGAGTGCGGAACATAGGCGAAAGCTATTTTTAGGGAAGAAGGATGTTCATTCTAATAAAATATCACTATTAATTAAATTCAAATTTGTCGATAGTCCAACTAGTATACAAACCATCTTCAATATAAAGGCGATAAAATTGGTTTTCATTGATTTTGATTTCATCTACTATTTCATCGAATTCTATTGCTACAGAACCTCCTGTTGGGTTGTAAGCATTTAATGGATTTCGTGCTTTATGCGCATAGGTTACTTTTGATACAATCTCGCCTTTGGAATTATAAGCAATCACATAGTTCCCATTTCCATCAACACTGCGGTATCTGCCACAGGTATACCACAAATTGTTTTTATAGGTTAAAATACTTGGGCATGTTTTTACTCCAAGTTGCTGCTCATATCTCCAAATTTCATTCATGCTTGAATCATAAGAAATAACAAATTGATGACTGATATTTTTTTCTTTTATCTCAAGTAATGCTACGTATTGATTTCTGCTTTTTTTAATGCTAATTGGTGAATAGCCTATAGGATATTTTTTAAGTATCTGCGATTGCCTATTTTTTTTATTGAATCTAAAAATGTAGGGAAAATTCACTATATCATCTTCATCTAACTTGTTGTGGGTAAATCCCCCATCCCCACAAATAAGCAGTTCGTTATCATATTCTACTGCATTGTTCATATTTGAAATTCTCAATATTGAATCACCAACAGGTACCGTTAAGCTTTTGATGGAATTTATACATTTAAAATCGCTATCAAATTCGAATATGGGTACACCATAACGTGATAAGCCATTGGTTTCCCAGTAATTGCCAGTAATTATGTACCAGCCATTTTTAGTACTAAATGCTTTTATTTTTCTGGTATCAGATGTAACCAAATTCATGTAGACTGTGTCCTTGAGGACGTTTAAATCTTTATCAATTTCAATTATCCATAAACGATCCTCATGATTTTCAAATGTTTTGTATCCAAAAAGGAGGAGTCTGGAATCGTTTGTCTTTAATATTTGAGTAAGTCTTTCTTCATTTCTCTCGTAAAATCTTTCTCTTCTCTTGTATTTGCTGATTTCCATTATGCTATTCCCAATTGGTTTACTTATAAGCAATTCCCCTTCTGGTGACACTTTTGCAATCATACTAGGGTACTCCATCGAATCTGTGGTTGTAAATTTTTGGCCCACAATCACCATTGTTCCTTGAGAATCTATGGTAACTGCACCTTTCAGCCTGTTGTTGCTAGTAGTAAACCATTCTTTACTCCACTGAATCCTCTCTACTTTTGTTTCTTCAACTTCGTTTTGTGTATTTACACATCCAAAAAGTGGTATTGTGAATAGCATGTAAACTATTTTCTTCATTGACATATTTTAGTTTCGTTAAAATCTTTCTTGCACTCGCTCGCATCTTGCGATGCTCGTCCCTACGGGACTTTATGTGGAGTTGGGTTGGTTTTTTGCTACCATAGGTTCGCCTCTACGAGGCTATGCATTAATTCCCCACCCATCCACTCTTTCTTATTTCAAATAAAGGAAAATTATAGGAATAAAATGTATGAATGATGCAAATTCGGTTGGTGTGATGGGAAGCGAGGGGAATTTACCATACCCAAGTTTTAAATGGTATATTTCTGTTTAATGATTCTTGAAAGACATTTCTTAATTTTTCAAATCTACCCCACATGCCATATTTACTATCTTCATAAACCTCATCATAAGCTCCTAAAAAAATTAAAAATGTATTGTTATCATTATAAATATTTTCAAAATTGGCTTTGCCTCCATATTTTACTAATACATCTTCATAAGTTTCATTTTGTAAAGCTGGTATCACTTGATTATCTATAAATGCAATTGATTCCTGAATTTCAGATGGTACAAAATGGCAGGTATAGTTTTCACTATCATACATACCTTCATCCAATTCGTATTCTACACGATATTTCCATTCTGAAATAGTTGCATGAAAAAGTTTTAAGGCTTTTGATAATCAATTTGGGCGATATAATACATCATTAATACATAGGTGCCAAACTCTATTTCTAATACTAATTCGTTTGCTTCTGCTAATTCAAAATATTTCGTTCTTGTCATTTTACTTTATAATCAAATGGCTTTTTTATTGCTGCCACCACCCATTCTTTCCTGTTTCAAATAAAGGAAATTATAGGAATAAATTGTTTGAATGATACAAATTCGGTTGGTGAGATAATTGATGAAGGAAAAATTTGTTGCCCGTTCACGCCCTGTTCTTCTTATAAATATTCACTAAAAACAAATAATTTATTTTTATTTTGCATAGCTGATTCACATATTTTTAGCAATTCATTGTATGCCTTTGTAACTTCAGTAAATTCGCAAATTATTTGTCTTTTTTCTAGTAATTGATTATAGAACTCTTCAACACTTTGGCATTCTTCTTCTTGTTCTTCCGCCCATTCACCATTTTCAAAATCCTTTGAATGATATTTGTAAATTAAACTTTCGGGATTTAATTCTCGGAAGTTTTCATAAAATGGATTTATTATATATTCAAATTGATGTGTACTTAATGTCAACTCATAAATTAAAGTACCTACTGAATTACGTTCTCTAAAATAGATTTCATCTAAACAACAAGAATATGGGAATATTTTCATCCATTCTGAAATGAGTTCAATTTTTATCATAGTAATATTTTATTGGTTTTCCATTCTTTCTTATTTCAAATAAAGTAAAATTATAGGAATAAAATGTTTGAATGATACAAATTTGTCCACGGTCGGTGTCCTCACCGCACCTTATTCTGTTGGTGAAGACACCAACCGAGGGCGTATACTTAATTTGAAAGAATCAGCCAGAGGCTGCAATATAAACTCACTAGCAAGATGCTAGCGAGTGCGGAAACTGGTATATTTTTAATTATTCAAAATCCAATTCATTATTTTAGCTATGTTTTTGGCATCATCTACTCCTCGGTGGTGTGTTCCTTCTAAAGGAATTTCTAAAAGAGCCAATGCGCCTGCCATGCCTTGTTCATGGCCTAGCTTCTTTTTTAATGCAAACAAAGTTTTTACATTGATATGCGAAGGGCCAAAAGGATAACCAATTCCTAAATCGGTGCATTGTCTTTTAAATTGGTTTAAATCGTAAGCGCCAAAACTAGCCCATGCCCTACTTTGACTATCGTATTCTGTTTTTAAAATTTTGCATGCATCTTTAAAACTAATACCTTCTTTATCCAACATATCTTGTGTAATGGTGGTTAATTCAGTACAAAAATCACTTACTACCGATCTTTCTGGTTTAACTAAAATGCCTCTGTTATCAGTAATTTCACCAGTATTTATATCCAATAAACAAATTCCTATTTCTATAATATCGTTAGCCATACCCTCGGGTAAAGCGCCTTCCCAACAAGTAGCCTCTATATCTACTATTAATATTTTATCTAATTTTTTTGCCATGAGTTTTATAATTATTGTTTTTTAAAATTAATGCTTCAATATCCAATTTAAAATTTTGGCAGTATTGTAAGCATCGTCCACACCCCTGTGGTGTATGCCATCCATAGGTATTTTTAAATGTTTTAGTGCTCTTTCCATTCCCATTCCTCTGTCAAGTTTTAGCTTATCAGAAAGGGCTACTTTTACATTTATATGGTCGTTCGACATAGGGTAAATAACTCCAAAACGTTTGCACTGAGCCATAAAAAACGACTTATCGTAATTGCCATAACTGGCCCAGGTATAATCTTCGCTTTGGTATTCGTCCATTATTAACTCGCAAGCATCGGCTAGTAATATTCCTTTTTGGTCTAATAACTCAGGAGTTATGGTAGTTAATTTGGTGCAAAACTCGCTCACTTTGGAGCGTTGGGATTTTACCAAAATGCCTTGTTTTTGTGTTATTTCGCCATTGGAAGTGTTCAATACACAAATACCAATTTCTATAATTTCGCTGTGCGTTTTTTGATATTCTCCATCCTCTTCCCAGCAGGTAGCTTCTAAATCTACCACTAATATTTTATTTGTTGTTTTCATTTTTTTTGTTTGTTATTTTGTTAAAACAAAACACAAACCAAAGGCATTAATCTTTTGGATAGGTGGTTATAACCAAAGTTCCTCCGCCTACTTGCATTTGCATTTCGTTTACGTATTTAATAAGAATGCCTGTTTTTTTATCTACAATACATTCTCCTTTTGTGGTGTTTTCGCCTAATAAATTACCAATTTTTTCAATTTTTTGTGCCACTGCTATAAACACCTTATCTCCTTCTATTTTTGTTACTTTATAGGTGGAGTGGGTTTTTACTTCAATAATCTCTTTTCTTTCGGTATCTTCTTTCCATTCTTGCCCTATTTCAAGTTCATTAATAGGATATACAAGCGGTAAGTTTTTGTAATGATTAATAGATGATAAGGATTGGTCTAAACCATTATTAATAACACCATGTTGCACAATTTCACCTCTTTTATTAAGTACAAAATTAAAATCGGTATTTAGTACAGACTTAAATTCCATGAGCATTTCTTTTTCGCTTGCAGTCATTTCCGATTCTTTTTTATTGCTATCAAAATCTTCTGTTTCACCACCAAAATTTGACTGACTTTTAACTCTAATCATGGTACCCGTCATGGCATATAAACTGTCTCCTATTATCGAATCTAACTTATAAGTTACTTCTTCCAATTGGTTTACACTTCCTAAAGTACTGGTTTTGGTAATTTGCTCGTTAACTAAAGTTTGTTTATAACCTACAGGAAGGTTAAGCGCAAGCTTTATTTTTTCTGACTTGGTGCTACAGCCCGCTACTATTAATAACCCGACCATTAGAATGTGTGTACTTTTCATGTATTTAGTTTTTTGTGTTTAGTAAATTTAAGCTTTTGTTTCGGTATCTAATTGTTTTAAAATATGAGGTATCCTGTAACTGCCATGCATTTGTTTAATTTTTAAAGCTGCTAAGTTTAAATCAAATCCAATAGCCGATACAAATAAAGGTTTGATGCTTTCACCTCTGTTTACTTCAATTACAGTTTCTTTGTTTTTAAAAAACGATGTTTTGGCTACACCAATAATAGGAATTTGCTTATTTAAAGTTTCCCAAAGTACACCACCCAAACCAAAGTTTTTCTCATTATCAATAAACACATAACCATCTATAATAATAGCTTCTAGTTGGTTTAAATCTATTTTAGCAATAACCTTTAACAAGCAAGGCAACTCACGTTTATAAAACTCACCAGGAACATATTCTGCCACATCATCTATAAATTCGGTAACAATTTCTATTGGCTCAGTATCTTCCCAATTAAACAATACACCCACCGCTTTGGTTGTATTTTCTCTATAATGCACGTCTAAAGCTAGTAGCATAATATTAAAGGATTGTTTTTATCCAATTTCCCAATTCATCAAATTCTTGATGACTTATTAAAACACCCTGCTCATTCCAGCGTTTAAATGCACCAATATTATAATCATATTTTTGAAAGTATTCTTCTTCCAAATTTCCATTAGGCCAATAAGTTGCTTGCCTACCATCAAATATTCCATCCTTGTATTCGTATTCTGCTGTTATTTGACCATTATTTTCACGATAAACCCATACTCCAGTAAAAGGCTCATCATTATATAAATAAACCCCCGCCCCCCAATTGGTGGGTCTATTTCTTAAAATCATATTGGGGTCATTGTATTCTACTCGTAACATAATTTTTTATTTTGTCCTTGATTGTTGTCTCTCCACAAAACCACTCTTTCTTATTTCAAATAAAGGAAAATTAAGGGAATATAAATACTGTTAGTTTACACGCTTTAAAGTGGCATCTGTAGGAAAATTAAACCCTTACAGCATTTACCCAATTAGGAATAAAATTTACAAAAGCCTCATTAATAAAAGGAAAAACAGTAACATTTGGAATATGATTAACCTCTAATAAGTGTTTTCTGCCATCTTTACCCACCATGTAATCAACTCCCACCATTGGTAAATTAAAATGTTCAGCTATGTTTTTGGTATCGGTTAATAATTCTTCGTCCACTTCCATTTGCCACGAACCTTCATTATGTATTGATTTTAGCCAAGTATCGCCAGTAAGTTTAATTTGCCAATGTGTATCTCCCATCAACATAATCCTTACTGCCTCACCGTCAATAAAGTCTTCAATAACAGAAGTTTCGTTACTTGTCCAAGTGCCGTTAAATTTGTGCTTATCTTCACCACAATGCCAAATTCCCCATTTAGCCACTACTTCATTTTTGCTTGTAAATTCAGTAGCACCTAAAACCATACTTCGGCTTAAAGTATTAAATTTAGAAACCTTTAAAGCTCTTGCTAAACCCGGAATTCTTTGTCTTAAATCCATCATACCTTGCGCATTTGGCAGGCATGGGCCATTCCATAACGAAAGTAAAGTAATAAAGTCAAAATCATGTTCAAAAATACCATGAAAAATAACCATATCTACTAAAAGGAATTTGTCGGGAACGGTAGTACTTTCAACCCATAAATTACCTTGAACTAATTTAACTTTAGGTAACATATCGTAATGTACCACTAAATAGTTAAATCCTAAATTTGCTCTAATTTTTTCAATTTCATTTGCTTCTAGTCCAATTACTAGTAGTCTTTTCTTATCCATTTTTATATTTATTTATTGCTAAACAATAGGCCCAGCCCTCCCATTGCTTGTGGCAAAAGTATATTTTATTTTAAAAAACAACTATTCAGTAGCTTAAAAAGCAAATGTTTAAGAATAAATTATGAAATTGGAAATAGGAATATTTAAAAATAAATTAATATGATTATGGGTAAATTAGAGTTGTTTACTATGAACCAAACAACTTTTTCTTATTTCAAATAAAGGAAAATTATAGAAAGTTTTTAAATGTAATTAAAGCAATTAGATAAAAAATCCCATAGGGATTTACTTATGGTAGCGAAATAGTTGGATTCAACACAAGCCCTGTAAGGGCGGCCTTATGGTTATGTTTCTTTTGTATAGGTCGTCCCTACGGGACTTTATGTGGGGTTTGGTTAGTTTTAGGTTACCATAGGTTCGCCTCTACGAGGCTATACATTAATCCACCAAACCACTTTTCTTATTTCAAATAAAGGAAAATTATAGGAATAAAATGTTTGAATAATACAAATTTGTTCAAGGTCGGTGTCCTCACCACACCTTATTCGATTGGAGAGGACACCAACCGAGAGCGTAAACTTAATTTAAAAGAATCAGCCAGAGGCTTCAATATAAACTCACTAGCAAGATGCTAGTGAGTGCGGAGAATAACTACAAATTCTTTTCATTCTCTCTTTCTTTTTGCTCTAGTTTGCGCTCTAACTCCTCGGCTTTACGCTCCATTTCACGCTCTTTCTGCTCTAAATCTCGTTCCAATTTTTCATTTTTCTCTTCCATTTCACGCTCCTTTTGTTCAAGCCTTTGCTCTAGTTTGCTTTGTTTGCTGTCGTGGTTATTTTCGTAGTCATTTATATTGTCAATATTAAACCAAAACTTATCAGTGCTTTCATGTTTGTCTATAAACCCAAATACTTGTTGAGCAGTTTTATTAGCGTAAAATGTACTATTTGGTTTTAGGTAAAACTTAACCTTAGCCCTTTGAAACTTAAACTTATAAGGCTTTGCTATGAAATAATGGCTAGGAAACATGATAGAATCGTTACTAATTTTATAATCGATTTGAATTGGACTAGGGCTTGAACTATCTTTACTTATGCTACCTTTAAACTTACGTATTATTTCATAAGTTGCTTTATCTTCTAATGTTCTTGTTATTTGGTATTCAATAGGAATAAACATTCCGCTATCGCATAATTGAATTTTAAAATCGTTTTCACTAAAAAAATCAACATTGCGGCCTGTATTTACTTCATTTATAATAATTTTTAACGAATCAGTTGCTGGCAAAAACTCAGTACTGTTATCGGTACTATCTAATAATTTATAATAGTTAGGAATAGAAGTTAAACCACTATAAACCAATAAACCTATGCCTAAAAAGAAGGTAAAAACTAAACCAGAACCTGCATATTTAACATGAATATTGGCTTTAAATGCAAACCTTGCAATGATTACCAATAAAAATAAAATAGGTGAAAATATAACTAATAAAACGCCTGTTACCATTAAACTCAAATTTTCATCAAATGGAAAAGTTTCTACCAGAAAATCATAAACAGTTGAGCCCGTAAACAAATTAAACAAACCTGCTGTAAAGAAAAACGAAACCACTAAAATGCCAATTAAAACCAAGGCAATTCCAGCAATAATTATTTTAAAAATATTTCTAATTATTCCTAATTGCTCATCATGTTGAGCCACATATTGGGCATTGTTATTTATTTTAGTTTTTTGAAAATCGGTATAAGCCATTGGTATAACCAACCAAGCTAAAAAGTAACCAATAATGGAGAAACCAAATACAAATATTCCTACAAAAAACACCAAACGAACCACCCAAATTTCAATTCCTAAATGAATAGCCAAACCGCTACAAACACCGGCAATGGCTTTTGTTTCTTTGGTTCTAAATAATTTGTTTGGATTATTTAGTTCAAAGTTTTTAATAGCTTCGGCTTCCATTCCTACTGCTTTAGGAACAGCAATCCATAAAATTAAATACAATAATACGCCTGTGCCAAAAAAGAATACTGAAAACACAAAAGCCAAACGTATCAAGCTGGTATCAATATTTAAATAATAACCCAATCCACTACAAACACCACTTAAGCTTTGGTTAAATGAATTACGCCTTAGTTTTTTAGAAACAAATTGATTATAAGCTTTATTTATAACGGGTTCTTCTACCCTTGTTTGTTGCTTATTTTCGTTTTTGCTATTGGTTAATTCTTCAATAGTTCCAATGGTTTTAATTACTTCATCTACATCAATAGCAGTAACAATTTCAGCTTGAGTAGCCGCCAAATGAATAGTTAATAACTCAGCAATTCTGGCTTCTATATCAAATAAAATTTCAGAATCGTTTTTAAAACTATTTTTTAAAGCCAATACATAAGCATTCAATTTTTCGTATGCTTCATTGTTTAAAGTAAAAGTAGTTTTGTTTAAATTTATTTTGATTGATTGAATCATAATGCAATAATTTTAGTTTTTAATAATGGTATTTACTGAGTTTACTAAATCGCTCCACGATTGGTTAATTTCGGCCAAAAACTTTTGACCATGTGCTGTTAATTGATAATATTTTCTTGGTGGGCCACTATTACTTTCAAACCAATTATAAGTAAGTAATTCCTCGTTTTTTAGCCTAGTAAGTAATGGATATAAGGTACCTTCTACCACTATTAAATTAGCTTTTTTTAATTCAGCCAAAATATCGCTTGCATATACCTCACCCCTGCTTATTATAGAAAGAATACATAATTCAAGTATTCCTTTTTTCATTTGTGCTTTACTATTTTCAATATCCATTTACCAAATATTACTTCACAAAACTAAATATAATTAGGTACTATGCAATACATAGTATCAATTTATTTTGCCATTTAAAAGGTTTTTGAGCCGCTGTATTATTTGTCAAGTATTAAAAGCCTTTTTAAATATTTATATATCAAAACATTACCAACAATATTATTTTAAATAAAAAATATACAGTTTATAGTTTGATTTATTAATTTGCCAAAAAGAAATTAAATCAAATGATACTTATTGCAGATAGTGGTTCTACTAAAACAGATTGGGTAATTATTAATAAAGACAATAGTTACCGCATGACTTTTCACACCATTGGATATAATCCATATTTTATTGATAGTGAAGCAATTTACTATTCATTAAGCGAAAATTTATTAAAAGATTTAGATGGTACATCTATTTCTGAAGTTTATTTTTATGGTGCAGGTTGTTCTACCCCAGAAAAGAAAGACATAGTGCGAAAAGCTTTAACCAGAAGTTTTCCTAATGTACCTAATATTTTTGTTGGGCACGATTTATTAGCATCGGCAAGAGCTTTATTAGGTAAAAACAAAGGTTTTGCAGCCATTTTAGGAACAGGAACTAACTCATGTTTATACGATGGTTTCGATGTATTCCATAATATTGATTCCCTTGGTTATTTAATGGGCGATGAAGGAAGTGGAAGTTATATTGGTAAAAAAATATTGCGCGATTTTATGCGTGGTAATTTACAACCTGAATTACAAGCTAGGTTTAAAGAGCGTTTTCAAATTGAAGATAACGAACAAATTTTTACTACTTTATACAATACTCAGTTTCCAAACCGCTATTTAGCAAGTTTTTGCAAATTTGCCGATGAATATGTTTCGCATCCTTACATCAAAAATAAAGTGCGCGATGGTTTTAGAGATTTCTTTAAAAATTTGGTGGTAAAATATCCAAATTATAAAGAATATTCTTTTAACTGCGTTGGTTCTGTTGGCTTTGTGTTCAGAGAAATTTTAGAAGAAGTAGCATTAAGTTACGATATGAAAATTGGTAAAGTAATTAAATCGCCAATGGAAGATTTGATTCAATTCCATTTAGATGAATCAAACAATGCTTAATACTTAGCCATAAAACATAAAAAAAGCTACTCTTTTGGAGTAGCTTTTTTATTGTATATAATTGATAATTAATTTTTTACTATTCTTTTTGTAACAATGGTTTCGCCATTGTTTACCCTAATAAAATAAACACCATTATTTAATTCAGAAGTATTGATTTCGGCTTTATTGCTGTTAACCACTTCCATTAGTTTTACTTTACCTGTCATATCAATAATTTCAATTTTAGTTATTTGTTTTTCGCTAGCCAAAGTTATAGTATTTCCAAATGGATTTGGACTTAACTCTATACCTTCAATTTCTAAGCTATTAAATAACAATGTTTTTGAATAATCAAACTTACCATCAAAATCAACTTGTTTTAAACGGTAATAGGCTGTTTGATTATTTTTGTCGGTAAAGGAATAATTAACCATTCGATTACTATTACCAAAACCTTTTACAAAACCAACAATTGAAAAGTTTTTACCATCAATACTTCTTTCCACTTCAAAACCTTTGTTATTAACCTCGCTGCTGGTAGCCCAAGTTAACAACGAATTTTCATTTTTATGATTAATACTGAAACTAACTAATTTTACTGGAAGTGGCGCAGCCGAAGCGTTAATTACTAAACCTGTTAACCCATTAGTTGGGCTTAAAGTACTTACTGAACCCCAAATACCATCTATTGATTTTGAGCCATTAACGTAACTACCATTGCTTAATAATCTTTGCTCAATTCTTTTTACGCCATTTGGCAATATGTTTGGAATAATTGCACCCCAAGCTCCAGTAACTGCTTGAACATTGGTAGTATAATCAGGAACTATGCTTGCTATGGTAGCCCCCATTGATTCAATTATTGCTATGGATAAAGGCTTATTGTTACTGGCTGTATCTGCAAATAACAAAACCAAATTTTTTGGTGTTCCACCTGATAAACCTCTAATAAATGAACCATTTGTAGAGCCCGTAGTAGTTGCAAAACCTAAAACTGCTATTGAATCATTTAAACAAAACCTTGAATTGGCTACACCACGTTTTATGCCTGCACTATCCAAAACTATACTTGGAAAAACATAATTGCCTGCTGTAAACCTTGAATTGCCGGTATTTACCACTGCAAACCAACCTGTATAATTACCTGAACCATCAGTTACTAACGAATCGAAATTTCCATTAGTAGTTAAAGATGCACCTGTTGAGTATCCAAAATTTCCATTTCTTAAAAATAACGGATTACCTGCACCACTATTGGTGGTTCCAAAATCGGTTCGTAATGCTAAATTACAAAAATACCTGTAAGTGGTATTGGGAGCTAATCCTGTTAAACTTGCTCTAAATATTACAGGTAACCTTGACGATGATCCAGAGCCCATGTATTGTGGAATTACTTGTCCAATAAAATTAGATTGAACTAAATTTTGAGCAAATAAAAAATTGCTTAAAAAGCTTACTATTAAAATAAGTATTGTTTTTTTCATGTGTTTTTGAATTGTGCCGCAAACTTAGCTAGTTAATCAAAAGCAATTGTTAACCTTACATAAAGTAAACATTAAGTAATTTAATAAAACAAAAAAGGCCACATTCAGATAGAATGCAGCCTTTTTATAAATAAGTATAAGATTGTAAAATTAGTTTTTGATAATGCGTTTGGTAATTACTTTTTGGCCATTATTTATTCTAATAAAATAAATTCCATTGCTTAAAGTTGAAGTATTAATGGTAGCTCTATTGCTATTTACAATTTCCATTAATTTCACTTTTCCTGTTACATCAATAATTTCAGCATTTTCAATCATGGTTGGACTGTTAATAACTAAATTATCGTTAAATGGATTCGGGGTTAAATCAACTAAAAGCTCATCGTTGCTAACTTTTACTGTGCTTGAGTATTCAAATTGACCATCAAAATCAATTTGTTTCAATCTGTAAAATGCGCTTGATTGGTTAGCATCAATAAAACTGTATTTGTTGATTCTATTTGAATTACCATTACCTTTAACAAAACCAATTGTTTCAAAATTTACACCATCTATACTTCTTTCCACTTCAAATCCTTTGTTATTGGTTTCACTAGCCGTACTCCAATTTAATTCAGTTTGATTATTATTTAAACTAGCTGAAAAATTCACTAATTTAACGGGAAGTGGACCATTTGCCCATGTATTAGAAACCCTTATACCATCAATCGATAAAGTTGGTGCATTTGAAGCAGTTCCTTGTCTTAATGCTACTCTTGAAACATTTGCCAAATCAGTTATAGTACCAGCTGAAACACCTACATCAAAAGAAGTTGGTTCTGTTGTTGGTATTGTTGATGGAAATACATAAATTCCACATTGGTCGTCTGTAGTTCCAGTTGAATTATATACATATTTAACAACTAACATATAGGTTGTATTAAATGACAATATATTTGTTGAATATACAGCAGTCTCGCTAGATTTAGAAATACCTAAAGAATAACCTGTACCATTTGACTTAACAAATACCCTACCAGTATAGTTAACAGTTGAAGTATTTGGTAAATAAGCAAAAAAATAGTCTCCATTGGCTTGAGCCGCACTAACATTTAATAAAAAAGAACAATACACATTTGAGGCAGAAATTGATGAAGTAAAATCTCTATAAATATCTTGGCCGGTTGTTGTTAATGTTACACTAGGACCTATTCCAGAACCATTATAACCAGTAAATGTTAAACTAGTTCCATTTGCTCTAATAGCATTAACTGTTGATCCGCTTATTATAGCCCAATTATTATTTACGTTCGTTGCGGCTAACGAATCGTTAATTGTGTAGTTAAAATTTTCAATAAGCTGTGTCTGTGCAAAGCCACTTACCATGCAAGAGATTGTAAAAAAACTTAGTAATATTTTTTTCATTTGATAAAATTTAATAACTGCAAAAATATAAAAATTAATTAAATGGTTGGTAAATAAATTATTAATTTATTTCAACAATTAAATCAATATATTTTTACAATTACCTTTTGTTTAATAAAATAGCAACTTTCGGATTTATTAATAAAATGTTTTAAACTAGTTTTGCTTTCGAAACAACTAATGAAAACAAGCCAAACACAACAATATGAACAAATTGCTAAAGCTTTAAAGTTTTTGGAAGCCAATTTTAAAACACAACCAAGTTTAGAGCAAATAGCTAATCATTTAAATACGAGTCAATTCCATTTTCAAAGGCTTTTTTCTGATTGGGCAGGCGTTAGTCCTAAAAAATTCTTACAATTTTTAAATATTAATTATGCCAAGCAAATACTTAGAAACGAACATCAAACCTTATTTAACACTGCTTTTGAATTAGGACTTTCAAGCACCAGCCGCCTCCACGATTTATTTATAAACATAGAAGGAATGACTCCAGCTGAATATAAAAACGAAGGAGAAAATCTATCTATTTATTTCCATTTTGAAGAATGTATTTTTGGGCAATACCTTATTGGAGCTACCCAAAAAGGCATTTGCTTTTTAATGTTTAATGAGAGTAAAAATGAGGCTTTAACCGAACTGCGACTCCAGTTCCCGAAAGCTAATTTTATACAAAAACAAATACCTATTCACCAAACTGCTGCTTTGGTTTTAAATAATAAAAACTTGGCTAACCAACCTTTGAGTTTACATTTAAAAGGAACCGATTTTCAAATAAAAGTTTGGGAAGCATTGCTTAAAATTCCAGAAGGAAATTTTACTACTTATGGTAAATTGGCTCAAAATATTGAGAATGCAAACGCAAGCCGAGCAGTTGGAACTGCCATTGGAAGCAATCCTATTGCGTTTATCATTCCATGTCATCGGGTTATTCAATCAACGGGTAAATTTGGGCAGTACCGCTGGGGCAGTGAGCGCAAAGCTGCTATTTTAGGCTGGGAAGCAGCCAAACAATTTGTACATTATAATGGTTTACAAAATGATGCAGTTATTTAATTTTGACAAACACCAAAACTTACTTCCTTGCCAAGGAACTGTAAATTATTATGGTACTGTATTTTCTAAAGCCGAAGCCGACCATTACTATCAATATTTATTGAATAATATATTATGGAAAAACGATGAAGCCATTATTTTTGGAAAACATTTAACAACTGCCCGCAAAGTAGCTTGGTACTCAGAAAAAGAAATCAGTTACACTTACTCTAAAATTACACGTCATTCGAATATATTTACACCAGAACTTACAGCTTTAAAACAAATTATAGAAAAAATAACTGGTCAAACTTATAACTCGTGTTTGTTGAATTTATACCATAATGGCAATGAAGGAATGGCTTGGCACAGCGATGATGAAAAAGAATTAGTTAAAAATGGAGCCATTGCCTCGGTTACGTTTGGAGCGGAACGCAAATTTGCATTTAAACACAAAACCAATAAGCAAACCGTAACTTTAAATTTGGAACATGGCAGTGTTTTAGTAATGAAAGACGAAACTCAAACCCATTGGCTGCATCGCTTACCTCCTACTACTAAAGTTTCTTCGCCACGTATTAACTTAACTTTCAGAACGATGGTTTTTTAAATACTGTAGTTCGAAATGCGAAGTGACAATCACGCAAGGCGTGAGCAGAGTTAGGAGAAGTGAGAATAAGCAATAGACAATAAGCAATAGACAATTAAACTTTCTAAACAGCTAAACCCTCTAAACAATTAAACAATTAAACAATTAAACATTTTATCAATCACTCTAAGCCTGCCCGTCTACCAACTTAAACACTTCCACACTTAAGCACCTTAACATAAATACAACTTTTCAGAAAAAAACTACTATTCTTGCCCCTCAAATTTTAGGTAATGAAAAAAACTGCATTAATAACAGGAAGTACAAGTGGAATTGGATTGGCCATAGCCAATAATTTAGCATCAAAAGGATATAATATAGTATTTAATGGCTTAGAAGCAAATGGTGCTGAAATAGCAGCCGAAGTTGCACAAAAACACGGCATTGATTATTTGTTTTCACCATGCAATTTATTGTTTCCAGAGCAAATAGAAACCATGGCTAGTGAAGCTTTGGCTAAGTTTGGTAAAATTGATGTTTTGGTAAACAACGCAGGTATTCAATTTGTATCGCCAGTGCAAGATTTTCCTTTAGAAAAATGGAATCAAATAATTGCTATTAATTTAACAGCTACTTTTATTTTAACCAAACTTTGTTTTCCAAGCATGTTGGCCCAAAAATTTGGCCGCATTGTAAACATTGCATCTGCTCATGGTTTGGTAGCTAGCGAATATAAATCGGCCTATATAGCTTCAAAACATGGTGTGGTTGGTTTTACTAAAACCATAGCTTTAGAAGGTGCACCTTATAATATAACTTGCAATGCTATTTGCCCAGGTTATGTGCATACTCCTATAGTCGAAAACCAAATTGGCGATCAAATGAAAGCACATAATTTAACCCGCGAAGAAGTAATTCAAAAAGTAATGTTAAGCAAGCAAGCTATCAAATCGTTTATCTCAATTGATAGCATTGTACAAATGGCAGCTTTCTTAATTTCTGACGATGCAGCAACCATTACCGGAACTGCAATACCTGTGGATGGAGGTTGGACAGCACAGTAATATGAGCAACTATAAAAGTATTTTTTTAGATGTAAATAATATTACACTACATTTTTTGCATTACCCCAATGCAAGCAAACCTGTTTTATTAATGTTACATGGCCTAACTGCTAATTGCCATGCTTTTGAAGGTTTATTAAGCAAAGGCTTAGCTGATAATTTTGAACTGTTGATCCCTGATTTACGAGGACGTGGCTTAAGCAGTCACCCAGCTTTTGGCTACAGTTTTAAACAACATGCCGATGATATTATAGGTTTAATAAAACCATTTGCTAACCGCGATATTATTTTAGTTGGTCATTCATTTGGTGGATTATTGTCATCGTACTTATGTTATTACTTTCCTAAGTATTTTAAAAAGGTAATATTTTTAGATGCTGCACCAGAAATGAATCCTAAAACACCATTGATGTTACAAACATCTATGAGCAGGTTAGATAAAACTTTTAACACCAAAGAGGAGTATTTTGAGCAAATAAAACAAGCTCCTTATATGGATTTTTGGGACGATGATATGCAGACTTATTACGATGCCGATATTGATATAAATAATAATGGCACAGTGGAGTCAAAGTCAGATTTGGCGCAGATTATCCAAATTGCGACTCACGTAAGCAAAGAACCTTTTGCTTTATATTTTAATAGTATAAAACAAGAAACCATGCTTATAAGTGCCGATGGTGAATACAATTTACATGAACCTATTTTACCTACTTATTTAGCCCAAAAAGCTATGCGTTTATTAAAAAAAGGAACGCTTAAAGTAAGTAATGGAAACCACCATACCATGTTGTATGGCGAACATGCCACTCAATTAGTAGCATGGATAAATGAGTTTGCAGGTTAAAATAATTACTTATAACGAAATAAAAAACGCCTTTACTCAAAGTGAAGGCGTTTTTTGTAATTATTTTATCAAACTTTAAATCAAATTTATCTTGCTCATAATCAAATTATTATTCAGATATATACTTAAAAACTAAACCCTCCAATCTGCTTTTTTTCTTCTATTTTTTCTCTTTTTATTTAGATACCATTTTGTTAGCCAAGCAAACAATAACAATGGCAATTGCATTGCGATAAAAAGAATGGGAAACCAAATGATTTTTCCACTTCCACTTTCCCATGGCTTAAGAATAAAAAAGTACATTATCTGCATTAACACATTAAATAATATCCATGAATACATTCTATCTCGCTGCCAAAACAAGTATTTGCCTGTTTCTGGTTCACAGTGATATATATTAATATAAAATTGTCTAGCTATTACTACTGTAATAAAAAATACCAAAGGAATAGAAGTTAATAGTACAAAAGCATAATTGTAAAAGGACAAAACTACGGCAATAAACAAAATAACAAATGAACCAAAAACTTCTATATCATTACGAAAAATCTTATTGTTAAAAAATAAAAAAATGGAACTAAATGTAGTAGATATTATTAGAATTTCTACTGCATTCCATAAAATTGCAGTAACTATTCCTATTATTTGGGTGGATAATAAAAGAAATGTTATAAAATACCTTGATGTCATTATTCAATGATTGATTATTGTTACTTCAGTTCTTTCTTCTCAAAATCCCAAAAGAATCCCTTATCAATTGTTGTTTTTTCATATTTTAGTAAAGTCTCTTTTGATAATGTATTACTAGTAACTTGACTTAAAGGAATAATAAATAATTCATTCGGATTTTCAGGTTCACCGCCCACACCAATTACAACAAAAACAGGAATTTTTAAAGTTTCAGCATACTTTTTATAGTTATCTATTTGATAGTCATTAGCCCATTCAATACCACCCTGATAGTAGTTTTTACGCCATTTACACTCAATGGCAAATTTATTAGAAACCTCTTTTATTTTTAAATTAAACTCTATTTCTAAATCAGGAAAATGGTTCGACACAGCATAAATACCATCAACATATTTATCGATCCTCCATTCATTTAGGGTAAAATATCTTTTATCAAATTGTTTCACTACAAACTTTTCAAAACTATCACCCTTTGCTTTATTTTCAGCTATTTCATCATTGCTTTTGTTTTCTTGTCTGGGTTTATTTGGCAATTCATTTGTTTCACTTTTACCTTTTCTTTTATTTGATTTAACAATTACAAATACACCAAATAATAGAAAAACAATGCCAACTAATATTAGAATATATCCCATTTTTTTATCCATTACATTTTTATTTTATCAATTTTTAAATCAATAAATCGCTAACACTAAATCTTTGCGGGGATTCTTACCAATGTTTCCAATAAAAACGCCCAATATTTTTGAACTGAACTTATTTGTACTCTTTCATCGGGCGAGTGAGCTCCTTTAATATTTGGCCCAAACGAAATCATTTGAATATGAGGATAATTAGTTCCTAATATACCACACTCCAAACCAGCATGACAAGCACTTACCAAAGCATGTTCGTTATATCTTTCAAAATATAATTCACTCATTAATTTAACAATAGCAGCATCTTTATTAGGTGTCCATCCTGGGTACGAACCACTAAAAGCTATGCTAGCTCCCATTAATTCAAAACAAGATTGTAAGCTCGCAGCTAAATCCATTTTTTCAGTATCTACCGAACTTCTTGTTAAACATTGAATGCTATAAGTTCCATTTTTAACCAAAACCCTAGCCAAATTATTACTGGTTTGTACCAATCCTTCAATACTTGAACTCATGCGGTAAATGCCATTTACACAACTATACAAACTACTTAATAACTTGGTTTGAAATTCACCATTCAAAACATATGTTGGTGCTTCGGTATTTTCAATTCCAATTACCAAATTAGGATCGGTTAAATGGTATTCAGATTTGAAAATTTGTTCTTGTTCTTTGATAAATGTTTCAAAATCAAGTTGATTATCAGCAGGCAATACAACGGTTGCCACCGATTCGCGTGGAATAGCATTGCGCAAACTACCACCATCAATGCTATTTATTTTAACTCCAAACTGATTAGCTGCTTGCCATAAAATTCTGTTCATTAATTTATTGGCATTCCCCCTACCTCTGTGAATATCCATCCCAGAGTGTCCACCAGTTAAGCCTTTTACGCTAATTTTTTTAGCTATAATATTACTTCCAACATTTACTTCACTATAATTTCCTGTAGCCGTAACATCAACCCCACCAGCGCAACCAATGGTTAATTCGTTGTCATCTTCAGTATCAAGGTTCAGCATAATTTCTGCATCTAATAAACCACCTTTTAAGCCTAAAGCACCTGTCATTCCAGTTTCTTCATCAATGGTAAACAATGCTTCAATTGGCGGATGAACAATGGTTTTAGACGCTAAAATTGTCATAATGGAAGCTACTCCAATTCCATTATCAGCACCTAAAGTGGTACCGTTGGCTTTTATCCAATCACCTTCTACATACATATCAATTCCTTGTGTATCAAAGTCAAAATTGGTACTTGCATTTTTTTGGTGCACCATATCCAAATGACTTTGCAAAGCAACTACTACCCTATTTTCCATTCCGGCAGAAGCAGGCTTTTTTATAATAACATTTCCAACTTCGTCTTTATAAGTTTCTAAACCTAAGTTTTTGCCAAAATTCATCATAAACTCAATTATACGTTCTTCCTTTTTTGAAGCGCGCGGAACTGCATTTAAATCTGCAAAATTGTTCCATAATTCAATTGGATTTTGTTCTCTAACTGTGTTCATATTCTTTTTATTTATTATTGTAGTTTTTATGTGTTAAAGTGTTTATGTGGTGATGTTTAAGCGTTAAGGTATTGATGTATTTTGAGTTATCTTTATTAACTAAATTAACTATATTAACTTAACCAATTAACTTAATTAACCTGTTAACTCAATCAACACATTCAACCCATCAACTATCCCACCTGCTTACGTTCGCCAATTTGCTGACGCCACATAGCATAATACAAACCTTTTTCAACCAATAATTCTTCGTGTTTGCCTGTTTCAATAATTTCGCCTTTTTCAAGTACAAATATTTTATCGGCATGCATAATGGTTGATAATCTATGTGCAATTAACACAGTTATTTGTTCTTTTCTAGTACCAATTTGTTGAATGGTATTCGTAATTTCTTCTTCAGTTATTGAGTCCAAAGCCGATGTAGCTTCATCAAAAACCAATAATTTAGGCTTACGTAATAATGCCCTAGCTATTGATAAACGTTGTTTTTCACCACCACTTAGTTTCATTCCACCTTCTCCAATTACAGTATGTAAACCATTTTCACTTCTCTCCAATAAATTATTACAACTAGCTCTTTCTAATGCTTCATTTATTTGTTCATCGGTAGCGTTTGGTTTTACAAATAATAAATTTTCTTTAATAGTTCCACTAAAAAGTTGCGTATCTTGAGTTACAAATCCAAGTTGTGCGCGTAACTCATCAATTTCTATTTCATTGTAACTTATATTATTGTAAACAACATTGCCTTCTAATGGCGTATAAAGTCCAACTAATAGTTTCACCAATGTACTTTTACCACTTCCACTTGGGCCCACAAAAGCTATGGTTTCACCCCTATTTACTGAAAATGAAATATTACTCAAAGCTTTGTAAGATGCTGACCTATGTTGGAAAGCGACATTTTCAAAACGCAATGTTTCAATATCATTTAAAAGTATTGGATTGGTTGGTTTAACTTCAACTGGAGTTTCCAAAATTTTCTTGAAATTATTCAACGATGCTTCTGCCTCGCGGTAACTTAAAATTACATTTCCCATTTCTTGCAATGGGTTGAATATAAAGAATGAGAAAAATTGCAAAGTAATTATTTGAGCCACTACTAGCTCGCCTTTAAATACCAAATACAACAAAAAGAACATAATTGATTGGCGCAATAGGTTAACAAAAGTTCCTTGTATAAATGAAATACTGCGAATACTGCGTACTTTTTTTAATTCTAGTTGTAAAATCTTTTTGGTTGAAATATGCAAACGATGCGTTTCCTGTGTAGTCAATCCTAAACTTTTTACCAATTCAATATTGCGCAAACTTTCGGTTGTAGTTCCAGCTAATTGTTTAGTTTCAGCCACTATGGTAGTTTGTACTTTTTTTATTTTTTTTGATAAATAATTGGTAATTACAGCTAATATTCCACTCGATACTAAGTATACAATGATGAGCATTGAATTTACTTGAATGGCATATATGATAACAAATACAATACCTACCACCGAAAAGAATAGTACATTGATAAAAATAGAAATAAATTTTTCAACATCAGTTCTTACTTTTTGTAAAATATTTAGCGTTTCGCCACTACGTTGGTCTTCAAATTGGCTAAACGAAACTTGTAAAGTGTGTTTTAATCCATCGGTATACATATCGGCACCTAAACTTTGTATTACCAAACTTACAAAATAATCTTGGAATGCTTTGGCAATGCGACTTACCATAGCCACACTAATGGCCGCTAGAATCAAAAGACCCACTCCTTGAATGAAATCGTCAAACGAATAATTTTTAGGGTTGGCAGCATAATTACCTATTAATTTCCCGAAAATAATGGGATCTAACAAAGAAAAAACTTGGTTGACTATGGCAAATAATATGGAGATTGCAACCAGTTTTTTATATCTACGTAAGTAGCTTAATAATAGTTTCATGGGAGTAGTTTTAAAATAAAAATGGCTGCAATAATACAGCCATTTAAATATAAGTTTTAGTAAATTTATTAATTAATTTTGTGATTGAGTAAACATACTCATAATCTCGTTTTGAGTGTCTATGGTTTTATTTTTGGTATACCAAAGGTGCAAATCAGTTTTCACCTTAACCAAATCTGCCCCATCAGCTTTTAATTGATTAATAAAATCTTGCGCTCCTTTTGGTCTTGGTCCCCAATTCCAAAGTTCCTCATGATTTTCATTGTAACAAATTAACTTTGGAATTGCTCTTCCTCCATTGGTTAAATATTTGTCCATTAGCTCCAGATTTTCGTCTCTAAGCAGCAATTCTAAAACAATTTTACCATTTGAAGTCTCTACAATTTTATTAATAACAGGAACTATTTGGGCAGCATCGCCACACCAGCCTTCGGTTAAAACTACCCATTTTAAATTACCTTCTATTTTACTAAAGAAAGACTCCCACTCGCCTAAGAGAACAATGGTTTTATCTAATCTTTTCATACGCTGAATATTTAACTCTGCATAATGAATCATGGCTTCAGATTGGTCGCTACCGGTAGTTTTACCATCAGCCATCAAATTGTTTAATAAGGTTTTATACTCTAAATAGTTCATTTTTAATTAAATACAAAATACTACAAATATGATTTGAATTTATGGTAAAAAAAGACAAAAAAAAACCAAACCAATTAAGGTTCGGCTTTTCTAAATGTTTTTTTAAAAATTAGTTTTTAGTAAAGGTTTTAGAAATTGTTTTACCATCATCTTTAAAACGTAAAAAATAAATTCCGTTTTCTAATTCTTCAATATTAACAGTAGTTTGGCCACCATATAAGTAAAAAGTTTTTACTTTACTTCCTAATATATTGAAAATTTCAACTTGGATATTTTCTTTTGAATTATATTTTAAAACTAACTCGTCTTTTGCTGGATTTGGATAGAAAGAAAACTCTTTATTTTGTTTTACAGTTTCTTTCACAGCCACATTCCATACTTTTGCCTCTGCTGTAATAGTATCAGTATATCCTGTTTTTGCACTTTTAATAACTACTTTCATTAGTCCAGAACCTGGATTGCCATTAGAAAAGAAATCTAATAAAAAAAATCCAGTATTGTTGCCAATAGCGTTACTTAATGAATAACTACTTTTAAAACCCAAAGTACCACTTCCTTCTAAACAAGCAAAGGGATCACAAATTTGAGCCGTCCATGTTGATGGCATAACAACTTCAATCAATTCCCAATTAAATACTGTATCAGTTGCATCTAATGAAGTATTAGTAAAATTAAATTTAACTTCAATCTTTTCTTTTAGTGATGATGCTTGGCCTTTTCCAATTTTTGGACTTATTGAAAAACTTTGTGCTATTACAAAGTTTGAAAGAACCAATAATGAAATTATAATAGTAAATATTTTTTTCATATTTTATGTAATTATGTATAATGTTGCGGCAAAAGTATACAAAATATATTTAAAAATAAACTTAAAATCGTGAAACTTATAATCATTAATGGTCCAAATTTAAATTTATTGGGCACTCGTGAGCCAAACACTTATGGTTCAACGAGCTTTGAAACCTACTTGCAAACGCTCCAAAGTACTTATAAATCAAGGGTTGAGCTGGTTTATTACCAAAGCAATGTGGAGGGCGAAATTATTAATAAGCTGCATGAAATAAATGATAAAAATAAACCAAAATTTGACGGAATTATTTTAAATGCAGGTGCTTATTCACATACATCTTTAGCCATTGCCGATGCCATTGCAGCCATTGAAATAAAAGTAGTTGAAGTTCACATTAGTAACGTATTTGCCAGAGAAGCATATCGACATATTTCTTTTCTAAGCAAAAATTGTGTTGGTTCAATAACTGGATTTGGATTAAAAAGTTACGATTTAGCCATTGATTATTTTTTAAAATAATGGATACTGTTGTTATAAAAACAATTGATAAAGCTAATGAAATGATTGCTCAATATGAGCTAATATGTCAACTTAGCCCTAATGTAACTTTAAATGATTACACATTGATGATTAATGATATGGTCGAATTAAACTACCAACAAGCCGTAGCTTATATTAATGAAAAACCTGTTGGTGTTTGTGGTTTTTGGATTAATACCAAAATTTATTCAGGCAAGTATGTTGAACTTGATAACGTAGTAGTTGATAATAACTTTAGAAATAAAAATATTGGCCAATTATTGTGCGATTATGTACTTGAAATTGCGAAACAAAATAATTGTAAAACAGCTATGCTTGATGCTTATTTAGAAAACGAAAGAGCACATGTCTTTTACGAAAGAATTGGTTTCAAAAAAAAGGGGTTTCATTTTATAAAACCCCTTTAGTTATTAATATTATTTTACCAAATACTCACTCTTAAACTATCTGGCAAATACATTTTATCAGTTGGTTTAACATTCCAAACTTCATAAAATGAAGGCACACTTTGAAACACACCATTTACTCTGTATTTAGCAGGTGAATGAACATCTGTCATAAGCCTATTTCTTAGTTGCTCATTGCGTTGATGGCCTAACCAACCCAAGGCATAACCCATAAAGAAACGTTGAGCAGGTGTATATCCATTAATTGTTTTATTTTGTTTGTAACAATCTGTTTTAATAAAAGCATCCCAAGCTAAAACAGCTCCACCTAAATCTGCAATATTTTCGCCTAAAGTAGCTTCTCCGTTAATATATAAATTATCAATAGGATTAAACTGATTGAATTGATTGATCATTTTTTGAGCACGTTCGGTAAACTTTTTACCATCCTCTACCGACCACCAATTGGTTAAATTTCCAATTTTATCAAATTTGCGCCCCTCATCATCAAAACCGTGAGTAATTTCGTGACCAATGGTTGTTGCGCCTGCATATCCATAAACAACAGCATCATCTACTTCTTCATCTTTAAAACCGGGTATGGCAAATATAGCCGCAGGCAATACTATTTCATTTAAACTAGGATTGTAATAAGCGTTATACGTTTGAGGGGTCATGTCCCAAGTTTCTTTATCAACTGGTTTACCAATTTTATTCATTTCATAGTTATGCCACCATTGGCTGGTTCTTAACATATTTTGGGCATAACCGTCATCTTGAATTTCTAATGTACTTAAATCTTTCCATTTATCAGGATAACCCACTTTTTTATTAATGGCTGCTAATTTATCAATAGCTTTAACTTTGGTTTCAGCACTCATCCATGCTAATTTTTTTATTCTATTTTCAAGCGAAGCTTTGATGGCATCTACCAAATCAGAATAACGTTTTTTAGCTTTGTCATTAAAATATTCTTTTACATATAGTTGGCCCAAAAGCTCACCCATTACACTTTCTTCTTCGGCTAAAACCCTTTTCCAACGAGGCTTTTGCTCACTTGCTCCACTAAATACTTTGTTAAACTCAAAACTTGCATTTACAAAACTACTAGGTAAATAATCGGCCATGTCGCTTACTAAATTAAAAGTAAGGATGGCTTTAATAGTTGGTAAATTTTGAGGTGTAAAAATTTTATCGAACGATTGGTAGTATTCAGGTTGGCCTAATATTACTAAATCAATATTCTTAGCATTTATTTTGTTTACAAACGCCTTTAAGTCAATATTTTTTGAGTATTTAGCAAATTGACTTAAACTCATTTTATAGTAATTCTTTTCCGAATCGCGGGTAGCAGCAAGTGTTCTATGTGTTTTAGCTATTTGAGTTTCTAAAGCCAATATTTTTTGCGCATCGCCTGAATAATTAACCAATTTGAATAATTGGTTGATGTAATTAATATATGCTGTTCTTATTTTTTGATTTTCTTTATCATTATTTAAATAATACTCGCGTTCCGGTAAATTAATACCTGCTTGCCAAAACTTTAATAAAACTAGGCTACTATTTTTATCATCTTGTGCTACATAACTGCCGATAAATTGGTTGATTCCATTTTTGTTTAATAAAGCCATGCAATTAACCAAATCAATATTTGTTTTGATGGCATTTATTGAATCTAGCAAAGGTTTAATAGCTGTAATTCCAAATTTTTCAATGGCTACTGTATCCATTGCGGTGCGCCAAAAACTTCCAATTTTTTGAGAAACGCTGCCTTTTACAGCCTTTTCTTTAGCTGCATCTTCATTTATTTTTCTTAAACGCTCGTAGTTTTCTTTATAAACCAAATTACCAATTCCCCATCCACTTTCTTCAGCAGGAATTGGATTGTTTTTAATCCAAAGGCCATTGGCGAATGCAAAAAAATCATCTTGAGGACGAATTGATGTATCTGCATTAGAAGCTACTACATCATTTTTAATTTCAGTTTTGTGTTCATTACCACAGGCTATAAGAACCAGTAAAACTGATGAATAGAAATATTTTTTCATGAATTAACTTAAATAAAGTTTGCTAAAATAAGTTAATTTATGTTAAATTATTTACCGCTAAAAAAATTAGTGCACAATTTTGTTAGCACAATAACTACTTGCAAATGCATTGGGCTTGGCTTGAAACTTAAAACCCATACCAATTATATAGCCCATTGCTTCGCTTAAAGCAGAATTTGATTTAAACTGAGGATTGGTGTTAATATCTGCGTGCACTTCCATATCGACATCGTAAAGTTCTAATAACGGGCAAATTTCATATGCTATGGCAATTGAGCGTGAAACTTCATTTAACATACGTTCTTTAATACCAAAAACCTGTTTAGTTTTTTCAGAGTTTATAAGCATAAATCCACCACGCTCCTCTCTAACAAAAACTATTACCGTAGCAAACTCTGTAATATTATGAGTAACCTGACTATCGGTACCAATGCAAACTTTTAGTTTATTGCCAGCTTCTGTTTCTAGTACAATAATACGTTCTACTTCATCCAGAATAGGGATATTGATTTTTTCACCATTTAATTTACGCCATTCCATAATTAATAATGTTTAACAAATAAACTAAAAAAACTTCTTAATTGTTTCACTAAATAATACAATAACAATAAGTTAATGTATTACTTATTTAACTTTGGGAAGGTATTCATACACTACCTGAAATGGTGTTTTTGAAAGTTCAGATGAAATTTGACCAATTAACAAATTTTCTGATTGAGGTGTAGGATCGCAAATGGAGTAATTTCTACCATTATAAACAATTGGAGTTCCTTCTGGACTATCAAATTGAACTGCTATGGTAATATGAGTTGGATATAAAACTGCAATCATTGGTAAATTGTAAATTTCTTTTACTAAATAAAAAAACAATGCAGCTCTATCATCACAGTCGCTATGCTCATAAAGCAATGTCTGCTCGGGCGTTAAGCGTTTTTCTTTACCAAAATTATCAATATCGTTTTCATATAAAAATGCATAACGTGTAAAGTTCATCAAATAGTCAATACCTTCTTTTTGGTTCAAAGTTTTTATATTTTCACTTAAAAACGGAATCAATGAACTATAAGTTTCTTTGCTTAAAGGTATATTGAAATACGATTCAAAATCAACAACTGGGTAGTTTTTAAAAATTTGTTGTACTTGATTGTTTAACCTAACTTTAAATAGATATGTTTTTTGCTTGTATTCAAAGCTAATTTGCTTTTCCGAGTATGTGTTTGCGGCAAAATTAGGCAACTGTGTTACTTTATATGAAAACGGATTAACAGCACCTTCTACTTGAATATCAATGGTTTTAACATGATCCTTTTCAAAATTTATTTTACCAAAGTCGTGGTAATTTAAGCATACATATTGTTTACTGTTCTTAATGAAATAAGGAATGTCGTATACGTTTTCATCAGAATTTATGTAAAACAATAAACCTTTTTTACTGGTAATTAATTGTACATCAAAACCAGATTTAGCCATAAAATACCATTTAAAAACAGTGTAAGCATTATAGTTACTCACTTTAGTACATAAACTATTGGCAGTTCTTCTAACTAATTGATAATAAACCCAATCATTTAAGTTCTTTTCTATTTTATAAGCAATTAAATTATCAATTATATACTGGTATGTTCCATTATTTATTTGGTTGTAAAATGCTAAAACCGACCCATTTGCTACTTCTACTTTATCAAAATGAGTTTGCTTGTTTTCATACTTAAAAGTTACAGTATCGCCATAAAACTCAAACTTTAATTGATTTGAGTTTTTTATTTGACCTATTGTTTCATTTTTAAATAAAACAACAAGCGCAATGGCAAATAATATGTAAACTTTGTTTTTCAATATTGATTATCAGGATACCCACAAATATAAAAATAATTTAACAATTTGGTAACATAAAACTAAAATATTTATAAATTTATGATAATCAATGTATTTTAAAAACTACACTTTAATAGCTTTAATTGAATATACCATTGGTATAGAACTAGTTAAGTGAGCAATCTTAAATTTACCTTTTTTAAATTCAACAGTATTTTTAAAACAATTGTATGGAGAATAATCAAATTCATTAAAAGCAGCTATTTGCAAATTATTATTTAACAGGCTGGTAAACACTTCACTTAAAGCATGGTTCCACGAAACATCTTGTAATTCAATATTTGAATCGGGTTTTGCGTATGTTCCACCAACTGTTTCAACTATTGGCCCAAAGTTAAAATAACTATATCCAATACTTTTAAAATCATAATCAAACATCCAAACTACTGGATGAAATTCAGCAAAAATCAATTCGCCTCCTGGCTTTAAAAAGTGTTGAACCACATTGGCCCATTTATTTAAATCAGGAAGCCAACCTATAGTTCCATAAGTAGTAAATACAATATCGAATTTTTCGTTTAAATGGTTTGGCAAATCATAAATATCGCAACAAATAAAATTAGCATCCAATTGCGTTTCAAGTGCTAATTTATTGGCCATTTCAATAGCTTTATCTGATAAGTCAACACCAGTAACCTTTGCACCTAAATGAGCTATTGAAAGTGTATCTTGTCCAAAATGACATTGTAAATGTAAAACCGTTTTGCCTTTAATATTTTTAGGCAACAGATTTGTTTCTATTTCTTTTAACGATGATTTTGTTTTAACAAATTCATTCCAATTATAAAAATCAGAATTAACATGAAATTCTGTTCTTGCATTCCAAGCAGCTTTATTTAATATGATATAATTGTTTTCTATGTCCATAAATTTCCATAAATAATAGTTATAAATTACTTCAAACTAACTAAAAAAAACTTACCAAAAATTAAATTTAAAACAATGTTTTTTCATTTTAAAAATTCAAACACAAATCACTAATATTGCAGTGAATGGAAAACATACGTAATTTTTGTATTATAGCTCATATAGATCACGGCAAGAGCACATTAGCTGACAGACTTTTAGAATATACCAAAACAACCAGCCAAAGAGATATGCAGGCACAGTTGTTAGATAATATGGATTTAGAGCGTGAAAGAGGGATTACCATTAAAAGTCACGCTATTCAAATGAAATATGAACAAGATGGTAAAAAATATATTTTAAATTTAATTGATACTCCCGGACACGTAGATTTTAGCTACGAAGTATCGCGTTCCATTGCAGCTTGTGATGGTGCATTATTAATTGTAGATTCAAGTCAAGGTATTCAAGCACAAACCATTTCAAATTTATATTTAGCCATTGAGCAAGGATTGGAAATTATTCCAATATTAAATAAGATAGATTTGCCTAGCTCGATGCCTGAAGAAGTGAGCGATCAAATAATTGATTTAATTGGCTGTGATTACGAGGATATTTTAAGAGCTAGCGGAAAAACTGGCCAAGGTGTACATGATATTTTAAAGGCAGTTGTTAATAGGGTACCTGCACCAAAAGGAAATGAAAATGCACCATTAAAAGCACTTATTTTTGATTCTGTATTTAATTCTTTTAGAGGAATTATTGCTTATTTTAGAATTTTAGATGGTGTAATTAAAAAAGGCGATAAAGTTAAATTTATGGCCACAGGAAAAGAATATTTTGCGGATGAAGTTGGTATTTTGGGTTTAGATATGGAACCTAGACCTGAAGTAAGAGCTGGGGATGTGGGTTATATTATTTCAGGAATTAAAGAAGCCCGCGAGGTAAAAGTGGGTGATACTTTAACAACTGTAGTAAACCCAACGGCTGAGATTATTCATGGTTTTGAAGATGTAAAACCAATGGTTTTTGCCGGTATTTATCCGGTTGATACAGAAGATTTTGAAGAATTACGTGAAAGTATGTATAAGCTTCAATTGAACGATGCTTCACTTACTTTTGAACCAGAAAGTTCTGCTGCATTAGGTTTTGGTTTCCGTTGTGGATTTTTAGGAATGTTGCACATGGAAATTATTCAGGAACGTTTGGAGCGCGAATTTAAAATGACAGTTATAACAACTGTTCCAAACGTAAGTTACCATGCTTACACTAAAAAAGGCGATATGATTGTGGTTAATAATCCAAGTGATTTACCAGATCCAAATCATATTGAATATGTTGAGGAACCATTTATTGCAGCAACCATTATTAGTAGTGCAGAATTTGTGGGTCCAATTATGAGTTTGTGTTTGGGTAAACGAGGCATGTTAAAAAGCCAAGTTTACTTAACTATGGATAGAGTTGAAATGAAATTTGATATGCCTTTGGCCGAAGTTGTTTTTGATTTCTTTGATAAGTTAAAAACCATTTCAAAAGGTTATGCATCTTTCGATTACCATCCAATTGGTTATGTGCAAAGCGATTTAGTAAAACTAGATATTTTATTAAATAAAGATAATGTTGATGCGCTTTCAGCTATTATTCATCGTGATAGAGCTTATGATTGGGGTAAAAAGATTTGCGAAAAACTGAAAGAATTAATTCCGCGTCATCAATTTGAAATTCCAGTACAAGCTAGTATTGGTGCCAAAGTTATTGCCCGCGAAACCATTAAAGCATTGCGTAAAGATGTTACTGCAAAATGTTATGGTGGTGATATATCGCGTAAACGTAAATTATTAGAAAAACAAAAAGAGGGTAAAAAACGTATGCGCCAAGTTGGTAGTGTTGAAATTCCGCAATCAGCATTTATGGCCGTTTTGAAACTTGATTAATTATTGAGGCAACTGGCGGCTGGCTTCTAGCCGCTAGTCTTTCATTATTAGATGGAAGGTTATGGCATAATAAAGAAATTTAATATTCTACAAAAAATCAATTAACCAATACATTATAAATAAAAGCCAGAAGCTAGGGGCCAGAGGCAAAAAGCAAAAAAACATGGTAAAAACAAACTTTATAGATTGGGGCTTAATTGATTACCAAGAGGCTTGGAATAAGCAAGAAGTTTTATTGAAACAAAAAGTAGATATAAAACTTGCTGAAAGAGATGTGCCCGATAATGAAAAAACGACCATTACCAACGAATTGATTTTTTGCCAACATCCTCATGTTTATACTTTAGGTAAAAGTGGTTCTCTCGATAATTTATTATTAGATGAAACTGGCTTACAACAAGCCGAGGCTACATTTTATAAAATAAACAGAGGTGGAGATATAACTTACCACGGCCCTGGTCAATTAGTAGCTTACCCCATCATTGATTTAGAACAATTTTTTACAGACATTCATAAATACTTGCGTTATTTAGAAGAGGCAGTAATTAATACCATTGCTTTTTATGGAATTAAAGGAGGGCGCTACGAAGGCTACACAGGTGTATGGATAGATGCAGACAAACCCACTGCCAGAAAAATTTGTGCTATGGGTGTACGTTGCAGTCGTTGGATAACCATGCATGGAATAGCATTGAATGTAAATACAGATTTGGGCTATTTTAAAAATATTGTTCCTTGTGGAATTGACGATAAAGATGTAACCAGTATTGCCAGAGAAATTGGGCACGAAGTTGATTTTAATGAAGTAAGCAAAATTCTAAAACATGAAATTGCAAAGCAGTTTGAAATGGATTTGAAATAATTGAGTTAACAATATATTGTATATCATTAGCGTCCGAATATAATCAAAACAAAATCAATTGGTTACCATTTGTCTCATTTTGATTTTGTAATAGTGCATCTTGAAACAATTGATTTAGAGGGGTTTTGTTTAAAAGTGTCAAGCTTAAAATCTGTAATATTTGGTATTGAGTTAGTGGCGTTTTTAGTTTTTGTTTTACAATAGCTACCGTAACAAAAGTTATTATAGCAACATATACTTGAACCTTTACTGCATTTTCAGAGTGTCCCCAAAAAGATTTTATTTTTAGGTGTTGTTTAACCCACTTAAAGAACAATTCTATTTTCCATCTATGCTTGTATAATAAAGCAACTTGTAGTGCAGTAATCTCAAAATTATTTGTTAGAAAAATAAAGGTTTTGTTAGTTTCTTTGTCAAAATATTTCACCCTTCTTAGTTTTTCTGGATATAGTTTTACAGCACAAGAGTTAACAAGTTTTATTGTTTGGTCATAGATTACTCCTGTTGTTTTATCAACTTTTGCCGAATAAATTCTTCGGCATTTCATATTGGTTTTTGCTCGTGTTATGAAGTATGCAAATTGTTTATGAATATGGTAAAGCCTTGCATAATCTACAAAGCCTCTATCCATCACATAAAAACCATTAACTTCAAATTCAATGTTATCTAACACATTTACCTCGTGTACTTGTCCGTCAGTAATATGAACGTAACAAGGAATTTCTGTTTTCAAATCCAACATGGTGTGCAACTTAATTGCAGCTTAATGTTTGCGGAATTTTGCCCACCAAAATATTTCTAAACACAAATCAATAGTAGTGGTATCAATGGCATAAATGGAGTTGTTTTCAAACACTGACAATACTTCATTAGGTAAAATATTTTTACGTGCTTGTGCAATAAGTAAATATGCAAAGTCTGCATAAATTAGCCAGTTACGTTTTTCGTTGGCATAAGCCAAATTTGATTTTGAAATACTATTACCAATTCCTAAATGATACCATTTCGTTTTTTGTGTTTGTAAACACAAAATTAAATCACTCAAACTATCTCGATTAGATAGTTGCCCAAACATCATACAAAGCAATTGATGCCAACATGTGAAATCTTTTATTTTATAGTTGCCATTATAACGGTCAACACATTTTTTAAAATCGTTTGAATCCAAAAAAGAAACAACCTGCGAAAAAACATACTTCCCTTCATTCATCATCCAATTTACACCAGTAAATTGAAATCGTTTGAATTTTATTTCGCTCGAGAAATCAGTAAAATCAATACCTTAAAAGCTTTTATTGTTTTGTCTTTAGGACGCTAATGATTGTATATAAATTATTGTAGATTTTATTCATTCTTTAGATCCAAACATCAAATTTGTCCGTAAGTATGCTAAAAAAAATTTATGGATAAAACATTTTGCAGCCATTGTGCAGATAAATTGATACCAACTAGATTTGTATATTATAAACCAAAAGGTTTTTTAGGATTTTTAAGATCTGAGCGTTTTTGTTCTAAAAAATGTAGAGATAAATACGAATTTTACCATACAGACTACATTGAAACTTTAAAGAAAAACCTTCAATCTCAAGTTTTAATTAAATCGTAAGGCTGGTATTTATCTAAGCCTAATTTTCCTGCCCCTTTTAATTTTTGTTTTTGTAGATATTTTATTCAATCGAGCCAAACGTTTAACAGAAATACCATATTCTCTTGAAATACGATATAACGTATCCCCTTTGCGAGCTTTAATATACTTAGGTGTCTTTATTTTAAGCTTGGCTGCTTTTACCTCGTATAAGTGTTTAAAACAGCTTTTATCTATTTGAAGAGAATCAGATAAAAGAGAACCCGAAGGGAAATAAACCACTTTGTTAGGATTTATTTTTTCACCCTTAAAACGTACTTCAAAATGTAAATGAGGCCCTGTTGAACGGCCAGTGCTTCCTGCTAAACCAATAATATCTCCAGCATTAACATTTTGACCCACATAACATAATAATTGCGAAAAATGAGCATAAAGTGTTTCTAAGCCATTATCGTGCCTAATAAGCACCATATAACCATAATCTGCACTACGTTTGGCAATTCTTATTACTCCTGCGAATGCAGCATAAACTGGATCACCAACATCCATCCTAACATCTACCCCAAAATGAAATTTGGCCCTTCTCCCCCATCTTCTAAATCCAAAAGTAGAACTTAAATCGCCAATTGCAGGTGGATGAAAACCACAACCATCAGTTACCAAAGGAAGTACAATGGTATCTTCCATCAATTTTAAATCCTTTTTGTAAGGATTAATAACTACTGTATCCCAAAAATTATAATATTGATTTGCAGGTGCATTACTGGTATCAAAAACAAAATTACGAGGTCGTAAAAAATCCCAATATGGCCCATTAGATTCTACAATAACGCTATCAAATTCAGCAGATTCTTCATCCTCTTCCTCTTCTTCTTCGTTTTCAATAACCTCGGTGGTATCGGGCGAAGTTATTTCTACTTGAGCCTTAACATAATTTGAAATAAAAAAACCAGAACTAAATATTAAAACTAAAAAAACTCTTTTTATCATTTATAAAATATAAATACCGCTAATACATAGCAGTACAGGTAAAACAATTTGAAATTTGCTTTGCTAAAGCAATTATATTTTACAAAAATAATAAAATGAACTGGCTAAAATAGCAATGGTATAAATTGTGAGTATAAAAATTATTCGTTTATTATACCTTTTCCTTCTCTTACCAACACAATTTCGTTGGTAGTGCAATCAATTATGGTTGATGGAATATTTCCTCCGTTTCCACCATCTATAATAGCATCAACCAAATGTTGAAATTTATCGTTTATTTCTTCTGGATCGGTCATGTATTCTATTATCTCATCATCATGATGAATAGAAGTAACTACTAATGGAGTTCCAACTTCGTTAACTAACAATTGTGCTATAATATTATCGGGTACCCTAATACCAATTGTTTTTTTATTGCCTTCAAAATATTTAGTTACGTTATTAGTGGACTTTAAAATAAAAGTAAATGCTCCGGGTAAGTTATTTTTCATCAACCTAAAAACAGATTTATCTAAAGCTGTTGTAAAATCACTTAGATGACTTAGACTAGAACATAACAGCGAAAAATTTACTTTCTCTGGTTTTTTACCAACTATTTTACACATGCGTTCAATGGCTTTTTTACTATCGAGTTTGCAAGCCATAGCATAAATAGTATCAGTTGGAATTATAACCACTCCATTATCGTTAAGCATATCAACTACTTTTTTTAAATCACGAACATTCGGATTTTTGGGATGCAATGATATTATCATAATATTTTTTTATACAATATAATCAATATAAATAAAAAAGCCTCATCATTTTTAATTGATAAGGCTTTTTATAGTAAAAAGTTAAAAATTTATTTCTTTTTAGCTACTTTTTTTGCTGCTGCTTTTTTAGGAGCTGCTGCCTTTTTAACTGCCGCTTTTTTAGGAGCCGCTGCTTTTTTTGGAGCTGCTTTTTTTGCTGCTGCTTTTTTAGGAGCTGCCTTTTTAGCTGCTACTTTTTTTACTGCTACTTTTTTAGGAGCGGCTTTTTTTGCTGCTGCTTTTTTAGGAGCTGCTGCTTTTTTTACTGCTACTTTCTTTGCTGCTGCCTTCTTAGGAGCTGCTGCTTTTTTAGGAGCTGCTTTAGTTGTTTTTTTAGCTGTTGCCATAATTGGTTAAATATTTAATTTGATTACAAAACAAAGTTATGATAGATGATTTAAAAGTCAAGCATTTATGTTTTTTATAAAATATTTTTTATAAAATATCGTTACGATTTTTTGTTAACAAGTAATATGCAATCAAGGAAGATGCCTTTATTTACTGAATACGCGAGCGTTTTAAATTTTTAGCATTGCTGTTATTAACTTATAAAAAAATTATAAACTTATTATAAACAATGTGTTACATGCTTTGCATTACCTACTATTAAATTATACCAATACATTATCATACAACCTTTCAAGTAGTCTTATTTTACAAGGCTTAACAAGGTTTATAAAATTACATATATTATAAAAAATTGCTTCTTAACTTTAAATTTTATAAAAATTAAATACTATAAATTACATCATCATTTTATAAAATATAGTAGCATAAATTATACATTTATGTTTTTATGAGTTAAATATTTTTTACAAAATGAAACATTATTATAAAATAAATTATTAGTAATGTTGTTGCAATAAATAAATACTAAACAAAACTATTTTAACTACTACTTATGAAAGCAGAAATAATAACTATTGGCGATGAATTATTGATTGGTCAAGTAATAGATACAAATAGTGCATGGCTTGGTCAACAGTTGAGTTCATTGGGTATTACGCTATATCAACGCACTGCTTGTGGCGATAGTAGAGAGCAAATATTATCATGCTTACATGATGCTTCTTTAAGAAGTGATATCATAATTATAACAGGTGGTTTAGGGCCAACAAAAGATGATATAACTAAAAAAACTTTATGCGAATATTTTGATACAACTTTAGTAACTGATGATAAAGTTTTAGAATGGGTAACTAAAATTTTTAGAATGCGTAAAATGCCTATGCTTGATATAAATTTACAACAAGCAATGATTCCAGCTAATAGTAAAACATTATGGAATAGAAGTGGCACTGCACCAGGAATGTGGTTTGATATAAATAATAAAATTTACATTTCATTACCTGGAGTTCCTTTTGAAATGAAAGTAATTTTTGAAGAAGAAGCAGTACCATTATTGAAACAAAAATTTGAACTACCTTATATATACCATAGAACACTTCAAACTTGTTCAATAGGTGAAAGTTTTTTAGCTAATAAAATAAAAGATATTGAAGAAAACTTGCCAAGTTATATTAAGTTAGCCTACTTGCCTTCGGTTGGTGCTGTAAGGTTAAGGTTAAGTGCTTATGGAAACAACAAAGAGCAATTAGAAACGGAAGTAGCACAAATTTGTAATCAATTTTATGAAAGAATTGGTGAGTATATTTATGGTGAAGGTAATGATTCGTTAAACGAAGTAATAGGAGTTTTACTTAAAGGAAAAAATAAAACCATGGCAACTGCCGAAAGTTGTACCGGTGGTTTTATCGCTCATCAAATTACTTCCATAGCTGGTAGTTCAAAATATTATAAAGGAAGTATTGTTAGTTATGATAATAGTATAAAACAATTAGAACTAAATGTAAGTGATGAAATTTTAAAAACTGTAGGTGCTGTTAGTGAAGCTTGTGTTAAACAAATGGCAAACGAAGTATTGAAAAAATTTGATGTTGATTATGCCATTGCAACAAGCGGAATTGCTGGCCCTGATGGAGGCACAGATGAAAAGCCTGTAGGTACCGTTTGGATTGCTATTGCTAATAAAAATGAAGTTATAGCACAAAAATTTAACATGGGCGACAATAGAGAAAGAACTATTTTAAGAACTTGTCTAATGTCGCTCGATATGTTAAGAAAAATGTTGTTACAAGAAAACTAGTTGTTATAATTTAAACCTTAAACCACCATAGTACATTTGACCAAATACTGGTCCCCAAACCATGCTTGCATCAAAGTTACTTCCAAAAGGATTTTGAGCATCTATGATTGGATTATTTTGTTTAAAGTTTAAAATATTTTCAACTCCAATATATATATCTAACTTTTTATTAAATAAACTTTTGCTTACTTGTGAGTTTAATAAATAATAGCTTTCCGAAAAGTTAGGCAATTGTTTGTCACTATTATTTTGAAGTGTACTAGGTAATCTTTTGGGGCCAATCCACTGACAGGTTAAATCAAAACTCCATTTGTTTTTAGTTGTATAACCAATGTTTAAAAAAGCTCTATGAGCAGCTATTAAAGGCACTTCTTTTTCACCAATAGAATCGTAATGTGTTAGCACATCATATAATCGATAAGCTAATCTTACATCTAATCTTTTGATAGGTTCATAATCTAATTGTACCTGAAAACTATTTGAATATGATTTACCATTTAAGTTATAAAAACGTACTTCTTTTATATTGATGTCTCTATCAACCACCACTTGATTTTGGAAATAAGTATAATAATAATCTAAGCTAATGGTTCCTTTTCTATAGTTCAGTTTAAAATCTTTAGTTAATGATAAACCAAAATTCCAAGCTACCTCTGGCTGCAAACCATAAGCATTTTTATTATAGTTGGTATTAAATACAAATTGCCTTGAGCTAACCAACAACCCTGTATTTTCAGCAATAATATTAGCAGTTCGTTGACCTCTACCAACACTGGCTCTTAAAACAGTTTGTTTATCAAAAGCTAAACGTGTATGCAAACGTGGCGTATAAAATAAGCCATATAAATTATTATAATCAAGGCGCTGACCAAACACTAAACTAAACTTATTTAAGTAGCTATAAGTATATTCAAAAAATGCTCCTGCTACATTTTCATTTCGTTTAAAATGATAACGTGTATTTGTATTGAACGCATTATTATAATTATCAAAATGCTCATTATAATTATCAAGCATTAAGCTTAGGCCTGTTCTAAACTTATGGTCGCTAGTATTAATTAACGATTGGTAAATAAGATTTGCATAAAGTGACTCTTGCAAACCTTCATAATTATTTTTACCAAAATAAGTATTGTAATTCTGACTCAATGCTGATAATTGTAAACCTAAACTTTTATAAATTTTCTTTGGGAAAACATAACCAAATTTTAGCCAAGCATCTTTTTTTTCGGCTTTAATATTGGTGCCATATTGTGTAAACAAACTTCGTTTACTTACATCAAAATTTATTTGTCCACCCGTTTTATCATCACTTAAAAAACTAGCACCACCTTGCATAATAAAACCTTTACCTTTATCAAATTTAAATCTATACATAAGGTTAACTTGATAACCTAATGGATTATCTAAATAACCATCGTTGTTGTTATCCATTTTTAAAGATAACATACTACCATGCAACAATACAGATTGACTAAAAGAATTATTTAATTTGTTGGCTACAATTAAATTTGTTTCATACCTACCACCTTCGCTAGCATAAGCGTTAAAATATATTTTTTCTTTTACATCAGGCTTATGAAGCTCAGTATTTATTTGCCCTGCAATACTTTCAAAACCATTCACCACAGAACCAATTCCTTTAGTAACTTGAATGTTATTAATCCAAGTTCCAGGCGTGTATGTATTACCGTAGTTAACCGCCAAACCCCTTGCTCCTGGCATATTTTCTTGCGTTAATTGAGCATATTGACTTGCCAAACCAAGCATTTGAATTTGTTTGGTTCCTGTTACTGCATCTGTTAAGTTTACATCAACCGAAGGATTGGTTTCGAAACTCTCACTTAAGTTACAACAAGCTGCTTTAAACAACTCTTTCTCGTTCATAATAGTGGTTTTCCATGGGTCAATAAAACTTACTTCCGAAGTTTTACGCTCAATAGTAACGTTTACATCTTTCAGCTTATTTTTAGTTATAAGTAAAACCTTTACAAACTTTTTTTCAGCCACAAAAATGGTATCAGTTTTATAGCCGACATAAGATACAACTAGGTTTTTAGTATTGGGTGAAAAGGGAATTTTAAAAACACCATTGCTATCTGATATTTCAATTTTGTTTTCGTTTAACCATTTAATATAAGCACCTTGTATGGGTGTAATATTTCCTTTCAAGTCCACATCAACCACAATGCCTTTTAAAAAATCGTTAGTTGTTTGCGCATGGATATAATTCACCATAAAAAATATGGTAAAAATTGCTACGAATTTTTTCATTAGTAATAAAATAATAGGTGAGATAAAGGATAACAAATTGGTTTTGCTATCCTTTAAAATATTATAATAAATTCATTTAGTTTATTAGTTAAAACTAATCATGGTGCGTAAAATCGTTATCACGATACATGCAGCAGTCAGGAAGTTTTAAATAAACTTTATCTGGAGCTTTTGTTTTTTCAGTATCATGTCCGCAATCAGCTATTAACTGATGGATTTTTTCAATGGTAATTTTATCGGGCGAATAAACCACTTCTATTATTTTGGTATCTACATTCCAATCTGCCGATTTTACTCCTTTTACATCCAATGCTGTTTCAATTCTTTCTTTGCATTGAGGGCAATTGCCAAAAACTTTAAACTTAACTATAACTGGTTTTTTAGCGCTGCTAAATGCCATTAAACTAAAAATGGCTAATAATAATACTATAATATTTTTCATAACTTATGGTTTTTTAAAATTGGGGTTGTTAATAAATTCGTAATCTGTAAGTGTTTTTAAAAAGGCAATGATTTGTTGCTTTTCAGTTTCATTCAGCCTACCTTTTTTAGCCAACGAAATATTTACATCTAATGTTGGTGATTCAACAAAACCTGTATTGTAATGCTCTAATACTTGCTCTAAAGTAGCAAACCTACCATCGTGCATATAAGGCGCAGTGAGTTCAATATTACGAAGTGAAGGTGTTTTAAACTTACCTCTATCTAAAATAGATTTGGTAACTCTTTCTCTGCCTAAATCTGTAAAAACTGAATCAAGACCGTTATTCCTAAACTCAAAATCGGTAAAAGTACTTCCAAAAGTGTGGCAATGGGTACAATCACCTTTATCTTGATTTTCATATAACTCTTTGCCTTTTAATTCATCTTGCGATAACTCTACTTCTCCTCTTAAAAATTTATCGTATTTGCTATTTGCCGAAATCATTGTTCTTTCAAATTGAGCAACCGCTTTCATTAGTAATTGAGAGGTAATGCTATCGGTTCCAAACGCTCTTTTAAACAATTTAGGATATTCAGGATGTTTATTGAGTTTATACAAAACATTGGTTAATGTTTCATGCATTTCTAATGGATTTTCAATTGGGCCAATAACTTGGTCTTCAATAGTTGCAGCACCACCATCCCAAAAAAACTTTTTCTCCCAAGCCAAATTCATAATTGGCATGGCATTTCGCGTTCCTATTTCACCAGTAATTCCTTTACTAAAGCGCAATGTACTATCGGTAAAAGCATAGTTTTGGTTATGACAACTTCCACATGATTGTGTGTTATTTAACGATAACATTGGATCATAAAATAACTTTCTTCCTAAAGCAATTCCCTCCACTGTTAATGGATTATTGGTAGGAATTACAATTTTAGGAAAACCAAAAGGTGTGGCTAACGAAAAAGGTGTGGCCGGAGTATCAATTGTATTGGTATTGGTTGGAGTTACTTTATCGTCTTTTGTGCACGAAAAAATTAGAACAACCAAAGTTATCATTAATAAAATAATGTACCTCTTCATGTTATTGAACCTTTTCAAAAGTGAACGATTTTTCTAAATTACTTTTCATGTTAGCAATCCAAATATCATCTGCTGCATCGCTCGACTGGCGGTCGTTATCAATATTGAAATCAATGATATTTTGAGCTGAATAAGCTTTATTTAAATCAAAATCTACAGTAAAGTTACCTACAGTTCCAACGTTTACAGCTGGCAACGATAATGTAACATAAGCCCTAGCAGGATTTGTACCTAAATGTAATCTTAAAGGTTTTACACCATTAAACGAACTGGTATATTTACCTTCGTGTTTCAAAAATATATATCCTGTATTCCAAGTCCAAATCATACCATAACTTGGGTCTAAAAATCCATCTTGTAAACCACTTGTATTTCTAATAGAATCAACTCCTAAAATAAACTTCATTTTAGTGTATTTTCCGTTGGGCACATTTTTTAAAGCAATTGTATTTTGTAGTGGTTCTGCTATATCAATTAAGTTATAGTTCTTGGCTAACCATTCATTGTTATTTTCATCAACCAACGAAATATTGGTAACATAATACTTTAATATAGTAACTGTATATTTAGTATTAAGAGCATTGGTAAACTGTGTATCTATTAACTGAATTGGAGTTTCAGAAACAGTATTGTTAAATACTATATTTAAATTACTTGTTGCTATGGTAGTAGTAGGTTTAGTTTCTTCCTTATCGCATGAAACTAACAAAACGCATGATATGAATATTAAATTTAAAATTATTTTTTTCATTGTATTAATTGATTAATTGACCAATACGAAAATATTGGGTAAATAAAAACAAGCAGCTTAAACAATGATGCTTAAGAGCCAAAATCAGTAAAATACAATTATCCTAAATGCGAAGAAAAATACCACTCAATACAGTGAGAATGAGAGGCGGTATAAAACCGTCTTTTTCTGTAAAGGTATTTTTGTTAAAGTTACAAGAGAAGGTGTTAAATGTTATTTTTTGCCAAACAAAACCAAGTAATTTATAACTGCTATTATTTAAGTTAATGGTTTTAACCAAATTTGATTGGTCATCATTTACTTGGCATTTAATGGTAAAATCTTTACAGCAAGAATTATCTGCCAATTTACCACAATCGCAGGCATCATCATTTCCGTGTTCAAAAAAACTAATATCAGTAATACTGCCACCACAAAAGTGAACGGAAGCATTTACTTTACTTGATAAAGTTAAATAAAATAGAGCAAATAATATGTAAAGTGTTTTCTTCAAACCGTTTGCAATTATAAAGTAATTTTTGAAACAAAAAATAATTACACCGCTTTTTAAACAAATTTTAGGTTTGTAAAATGTAATTAACAAACAAATTACCTAATAAATGATTTGAATCTGCTTCATAAACCAATTACATTATTTCTTCTAACTCAATCAAAGTAATTATATTGCGAAACATTTTTTAACATAACTATTTGAACATTCAACAATATATATCATCAGGCATTTTAGAAGCTTATTGCCTTGGCCAATTAAGCAATGAAGATATGATAGCAGTTGACCAAATGGCTATTCAATACGAGGAAGTTAATCAAGAAATTACTCGAATTTTTGAATCGTTAGAACTTGATGTGAGTCCAGTTCAAAACGAACCACTATCGAAAAATAAAGTAAAGGTATTTAATGATATTTATAAACTAGATGCTGGAAAAGGGAAATTATTTCCTCCTTTAATTGAAGCCAAAACTCCATTTATTGAAATAAAAAATTGGCTTGATGAGCAAAAAATAGTTACACCAATTTTAAACGAAAATCAAACTGCGCATCCTTTACCTAGTGACCAATTTGTTGAAAATTTTTTAGCTTGGGTAAAATTAGGGCATGATGAAGAAATACACTTTAATTATAATGAACACCTAGTAATTATAGAAGGCTCATGTAATATGTATTTTGGTGCTGAAGTGAAAAGTTATAAAGCAGGTGATATAATAAGTATTGAACCCAATATAGCCCACAAAGCCATTGTCACTTCAAAAGAACCTATGTTTGTTTTAGTGCAAAGACAAACTATTTAAAAAATAAAGCCGCTGTAATTTTATTCACAACGGCATTTATTCGAACATTAAGACAAATGAAAAAATTGCTTTTTATTTTTGAACTATATCAGCTTCAGTAGTGTAAAGTAACGCTACTAAATCATCAACTAGTTGTTTGTTGTTAGCCGAAGTAACACCGTTTTGCGCTAAACCAACTCCAATATCACCTACAAATTTGTCAAAATCAGCTTTATCGGCTTTTACACCCATTCTGTTATTTTGAGCAGGATCGTGAGCTGCTTTCATTGATTTGCCTTTATAGGCATAAGCCGAGTTAGTGCAACCTGTAGCAGTACACATAAAATCGGTAAAACTTTTACTTAAAGCTACAAGTCCACTTGTATTACCTGCGCCTAATTCGGCAAATAATACTGGGAAATATTTAGCCATTTGAGGATCGCCAGCTATAACTAAAATAGAACTATCAACTACAGCTCTTAAAGTTAATCTGCCAGCCTCTATCATTTGGCCTGAATTGTTAGGATCGTTCACCATAGTGCTACCTCCTACTCTGCTATACAAAGTTGGCGTAGTTGGTGTAACTGTTTTCGTTTCTTCTTTTGAACAAGAAGAGTACATAAATACTGCTAATGATAAGCATGCAGTTAATGTTAATACACTTTTTTTCATGTTTTTTATTTATTTAATTGACTGTTGTTTAAAATTTAGAAATATAAGCTGATAACATACCTGTAAAGGTTGTTTGGTCTTTTCCAATTGGGCATCCAGTGTTAGCGGCTGCTTCAGTTACTACGTATCTTTCAGCTTTATAATTACCAAGGCTTTTTACCTTATTGTATACATTGAATGAATTTTGATTTCCAATTTTATAGATGTACACCAATATGTTGTCTTTATCGTTAAAGTAAGCACCTTTAACATCTGGCAAGCTGTTAACAAAATCCTTTATTTTTTTGCCTTCCACTTCGTTTATATTTTGCTTAAAATCAATTCTGCTTAGTTGAATTTGATTGGTTGGTTTTGGATGACGTGTAACCAAATAAATATGTACAACTAATACTACAAATAATACAGCTACTACAGAACCTAACCAAGCTAGCACTTTTAAAAATTTTCTATTTTTCATTTTATTACTTATTTGTTTGTCACACTTACGTAATAAAATTGAGCTTGGATTTTTATTTTGAAATAAACACGTGTTTAAATTAAACATAAACTATAATTCGCTTATTATCAATTAATTATTTTTATAAAAATTCCTGTTAATTATTAGTATGCTGCAAAATGCTCACCTATACATTATAAGTTATGTTGTTACTAAATAATTTAATTAAACTTATAGTAATTAATAAATTGCCATCAAAAACGAAACTATGCTTAATTGGAATATAGAACAGCTACAGCTTAACTTAAAATATACTTGGAAAATATCGCGTAACGCAACCGATTTTAAAATAAACAGCATTATAACTTGTTTTGATAATAGCTATAAAGGAAAAGGTGAAGCTGCTCCTAATATAAGGTATAACGAAACACCTGAGTTAATGCTTCAAGTGTTTGAAAAATTTGTAGCGGCAGGTGCTAGTAGTATAAATAATGCTGATGAACTTTCAATTATATTAAACCAAATAAATGCACCAAACGCATTACGTTTTGGAATTGAGCAAGCTTATATTCATTATTTATGCCATAAAGCGGGCTTAGATATTTACCAATTTTTAAAAATAGATAAACCTCAAAAAGCTCATACTTGTTATACTTTACCTATTATGAGTCCAAGCGAAATAGTTACCTTTTTCAACCAAAATAACTTAAACCGTTTTGCTTATCTTAAAATAAAAATTAGTGTAGATGGTGCTTTAGATGAAATAAAAACCTTGGCTTCTATATATAATAAACCTATACTTATTGATGCAAATGAAGCATGGAAAGATGCCGATGCGTTGATTAACTTTATTGACAATTTAAAGGGTTACAATATAGCTATGATAGAACAACCTATGCATAGCAGTATGGTGAATGAATATAAATATGTAAAACCCAGAGTTGCCCTGCCACTTATGGCCGATGAAAGCTTTTGTGCCCATGTTGACTTTAATGATTTGAAACAACAATTTGATGCAGTAAACATGAAACTAATGAAGGCTGGCGGCTATTTAAACGGATTGCGACTGATACACGAAGCTAAGAAAAATGGCTTTAAAACCATGGTGGGTTGCATGGTAGAAACCACCCTTGGTATGAGTGGTGCTTATGTATTTACTTGCCTTACTAACTTTGCCGATTTAGATGGTTATTTGCTATTAGAAAACGAACCTTTTAACTTACTAAAAGAAGATAATGGACAAATAAGTTTGGTGTAATAATATAGTTTTATATTAATTATGATTTGTCCGTGGTTGGTCTCCAAACCAATCCTATTTGGGTTTCTCAAAAAAGGGAATTTAATTGACGTTTGTCAAATGTACTTAAAGCATACATTTAAAAAATCTCATAGGAATTTACATATGGTGGCAATTCAACACAAGCATTTTAAGGGTGGCCTTATTGTTATAGTTTCTTTAATTAAGCTCGTCCCTAAGGGACTTTGGTTGGGGTTGGGCTGGTTTTTTCTACCATAGGTTCGCCTCTACGAGGCTGTAATTTATAAATGTTAGCATTGAACTTATTGCATAAAATTTTATATAATAAAATGCATAACATAAAAAGTGATTTAACCTTTAAACTAGATTACTTCTTCCCCAAATTCACTATTCTATAAGTAAAACTTTTCAATACATTTAATACTTTTCTAAACTCTACAATTAGAAATAACAACCCTGCAATGGCTGCATAAAGTATTGGAAGATCAGAATTAAAGGCGCTGGGCCTAGCAGCAAACAATGGAAAATTATTGGCAAATAATAATAACAATACTATTTTATATGGAGTGCTTTTAAATGGTTTCATGTTCTTATAATTAATTGTTTAACAAACATATCAATAAAACTCCATATTGGTATTTGTACATTGTAAAATTTGTCCGTGGTTGGTGTCTCCACAAATCCTCTTTCCAGCTTAAAATAATGAAAAATTATATGAATAAAATGTATGAATGATACAAATTCGGTTGGTGAGATCACCAACCGAGGACATAAACTAATTTTCGATTATTTTTCTAATACTTCGTACATATCCAATCGCCTATCTTTCCAATTTAGCACTGTTCCTGTGTTTCTAGCACGTTCTATTGCAGCTAAATCCAAATCGGCTATAACTACAGTTTCAATATTGGTGCTTGCTTCACCGGCTATGGCATCAGGTGGAAAAGCAAAATCGCTTGGTGTATAAATACCCGATTGTGCATAGTTAATATCCATATTATCAACCGAAGGAATATTTCCCACAGTTCCTGCTGTAGCCACTATAATTTGATTTTCAATAGCACGTGCTTGCGCACATAATTTTACACGCAAATGCCCATGTTTTTCATCGGTACTAAACGGTACAAAAAGTATTTTAGCTCCTTTATTACAAGCTATGCGCGCCATTTCGGGAAACTCTACATCGTAACAAACATTAATAGCCACTTTGCCACAATCGGTATTAAATACTTTTATTTCATTTCCTGGTCTAACTCCCCACCATTTAGCTTCGTTTGAAGTAATGTGAATTTTGTACTGTTTTTCGTAAGTTCCATCACGCTTAAACAAGTACGAAATATTGTATAAATGGTCGTTTTCTACTTGTAAATGTGTACCAGCAATAATGTTGATATTATACTCTAAGGCCAAGCGTGAAAATAGGTTTATATAATCTTCGGTATAATCATCCAGCTTTCTAATACTGTCTTCAGGGCTCATACTTTTATACTCATGTAGCGATAAAAGTTGTGTGGTAAATAACTCTGGAAACAATGCAAAATCCGATTTGTAATTACTTGCCACATCGGTAAAATATTCGCATTGCTGCGCAAATTGTTTAAACGAAGTTATTTTACGCAATTCGTATTGAATACAACAAATGCGCACTTTTTTCATTAACACACTTCGCTCGCGTGTTTCAGCTTGGTAATCTAAATTTACCCATTCTAATAAAAGTCCGTATCCTTCGCTTTCTTTATCTTCGGGTAAATAATCTTTAATAATACGCTGAATGGTATAACCTTGAGCTAACTGAAAGGTAACTACAGGATCTTTTATTTTCTTTTCAACTACACGTTTTACATAAGCTCTTATACCAAATTCTTCTGAATGTTTGTGGTAATTAGGAACCCTACCTCCTATCAAAATACGCATCAGGTTTTTATCTTCACATAAATTCCTGCGCATTTCATAAAGCCTTCTACCAATTTTTAAACCTTGGTAGTTTGGATGAACCATTACCTCAATTCCATAAAGGGTATCTCCTTCTTCATCGTGATTGGTTATAAAACCATTATCACAAATTTCTTTCCAAGCATGGTCATCATCGTATTCATCCCAACTTACTATTAAACTGGTTGCCGAACCAACTATTTTTCCTTCAAAAGTAATTACTTGCATGCCTTCAGGAAAAATTTTGTATTGGCTTTCTAGCATTTCATACGACCAAGGGTCGTTATCAGGAAAACATATTTTTGATAACGCAATGATTTCGTCAAAATCGCTTTTTTCAGCATTGCGTTCAATTAGTTTTGGTTTCCTGCTATTGCGTATTTTCATATATTATTTTTATCTAATCATTAACTTAAGCGAAACTATATTGCTTGCACCAATAAGTCCTGAGTTAAATGCGTTGCCTAAGGCATAATCAATTTGTATTTTATTCAATTTTAAACCAACACCTAATGCTGGCGACATATTATAAGAATTACTGCCATCTACATTTTTCACTTTTTGAAAATTGTTTAAACCACCTCTTACAAAAATTACTTGTTTATAGCCTAACTCTGTTCCAAAACGAGGATCAAGGTTTAAATATTTGCTAGAAATAAAGGTGTTTCTTTGCCCATCGGTATTTACATCAAACTCCAAACTACCCAATACCGAGAACCAATTTTTTACATAACTATAGCTGGTTCCTACAGTTAATTTTGGTAAAGTTAATTCTAAATTATTGGTTGGTAATGCATTTCCTGTGCTTAATAATTGAGCTTTATCGGCTTCGCTAAATGTATAATTCCAAGCATTAAAAGTAGTGGTAACATCGCGCAACATAACGCCAAACCTGAAACGTTTTAACTTATACATGGCACTGGCATCAATTCCAAAACCCCAAGCATTGGCAAATTCACCTATAACCCTACGTATTATTTTAACATTACCACCTAATTGCAAATGCTCAATAAATTTAGTTTCGGTAGCATAACTGCCAATAAAAGCGTAATCAACAGCCGAAAAGCTAGATATTTTGGTATAATCAACTTGGCCATTGCTATTAACCAAATACAAAGTATTGGGAATATTGTCAACTCCGGAGCGAATAACAGAAATAGCAGCAACCGATTTTTCACTTAACCTAAAAGCACCTGCCAAATAATCGTGGGTTAAAATACCTGCAAATTGGCTGTTGCGCATTCCAATTAATTGAAATTTATCTTTCATGTTTAACAAAGCCGCAGGATTGTAATACCCAGCAGTAACATCGCTAACAGCTGCTACAGAAGCGCCTGCCAAACCTAAATTACGAGCACCAACTCCAATGTTTAAAAACTCATTACTATATTTTAACTGCGCAAAACTAGCTTCGCAAAAAACTAAAGTAATTATTAAATATATTATTCTTTTCATTCGTTATTATTTTGTTTATGAACTGGTCTCTAAGTTTTTAAAGAATTAATTCTTTTCACCTATAACCAATTTACTTATCAACCAATTAACCTATTAACCAATTAACCTATTAACCAATTAACCTATTAACCTATTAACCAATTAACCTATCACCCACTAAACACTTGTTTTAATTCTGCTAATATAATCATTGGGTCATTAAAATGAATTTGTTCTAAATTATTTACCAATTTTTTTAAAAATAACTTATCACTCATGCTCATTTCAATGCCCGAACCATATTTAAAAACCCTTGCTACTGAATATACAAAACTATCATCAACTGCATATCCAAACAAGTAACGTACTTCACAAAAATGGTCAAATTGTTTAATAAATGGTTCAATACTTTTATTTGAAAAACGTAAAACGAATTGATGCAATATTTTAGTATCAATTTGGTTTAAATCATGGTAAAATGAATGGCAAACTGTTGGAAAAAATTTTACCAAAAGTCTATCTATCATCATTTCCATTAAAATATGAGCTAAAAACCATTTCCTATTGATATGAGCCAATGGCTCAAATTGCTGCAATTCATGGTTAATTATATCGCTATACTTTTTAAAAAACGTTGACGGGTGAAATACCTTATCGGCTTGCAAATGAGCTTTACAACCTAATTGTAATTGAATTTCGGGTAATGTTAAACCATGTACTTCACTATCAAAACCTCGGGCAACATTACGAGCAAAATCCGGCAAAAATAAAGCTCCATTATAATAATAGTTGTTGGCTTTGTAATCAATATAATAATGCGATAGGTAATTCAATGGTAAAAATTATGAATGTTGAATTATAATCACGCAAGGCGTGAATGAATGTTGAATTGGGATTGTTTAGCCTGGTGAAGTTAGAATTAATCATTAAATATTATTTTTAGTGCTCCTCCATATCGCTTAATTCTAGCTCTAAAGCCTCAGTTGAAATATTGATTTCTATTAACGAAAGTGTTAAAGATGCTAAAAAAATTAGTAAACTAAATCCAAAAATAATTTGTGCAACAAGGTTATAGTTTACATAAAGCGAAGCCATAGAAAGTACACAAAAAAATATACAAAGTACCCCTAATCCTTGCATGTATTTTATTAATTTAATGCGTAACCTTAAGTTTTTTAACTGTGCCATTACTATTTTTTCATTTTCTCGGCTCAATAAAAATTTGGTATGTAAATTTCTGATTAAACTTGCCAAAGCTAAAAACCTATTGGTATAAGCCAACATTAATAAACTAATAGCAGGAAATAATAGAGCTGGCGTATTAATGGTAATTTCCAAAATAAATAGTTTTAGGCCGTGAAATTAACTTAAATTATAAAACAACACTAAACAATAATAAAAAAAGCTGCATAAAGCAGCTTTTTTGTTACTCTAAAATGTATTCTTCGGCTTCTAAGCCATCGTTTTCAAGTCTTATAATAGTTTGATGTGAATGTGTGCCAACTATCAATGCCTCGGCTATAAATAAGCCATCCTCCTCTTCTACAAGCACATCATCAATTGCGTGATTGATTAAGTTTTTCCAAGCTTTGGTATTACTTGCATCACGCGTTTGGTATTGCAAACTTCCGGTAAATTCAACTTGCAAATTGTGATTCAATAATTCAATATCCAAATCAGCTAAAGGCAAAATCATTTCACTAATCTCTTCAGCTTTTTGCAAAATCAATTTACTATTGTCTGTAAATTGTAACTCCATATACTCCACAAAACTGAAAATATCCTGCGGATTGGCTTTATTTACCCAAAAGTGATATAAAACTTTGTTAAGTACTTTTCCTTCAGCGCTTTTAAGCAACTTTAGGTGCTCTGCATTGTAATACATAAATTACTTAGCAAGTTTTTCTAATTCTATTAAAATGGCTTTTTCCATTTTATCTTCAAAGTTTTCGTAGCCATTTTTAACAAACTCTAAACCTGTTATATTTTGGTATAGTTCTACATATCTGTTAGTTATGCTTTCAATCAAATCATCAGGAAAAGTTGGTGCAGTAGCCCCTTCTTGGCCTTGAAAACCTTGGCTAATTAACCATTGACGCACAAATTCTTTCGATAATTGGCGTTGTTGTTGGTCGTTAGCTTGAATTTCTTCGTAAGTATCAGCATAAAAATAACGCGATGAATCAGGGGTATGAACTTCGTCCATTAACATAATTACACCATCTTTATTACCAAACTCATATTTGGTATCAACCAAAATTAAGCCTTGTTTTAAAGCAAATTCAGTTCCAAAGGCATATAATTCGCGGGTATATTTTTCAATTTGAGCAAAATCTTCAGCACTCACTAAACCTTGAGCTATAATTTCTTCTTTGCTAATATCTGTATCATGTCCACTAGTAGCTTTTATGGTTGGGGTAATAATTGGTTCAGGGAACTTGTCATTTTCACGCATTCCTTCAGGCATTGAAACTCCACAAATAGTGCGTTTTCCACTTTTATATTCTCGCCAAGCGTGACCAGTTAAATAACCACGGATAACTATTTCAACTTGGTATGGAACACATCTATGTCCAATGGTTACATTAGTGTGTGGCGATGAGATAATCCAATTAGGAACTATGTGTTTTGTTAAATCAAAAAAGAATGCCGCAGTTTGATTAAGTACTTGTCCTTTATAGGGAATTGCCTTGGTCATCACTACATCAAATGCCGAAATTCTGTCAGTAGCAACCATTACCAAAACATCATCATTTATATTGTAAACATCGCGAACTTTGCCTCTATAAAAGTTTTTTTGTTTAGGAAAAAAGAAATTGGTGGCAATTATAGCTTTCATATATTTATAGTAAAATTTGAGAGCGCAATAATACTCTTTTATGTTTTGAAAATGGCTACTTATTTTTAAAAATTATAACACTTTACTCATTTTGAAACATAAAAAAAGCTGTCTCATTTGAGACAGCTTAATAACTTTTATTTAAACCTTAAAACATCAAATCAAACTCTTGCTTTACAAAATGTAAAGCTTTGTGAGTTGGTGTTTCATTCATTTTTATAATCTCTTCAAAAATGGCTCTACTTAAATCAATTCCCACACAATTTGGACCAAGATTAGAATAAGAAGTATTGATTAAATTAATCATCTCTTCTTTTACCACTCTAATCATTTGCCAACATTGGCTCGAAACGTATAATTGTTGCGAAATGTTGTGGTTAAACTCTTGATTGATGCTTGCTATCAAATCCATTTTTAATTGCGATGCACTGATACCCGGTTGATGGATACGCATTACCAAACTTTCAGGACTTATGCGCTCAATAAACAAAATCATACGTTCATAAGCTTGCAATTTTAAAGGTAACAAAGTTTTTTCTTGCTCTTTTCTTAAGTCAATCATTCGCTTTTGATACTTATCATCAAAAAATGCTTTTTGTTGATAGTAAACCACTAAAAATATTACCAAAGCAGGTAATAAATATTTTAAAAAATCTAGGAAAAATGCAAAACTTTCGTTCATGAGTATTTTAATTAATTATTGGTTTTAACCTCTTCCGTTTGGTCATCTAAAACCTTGTTTAAATGAATGCTTTCCGAATTTATTTCTAAGTTAACTTCAGTTTCAGCAAGTAAATCTTCTGATTCTGTTTCTTCAAATAAGCCATCTTCCAAATTTTCATTTATCAGATTATCATTACTTTCATTAATAGTTTCAGTTAAAGTTTCTTCAATTGCCTCATCAACTAAAACCTCTTCATCCCTATTTTCAATATTTTCTTGATGGGTAAAAAAGTCTTTAGGTGTATTTTTTAGCAATTCAAGTGCTTTTTCAGAAGCTTGCTGTTCAGCTTGTTTTTTATTGGTATGTTCGGCTTCGCCAAACACTTTTTTGTTTACAATTACCGAAACTTTAAATATTTTTTGTTTACCATGAGTCAATTCATCCACTTTAAAATCTAAGTTCATACCCGATTTTTGAGTGTATTCAATTAACCTACCTTTAAAGTTCTTTTCAGTTTGTTGCAATTTATCTACATCAATATGCAAACGAAGCAACTTTTCAATAATAAAGTATTTTGATTTTTTAAATCCTTTATCTAAAAATATAGCACCAATAAAGGCTTCTAAGGCATTGCCAAAAATGCTATTTCTAACATTGATGTTTTGCATGCTTTTTCTATCGTACTCAACCAATTCGCTCAAACCAATTTTAAGAGCCAAATCGTTTAGACTAACACGACTAACAATTTTTGAGCGTAACTCTGTTAAAAAACCCTCGTCTTTGTAAGGATATTTTTTAAATAAATATTCAGCAATTACTGAGTTTAATACGGCATCGCCCAAAAATTCTAGCCTTTCATTACTATTTTTACTACCACTATTATGAATTTTACTGGCAATAGAATGGTGTCTTAACGACTGCTTATAGCAACTTAAGTTTAAAGGTGTAATACCTGTAATCTGTTTTATCCTTGTAAATAAAACACGATCTTTAGAAAGATAGTATTTAAAATAAGAAAAAAAGGTAACCAAATTATTCCTCAAATTTCTTTATAATAATCGAAGCATTGTGGCCACCAAAACCAAATGTATTACTTAAAACTGCTTTTACCTCGCGGTGTTGAGCTTTGTTAAAAGTTAGGTTTAATTTAGGATCAAATGCAGGATCATCAGTAAAGTGATTGATAGTTGGAGGAATGATACCTTTATTAATAGCTAACAAACTAGCAATTGCCTCAATAGCACCAGCTCCTCCAAGTAAATGACCTGTCATTGACTTAGTAGAACTAATATTAATATTGAAAGCATGTTCACCAAAAACAGCTTGAATAGCTTTTATTTCTTGCGGATCACCAAGTGGAGTAGATGTTCCGTGTACATTCACGTAATCAATTTCGGTTGGTTGCATACCCGCATCTAATAATGCAGCTTTCATAACATTGGCAGCACCAATTCCTTCTGGATGAGGGGCTGTCATGTGATAAGCATCGGCAGTTGCTCCATAACCTACTATTTCGCCATAAATTTTAGCACCACGAGCTTTGGCATGCTCTAATTCTTCAAGCATTAATGCACCAGCACCTTCACCTAACACAAATCCATCTCTATCTAAATCGAATGGACGTGAGGCAGTTTCTGGACTATCATTTCTTTCAGAAAGCGCTTTCATTGAGTTAAAACCACCCATTGCAGCTTCGTTTACTACAGCCTCAGAACCACCAGTTAAAACCATATCGGCTCTATTTGATTGGATGTACATAAATGCATCTCCAATAGCATTGGTACTTGAAGCACAAGCAGAAACAACTGCAAAGTTTGGACCTCTAAATCCGTATTTTATTGAAATTAAGCCCGCTGCAATATCAGCAATCATCATAGGAATAAAGAAAGGGCTAAAGCGAGGGGTTCCATCGCCTTTAGCAAACGAAGTAACTTCGTCTAAGAAAGTTTTCAATCCACCAATTCCAGAAGCCCAAATTACACCAACTCTATCTTTGTTAACTGTTTCTAAATCAAGTCCGCTGTCTTTAACGGCTTCATCAGAAGTTACCATAGCAAATTGGGTAAATCTGTCCATTCTTCTAGCATCTTTTTTATCAAGATACTGGTTTGGATCAAAGTTTTTTACTTCGCAAGCAAATTTTGTTTTGAAATGGGTGGTATCAAATTGGGTAATAGGCGCACTGCCACTTACCCCATTTGATAATCCATTCCAATACTCCTGCAAACTGTTACCTATTGGAGTTATAGCCCCAAGGCCAGTAATTACTACTCTGCGTTTATGCATGTAAGATTAGTTTTGGGAGATGTTTGTTTTAATTTTTTTGTAAAATTAACTGATTATGGTTTTACATTTTGTTCAATGTAACTAACAGCTTGCCCAACTGTACCAATTTTTTCAGCTTGATCATCAGGAATTGCAATATTAAATTCTTTTTCAAATTCCATAATAAGCTCTACAGTATCTAATGAATCTGCGCCTAAATCGTTTGTAAAACTTGCTTCGTCTGTAATCTCAGCTTCTTCAACACCAAGTTTGTCCATGATGATGGTTTTTACTTTTCCTTTAATTTCTGACATTTTTGTATTGTTTAAATTTTTAGATGTGGGTGCAAATAAAGCAGTTTTTATTAAAAAAATAAATTTTTATCTATTTCAGTAATTACTACAGCTCGTTTTGCGGTTGATTTTTGTTTTTATTATATTGTGTTTTTTTAATATTTTAGTTACAATAATTTGATTTTCAGCACTATTGCTTTTAACACCTTTTGTATCAATTTTGTGAATAATATTTATGTTAATTGTAAAATTTACCTTTCTAAAAACAATAAAAATGGTGAATAGTTATAGTTTTATTCCATATGCTAAATCGCCTGCATCGCCCAAACCAGGAACTATATAACTGTTTTCATTTAAATCTTTATCAATAGCTGCTGTAATAATGCTAGCTTTAGGCATAAAACGGTTTACATAAACCAAACCTTGCTCACTTGCTATAAGACTTGCAATAATAACCTTAGCAGGAACCCCATGTTTACAAATGGCCTGATAAGCCAAATACATACTTCTGCCTGTAGCTAACATTGGATCTATCAGTATTACTGTTTTATCTTTTAAATTAGGCGAAGCCATGTATTCAACTACAATTTCAAATTCACCAGGAGCACTGTGTTTTCTGTATGCCGAAACGAAAGCCGAGTCTGATTGATCAAAAAAATCTAAAAAACCTTCGTGCATAATCAATCCAGCGCGTAAAATACTGCAAACCACAGGTTGATTATTAATTACATTTACCTCGGTGTCTGCTAATGGAGTTGTAACAGTTTTGGTTTCATAGTTTAATTGCTTACTTACTTCGTAAGCCAGTATTTGAGCTATTCTAAATAAATTTTTTCTGAACCTAAGCGCATCTTTTTGTACTTCTTTATCTCTGATTTGAGCTAAAAAATGTTGTACAATGGAGTTGTTTTCAGAAAGATTGATTAACATAAAACTTGTAATTTAAACTCAATTATTTTTTTAATGAAGGCGTTTTGTAAATTCTAACTGAATCTACTTTATTTTTTACCTCAATAGCTTTTATATCTACCTTGGATTTCATTAATTGATATTTTATGCTATCTTGTTTAGTTAAAGTTCTAATTTTCATTACACTATCAATAGAATTTTGAAATTTATTGACTAGTAACGCGCTGGCTTTATTTTCACTTACAGTGATTGGGTCAACCAAATCGGTAGGGTAAATTCGAACACCATAGTTTGAACTTCCTTTAAGCATAGGCGCGGCAGCTATTTGGCGATAACGTTTAAAAAATACTAAATCGCGTGTGTTAAATCCTTGTGGAGTAATGCTTTCAATTAATTTTCCGGTTTCCACTTCCCAAATTTTTATGCTTCCATCATTACAACCAGTTGCACAGTATTTGCTATCGAAACTAAAAGCCACTGCTGTAACTTTCCAGCAATCAACGGCTAATTTACGCAACTCTTTACCAGTCTTTAAATCCCAAATTCTAGCGCTTTTGTCATTACTACCAGTTAATAAATACATCTGGTTAGGGCTAATTTCTAATGCATTAATAGCATCAGTATGACCCACAAATGTGCGTTGAGTTTGTCCATTTGCAGCATTTATTACCTTTACAAAAGGTTCTTGACCAGCTACAAAAAGTGTTCTAGGGTCGTTGCTCATAGCAATGGCATTAATAGCCAAACCATTATTTAATTCTCTTAATTTTTTTTGTGTTTCTAAACTCCAAATAATAATACGGCCTGCATCATCGCCACTAAAAACAACTTTACCACTGTTATCAAATATTACTGCATTGATGTTTGAAGTATGACCATCAGCCGCTACTAACATTTTGGTTTTCTTAAATGTACTATCGTACACATTTACCACAAAATCGTTTGAAGCACTAACCAATAAGTTACCTTGCTTATTAAATTTTAAAGCATTTATTTGCGCTCTGTGTGCATTTGGAATGGTTTTTATTAACTTAAAAGTGGTATCGCCACTGTAAATATTTATTGAATTATCCCAACCTGCCGATGCCAAAACATTGAACTTTAATGAAAAAGCCAATGCATTTAAATCGTTATTATGGCCGGGCAGAATAAATTGAGGTTCTGTTAATTGCTTTTGTGCAAAAGCATTTTGAAAAACTAGTGTACTTAGTAGAATAAAAATTATTTTTTTCATAAATAACCTAATGGTAATTGTCGCAATTTAATAATAATGCTACAAATTAAACTATTTTATTAATAAATAGCTAAATGATTATACAACTTGCCCTTTTTGCCACTTAGGATACGATTTGCAAAACTGAGTCAGTTTACACTCATCACATTTTGGCGATCTTGCAGTGCAAGTGTATCTTCCATGCAAAATTAACCAATGGTGAGCCACAGCCACAAATTCTTCTGGTATATATTTAATTAATTCTTTTTCTGTTTGAAGTGGTGTTTTTGAATTGGTAGTTAAACCGAGGCGATTACTCACTCTAAAAACGTGTGTATCAACAGCCATGCTTGGTTGGTTATAAACCACTGAAGTAATTACATTAGCGGTTTTACGGCCTACTCCCGGCAGTTTTGTAAGAGTTTCTGTTGTTTCTGGCACTTTTCCGTTAAAATCATTTACCAACATTTGCGCCATTCCAATTAAGTGTTTGCTTTTATTACTTGGGTAACTAACTGATTTTACATAATGAAAAACTTCATCAAACTCAGCTTCGGCTAATTTTTGTGGCGTTGGAAAAGCTTTAAACAATGCTGGTGTAATCATATTTATACGTTTATCGGTGCATTGGGCGGAAAGTATAACTGCTATTAAAAGTTGAAAAGGATTTTCATAATGTAGTTCAGTTTCTGCAATTGGCTGATTAGTTTTAAAATAGTTTATAATTTGCTCAAATCGTTCTTGCTTTCTCATAAAATAGGTTTGTTTTATTTCTACAATATTATGCTCAAAATGTTTAAACAATAATTGTATTGATTATTATTGCTCCAAAATAAATAAAAACATGAAACTATTTTCAACCATTGCCTTTATTTTGGTATTTAATGTTATTGGCTTTTCGCAAAACAACGAAGATTCGTTAATGAATGCTTTTACGCCTGAAAAAAAATCAGCCAAAATATTTACCCAAAAAGCCATTCAATTTAACTCAAATGATAGCATTAATCCTGATTATGAATTAAAAGCTGGTAATAAACTATTATTTGAATATGAGTTTAGGAGCAAAGAATACCTACAAATAGCCGATGATGAAATAGTAGAAAGGTTAATTTTTACCATTAACCCAAAAGTAAAAAGGTTTTACTTTAAATCATCTAACTTAAAAAATATACCTATATTATATACTCAAAGTTGTTTTTGCCGCGATGCTGGAACTTATAAAATAAAAAACGGAACATTTATAGGCACTAAAGTTAACAGAACTACATGGAAAGTAAAAATTAAATTTAGTTATATCGCTCGTAACTCTAATTTAGTGGTAAAAAAAGCATACACTTTAACTTATAAAATAGCTAAAAATAATGACTGATATTTTTGAAATAAAACCTGCTACCAAAAATGATGCAGGAATCATTTTAGAATTAATAAAAGATATAGCCGAATACGAAAAATTATCGGACCAAGTAGAAGCGACCGAAGAAAGTATTGTAAAATATTTATTCGAAGAAAAAGCTTTTGCCGAATGTTTGATTGGTTTTGAAAACCATGTTCCAATTGGCTTTGCTTTATTTTTTCATAACTACAGTACCTTTGTAAGCAAACCCGGTATTTACTTAGAAGATTTATTTGTTAAAGAAAAATACAGAGGAAAAGGTTATGGTAAAAAACTATTGTTAAATCTTGTAAAAATAGCGCATGAGCGCAACTGCGGAAGAGTAGAATGGAGTGTATTGAACTGGAATAAACCTGCCATAGATTTTTATGAAAGCTTGGGTGCTACACCCATGAAAGAATGGACAGTTTACCGATTAAACCAAGAAGCAATAAATAAATTAGTATTATAAATGATTGTAAATATATATACCGATGGTTCGGCAAGAGGAAACCCCGGAAATGGTGGTTATGGAATAGTATTAACCAGCGGACAATTTAGAAAAGAACTTTCAGCCGGCTACCGATTAACTACTAATAACCGAATGGAGTTATTGGCGGTTATTGTAGCATTGCAACAGCTAAAAAAACCTAATACACAAGTTAATATTTATACCGACAGTAAATATGTTTGCGATGCCATTGAAAAAAAATGGGTTTTTGGATGGAAACAAAAAAACTTTGCCGGTAAAAAAAATGGTGATTTATGGAATGAATTTTTAAAAATTTATGCCCAACACCAAGTAAAAATGCATTGGGTAAAAGGCCATGCTGGACATCCTGGTAATGAACGTTGCGATCAATTAGCCACAGCAGCTGCCGATGATAGAGCTAACCTAATGATTGACCATGTGTATGAACAAGAACAAAAAGCCGAAAAAGGTTTAGTTTAAAAGTTCTATTAAACATAAAAAAGCCTTCATTACTACTTGTAATAAAGGCTTTTTAGTTTTAGTTTTTAACTTTTAATTTAGTCAATATATCATCCATTAAACACCATTTGGTTATAGATGATTGAAGCAAGTTAGCCCCAACAAATAAGGTAAACCACAACCAATTTTGATTAACAAAAATTGAAAGTAATACACTTATTATTATAAAGCTACCTGCTATTGCTGTTATTATTTTGCTTTTCATTTTCTTAGTATTTAGTTAAATTTTTCAATGTTAAGAACCGCAACATGTATATGCGAAAGGGTTTCTTGTTGGTTATTAAAAACATTTACGGCATCGCAAACAGATTCTACATTTTCAGTTGGAACAAATGCATAAAATAGTATTGACTCGTTTTCATTCATTTCAGTTCCAAACCAATTAGTAGCTAAAGCATCTTGCATAGCGTTTCTATAGCCAACTACATTGCTGTAAGAATATGTTTTTACTTGTGCTTGCTTTAAAATTTGTTTTACTTCTATACCAAACTCGGCTACCGAAGTTATAATTAATAGTTTCATAGTGTTTAGTTGCTTGGTTTGTTATTACTTTCAATTGTTGGTTTTTCCCATTTTTTTCTTTCGGTTACATAATAAATAATTGGTACTACCAAAAGAGTTAAAATGGTTGAAACAATGGCTCCAAAAACCAAGGAAATGGCTAAACCTTGAAAAATAGGATCGAATAAAATTATAGATGCGCCAATAACTACCGCTCCCGTTGTTAATAAAATTGGTGTTGTTCTGACTGCACCTGCTTCAATAATGGCTTGCTTTAAAGCCACTCCTTCGTGTAACCTAATTTCAATAAAATCAATTAGTAAAACGGAGTTTCGAACCATTACTCCGGCTAAAGCAATCATTCCAATAAATGAAGTAGCTGTAAAAAATGCGCCCAAAGCCCAATGTCCAAATACAATTCCAATTAATGAAAGCGGAATTGCCATCATCATTACCATTGGAGTTTTAAAATTTTGAAACCAACCAACTATTAGCATGTATATAATTACTATAACTATTAAAAATGCAGCTCCTAAATCTCTAAATACTTCTAAAGTAATTTGCCATTCACCATCCCACTTTACTGTAAAATCGCTTTCATCTGTTGGTTGTTCCATATAAAGTTCATTTACTTTATAGCCTTTTGGCAATTGCATTTTTTGTAATTTTTCGTTCATTCCTAATATGGCATATACCGGACTTTCTAAAGCTCCAGCCATATCGGCTGTTACATAAACCACACGTTTTTGGTCTTTTCGGTAAATGGTTTTTTGAAGCGAATCATTAACAATTTTCACTAAATCGCTTATAGGAACTACATTACCCCTACTTCCTTTTATTTTTATATTTCCAATGTCTTGTAAACTTGTTTTATCTTTATCCTCAAGCGATAAAACAATACCAACACTGTTATTTGAGTTTTCATCATATAAATTAGAAATAGGATATTCTTTTAAAAGATAAGTTAAGTTTCCAACTACTTGCTGCGGAGCAATTCCATTTAACATGGCTTTTTCTTTATCAATTTCTAGCTTATATTCTGTTTGATTATCTTCTGTCATCCAATCTACATCTACTATATCGCTAGTGGTTTCTAAAATGGTTTTTACTTGATTAGCTACTTTAATTTGCTCTTTATAATCAGGACCATAAATTTCGGCAACTAAAGTTGAAAGAACCGGTGGACCGGGCGGAACTTCAATAATTTTCACATTAGCACCATATTTTTTGGCTATTTTTTGAATCATTGGCCTCACCTCTTTGGCTATATGATGGCTTTGTAAATCGCGTTCTTCTTTATGTAATAAATTTACCTGAATATCGGCCATATTACTTCCACCACGTAAATCGTAATGACGAACCAAACCATTAAAGGTAATTGGTGCTGAAGCTCCTATATAATTTTGATAATTAACTACTTCTGGAACAGTTGAAAGGTATTGAGCTATTTCTTTGGTTACAGCAGCAGTTCTTTCTAAAGTGGTTCCTTCGGGCATATCAATTACCACTTGAAACTCATTTTTATTATCGAAAGGCAACATTTTAACCACTACCGATTTGTTGAAAAACATCAATACAGAACCAATTAGAAGTACTACAGTTCCGCCTACTAACAGTCTTCTTTTTTTGCTGCTTTCAAGCAATGGTCTTTCTAGTTTATTGTAAACCTTATATATCCAATTGGTTTCTAAGCCTTGCTCTTCTTTGTGTTTTTGTTCTTCTTTTTCTTGTAATAAATGATAACCTAAATATGGCGTTACCGTTAGTGCCACAAAAAGCGAAAGCAACATAGCTATAGATGCGCCAATAGGCATTGGGCTCATATATGGACCCATCATTCCTGAAACAAAAGCCATAGGTAAAATAGCCGCTATTACTGTAAATGTGGCCAAAATGGTAGGATTACCTACTTCATTAATGGCATAAATAGCTGCTTGTTTAAATGGCAATCGTTTCATTTTAAAATGTCGATGCATATTTTCGGCTATTATAATACTATCATCAACCACAATTCCAACCACAAATACCAAAGCAAAAAGTGTAATTCTATTTAAGGTATAACCTAATAAATAATAAGCAAATAATGTTAAAGCAAAAGTTAATGGCACCGAAAAGAAAACCACTAAACCACCTCGCCAACCCATGGCTAATATCACTAAAAACGTTACCGCAATTATGGCTATTCCTAAATGTAGTAATAACTCCCCTACTTTATCCGAAGCAGTTTCACCATAATTACGCGTAACTTCTACATGTACATCATTGGTAATAATTGTTTTCTTTAAATGTGCTACCTTTTCTAAAATTTTTTCAGAAATTTTCATTGCGTCAGCACCTTTAACCTTACCAATAGAAATAGTTACTGCAGGATATTCAGAGTTAGCCGTTTTAAACTTTTCGTTAGCTTTTCCATATCCAAACGAAACATAGCTGCTATTGGTAGCCGGCCCATCTTCAATGGTAGCAACTTGTTTTAAATAAATAGGTAAATTTGCATTAACACCCACTACTAAATTTTCAATATCTTCAACTGTTTTTAAAAATTTACCTGTAGTTATCAAATATTCTTTATCGTTATTTACTATACTACCCGACTGAGAACTGCCATTATTAGCTTGTATCATTTGCATAATACTTAAGGCATCTATACCATTTTCAGCTAATTTATCTTTGTCTAATATTACTTTTAGTTGGCGGCTTCGTCCTCCAATTTCTTTTGTAATGGCTACATCTTTTATTTTTTCAATTTCTGAGGTTACTTCCTCGGCTATTTGTTTTATTTCAAAATCGTTTAATTTTTCACTCCAAAGTGTTAACCCTAGCATAGGCACATCGTCAATAGAGCGGGTTTTAACAACTGGCTTATAAATTCCAGCTTGAAACATGTTTTCGTGTTTTGCTAATTCATCATATAATTTTACATACGAACGCTCCACATCTTGACCAACATAAAACTGAACAATTAGCATGGCTTGACCATTCATAGCCATACTGTGTACATGTTCCACACCTTTTATATTCGAAATAACTTTTTCTAATGGTTTAACTACTCTGTTTTCAACCTCAGTTGGATTTGCTCCTGGATAACCTACCATTACATCGGCCATTGGAACATTAATTTGCGGTTCTTCTTCGCGCGGAATTAAAAACGAACTATATATGCCTATTACCATCAACCCAACCATTAACAAAATAGTTAACTTTGAATTGATAAAAAAATGGGCAATTTTACCTGAAATACCTTCTTGCATTTTATTTTTTGATTATCTTATTTTTGAACTTATTGATGTAATTTATTTCACACTAACTTTAGCACCATTGTATAATTTACCTTCGCTTGAAATAATGTATTGTTCATTAGCTGCCAAACCCGACAATATTTCTACCTGATTATCGTAAATCTTACCTGTTCTAACCCATCTTAAAATGGCTATTCCATCATTACCGATTGTATAAATACCTGTTAACTGTCCTTGTTTTACCAATGCACTTAAAGGGACTAAAATTTTGTTTATTAGCTCGTTACTTTCAGTTTTTGCAGTGGTTTTAAATAATACATTTACAAACATGCCCGATAAAACTTTATTGCTTGGATTTACCAATCCAATTTTTACCAAATATTGTCCACCAGTATTTTTAGCCGAAGCACTTACTTCTACCACTTTACCCAATACCGTTTGATTAATTGATTTAACCAAAACAGAAACAGACATTCCATTTTCAATATTGGTAATATCGGTTTCAGAAACCATGGCTGTAACTTGTAAATGAGCCTCGCCTTCCAAACTTACCAAAGGCATTCCGGGATTTGCCATATCGCCTTCTTTAACAAAAGTGTTAGTAATTACCCCAGCAAAAGGAGCTGAAATAGACGTATAATTAAACTGAGCCATAACCTCATTACGCATTTGTTTGGCAGCCTCAAGACCTGCTTTTGCCATTTCATACCTTGTGGTCATATCATCTAATTCCTTTTGCGATGCACTTTGTTGGTTAAATAAAGCTACAAAACGCTCATAATCTTTTTTAGCATTGTTATAACCCGCAGTGGCTTGTTGAATGGCTGCTTCTACTTGGGCTTTTTTAGCTTGTAAGTCAGTATTATTTATAGTTACTAATTGTTGACCTGCACTTACCTTTTGTCCAACTTTTACATTCAATTTGGTAACATAACCCATCATTCGGGTGCTTATGTTTGCACTATTTTCGGCTTCTATTTTTCCGCTTGCGGCTATAGCTTTTCCACTATTATTATTAGCGGAGGTGCTAGTTTTAACTACTATAGCAGCTTCATTATTTTCAATTACTTTTTTATCGTTGCTGCAAGCACTCATGCCTAATAAGGCTACTAAAACAAATACTACTTTATTTATATTTTTCATTTTATTATTTCTAAATTTAAATTGATTATTCAATACTTTATTTTGTTAAAAACTGTTGGAATTGTTTGGTAAAATTGTATTCAAAAATGGCCTGTAAATGAGTCAATTCCTTTTGCAGCAATTGGGTTTCGGCTTGCAGTAAATCGGTAGTTTTTTCTAGCCCTTGGTTAAATCTATTTTGCCTAATTCTATATACTTCTTGCGATTGCTCAAAGGCCAATTGAGATAAAAACACTTTATTTTCAGCATCTTTTAATTGGAGATTGGTTTTATTTAACTCTAACTCACTTTGTTTTTTATATAAGTCAACTTCGGTTGATGCTTTTTCAAAATCGGCTTTAGCTTTACTTACTTTAGCTATAGATTTATAACCATCAAATACATTCCACGATAGTTGAGCACCAAGCAAATAACCCGTTGCCGATGTTCCAAAAATGGTTTTATCATACATTTGATAATTGCCAAAAGCATTTAACCTCGGCAAAAAACTCATTTTGCTTAGGGTAACCATTTTACTATAAGCCTCGGTCGATTTTTCAGCTGCCTTTATATCTTTTCTATTAGCTAATACAAAAGCGTTTGCTGGTTCTATTATTATATTTGTTTCTAATGCTTCGGTAGGTTTATAAGTTTTACCTTTGGTATCCTCGTTCAGTAAAAATGCTAGGTAATCCGATGCGTTTTGAACATTGCTTTTGGCATATTGCCATTGATTTTCAATTTCATTAACACTTACCTGTACATTCAGCAAATCGGTTTTTTGTAATAAGCCTTGCTTGTAATAGTTTTCAACTAATTTCAAATTGGCTTTACCCGTAGCACTGGCATTTTCAAATACTTTTAAAGCTTTATAAGCCAATTGTAGCTGCATGTATGCTTTAGTGACCTCTAATACCAAATATTCTTTAGTACGCTCCGTTTGAAGTTGATAAGCTTGCATTTTACTTTTAGCAGCCTGCCTACCATAAATTCCATCTATATTAATTAAAGGCTGCTGAACTTCAATTAATGTAGCAAAATTTTGGGTTCTTTCAGGGTTGTTTAATAAGGTAGGATTAAAATCTGCTGGAGTTAAAATGGCTTGATTTAGCTTTGAACCAAATGCCATTAAAGGATTAGTAGTAGTAATGCCCGTGTGCGAAACATTGATGTTTGGTAAAAAAAGTGAATTGGATTGCTGGTAATCAGCTTTGGCCGATTGATAGTTGTTATCAGCAATTTTTATTTGAAGGTTTTTTTGCGCTACTTGAGTAAGTAGCTGATTTTTGGAAATGAGTAAGGTGTCTTGTCCAAATACATTGGAGTATAAAACAGCCATACTAACTAAGGTTAATACATATTTTTTTTTCATATTGATTGCTAGATGACTAGCTAAAAGTTTGATGTTTATTGTGGCGCGAAGGTGTGGATGCTTATTTTAGCATACAGTTACTTTTGTTACACAACTAACAAACTATCTTAAAATCAACATTTTTAAACCTTGCAGAAAGCACTAATTGCTGCGATTGATCGAATCGCCCAATTCAATTACCACAATTAATTGCCACGACCTTTAGGTCGTGGGATAGAGATTACAAACAAACAACTCTAGCCAAACTCTTCTTGATTGAAACAAATGGCTGGATAAGTTTTGGCTAAAGCCAAGTTGTATTTTATAATCATTCCACGCCCTAAAGGGCGTGGCAATGGAATTTAAGAATTTTAAATAATCTTTAGCTGTATTTTCTAAATTACAACATCTTTTCAAAGCAAATACTGCTACTTACATTTTTATATTGACCATAGTTTGGAATAACTTTAAAATGGCATTTTTTATATAAACCAATGGCTTCAGGCATTTTATCGCCCGTTTCTAAAATGCATTTTTTAAAACCCAACTCTTTAACACAAAGTTCTAAATTTTGCAGAACTAATGCCGCTATACCTTTTCCTCGTTGGTGTTTTGGCACAAACATTCTTTTTATTTCCATGGTTTGGTTATCAAAAACTTTCATGGCACCGCATCCTACAGCCTCGTTATTATTATAAGCCACCACTACATTATTAATAAGATCTATTTTATTAAACTGAGCAAAAAAATCGTTGGTATCGCCATTACGTATAGCTAAATCTTTATCTAATTCCAATACCAAACTTTGAAAATCATTATTATTTGAATTGGTTCTTATCAGTGTAATCATTTGTATTATTTTGTTTTATTGTTTTAATAATAAACGCGCCAATGGTATATAAATATATTATAAACCAAAGGCCTAACTAAACTTTCTCCTGTTCCTTCCAAAGTTCTTCTTCATTTACATCAAAAATATATTTATTAAGTGTAAAGAGAATATCATCGAAAGTATTGCTATTACTTATGGCATTTTTTATAACACTTGCTTCTTCATATTGGGTTAAAATATCATCATCTTTATCAATACATATGTAAATATCATTTTTAAGCTTATTTAAGTTATAAACTCCTTTTTCTTCCCATTCCAAGTCAACTTTAACAATTGGATTATAAAAAGTATTAGCTAAAAAGCGCGTTATAAAGTTGGTTTTGATATGGTTATTTATAAATTCTAAAGTCCATATTTTTCCATTGGAGTCATAAATTTTATATTCGGCTTTACTTTGACTTAAAAATGAAAGAGTTGATACATTACGAAGTGCAATATCATCATTGATTATTTCAAGTCCTTGCAATTTATAGATTGTTATAATTGGAAATTTAGGTTTCATTTTTTTATACTTTACTCCATTTACATATTGCCAGACTCGGGCCAGTAAGCCCAGTGTGTGTTCGGTTTCAAAGTTGGCTTGTAATAATTGGGGTTATTTGATACAATAACCTTAGCTATTAACTGCCAGGTTTCATATGAACTTGGTCTGTTATTTTCCCAAATTTCTTTGTTAAAACTGTTATTCAAAATTTCTTGTTGCCTAAATGTTTGAGCAAAACTTTCAAAAGTAATTCCATTTAGTCCAGTCAAGTTTTTATTAAACTCATAAGTCTGCTTTAGGTGTTCATCTGTCATTGTAGGCGAAATTTGCAATTGAAAGTCTTTATGAAACCACTCATCAATAACCAGTATTTTTTTCAAATCAGTTGGAATCGATTTATACAGTTCCTTGTCGGTAGCTCTAAACAAATCACTATTCTGTAATACCATTAACCTTCCCACCTCTTCTACTCTAATTGCGTTAGGCTCATACTCTACTAGTTCAATACCAGCATCAGTATAATCTTGTTTATTATTACTTATAGCAACTTGCTGACCTCTAACTATCCAAAATTTAGCATTCGGTATTAAACTTTCACCATCAATAATTTCATCAAAGCTATCAAAATCAATTGGGTATACACTGTAATTGTTTGTTGGTCGTTGGTTATAAAATTCTAAGTTTGTTAAACAATTTCCATAATAATTAATATCAAGCATTATTGCTCCTGCTCTTGGATTATAGCCAAGTCTTTCAATGGCAATTGCCCAACGGTTATCATTATCACAAAATACATTTATCCTAGAATCAATTAGATAAGAATAACCATGGTCAAGTACTACAAACGAACAATAATATCCATCATTTGAATTATCAAGCGTATTTAATATTTCTTCTTCGGTCATTGTGTGTTTTTGGGTTTAGTTATAGTAAGTAAAGTTTAAGTGTTGGTAATATGAAATTATTTATCTCTCTATCCAAATTCCCATAAAACTCTTTTTCCGGCTTTAATAGCTAGGTCAAGAAAGCTATAACATGCTGCAAATTCATCTTTGAAATGCTCGGCTTTGGTTATTGATTTGGTAAAATAACGTTTACCTGCAATTTCTATTTCGGGTTTTACTTCTACAAAAAAGTCAACCTTGCCATAATCTTTAAAATAACTTTTTACATTAATTTTATTTCTGACTTTCTCATAATTCTCATAATAAAATAAATCACCCTCTAGATGAGCTTTAATGCCATTAATTTTTGTGTAGCCTATTTCATATTTCAGCCCTGAATCAGCATATGCATAATGAACTAAAGGCAATTCAGTACATTTATCATTTAAATATTTTTCAACCTGCATAAGTGCATTTTTCAAACGCTCAGGCTCTCTTTCTCTGTCTTTTATTTCTTGACTTCTGATTACCAATTTATCCCTCATTTTATTTATTTCTTCTAATGTAATTTTACCATTCAGCGCTTTATACAATACTATTGGCAATTTTGCCTTTTCTAACATGGTTGCATCACGCTTTTTGCCAAGCACTATTTCACCACTTGTATTCGGTGTTATAATATTTACTTCATCTTGGGTAAGAAAATCACTAAAATTTATATACCGCCCAAAAATAATTTCATCTTTAAAACTTCTATAAAGATAGGGGCTGTTTATGCTATCATCAGCAACAAATAAATTTAAATATTGTCCCATTAATCTTATTTCAAATTATTACTATTATTGTATTAGTTACTTCTCAAACCTGATTTTTTTATTAAAGTATTAATTTCGCTCTCATGCAAACGTGATACAAAAGATTTTAAATAATGCTCATTTTTAACAAAAACTATCTTTAAAACCCAAAATCTTGCCAATTGTAAATATCATATTATAACCAGCGGTTCTTTTTATTTACCTTCCAAAACCACACGTGTTGCACTCCTTTTCTTTCCATCAATTTCTACTTCACTACATGGTTCTGTTTCCGAAACTTCCTTTCTTACTAATTCACCTTTTTTGTTATAAACATAGGTTGTTACATTACAAAGTGTACCATTTGTAGAACAGTAAGTTTCCTGATGTGTTGTTCCACTTGGTTGATTGTAAGAAATACTATAAAATCTTTTGTCGGGTAATTGCAATTCATAATGCGTTTTTTGTTTCAATTCATTGTATCGTTCGGTGTACAAATAACTTGGACACCAATCGGAAAATTTACGGTATTCTCTGATGTCGTGGTCATCAAACCTAGCAATGTATTCGGCAAACAAGTCGTTAAAATGACTATAGAAATATTCGTTCTTGATGGAACAACTATCAGGCGGTAAATCTGTTATGTGATGGCAGCTTGTGTCGGTAGTAATCTGAGGTAGGTTTTGCGATAAATAAAAATACCTATAGCCATCTGTTTTTATAAAATACTTTTTACCTTCAATGTAAACAATGGTATCAGCACTTCTCTTGATTTTTAAGTTAATCATTTGGGAAATTTGACCATTATGAGGAATTAATTGTTTAGCATTATTTGGCATGTTTTTATCGAAATCGTTGTAGTAATTATAAATACTATCACCTAAAGCTATACCGTTAGGGTTATAAGTTACATTTATTTTGTAAATACCAGCAAATAGCGGAACTCCAAAACTGTGATGGGAAGCATTTTGAGTTTGATAGCTGTAGTAATTTTCAAAATCATTGAGGTAAATTGGCACTACAAATTGTTCCAGTGGTTTTAAGTATTTTATTTTTACAGAACCTGTATCGTGCACCATCATCTTCAGCATTCTTTCTTCTGTATATCTCAACAACATGGTATTATTTGCTTTATCATAAGCATTTAAGTAAAACAGTTTTTGCCCAACGTTTTGGGTATGAGGTATTAATACAGGATAGGTTTTTTCCTTATCATTATTAGTAATGGTAATAAAAAAAGTAATTTTCTCACCTTCGTAATAGCTTTCTTTATCTGTGCTCAGCACAAAGCTAACAGGGTGATATTTTAGGTTTGCTAAAGCAATATTTGCCCAAAATAAAAAGGATATTAATATTAGTGTGTTTTTCATATTATTCTGCTCCAAATTCTTCAAAATCTATCCATTTACCATTTACCAGTTTACTAACTACACATCGTTTGCTTTCTCCTCCTGGAAACCTTGAGTAACAAACTTGTTCTTGATACAATACCATTTTCTGTTCTGCAAAACTCCATTGGTAATATTTGGTTTGCCATGTAATTTCGTCTGCTCTAATCCGGAAATATCCATCCAACTTTTTTTCTTGTTTGTTGTAATTAAATACCTCAAAATTACTCAATAAAGTATCTTTTTCAAATGCTTCTTTTTTAGGATTGTAAATAAACACATCCCATCCTGAAGGACTTTTCTTGCTTTGTTGTCTAAAGTCTTCATGTCCATCAAAATTATAATCGCCATATTCCTTTTTTACAATGGGCTCTAAGGTATTGTAGGCAGAGCGAATTCCGTTTCTGTTTCCATTTTTATAAATACTCTCTTCAATAAATGGCGGCTTAGTCAGGTCTTTATCTTGAATGGTAATGGTTAAAGTGTCGTTTTTTAAAAACAAGTATCTGGTTAAATTGGACTCCACAATTTTACCTTTCCATATTTTTTGATTGGGAATAAATTCGGTTTCAATGGCTGATGAAAACAAAGTTTCTTGGTAAAACTGTTGCACGTCTTTATCTGCATTGAAAAGCAAGTACACATAACAGCCATTGCTCATATTGCTATTGTACATTCTAATATCGGGGTAACCATCAAAATTATAATCGGCTATTTCCATACTATCTAACCAATGCGGAACTTCTTTTTGATAGTTGCCATGCAATGTAAAATGACCAACGTTTCTTTCGCCTTTAAAAATGTTTAAGTCTTTTACATAAGACCCTTTTTCGCCACTCGTTTTAACCTCTTCGGGGTTAAATTCCATTTCAAATTTAAATGGACTAACTTCTTTAATCAGCAAATTTTGCCTTTGTAATGCTAGCGCAATGGTATCGCTATCATAAATTCTTTTTTGATTGATGTATTTACATTTTGCAGATAGGTAGGTGGAACCTCCGTAAACGGTGGTTGTTACAGTTAAATTTTCTAACTTATTTCCTTCAAATTGCAATGTTTCCATGTAATATTGATAGGGGCTATCCCAAGGATAAGCAGTAAATTCTTTCCTGTCAGTGCTACCTTTGGCTATTTTATTTTCGAAATCAAATTTCAATCCATTGAGTTCAGTTAAAGTATATTCAATCAAAAAAGTATTTCTTTTTGAATGATAAATATAATAGGTGTGTTTACCGGGCACACTGTTATTACATATTCTAAAATCGGGGTAGCCATCAAAATTAAAATCCGATATTTGCAGCGAATCAAAACAAACTTCTGATTCTTTTAATTTATTGCCTATAGCTACCATTGAATAAATCAGTTTATTATCATTTTGGTTATGTACCGATATTGTATTGGCGTAATACCCTTTTTCTGCAGGAATTTCAATGCCGGGAGTGTTTTTTTCTAAAACAAATTTGAAGGGATTAATCATGTAACTTTTTTTCGATGTTCGTTTTTCCTCTTCCTCTTTTTCCAAATCTTTTATAGTAACATCAATAGTTGGTTTTTTACTTACAAGCGTAGCTTTTCCTAGAACAAATTCATAAATGTCTGTTTGTGCATTTCCATCATTTCCTTTTGTACTTTTCTTTGTTTCAAATGTTTTATTTTCAAAGTCAAATTTTATGATGTTTAAATTACTCATAAAGCTATCCAGAACAAAGCCTTTTATCGAATCTTTATAAATGAAGTAATTCCAATGCTTAGGGTTATTTAATTTATGTTCTCGGTAATCTTTTTGCCCATCAAAGTTATAATCGGCTGTTTCAACCCTAAGCGTGTTTATTCTTCTTGGGTTTTTAAAGTTGGGGTCCTCTTCTGGAATAACCGGCTTTGCTAAAAGTTGTTGTTTTTCAAATTGCCCTGAAATAAAATAATCTTGTCCCGTTTTATCGCTTGTTACTTCAAATGCGCTCCAGTCTTTTGGAGTTATATTGTAAACATTAGAGTTGGTGTTTATCCATTTGTAAGGCAAGGTATTTACATACCATTGGTTTTCTTTACCATCATTTACAACCATTTTGAAATTTCCTTTTTGGAATGCAATGCTTAAAAAGTAAACATTGAATGTATTTAATATTTCAATTTGCATAATATCAGTACCGTTTCTAATAATCTGAATATGATGATCATCTGTCATTAACGTTTTATGAATAAATTCATTTCCGTGGTAAAATGCAAATCCAGTTTTATTTCTACTTATATCAATTAGTTGATAATTTTTGTATCTAATATTTGGCTTACTACCAAATTCACCTTTTCTGAAATTATTTTCAAAATGCAGCGTGTCTCCTTGGTCTGTTATTTCCAAAAATATTTTTTGATGACCAGTTGGTTGGGCCAAACACGATAAGGATGTTAGAATTATAATTAATTGAAAAAGTATTTTCATTTTAGCGTTATTACCTTTTTTATCTGGTCATATCATAGCATTTTGTATTCAAATAAATCCAAATGCTAAAAACCATTTACACCTAGATGTAAACATGCTGATAATTGCATAAAAAACAAAGTAAAATTTTAACCATCCATCGTTAATACCGCTTTGATGTGTTATTTAGTCCAATTTATTTTTTGCAGCATAATACCATCTAAGATTTACACCCAACCCATTGGCCTATTTTGTAAATCAAAATGGTATAAGCTCCATAGGAGCGACAGTATGGTAACAAAAAAGAGCAAACAGTTAACTAAAGCCTCGTGGAGGCGACACTTAAATATTTCACTTTTAAAACAACTCTAACTGCTGATAAGGTGTTTGGGTTTCTTGGATTTTTTTACCATAAAATATTTCCATCAATCCAAATTGTTTATCTGTTACACACAATATACCAATATGCCCTTTATTAGGTAACTTTTCTTTAGTACGTTTTATATGTACATCGGCATTTTCTCTACTTGGGCAATGCCTTAAATATATACTGAACTGAAACATGGTAAATCCATCTTGCATAATTTCTTTTCTAAACTTTGCAGCAATTTTTCTTTCTTCTGGTGTTTCAGTTGGGAGGTCAAAAAATATTAGTACCCACATAATTCTGTATTCGTTTAAGCGGTCCATGTTTTAGTTGTTGGTTGATTCACGCCATGCGTGATTTAGTGTTTGCTATTCTATAGTGAAGTTTTATTTGTTAGTATCAATTAATTCTGGGTAAAGTATGCGCTTGCTATCGCCCATAAAACATTTAACTAAACTACTGGTGGTTTTTTGCAGCCCTACCATTAGCGGACTTCGCTGTTTATCAATAAATATTTCTTTAGCAGGTAGGCTCAGTATTTTGGTTTTTACCTCTTTGTTTAAAACTGTTTCGTTTGGATATTTAATTACTAAGTCAAAAACCAAATCATCGGCAAAGGCGCGGTATGGTTCCATAATATCATCAGCTAGGCAATAAGCATTGTACTTATTTTTATGATGAATACCCAATGTGGGCAATAACCCACTAGCTACCAAAGCCCGCGCAACTGTTGCCCTAATGATGGTATAGGCATAGTTTAATAAATTATTGGGATAATCTCCATTTCTATCCCTAATAAATATACTTTGATTTGGCGCCAATAAGGGAGAAAGGCTTTTCCAATAAAAAGCTGCTGCACGCCCTTCTAGGTTCATGGTATCGCCACTGTTTACATCGTTAGCCCATTGCAGCATACTGGCATTGTCAAAACCATATTTGGATAATATATAAGCTTGGTTTCTAATTTTAGTTTTTACCGTTTGTTGCCACAATTGTTTTTTTAAAGGAACACTAGCTTCTATTTGGTGCTTAAACCTTTCAGTTTGTAAAGTATTGGTGTCTAAATGCAATAACATAGAAACAGGGTGGTGACTTTCGTTACAAACTATAAAAGCTATATTGTATTCAGCAGTTTTTTGTAATACAGCTTGTGTTATGGTAACTTGGTTATGGTCTAAAATTAATATGCCAATATCTTCTAAAGGTACAGTATTGCCAACAAGTCTATCCATTCCTTGCGCATGAGGTACATTTAAAACCAATTGCTCATTGTTTACTTTTAAATGCAATGGATTACCAACATAAATAGTACGTTTTATCATAGTATGTAATTGATTAGTTAAAAGCAATTTACATAAACTATGCCAATAATTAAAATTTGTTAATTCATAGTGTATTGAGATTATTGAAATAATAAAGGAAACAATAGTATAAAATGTGAAAACAAAAAAAGCTCCCGAAGGAGCTTTGGTAAATACTTTTTGAACAATTTTTTTTGTTGCGACAAATCTTTCGAAACCCAATACTAGCAAGACTTTAAGCCTAAGTTTAGTATTTACAGTATTCAAAAGAACTCCCGATTTATCGGGATGAAAGCAAATTGCTAAAAACAAAAAAAGCTCCCGAAGGAGCTTTAGCAAATACTTTTTTCGAACATTTTTTTTGTTGTGTTAAATCCTTCGAAACGCAATACTGTAAAGGCTTTAAGCCCAAGTGTAGTATTTACAGTATTCAAAAGAACAATATTTGAAAGCAAATCACAACGATATTCCAATGATTTTAATTTGTGGCTAGAGTATTTACAGTATTCAAAAGAACAATATTTGAAAGCAAATCACAACTAATAGCCTTAGCCGCTTTGTAACATTCCAGTATTTACAGTATTCAAAAGAACAATATTTGAAAGCAAATCACAACGATGATGATTTAATATTATGTGGTGTTTGTAGTATTTACAGTATTCAAAAGAACAATATTTGAAAGCAAATCACAACGTAACCTTGAAAATCTTCTTTACTTAATTAGTATTTACAGTATTCAAAAGAACAATATTTGAAAGCAAATCACAACTAACTTGGGTGCCACTTTTTGAAAATGAGCAGTATTTACAGTATTCAAAAGAACAATATTTGAAAGCAAATCACAACTGTTTAATCGTGTATTTTATAATAATTTGAAGTATTTACAGTATTCAAAAGAACAATATTTGAAAGCAAATCACAACCATTATGGCCCACGCTGCATACATGGCCGAAGTATTTACAGTATTCAAAAGAACAATATTTGAAAGCAAATCACAACAGCCTTGGGCGATATACTTTTAGGTAGTTTAGTATTTACAGTATTCAAAAGAACAATATTTGAAAGCAAATCACAACTAAAACATCATTACCAATGGTAGTGTTGGGAGTATTTACAGTATTCAAAAGAACAATATTTGAAAGCAAATCACAACAATTTGAAATGACTAAGCAAATTCCATTGCAGTATTTACAGTATTCAAAAGAACAATATTTGAAAGCAAATCACAACTGGTGGCTTTATCGGAGTGTAAACGGTAAAAGTATTTACAGTATTCAAAAGAACAATATTTGAAAGCAAATCACAACATAGTTTGGCCTATTTGAGCATAATTAAACAGTATTTACAGTATTCAAAAGAACAATATTTGAAAGCAAATCACAACTGTGTT